>LNDZ01000001.1 GCA_001464495.1 Betaproteobacteria bacterium Ga0074130
GGACAGGAACTCAACTACCGAGGCACCGACCACTTCGGCAAGACAGGGCTTGAACAGCGTTATGAGCTTGATCTGCACGGCATTTCTGGCTTTGAGCAAGTAGAGGTAGATGCCGGTGGACGAGCTGTACGTACCCTTGCGCGGACAGCACCAGTCGCTGGCAACAATTTGACGCTGACGATCGATGCCAAGCTGCAACGCGTTGCTGAGAAAGCCTTTGGCGATCACCGGGGCGCCTTGATTGCCATCGAGCCCGAAACGGGCGGTATTCTCGCCTTTGTCTCCATGCCCAACTACGATCCCAACGTTTTCGTAGATGGCATTGACACACAAAGCTGGCGCAACCTGAACGAATCACCCAACAAACCTATGGTCAACCGCGCCATCAACGGCGCCTACCCGCCCGGTTCAACGTACAAGCCCTTCATGGCACTCGCCGCGCTAGAAACAGGTAAGCGCCGACCTGAGCAAGCCATCGCTGATCCCGGATTCTTTACTTTCGGTAATCACACCTTCCGTGACGACAAAAAAGGCGGTCACGGCATGGTGGATATGTATAAGTCGATCGTGGAGTCTTGCGACACTTACTATTATCTGCTCGCCAACGATATGGGCATCGACAATATTGCTGCCTTCATGGGTCAGCTAGGGTTTGGCAGCCGCACGGGGGTCGATATTGACGGGGAGGCAAAAGGCATCCTCCCCTCAACCCAATGGAAGAAAGAGCGATTCAAGAAACCGGAACAACAGAAATGGTATGCCGGGGAAACCATCTCGATCGGGATTGGCCAAGGCTATAACGCCTACACCCCGATTCAGCTTGCCAATGCGACCGCCACGCTGGCCAACAATGGGGTTATGTTCAAGCCGCACTTGGTCAAGTACGTGACAGATACTCGCAGCGGCGCCAAGCGCCTGATCGAGCCGCAGCCACTTAAGACCCTACCGTACAAGCTCGAGAATATCGAAACCATCAAGAAAGCCATGGTTGGGGTGAATATTGAAGGCACAGGTGCGCGCGCCTTTGCCAATGCCGGTTATGTTGCGGCGGGCAAGACAGGAACAGCGCAGGTGTTCTCGCTCAAGGGCGCAGAGTACAAGGGGCACCATGCAACCAAGGAAGAGCTTCGTGACCATGCCCTCTTCATCGCCTTTGCGCCGGCTGACAAACCAACCATCGCCCTAGCTGTCTTGGTCGAAAACGGGGGGTTCGGTGCCCAAGCTGCTGCCCCTATCGCACGTCAAGTCTTCGATTACTACCTGCTGGGCAAGGTGCCAGCTGCGCCAGCACCTCGCGATGAGGCCGCCAAGGAGTCCAACGAATGAACATCCTTCGCCAGTGGATACAGCGGCTGATTGCGCCCATTGATCCTATCCTGATGCTGCTGACGGGCATTCTGTTTATCTTTGCCTTCTTGGCCGTTTACAGTGCCTCACCCGAGCGTGCCGACAACCAGTTACTGAACACACTGGTCGCACTGTTGGTGATGCGTGTCATGGCTCAAATTCCACCGCAGCGGCTCATGCAACTGGCGCCGCCCATCTTCATTGGGGGCGTATTCCTACTGATTTGCGTTGCTTTATTCGGTGATATTTCGAAGGGCGCACGACGTTGGCTCAATGTCGGCTTCATGCGCATCCAGCCCTCCGAGCTGTTGAAGATCGCAATGCCCCTAATGCTGGCTTGGTACTTCCAGAAATATGAAGCCCACATGCGTCTGCGCGACTTTGGTATTGCGGCCATATTACTGATGATCCCGACCGCACTGATTGCACGCCAACCGGATTTAGGTACCGCTATCCTCGTTTTTGCGGCAGGGTTTTACGTCATCTTTTTTGCTGGCCTGCCTTGGAAGATCATCATCGGTCTGGTGGTCGGCGCTCTCGCCAGCGCACCGGTGGCATGGACAATGCTCCATGACTATCAGCGTCATCGCATTCTAACTTTGCTCGACCCAGAGACAGACCCGCTCGGCAAGGGTTTCCACATCATCCAATCCACAATTGCTATTGGCTCCGGCGGCTTTTTTGGTAAAGGCTGGGGGCAAGGCACGCAGACCCAATTGGAATTCATTCCGGAACGCCACACCGACTTTATCCTTGCGGTGCTGTCGGAGGAACTCGGTCTGCTCGGCAATCTGTTTCTGCTGACGATCTATGCAATGTTGATTGGCCGGGGTCTCATGATCGCAGCCAATGCCGCCACCCTGTTTTCGCGCCTCATGGCCGGCGCCATCAGCATGATTTTCTTTACCTATGCCTTTGTGAATATGGGCATGGTGTCAGGCATTCTGCCGGTGGTTGGAGTGCCACTTCCTTTCATGAGCTACGGTGGCACTGCACTGGTTACGTTATCAATCGGCATCGGCATCTTGATGTCGATCCACCGCAATCGCATGCTTTTGCAAAAATGATCAGCCGCCTCTTGCTTGCCCTGCTGCCCTTGTTGCTTGCTGCCTGCGGCTCGCAACCTCCACGCCCTGTCGAAGCGCGCAACGAGACCATCGCCCCCGTTGCAAACATTGCAAAGCCGGCAGATAAGCCTGTCACCAAGCGAGGTGGCGGCTATTACCTCGACGATGGCCCTGGCGATAACGAGCCGCCACCCGAGATGCTGGCCGCAATACCCGATGCGGTACCACGCGTGGAACCGCTGCATCGCTTTGCCAACCGTCCTTACAACGTGCTCGGCAAAAGCTACACCCCCATGATCGGCAGTTGGTACGGCAAGAAGTTTCACGGTCAGAAGACTTCCAGTGGCGAGCCCTACGACATGTATGGCATGACGGCGGCTCACCCAACACTACCGATTCCCTCCTACGTTCGCGTCACCAGCGAAGCGACGGGCAAGAGCGTTGTCGTGCGGGTGAATGATCGCGGCCCCTTTCTTGCCAATCGCATCATCGACCTCTCCTACACCGCCGCATGGAAGCTCGGCTATATCGGTAATGGCAGCAGCCGCGTGACCGTGGAACTGCTCCATCCAAATCAAGATACAGCCATCGCAAGCGCCAGCGAACCTGCAGCCACCAGCAAGCCTGTAGTGAGCGACACCGTGACCGTAACGCCGATAACGCCCGCCGGCCCAGCCGCCTCGGGCGCTTACATCCAACTGGCCGCCTTCGGCAATCCCGACAACGCGGAGGCCTTCCGCAGCCATATTGCCCGCGAGTTCGACTGGCTGGCAGACCGCCTCCGGCTTGAACCCGGCGGTAATGTCATGCGTGTTCAGGCGGGGCCGTTCCGTGATCGCGCTGAAGCCGAAAGCCATGCAGAACGGATCCGTGCGGCGACGGGAAGCAAACCTACCATCCTGATGCGCTGAACCAAGCCGGGAGGCTGCGGTCCATCACGGTATACTTTGTCCTTTGTATCTGTTGAGCCGCCATGTATCCGATTCGCTCCCTTTGCTTGATTTTGCTCGCCTCCCTGTTGTCTTGGAGTGCGCTGGCACAATCCGCCCCACCCCCTGCCCTTGCTGCCAAAGCTTGGCTGTTAATTGATAACGGCACCAACCAGGTCCTCGCCGCACAAGACCCGGATACCCGGATCGAACCCGCATCGCTGACCAAGCTGATGACCGCCTATCTGGCTTTTTCGGCCATCAAACAGGGCGTCCTCAAGCAAGATCAGGCCGTGCCTGTCTCCGAGCAAGCTTGGAAAACCGACGGATCCAAGATGTTCATCGAACCGCGCAAGCCAGTCACAGTTGACGAGCTGCTTCGCGGCATGATCGTGCAATCGGGCAACGATGCTTGTATTGCCTTGGCCGAAATCATTGCCGGGTCAGAAGCCAAGTTTGTTGAGTTGATGAACCGTGAGGCACAGCGTCTTGGCCTCAAGGGCACCCAGTTTGCCAATGCCACCGGCCTCACACATCCGCAGCACTACGCCACCGTGCGTGACCTTGCCACGCTGACCTCAGCCTTGGTCCGCGACTTCCCCGAGTTCTATCCGCTCTACTCGCAGAAGGAATTCCGCTACAACAACATCACGCAACCGAACCGCAACCGTCTTCTCTGGCTCGACCCCAGCGTGGATGGCGTCAAGACTGGCCACACTGAGGCAGCAGGTTACTGCCTGATTTCGTCCAGCCTGCGCGGCCCGCGCCGCCTGATCTCGGTCGTGGTGGGAACTGCCTCCGATAATGCACGCGCGCAGGAGTCGCTCAAGCTACTCAACTACGGTTTCCAAAATTTCGATGCGGTGCGCCTCTATCCCAAGGGGCAGGCGCTCTCAGCGCTGAAGGTTTTCAAGGGCTCGCAACGCACGGTCAAGGCAGGCTTCACGCAAGACTTCGTACTCTCATTACCGAAGGGTGCAGCTGAACGTCTCAAGGTTGAACTGGTCAGCCAACAGCCGCTGATTGCGCCACTGCAAGTGGGCCAGCGCGTCGGCACACTCAAGGTCTCAATCGATGGCAAGCCGCTGGGTGAGTTTGCCGTGCAGGCACTGGACGAGGTTCCGGTTGCCGGGCTACTGGGGCGCCTGTGGGGCGCCATCCTGCTGTTCTTTGAGTAAAACGAGATCATGAGCGCTGCCTACCTCAACGGAGAAATCAAGCCCCTGAGCGAAACCCGCGTTTCGGTCATGGATCGTGGCTTTCTGTTTGGTGACGGCATTTATGAGGTCATCCCAGTTTATTCGCGTCGTCCGTTCCGTATTGAGGAACATCTGGACCGTCTGGCCGCGAGCCTGGAAGGTATTCGGCTACAGAACCCGCATAGTCGTAGTGAGTGGATCAGCATCATCGAACGGGTCATTGCCGCATCAGAAAGTGCAGATCAACAAGTCTGCATTCAGGTCACGCGTGGCGAAATGGCAGTGCGCAATCACGCGTTTCCAGCCACCGTCGTTCCTACCGTGCTGGTCTTCAGCGAGCCACTGACGCCTCCGGCTGCTGCGCTACGCACGCAGGGCGTGGG
>LNDZ01000002.1 GCA_001464495.1 Betaproteobacteria bacterium Ga0074130
CTAACCGAAGGCGCCGCCGCCAACATCTTCGTAGTGCGTAACGGCACGCTGCTGGCCCCCCCTAAAAACCACCTGATGCTGCCCGGCATCACCTACGACGTTGTGCTGGAGCTTGCAGTCATGCACCAGCTCCCGCATCGTGTTTGTGAAATCACCGATGCCGAAGTCCGCAGTGCCGATGAGCTGCTGATGACCTCATCCACTCGCGAGGTACTGCCCATCACAGTGCTGGATGGCAAACCTGTAGGCAACGGTCAACCGGGCCCAGTGACGCAACACATGATCGACTGGTATCAGGATTACAAACGCACAGTGATGCACGGAGAAAAACCATGAGCGAAAACGATCACAAGCCTTTGCTTGAGTTCCCCACCGATTTCCCAATCAAGATCATGGGCCACAATCATCCGGACATGCTGGAGACAATCACCCTGGTGGTTCAGCAACATGCGCCTGACCATGATCCAAGCACGATTGAAGTACGCCCCTCAAGCAAAGGCACTTACGTCGGCCTGACCTATACGATTCGAGCAGTGTCGCAAGAACAGCTCGACGACTTGTACCGTGCGCTGACAGCGCATCCGATGGTAAAGGTTGTGCTCTGAACCCGATGCAGTTTCGTGAGCTGGGACAAGTCGCCTATGCGCCAACTTTGCAGGCGATGCGCGAGTTCACCACCCAGCGCAATGCCAACACACCAGACGAGGTTTGGTTGCTGGAACACCCGCCAGTATTCACCCTAGGGCTGGCGGGCAAAGCTGAACACTTGCTCGGTGCCACCGACATTCCGGTGGTCAACATCGACCGGGGTGGGCAGATCACCTATCACGGCCCCGGGCAGCTGGT
>LNDZ01000003.1 GCA_001464495.1 Betaproteobacteria bacterium Ga0074130
AAGGCTTGCGCAGTGAAGGTGCCTTCGATTTGGCGCACATGGCTGGCATCGAGCCCCAGTGACTGCAAGCGAGACATATACGGCGCACTGTCATCGCCAACCGTGGCCATGATGACGGGATCACCACCCAGCAATTTGAGGTTGTAGGCGATATTGCCGGCGCAGCCACCAAATTCACGGCGCATTTCCGGCACGAAAAAGCACACATTCAGAATGTGAATCTGATCCGGCAGGATGTGGTTCTTGAAGTGGTCTTGGAAGACCATGATGCTGTCGTAAGCGATCGATCCGCAAATCAGGCTTTTCATCGGCTATCTCTACAGTTGTTGGGCAAATAAAAAAGGTCGCGACGTTTGCACGCCGCGACCTTGGGTACGCGTGATTACTTCAGTGCAGCCAGTGCAGCGTCGTAATCTGGCTCGTCTTTGATTTCTGAAACGAGCTGGGTGTAGATCACCTTGTTGCTTTCGTCGAGAACAACCACGGCGCGTGCAGTGAGGCCAGCGAGTGGGCCGTCAACAATTGCAACACCGTAGTTCTTGGCGAAATTCGCGTCACGGAAGGCCGACAGTGCGAACACGTTCTTGATACCTTCGGTGGTGCAGAAACGGCCTTGTGCAAACGGCAGGTCACCCGAGATCACCAATACCTGGGTGTTCTCAAGGGCGGCAGCGGCTTCGTTGAACTTGCGGGTCGAGGTGGCGCAGGTCGGGGTGTCGAGGCTAGGAACGATATTCAGAACCTTGCGCTTGCCGGCGAAGGCTTCGAGCGTCTTGTCCTTGAGGCTGCCTGCAACCAGGTTGAAATCCGGGGCTGTATCGCCAACCTTAGGGAAGTTACCGGCGAGGGTAACGGCGTGACCGCCGAGTGTGACATTGGACATCTGTATCTCCTTGTTGGGGTTGAAACTGTGGTTTAAAACTTGTTATGGATAGAACAGGTAGAGGCGATAGCCTGCAGCAGGCAGTGTACCGGGGTCTAGCGCCAGTTGTACGGACTGGTCACTGTTGGCAGCGAAACCTGTGGCTTCAAGCCCCGGCTGCGGTAAATATTCGTTTGGCGTGATGATCTTGCGCACGATAGGTTTATCAATGCCATCGGTCAAGGTCAACTCAAGATGCGGCCAAGCTTGCGTGTAATCAGCACGATTTTTCAGCGTTGCCGTCAGCTCAAGCTCGCCCTTGCGGCCAGGGTGCAGGTCAGAGGCCTCGATGCTGACCAAGTCCGGGTTGCTCGGCAGTTCAACTACGCAGTGAGCGTGGGCGCATAACTCCTCAAGCCATGGGCGAGCCGCTGGGTATTTGGTTGCCAGATCCGTGCGGTAGTGGAGTGTTGCCTGCAAGATTAATGCAATTAAGGTAAAACCAACCCCAAGCCACCATGGCCAGCGTGGTGTGCGTGCAGCCTCTGTTGCCCGCAAGTAGCCAGCAGACAGCGGGGAAGGCTGCGGTGTTTGGAGCAGGATTTGGCTGGATTCGGACACGCTGGGCGGATCGTCGGGTGTCTGCTCGTCCTCAGACGCTGGAACTACTTCAGCTTCTTCGTGCGCGATCTCTTCAGCAACGCTTGTATCGGCAGGCTCGTCAGGCGGCAGTTCGGTGGCCTCTGCACTCTCATTGGGCGTGGCATCTGCAACAAGAAGGCTGGCGGTGCTGACGTCAATGGTCGCTGGTGCAGTTTCCTCAACAACAAGTTCTGGCTCGCCGGGTCTGGCAGAGGAAATGGCTGTGTTGACCGTTGCAGCATCAACTAAAAACTCAATCGCATCGAATACATGCTGACAGCGCCCACACCGCACTTGCCCGTGGCGCGCCTTGACCTGTTCCGGTGTAACTCGGAAGGTCGTGGTGCAACTAGGGCAGCGCGTTAGCATCATGCAGGTTTGTTTCCTTCTAAGCGAACCCAACCCTCATGGACTGCGCCAACTCGGAGCGAGAGGTGCGGGGCATAGGCGGCAATGACTTCATCGGCTTGGGTTTC
>LNDZ01000004.1 GCA_001464495.1 Betaproteobacteria bacterium Ga0074130
CGCATCATCCGTCGCGCCATCCGCCACGGCTACAAGCTGGGTGCGCGTGCTGCCTTCTTCCACAAGATGGTGCCGGACCTTGTCGAGCAGATGGGCGATGCTTACCCAGAATTGAAGACCGAGCAGAAGAAGGTCACCGACATTCTCAAGCTTGAGGAAGACCGCTTCTTCGCCACCATTGAAAATGGCATGGCCATCCTCGAAGCAGAACTTGCCGATCTGGAAAAGGCCGGTAGCAAGATTTTCAACGGTGAGACAGCTTTCAAGCTGCACGATACCTATGGCTTCCCACTGGACCTCACCGCTGACATTTGTCGCGAACGTGAAGTCACCGTGGATAGCGCCGCCTTCGACGCCGCCATGGCACGCCAGAAGGAGCAAGCCCGCGCTGCTGGCAAGTTCAAGATGAGTACCGCCCTAGATTACAGCGGTCCGGAAACCCATTTCCACGGCTACGAAAAGCTGGAGACCAAGGCCAAGGTGTTGGCGCTGTACAAGGACGGTGCGCCGGTGAATGAGCTGGTAGAAGGCGATACCGGCGTGGTCGTGCTCGACGACACGCCGTTCTATGCCGAGTCTGGTGGTCAGGTGGGTGATCAGGGCTTGCTCAAGGGTAGCGCTGGCATCTTTACTGTAGAAGACACGCTCAAGATTCAAGCTGCCGTGTTCGGTCACCATGGTGTGTTGTCTACCGGCAAGCTGACGGTGGGGAGCGAAGTTCAGGCGCGTGTGGATGTTGCTGCGCGTGCCGCAACTGCGCGCAACCACTCTGTGACGCACCTGATGCATAAGGCCCTGCGCGAAGTGTTGGGCACCCACGTGCAGCAGAAGGGTTCGCTGGTGGATTCGGACAAAACCCGTTTCGACTTTGCACATAATCAGCCAGTGACAGATGAGGAAATTCGCCGCATCGAGGCCATCGTGAACACCGAAATTCTGTCAAACGCCGCGACCACGGCGGAGGTAATGCCGATTGATGCCGCGCAGAAATCGGGCGCCATGATGCTGTTCGGCGAAAAGTACGGCGATGAAGTGCGTGTGCTTTCCATTGGCACTTCTAAAGAGCTGTGTGGCGGTACCCATGTTGCGCGCACCGGCGACATTGGCTTCTTTTCAATTATTGCCGAGGGAGGGGTGGCTGCGGGCGTACGCCGTGTCGAAGCTGTTACAGGCCAGAATGCACTTCATTACGTACAGCAAATGGAGGCTGAGCTTGGAGGGGTAGCAGGGACGCTCAAGGTTCTTCCAACTGCTGTTCATGATCGAGTCCTTGGCGTATTGGATCAGGTCCGCCGCCTTGAGCGCGAGTTGGCCACACTCAAGGGTCGTCTTGCATCGGTTCAAGGTGATGAAATTGTTTCGTCAGCAGTTGATATAAAAGGGGCGAATGTCTTGGCAGCCAATATCGAGGGAGCTGATGCCATGGCCCTGCGTGAGACACTCGACAAGCTCAAGGATAAGCTCAAGAGTGCTGTGATCCTACTCTCTGCAGTGAATGACGGTAAGGTGAGCCTGATTGCAGGCGTCACCCCCGATCTCACCGCTAAGGTGAAGGCCGGCGAACTGGTTAACTTTGTCGCACAGCAGATTGGTGGCAAGGGCGGTGGCCGTCCTGATATGGCGCAAGCGGGTGGTACGGATGCCAGCGCGCTGCCGCAGGCCTTAGCTTCGGTGCAAGGCTGGGTTCAGCAAAAGCTGTAAGATGATTCAAAAGGGCGGCTATCAAGCCGCCCTTGTTCTTGATGCGTAACTGGAGAAATGTTGTGAACAAGATTCTTGTGATGACCTTAGTACTGGCAGCAGCATTTCAGGCACAAGCCGACACGTTAGATCGTACCCCCATCGAAGCGACGACCGCCAAGGGCGAAAAGGTCATGCTATACCCAACGGGCAAGTGGGAGTTTGTCGATGTGGCAAAGGCCGCCGAAGCCAAGAAGGTGGCTGAGCAGTTCCCAGAAAATAAGGTGCGTCCGGTGGACGCACAGGGCGGCTGGATACCTGGCACCAGGACCCTGATGCCAGGGGATAAGGATTACAACCGAGGCAGCCTCATCAAGCGCTAAGCCGATTAGGGTGAATGGCTGAATGTAGTGCCACTCAAACTGCATGGCAAGCTAGGCCATGCAGTTTGAGTGTTAGTTGCTTGTTAGCGTACTACGAGGTTTCAATCCCAATATTTCCAGCCCAAGCGAGTGCTTGGCTTTGGCAGGTATTTACTGCCTCAGCGTCCAGATGCAGCATGGCTGTGAGTGATTGACAGCTGTCGGGGTCTACTGATTCCAATGCTTGTGCGAGGGCAAGCATAGTGCCCAGCTCGCCTTCGTAAGCCAACAATGCATTCATGATGGAAGGGTCGAGGGGCATACCTTGCAAGATATCTTCCATACTTGCGCTCATCAACGTCGGCATCAGCGACATGATGCCGGTAATAAAGGCGTTGTCCTCGAAGTCTCGATTTACTTTGGGCATCCGCTCGGCAAGCAGCTCCAGAAATCTGCCGCGCGTTGCAGCTAGATGCATGAGTGGCCCCGGAATAGCGCTGCCAGCTTCTTGGCTGGTATAGAGGACCAGTTGCAGCCAGCGCTGCAACTGACGACGTCCCAAAACAGTAATTGCATGCCGCAAGGATGTGACCTTCATCTTCACACCCGTTGAAACTGAGTTGGTGAGCTTGAGTAGGTTCATGGTCAGCCCCGGATGTTGCTTGAAGGCAGCCTCCAGGTCCGCTGTTTCGGCATCACTCAAAATCAAACTCATCAGTCGGACCAGCGTGAC
>LNDZ01000005.1 GCA_001464495.1 Betaproteobacteria bacterium Ga0074130
AAGGCCGATGACACGCGACGTATCTACGGCAGCTACGATCACTTCTACACCAAGCAAGAGTTTCTCTACACCCACGGCCAGTTGCAGCAAGACCGCTTTCGCGATATCAACCTGCGGACTGTCGCCGGTGGTGGTTACGGCTACCAGCTCTACGATACCGAGACCACACAACTGTCACTCAAGGGTGGTATCGATGTAGTCAACGTGGATCGTTACATTGCCGGTACTGAACGATTTGCTGCATTTGGCTGGCACATCGACTTTGAACACAAGCTGATCGATACCGGTATCGAAGTCTTTCACATGCAAGACGGCTACCGGGGCCTGAGCGATAAAGCCTCCACCCTGCTGCAAACCCGCAGTGGATTGCGCTTTCCACTCAGCCGAGGCTTTCACGCACTCGCACAACTCAATGTGGACTGGGAAAGCGACCCCGCCCCCGGCCGCAAGAAGACTGACAGCAAGGTCATATTCGGCCTTGGCTACGCCTACGACTAAACGACAAATGGCTACCTAAGCAAAAAAATCATTTGATAAAAATCAAAGCAAAGTGAAATACTGAATTCCATTAAGAAAGCAGTCAGAAAACTATTTCATAATAACGCGCGCATATTCCCGTCACCTTAAAAAAGGTAAAACTGATGCTCTCAACCATACATAGCCGTCTGATTTTTATCCTAGCTCTTTCGTTGTCTGGCCTCCTGATTCTTGCCATCACCTCGCTTTACTCTGAATACGACAACCTGCTTGAGGATCGAAAAGTAAAAACTCGCCATGTGGTGCAGGTCGCTACAAGTATTGTTAAACATTTTCATGAAAAACAAACTAGTGGCGCAATGAGCGAAACGGATGCAAAAGCAGCGGCACTTGCAGCGGTAAGGGCACTGCGCTACGAAAAAGATGACTACTTCTGGATTAATGACATGCAGCCCGTCATGATCATGCACCCAATCAAGCCAGAGCTTGATGGTAAAGACCTCAGCAGCTTGAAGGATCCAAACGGTGTCGCCTTATTCAGTGAGTTTGTGAAAACGGTACGCAGTGCTGGTGCTGGCTTTGTCGCCTACGATTGGCCCAAACCGGGCGCCCCAACACCACAACCAAAAATTTCCTATGTTGAAGGCTTTACTCCATGGGGCTGGGTCATTGGTTCTGGAATCTACATTGATGATGTTAAAGATATCTTCATTCAATCCGCGCTTAAGCTCATGGGCATTCTATTGGTGTGTATTGTAATCATCGGTACGCTCACAACAATGGTGGTTCGCTCAATCTCCGGCTCCATCAGCGCAATCAAGGAAAATGTCCTCAACATCCGCCAGACACGTGACTTAACCCGCCGTGTCGATGCCACGGGTCATGATGAAATGAGCCAGATTGCGTCAGCATTCAATGAGTTGGTCAGTGTTTTTCAGAGCACAATCCAACACGTACTAAATAGTAGTACCGAAGTAAAACGACTATCTACAACACTGGCACTCAGCGCCGGTACAGTTGCTGAAGCGTCGATCCGTCAAAGTGAATCATCAACGGCCATGGCTGCCGCAGTTGAAGAAGCCCAGGCGAACATCGAGCATGTTTCATCAAACGCGAGATCAGCACACTCTAAGGCTGAAGAAGCAGGTAATGCCTCAGTCGACGGTAAACGGATTGTCGAGAATGCTGCTGATGAAATGGTTGCTATTGCAGCATCCGTGGGTGAATCTGCAACGCATATTCAAAAGTTGGGGGAAATGTCAGAGCAAATTTCCTTGATCGTAACGTCGATCAAGGAAATTGCAGACCAAACCAATCTCCTGGCGTTGAACGCTGCCATTGAAGCTGCGCGTGCAGGCGAAGCTGGTCGAGGATTTGCCGTGGTTGCAGACGAGGTCCGCAAACTTGCCGAACGTACTGCCAACTCAACCGTGCAGATCGGCACAATGATCACAAACATCCATGACGGCACGCAACAAGCTGTATTGAGCATGAATCAAGGCAATGCACGTGTTGGTGGCGGTGTAGAGCTTGCACGGGCTGCAGGTCAATCCATTGGCCAGATACGGAACGGAGCTGACGAGGTAATTGCAGCAGTCCGCGATATTGCCTATGCGTTGGAGGAACAGACACAGGCAACCGAGCTAATTGTGCAGAATGTTGAACAAATTGCCAGCCTCGCTCAAAACAACAGTGAAGCAACGCAAGGTATCGCCAGTTCCGCCAGCCAGCTTGAGGAATTAGCACGCTCGCTTGAACTTGAGGTGAGTGGCTTTAGGGTCTAACCCACCACGGCTGCAAGTAAGCACGGGGCTGTCGCTATAATGCTGACAGCCCCGTTTTTCATTCCGATTCATCTTTTGCTTCCTTTCTTGCTGCTCACATCATGCCCATCATCGCTCCTGCCGTTCGCCAGCTCACCGAAGACCTGCTCGCTTTCATCGATGCCAGCCCTAGCCCTTGGCATGTGGTGGACAGCACGCGCCAACGGCTGGACGCGCAAGGCTTCAGCGAGCTGAAAGAAGGCGAGCGCTGGTCGGTCAAAGCGGGTGGGCGTTACTACGTGATTCGCGGCGGTTCATCCATCATTGCGTTTGTGGTGGGGAGCGACAGCCTTGAGAAAACAGGCCTGCGCATGATCGGCGCACACACGGACTCACCCGGACTGCGTCTCAAGCCCAAAGCACCCCACGCTGCAGATGGCTTGGTGCGTCTCGGCGTTGAAGTGTACGGCGGCCCCATCCTCGCCACTTTTGCTGACCGCGACCTTAGCCTCGCTGGGCGCGTGAATGTGCGTACCGCTGCTGGGCATGAAGCCCGTTTGTTGAAGTTCAACCGCTCGCTGGTGCGTTTGCCCAATCTCGCCATTCACATGAACCGCGATGTGAACGAAAACGGCCTCAAGCTGCACAAGCAGAATGAACTCCCGCTGCTCCTCGCCATGGCCGAACAGCACATTGATTCAGACGGCAAGTTCCGAGGTCTGCTGGCCGAGCATTTGGAAATTGAGGCGACGGATATTCTCAATTGGGAAATCTGCACCTACGACACGCAACCCGGTAGCTTCTGGGGCCCTGAACTCGAATTCATCGCCAACAGCCAGCTCGACAATCTAGCGTCCTGCCACGCCGCGCTCACTGCGCTACTGATCAGCGACGCGCCGCAAGCCACCTGTATGGTCGCCCTGTTTGATCATGAGGAAGTGGGTAGCGAGAGCGCCGCCGGTGCCGGCGGTAGCTTTGTGTCGGACGTCATCACCCGTCTCTCGCACAATCTGGGTTTGGATACCGAAGCGCAGCGCTGCGCGATTGCCAACAGCTTCTTTATCAGCGCCGACATGGCACACGCCTGGCACCCCAACTACCCGGCGGCTTATGAGCCCTGTCACCGCGTGTTGGTGAACAGCGGCCCGGTCATCAAGACCAATGCCAACCAGCGCTACAGCACCAGCGCCGATACCGCTGCACGTTTCACGCAGCTCTGCGAGCAAGCCGGCGTGCCGGTGCAGAACTACTCGCACCGCACCGATCTTGGCTGCGGCTCCACCATCGGCCCCATCGTTGCCTCGCGTTTGGGCATCCCCAGTGTGGACGTTGGTAACCCCATGTGGGCCATGCACAGCATCCGCGAAAGCGCAGGCGTACTCGACCACGGCTACATGATCGCGGCCATGAGCCAATCCTTTGTTTGAAGGCAGGCCAATGAAGCGCATTGCATACGCAGGGCTACTGATGCTGCTCTCAGCTTGCACTAACCAGCAGGCTTATTACGCTGGTCAGTTGTTTCAGGGCAGCCAATGCAGCCAGTTGGTGAACAAGCAAGACTACGACGCCTGCATGAGGCGCGGCACCGACTACGACACCTACCAGAAAGAGCGCAAGCAGCTCTAAGGCAAGCCGCGTGGCGCTTGCCCTTCTCGCTTACTGCGGGAAGAACCGCCGCCAGAGCAGGAACAGCGCTTGGCCTGCAAACAAGGCGGGTACAAACAGCCAGAGTTCCTGATTACCCGGTGCCGCCAACAAGGCCAGCCCCGGCCCCGGACAATAACCGCTCAAGCCCCAGCCAGCGCCAAACAACACAGCGCCAATAATCAGCGGTGCATCAATGGCCTTGCTCGTTGGCAACTGAAACGCAGGTGCCAACACCGGTGCCGGGCGGCGCAAGATAAAACGGAAGCTAACGAGCGTCACACTCACCGCCCCACCCAGCACGAACAACAGGCTGGGGTCCCAGTCGCCGGTGACATCCAAAAAGCCAAGCACCTTGTCTGGGTTGGTCATGCCTGACACGGCAAGCCCCAAGCCAAACAAAATCCCAGCCGCTCACTGGCCTCCCAGCAGATGACGCACCACATAGGTGGTGAGGATGCCGGTGGACAGAAAAACCAATGTCGCGACCAGCGAGCGCAAGGACAAACGCCCAAGGCCACATACGCCATGCCCGCTAGTACAGCCGCTGCCCAGCGATGAACCAAAGCCCACCAACACGCCACCGATGATCAACCAACTCGTGGGGAAGCCCTCCCGTGCCACCGGCGCTGGAGACACCACATACCAAGCCGCAGCGCCCACCACCAACCCTGCGAGGAAAAGAAAGCGCCACAACACCTGTCCACGTGTGGGCTGCAACAAGCCCCGACTGATGCCGCTGATGCCAGCAATTTGACCGTTAAGCCACAAAAACAGACTGGCCGCGCCGCCAATCAGCAAACCACCGAGGAGTGCTGAAAGAGGAGTGAAATGGCTCATGAGGAAATTCCCGTGGGGAAAACAAACAAGCCACCAGCTTAGTCCATATCTCGCCCACATAGCCAACAGCTATGCCCGCCATTACGCCGCATGGCTTGGGGGCGGTGCCTGCCACGCGGTACAATCAGGCATCCATTGAATAACAAGACAGCTCCGGCCAACACAAGGGCCTGACGTACTTGCCATGCAGAACACCGAAAACCTGAATATCGAATCGCTGACCGTCATGCCCTCGCCCGCCGAGGTGCACGCCAAGCTGCCACTGACCGAAGCCGCCGCCAAGACCGTGGTCGAAGGCCGCCGCACGCTGGAAGCCATCCTCGACCGCAAGGACCCGCGTGTCTTTATGGTCGTCGGCCCCTGCTCCATTCACGACCCGGTTGCGGGCCTCGACTATGCGCGCCGCCTCAAAGTGCTGGCCGACAAAGTCAAAGACACGGTCTATATCGTGATGCGCGTCTACTTTGAAAAGCCGCGCACCTCCACCGGCTGGAAGGGTTACATCAACGACCCCTACATGGACGACAGCTTCCGTATTGAAGAAGGCATCCAAAAGGGCCGCGACTTCCTGCTCAAGGTCAATGAGCTTGGCCTGCCCGCCGCGACCGAAGCGCTTGACCCCATCTCGCCGCAATATCTGGGCGACCTGATCGCGTGGACGGCCATTGGCGCACGCACGTCCGAATCGCAAACCCACCGCGAAATGTCGTCGGGCTTGTCCACACCAGTGGGCTTTAAGAACGCCACCGATGGCGATATGGATGTGGCCATCAACGCCATCATCTCCTCGTCCAACCCGCACAGCTTCCTTGGCGTGAATGCCCAAGGCACCACCGCCATTGTGCGCACGCGTGGCAACCGCTACGGCCATGTTGTGCTGCGTGGCGGCGGCGGCCGCCCGAACTACGACACCGTCAGCATCACGCTGGCCGAGAACGCCATTGCCAAGGCCAAGCTGCCGCGCAATTTGGTGGTCGATTGCTCGCACGCCAACAGCTACAAAAAGCCTGAGCTGCAACCGCTGGTGCTGCGCGACTGCGTGAACCAGATCCGCGCTGGCAACCAATCCATCGTCGGCTTCATGATCGAAAGCAATATCGAAGCAGGCAACCAACCTATCCCCGCCGATCTGTCGCAACTCAAGTACGGCTGCTCGGTAACCGATGGCTGCATCGCGTGGGACACCACCGAACAAGCCATTCTCGACATGCACGCATCGCTCAAGGGCGTGCTCAATCCAAGGCAAGCCTAATGACACCCCACGACGCAACAGATCTTGTTATCCAGGGCGGTGGCATCCCCACCTTCCTGCTCGACCGTTGCGTCGCGGCGACTGGCGCCACCGCCGTCAAACCTCTGCCACCCAAGGTGGTTCGCCTGATTGGCGCGCAGGCTACCGAAGATTTCAACGACGACATCAAGCGCCTCCTCGCCAACGAAAAGTTGGACTGGGCGTTTGTGCCGCAGGGCAAAAAGCTCAGCGACTACCGGCTGATCGCCTTTGATATGGATTCAACGCTGATCACGGTTGAATGTATTGATGAACTAGCCGACTTTGCTGGCAAGAAACACTCCGTCGCCTCGGTGACCGAATCCGCCATGCGCGGCGAGATTGACTACAAAGACAGCCTTAGCCGCCGCCTTTCGTTACTGGAAGGGTTGGACGCACGCGTGCTGGCGCAGGTCTATACCGAGCGCGTGCAGCTCTCCCCCGGCGCTAAGGAGCTGCTGCAAGCCGCGCAGCAAGCGGGCCTGCGTACTGCCATCCTGTCCGGCGGCTTCACCTACTTCACCGAGCGCCTGCGTATCGAACTTGGCTTCGACTTTGCCACCTCCAACGAACTCGAAATTTCCGGCGGCAAGATCACAGGCCGAGTCATCGGCAAGATTGTCGATGCCCACGCCAAGGCCGAACGCATCGTCAAGCTGTGCAAAGAACTCGATATCAAGAAAGACCAAGTCATCGCCATCGGCGACGGCGCCAATGATCTGCTGATGATGGCTGAAGCCGGCCTCTCAGTGGCCTACCACGCCAAGCCCGCGACACAAGCCAAGGCCAGCGTCGCGCTTAACTACAGCGGACTAGATGGCGTGCTGAATCTGTTCGAACCGACATAACGCGCACAGCCACTGATTACACGCCATCTAATAATCGGCATCCGAAAACAAAAAATCCAGCTGCGGCTGGATTTTTTGTTTCACATTCACATATAGTCACACGTAAGCGAATGACATAAACCGCCAATTGGAAGGCGAAACCGTGTCCGGTTTGCACGACAATTTTAGGTCCTACTAAAAAGCAGCTAAGTTACTGAAGAAATGAAAAAAGCCTTAGTTACTCACACCCTTTATTGTCGTTTTTGTAGGGCACATAAAGCGGTTTTAGTGTTGTCTACTTCACGTTAGGTCTAGGCGCATGGACATCGCGTTGCTAATTGCCGTCGTTACAGTTCCGCTCTGGCTCAATGTCAAAGCCACTCTTTTGGTTTGGCGAGATACGCTCTCCGAAAAACCGCAGAAGGTAGCGCAGCTCTTACTTGTATGGCTCCTTCCTTTCGTTGGAGCCATTGTGGTCTTGGGAGTCCACCGCCGCGAAGAAAAGTCTTCTGGCACTTATCCGGTCGAGAAAGAGCTGGGCGATGACTTCGCCGTTTCTGGCGGTTCTCTCCGAAAGATCGCTGAGGTAATTGATGGTGATTAAACGACCTAACCTTTCGGTCAAGCGGGACTGCGGAACCGGCGTGGCTTCTCCGGTCGTTCGCTTTCGCGCCGCAGCCCCTTACCTCCAACGTTAGGCGCCACGATGGACATACTGGCCGCGATGGATGAGTTTGACCTCTCGTGCTTGAGTGACGCTGCGGCGCTCGTCGACTCAAAACTAGACCTGCTCGACGAGCGAGCGCAGCAAAGTACTGATCCTGACGCTGACGGCATATATGACAGAAGCGAATACCTAGCAGGCTTCGGGATTGTCGCGTGCCAGACGTATATCACCGAGTCAGTGTCGATGTCCGGCCGAGCTAAAAAAGATGCTCTAAATTTTGGCCCTCGCCATGGGTGCGGCCAATCGATCGCCACGCTCATCGATGCAGTTGCAAACTACTGGAAGCATGTACCAGAGTGGAAGCAACCTTTATCCGGTCGACCAAAAGACACTGCGGACCTGATAGACAGCCTTGGGGTTGATGTCGACTCATCGTATGTAGTAATGAATGCTCTCTATGAGCTCGTGCGCCCTCATCAACCTAGGGTTCGACATCTGGTTCCACTACTTGCGCAATGGCGTCAGGACTTATACAAGTGACACCGAACCCTTCGGTCAAGAGGGACGCTCCGCCGGCATTAGTGCCTTAAAGGAATTGAGTATGGATGAAAAGTCGATTGCTGATATAACCCTTCTCTTACTTTGTGGCTCAACTGTAGTTGCCATTTATTTTTTGGCTCAACGAAAAAAACATATCAGCCAACCAGCCTTTAAAAGTTTCCTGATCTTGCTTTTTTCGCCATTGGCGGCTCTCGTGGCTTGGCTTCTTGCTGTAGCAATAGCTGATTCTGTTGTTTCTCTTCCTCGTAATAGCCTACTTTCGAGTGCAATCGCTGCAGCCACCGTGGCAACGATAATTGGTGCCGTTCGATGGGCACTGAAAATGATATCCGCGCCAGTGAGCGGCTATGGGTACTCACCTCCAACCGAAAGAGAGTCTCTCGCAAAAGAGAATTCACTAACAACGCCGACGTACCTAAAACAATACAAAGTTAGCGATAAGCGCGTTGATACAGCTATAGGCATACAGAAAGCTCAAGCGGATATCCGCTTATCTCCATCGTTGGGCATATTGCCGCATATGAATATGCCTGAATCATCCGCTCAAGCGTATGGCGTTTATTTTGTTTCTTTGTAGCATAGGTTCTTTGATGGCAATGGCGTTGCTCCCATCACCTATTGAAATCGAGAACTACATTGAGTGGAAAGATGCAGTTGAGCCAAATTCACCTACCCGTCTCGTCACTCGTATAAATACTGAATGTGCAGCACGTCAATTTGGAGGCAAAGAGAGTTTTGCGCGAGAGTTCTTCGTAGTGCATGCACTTAGCAGTGAAAACGAGTACTCACGAGTGGTAGCAGAAATGGCTATTGAAAGCGGCAAGCCATTTAGCATTGCGCCCAAGGTCGACCTTACAGAAATCGAAAAAGAAGTCTTTTTCTTAATGTTGAATGGAAAGCATGCGCCTTGTCTAAAAGGCGTTTGCGCCGAGAATATGAAGTCGGAAGCCTTTTCAAGCATTCTGAAGCTTTGCAGCTCATCTATTGGCCAAGTCAAGAACGAAGTCAATCATGTTCAGTGGCGACTGGCCGACAATCTAGAAGACACCTCTCCTTGGCCGCTAGTTACTTCACTTCTAGCTATTATTTTCTTGTTATCTAGCATTCTCTACGACTGCACTGTGGGGCGATTAATTCAGTGGATTCGCACGGGATCCTTGTGATTGAGATGCCCAACCCTTCGGTTAAGCGGGACTACGGAACCAGCGTGGCTTCTCCGGTCGTTCGCGTTCGCGCCGCAGCCCCTTACCTCCAACGTTATGCCTAACGAACAACCACAAAACCCTCTCCACGGCATCACCCTAGAACGCATCGTCACCGAGCTCGTCGATCACTATGGTTGGGATGCCCTTGCCCGTAAGATCAATATCAACTGCTTCAAAAGCGATCCATCGATCAAGTCCAGCCTGAAATTTCTACGCAAAACCCCGTGGGCGCGTGAGCAGGTTGAGCAGTTGTATATCTCGACGTTTGCCTGAGCCCTTGGCCAGTAGGCTGACTTAAGCCCCACTGCCAGCGCAGTTTTTTGCTGGATGACTGCATGAGACAATCGGGGTATGAAACTGCCAGCCCTGAATTCTCGCTACGCCCTGCTGGGCAAGCCTTACCACTACCCTATCCCCACTACCCCACTACCGGACATTGAGCTGCTGCATGTGTCGCAGCCCTTGGCGGCCGAGCTGGGGTTTGATGCCGAGACGCTGGCCAGCCCTGAGTTTCTTGCCTTGATGGCAGGTAACGCGCCGTGGCCGGATTATCCGAGCCATGCCTCGGTGTACTCGGGCCACCAGTTTGGCGTGTATGTGCCGCAGCTGGGCGATGGCCGTGCGCTGATGATTGCCGAGATTGCCGCCGTCAACGGCCAGCACATGGAGCTGCAGCTCAAGGGCGCGGGCCTGACGCCTTATTCGCGCCATGCCGATGGTCGCGCCGTGTTGCGTTCGTCCATCCGTGAATACTTGTGCTCCGAGGCCATGCATGCGCTGGGCATCCCGACCACACGTGCTCTGTCGCTGGTCGGCTCGCCGCAGCCGGTGTATCGCGAGCGGGTTGAGACAGCGGCAGTGGTCTGCCGTGTTGCACCCTGCTTTGTGCGCTTTGGGCATTTTGAATTTTTCTATCACACCGGTCAGCATGAGCAACTCGCACCGCTGGCTGACCATGTGATCAATGAACACTTCCCCGCGCTGGCGGGTCGCCCTGATCGCTATGTGCTGTGGCTGATTGAAGTGGTGGAACGCACCGCACGCCTGATTGCGCAGTGGCAGGCGGTGGGCTTCTGTCATGGTGTGATAAACACGGACAATATGTCCATCCTTGGCCTGACTATTGACTACGGTCCCTTCGGCTTTCTCGATGCGTTCAACTTTAACCACATCTGCAATCACTCTGACGACTCAGGCCGCTATGCCTATGCGGCGCAGCCGGAGATTGGGCAGTGGAATTTGTCGCGCCTTTTGCAGGCGTGCTTCCCGCTATTCTCAGACGATGATGATGAGGCGCTGGATATTGCCCGCAACATCTACGACAAATACGCCGCTGCATACGGCACTGCTGCCCGCCAGCGTTGGGGTGCGAAGCTGGGCCTG
>LNDZ01000006.1 GCA_001464495.1 Betaproteobacteria bacterium Ga0074130
TGCGGCACACCAACACCCGCGACAATACGCGTGGTGCAGATTGAACCTGGGCCAATGCCGACCTTGACACCATCGGCACCATGATCAACCAGCGCCAGCGCAGCGGATGCAGTCGCAATATTGCCGCCGATCACTTGCACTTGTGGGAAGTTATTCTTGACCCACTGCACGCGCTTTAGCACGCCTTCGGAATGGCCATGTGCCGTATCTACAACGATGACGTCGACACCCGCCTCAGCCAGCAGCTCAACGCGCAACTCGGTTCCCTCGCCCACACCAACAGCAGCACCGACGCGTAGGCGCCCTGCTTCATCCTTGCTGGCAAATGGATACTCGGTCGACTTTTGGATATCCTTGACAGTGATCAGGCCCTTGAGCTCGAAAGCATCATTGATCACGAGCACACGCTCCAAGCGGTGCTTGTGCATCAGAATTTTGGCTTCTTCCGGATGTGTACCTTCGCGGACTGTGACTAGGCGTTCGGCCGGGGTCATGATCGCGGTGACCGGCTGATCGAGATTGGTCTCGAAGCGCAGATCGCGGTTGGTCACGATACCAACCACACGCTTTCCTTAGTACGCGTCAGTGCGAGCACGTCGCGGACCAGCATAGTCGGCGGAATCGTGATTGGATCCTTGAGGACACCCGACTCGTAGCGCTTGACCTTAGACACTTCGGCGGCTTGCTCAGCAGGCTTGAGGTTCTTGTGGACAATGCCCATGCCGCCTTCTTGTGCCAAGGCAATAGCAAGACGCGACTCGGTCACGGTATCCATTGCAGCGGATACCAAGGGGATGTTCAGGGTGATGTTGCGTGTCAGTTGAGTTGCCAGGCTGACATCGCGGGGAAGCACGCTCGAGTGAGCGGGAATGAGGAGGACGTCATCAAACGTCAACGCCTTCTGAACCACACGCATCTTATTTTCCTTTGCGGCAAAAACGCATTATACGCATGTCGGGCATGCCTGGCAAACCCTTGCAGGCCATGGATCAGCTTGGTGTTTTCAGGCTTCCTCCGCCCTTTTTCATTGCTTTACCTTCTGCAGCCCGTGCCTTGCGTACTTCTTTTGGATCGGCAATCAGTGGGCGATAGATTTCCACACGATCATGATTACGTAACACCGTATCCGGTTTGCTCAATTTCCCATAGATGCCGAACTTGCCGCTGGCCACATCAATCTCATGCTGTAACAGCAGACCAGAAGCGTCGAGTGCTTGTGCCAGCGTGCTGCCTGCAGGCAAGACCAAATCAACAAGCGTCTGTTTGTCAGGCTGGGCATACACCACTTGAATGTTGATTGCCTCAGCCATAAACGCTTTGCGCCCTTTTCACGAACGACTCAACAAAAGTATTGGCAATGTGATTGAACACGGGCCCGAGGACGGTTTCCAGCATGCGGCTGGAAAACTCATACTGCAGGCGAAACTCAATCTTGCAGGCCGTATCCCCCAGTGGGGTAAAGCGCCAGCTACCTTCCATCTGCTTGAAAGGGCCATCCCGCAAGCTCATGTCCATGCGCGTTGGCACCTGCTTTTGATTGGCCGTCGAGAAGTGAGCCTTGAGCCCATGGTAGCTAATATAGATCGTTGCAACCGTCGTGGCGTCCGTCCGCTCATGCAGCTCAATACCACCGCACCAGGGCAGAAACTTCGGGTAATCCTCGACAAGATCCACCAGATGAAACATCTGGCTTGCCGTGCGCTCGATCAATACGGATTTTTCAACGACTGCCATGAGGGGGCTGTGGAGTAGAATTACGCAATTCTACCGCGCCGCACGCATATTCAGCCTCCATGAGCATCGCCGAAAACAAGAAGGCCTTTCACGACTACTTTATTGAAGAACGCTTTGAAGCGGGTCTCGTCCTCCAAGGATGGGAAGCCAAAGCAATTCGTGCGGGACGCTCCAACATCAAGGAGTCCTATGTCATCCTCAAAGATGGCGAAGTTTTCCTGATTGGCTGCCATATCAGCCCGCTGACGACTGCCTCGACGCATGTCAGCACGGATCCCGTCCGCACGCGCAAGCTGCTGTTGAACAAAAAAGAAATCAGCAAGCTAATCGGCGGTGTTGAGCGCGCTGGTTATGCATTGATTCCCTTGGACCTGCACTTCAAGCGCGGCCGCATCAAGCTTGATATTGGCTTGGCCAAGGGCAAAAAGCAGTATGACAAACGAGAAAGTGAGAAAACGCGTGACTGGGAACGTGAAAAAGCTCGCTTGATGCGTAGCAAGGTCTGAATAAGTTACATAAGCATGTCATTGTTTATGTGACTTGCAGTCCCTGCCGGTTTGGGATATAAAACCCTCCTTTCATTGATGGAATCTGGAAGCAATGGCTGAAGATCTGCTGCACAAAAAGCAATTTCCTCCCTATGCCCCGAAAAAGGGCGAGGAGTACATGAGCGCTAAGCAACTCGCCCATTTCCGCGCCATTTTGACGTCGTTGAAAGAGGAACTGAGTGAAGATATCGACCGCACGGTGCATACCATGCAGGATGAGGCAACCGTGTTTGCCGACCCAAATGACCGCGCCAGTCAGGAGTCCGATATTGCACTTGAGCTGCGTAACCGCGACCGCGAACGCAAACTGATCAAGAAGATCAACGAGTCACTCTCTAATATTGAGTCTGGCGATTACGGCTATTGTGAAAGCTGCGGCGTTGAGATTGGTCTGAAGCGTTTAGAGGCTCGCCCGACTGCAACCCTGTGTATCGACTGCAAAGAGCTGGAAGAACGCAAGGAAAAGCAGCAAGCCAAGTAACTCCGCTGTTCTCAGCACAAACATAAAGGCCGAGCTTGTCTCGGCCTTTATGTTTCCAGCGCTGCCCCTCCCGATCAAAACCATATGCCGCACCCACAAAAAAGGACGCCGAAGCGTCCTTTTTTGTTATGGCTAACGAAATCGCTTATTCAGCAGCAGCTTCTGCCGCTGCCGGATCAGCTTCATTGACAGCCTTCATGGAAAGACGGACACGACCCTTGTCATCAGTCTCGATGACCTTAACCTTAACCGACTGACCTTCCTTGAGGTAGTCCGAAACGGCATTGACACGCTCGTTGGCAATTTGCGAGATGTGCAGCAGACCATCCTTGCCCGGCAGCAGGCTGACAATGGCGCCGAAGTCCAGCAGACGAAGAACGGTACCTTCGTAGATGCGGCCAACTTCGACTTCAGCGGTGATGTCTTCGATACGCTTCTTGGCAACTTGCGCGGCATCGGCATTCACTGACGAGATCGTGATATTGCCATCGTCGGAGATGTCGATGACACAACCGGTTTCCTCGGTCAGGGCACGGATCACTGCACCGCCCTTGCCGATCACGTCACGGATCTTTTCAGGGTTGATCTTGATGTTGATCATGCGCGGTGCGAAGGTAGAAACCTCCTCACGGGCACCGGAAACACTGCTCTGCATAATGCCGAGGATGTGGATACGGGCTTCCTTGGCTTGGGCCAAGGCAACCTGCATGATTTCCTTGGTGATGCCTTGGATCTTGATATCCATTTGCAGGGCGGTAACACCGGCATCGGTACCAGCCACCTTGAAGTCCATATCGCCTAGGTGATCTTCGTCACCCAGGATGTCGGTCAGCACGGCAAAGCGAGGGCCATCCTTGATCAGACCCATGGCAATACCGGCCACGTGGGCCTTCAAGGGCACACCAGCGTCCATCAGCGCCAGCGAGGCACCGCAGACCGACGCCATCGAGGAAGAGCCGTTCGATTCGGTGATTTCCGACACCACGCGCATGCTGTAGCCGAACTCTTCGGCGCTAGGCAGCACGGCAACAATGGCGCGCTTGGCCAGACGACCGTGGCCGATTTCGCGACGCTTAGGGGTGCCAACACGGCCGGTTTCGCCGGTTGAGTACGGCGGGAAGTTGTAATGCAGCATGAAGCGGTCACGATATTCGCCTTGCAGCGCATCGATGATCTGCTCATCGCGGTTGGTGCCCAGCGTCGAAACCACGATCGCTTGAGTTTCGCCACGGGTAAACAGTGCTGAACCGTGGGTACGCGGCAGCACGCCGGTACGCACTTCGATCGGGCGCACGGTGCGGGTATCACGACCGTCGATACGCGGCTGACCGCTCAGAATCTGGTTACGGACGATCTTGGCTTCGAGATCGAAGAAGTGATTGTTGACGGTGTTGGCATCCGGGCCGCCTTCAACACACAGGGCTTCGACGACCTTGGCGTTGATGGCCTTGATCGACTGGCTGCGGGATTGCTTGCTGGTGATCTGGTAGGCAGCGCGCAGTTCGGCTTCCGCCAGCTCGACCACTTTGGCGATCAGGGCTTCGTCCTTGGCAGGTGCTTGCCAATCCCATTCGGGCTTGCCGGCCACTTCAACCAATGCGTTGATGGCATCGATGGCAGCACGCATTTGTTCGTGACCGAACACAACAGCGCCAAGCATGACTTCTTCCGACAATTGTTGAGCTTCCGACTCAACCATCAGCACGGCGGCAGCGGTACCTGCCACCACCAGATCCATCTGGCTTTCCTTCATTTGGCTGAAGGTTGGGCACAGCACATATTCGCCGTTGATGTAACCAACGCGGGCAGCGCCGATTGGGCCAGCAAAGGGAATACCCGAGATCGCGAGAGCAGCCGAAGCGCCGATCATGGCCGGAATATCCGGATCAATTTCCGGGTTCGACGACATCACGGTACACACGATCTGGACTTCGTTATAGAAGGCTTCTGGGAACAGCGGGCGCAGCGGGCGGTCGATCAGACGCGAGGTCAGAATTTCCTTTTCGGAAGGGCGACCTTCACGCTTGAAGAAACCACCGGGAATCTTGCCGGCAGCGTAGGTCTTTTCCATGTAGTCCACGGTCAGCGGGAAGAAATCCTGACCCGGCTTAGCAGACTTGGCACCGACAACAGATGCCAGCACAACGGTATCTTCCATATTGACGATTACGGCACCGCCAGCTTGGCGGGCGATTTCCCCGGTTTCGAGGGTCACGGTATGGGCACCGTAGGCAAAGCTCTTCTTGGTTGCAGTCAGCACTGGTTCATCCTTTCACAATAATCCGTACCCAACAGATACGGCTTTACTTCACATTAAGGCACCGCCAATGCGGCGCCACTTTTCAACAACGGCACAACAGACTTCGGTAATTCAAACGACAAAGCCGGAGCTACCACTGGGGTAACTCCGGCTTTGTCTTATCGGTGCCCGGCTAGGGTTCGGGCGTTCCGCATGTGTTCCAACTCCGCTGCTTATTTACGCAGGCCGAGACGTTGGATCACTTCACGGTAGCTATCGATATTCTTGCGCTTGAGGTAGTCAAGCAGCTTACGACGGGTGCTCACCATGCGCAGCAGGCCGCGACGCGAGTGGTGATCCTTGTTGTGTTCTTTGAAGTGACCGGTCAGGTCATTGATACGGGCGGTCAGCAGTGCAATTTGCACTTCGGAAGAGCCGGTATCACCTTGGGCACGCTGGAATTCAGCAACGATCTTTGCCTTGTCGGCGGTTTGAATAGTCATTTTTTATCTCGCTCAAACACTTTGGAAAATCCCGCACGGCCCCGGTTTGATAGAGCGCAGTGCAGGTACTACAAAACGCGAGATTATACCCGGGCTTTGGTCTGCTCGCAAGCCCGCCCCTGCGATGAAGGCTTTAAATCGACAGGTACCCGAGCTCACCGACCCCTGGCCAGAAATGCCTTACAAAATCACTTTGCGCCGCCGGGTTTGCGGTACTCAAGAATCGATACTGTGGTGAATGAGCATGCGCCAGTAAATGTCGGCTCAAAAGCTGGCGCTGCAGCTGCCGGGCCACGGGCATGCCGGTTTCTAGAATATGCACGTCAGGACCGCAGACAGCCTCAATCAACGGACGCAGGAAAGGAAAATGCGTACAGCCAAGCACCAGCGTGTCAGCGCCGGCATCCAGCAAAGGCTGTACATGGGCTTGGACTAGTGCCTGGGTGGCTGCACTTTCTAGGTCACCGGCCTCTACCGCCTCTACCCAGCCCGGACAGGCTGAGGTCAATACTTCGTGATAGTCAGTATGCCGCTCAATTAACGCGGCAAGGTGGGCACTCCCCAAGGTAGCAGCAGTCGCCAAAACACCGATGACGCCGCTGCGGGTATTGGCGGCAGCAGGACGAATGGCCGGCTCAATACCAATAATAGGTAGGCTGAAACGCTCGCGTAGCGTCGCAACAGTGGCCACAGTTGCCGTATTGCACGCCACCACAATGGCCTTCGCGCCTTGGGCCTGAAGATAGGCAGTGATGCATAGCGCACGTTCGGTCAGGTAATCGATGGGTCGAGCGCCATAGGGACAATGCGCCGTATCAGCCACATAAAGCAACGACTCTTCCGGCATCAACTCGGCGATGGCGCGTATCACCGATAAACCACCCACCCCGGAATCGAAGACACCGATGGGAGCAACGTTCATGCTGCCACCAGCCGTTTGGGGGCCAGTCGACCCTGCGCGTCAATCTGGCACAGGCCAATGAAACGGCCATCCGCTGCATAAGTACGAAATCGCTGGGCTGGTAAAGCCTCAGCCCATGACACTGACTGTCCATGCAGCATGCGGTCACTGTCCGCCGCATCCAGACGCACTTCCGGCAATTCAGCCAGCAGCGACTCGGTCGGGTGCAACAACGCATCGCGATCTGTCGCCGATTCCAGTGCATCCAGCGTCACAGCACCATTAAGGTAGATATCGCCAATTCGTGTTCGACGCAGCGCAGTCAAATGCGCGCCACAACCGAGTAACTCGCCAATGTCTTCAGCTAAGGTCCGGATGTAGGTGCCCTTGCTGCAATCAACAGCAATCCGCACGCTATCGCCTTGCCATTCAAGCAACCTCAAGGAATGAATCACAACGTCGCGCGCCTCACGCTCAAGCTCAACACCAGCTCGGGCGTATTCGTAGAGGGGCTTACCGTCGCGCTTGAGCGCTGAATACATGGGTGGAACCTGACAGATCGGCCCGGTGAAGCGCTGCATGGCGGCATCGAGCCTGGCCTGATCAACCTGCACTGGGCGCGTTTGCAGTACTTCGCCCTCGGCATCCGCTGTGGTGGTGGTTTGCCCAAGCTTGAGCGTCGCCTCGTAGGCTTTATCGGCATCGAGCAGCTCACCAGCAAACTTCGTGGCTTCACCAAAACACAAAGGCAGTAGGCCAGTCGCAAGTGGATCGAGTGTGCCGGTATGCCCAGCTTTATCGGCATTGAGCAGACGACGGGCAGTCTGCAAGGCGGTGTTGGAACTCAAGCCAAGTGGCTTGTCGAGCAGGAGTACGCCATCCACTTTGCGCCGGGGGGCACGGCGAGGGGCGCTCACTTATCCTCTTCTTGATCCGGTGATGCATCGGAACGAATGGCTTCGTCAATCAGCAGCGACATACGAGCGCCCTGCTCCACTGAAGGGTCATAGACGAAATGCAGTTCCGGCAGGGTATGAATACGAATGCGCTTACCCAGCTCGCGGCGCAGGAAGCTGCTGCTACGGATTAGACCGTGCTCAATTTCAGCGCGCTTTTCGGTCTGCAATACGGTGAAAAAGACCTTGGCATGAGCATAGTCAGGGGTGATTTCGACATCCGTGATGGTGACGAACTTGACGCGCGGGTCCTTGAGCTCAAGGCGAATCAGCTCGGCCAGTTCGCGCTTGATCTGTTCGACAACGCGGCTGGAGCGAGAGAAATCCTTGGGCATTGATATTCCTTAGTGAAACGGCCATGCAGGGAACCCTGCATGGCCTTGTGGCTTACAGACTGCGAGCGACTTCCTGGATCTCGAATGCTTCTAGCTGATCACCGATTTCGATGTCATTGAAGCCCTTCAGATTGAGGCCGCATTCAAAGCTTTCGCGGACTTCCTTGGCGTCATCCTTGAAGCGCTTGAGCGACTCCAATTCGCCGGTATGGATCACCACGTTGTTACGCAGCACGCGAACCGACGAGGTGCGCCTGATCACACCCGAAGTCACCATACAACCTGCAATGGTGCCAACACGCGAGATCTTGAAGATCTGGCGGATTTCGACCATACCGGTGATGCTTTCCTTCTTTTCAGGCGCCAGCATCCCGGACAGCGCTTGCTTCACTTCATCTACAGCGTCATAGATGATGTTGTAGTAGCGGATATCCACACCAAAGCTCTCGGCCGCCTTGCGAGCACCACCATCGGCACGGGTGTTGAAGCCGATGATGACAGCCTTGGAAGCTTGGGCCAGATTGACGTCGGACTCGGTGATACCACCAACCGCCGCGTGAATGACGTTGACCTTGACTTCCTCGGTGGACAACTTTTGCAGCGACTGCACCAATGCTTCTTGCGAACCTTGTACGTCGGCCTTTACGATCAGTGGAAGTTGCTTAGCTTCGGCCTGGCCCATGTTCTCGAACATGTTTTCAAGCTTGGCAGCCTGCGCCTTGGCCAGCTTGACATCGCGGAACTTGCCCTGACGGAACAGAGAAATTTCGCGTGCCTTGCGCTCATCGCCGAGAACAATGGCTTCATCACCGGCAGCCGGCACTTCGGTCAGACCTTGAATTTCGACCGGGATGGACGGGCCTGCCTCATCAATCGGCTTGCCGTTTTCATCCAACATGGCGCGAACACGGCCAAACACCGCACCTGCCAGCAGCGTATCGCCGCGACGCAGGGTACCCGACTGAACCATCACGGTTGCCACCGGGCCACGTCCCTTGTCGAGACGGGCTTCGATCACCAGACCCTTTGCTGGTGCATCGATAGGCGCCTTCAGCTCCAGAACTTCGGCTTGCAGCAGAATGTTTTCCAGCAGTTCATCAATACCGGTACCGATCTTGGCGGACACGGAGATAAATGGCGAATCGCCACCGTACTCTTCCGGCACTACACCTTCGGCAACCAGCTCTTGCTTGACGCGATCCGGATTGGCATCCGGCTTGTCGATCTTATTCACGGCCACCACCAGCGGTACGCCAGCTGCCTGCGCATGGTGAATCGCTTCCTTGGTTTGCGGCATCACGCCGTCATCCGCCGCCACGACCAGTACGACGATATCGGTCGCCTTGGCACCACGCGCACGCATAGCGGTAAACGCTTCGTGACCCGGAGTATCAAGGAAGGTGATCATGCCGCGCGGGGTTTCCACGTGGTACGCACCAATATGCTGGGTAATGCCGCCAGCTTCACCGCTGGCCACGCGGGCCTTGCGGATGTAGTCAAGTAGCGAGGTCTTGCCGTGATCGACGTGACCCATGACAGTAACCACTGGCGCGCGCGGCAGCAGCTCGGCGTCCTTGTGATCATCATGCGCTTCATCGAGGAAGGCATCTGGATCATCCAACTTAGCAGCAAAGGCCTTGTGACCCATTTCTTCCACGACGATCATCGCGGTTTCTTGGTCGATCACTTGATTGATCGTCACCATCGAACCCATTTTCATCATGGTCTTGATAACTTCGGCAGCCTTCACCGACATCTTGTGTGCAAGGTCAGCAACCGTAATGGTTTCTGGAATGTGCACATCGCGAATAACGGCTTCGACTGGCTGTTGCGGCGAGCTGTCTTGACCATGGCCACGACCATGACGACCGCCCTTACCACCTGTACGCCAGCCGCTACCAGTATCGCCGCCACGGGTCTTCAGACCACCGCGACGCTTGGCAGCATCATCACTCCAGCTTGAGCCCGGCTTCTTAGCGCCCGGCTTTTCAGTCTTGGCTTCAGGCTTCTTGGCATCAGGTGCCTTAGCCGGCTTGTGCAGAGTACCAGTCGGTGCGGGCGGAGGTGCAGCAGCTGCCCTACGGGCAGCCTCTTCTCGCTCGCGGGCTGCCAGCTCACGCTCTTGCTTCGCTTTCTTTTCGGCAGCCTGAATTGAAGCCAGATCTGAATGACGCTTGGCTTCAGCATCACGCAAAGCCTGTTGCTCAGCATCAATCACTGAACGACGCACTACGACAGGCTCGGAAGGGCGCGCCTTGGCTGGCTTCTTCACAGGCTCGGGCTCGGGTTCGGGCTCAGGCGCTGCTTCTACCACGGGTTCCGGCACCACTTCGACAACTGGCTCAGGCACCACTTCAACCACGGGTTCCGGCACCACTTCAACAACCGGCTCAGGAATAACGACAGGCACTTCTTCGACAACAGGCGCGACCGGAGCCTCAGCAAGAGCTTCAGCAGAGCTTTCCGGGGTATCACGACGCACAAGGACGCGCTTCTTGCGTACTTCAACTTGAATCGTACGGGCCTTGCCGGTCGAATCGGCAGCCTTGATCTCACTGGTTTGCTTGCGCGTCAGCGTGATCTTTGACTTGGCATCGGTTTCACCGTGCGACTTACGCAGATATTCCAGTAGACGTGCCTTGTCAGCCTCACTAACGCTATCTTCTGGCGCCTGCTTGCTAACACCTGCCTTCTGCAATTGCTCCAGCAATGCAGTCGTAGGCATTTTTAGTTCGGTCGCAAATTGGGCAACACTCATTTGAGCCATGTAATAACTTCTCCCGGGCTTACGCCTCTCCCGCAAACCAGTGCGCGCGCGCCTTGGTAATCAGCGCCTTGGCGCGTTCGTCGTCGATGCCCGTGATTTCGGTCAGCTCATCTACAGCCAGATCGGCCAGATCGTCGCGGTTCTTAATACCGCCACGCGCCAGCTTTGCAGCTAGGCTCTTGTCCATGCCATCTAGATTCAGCATGGCTTCTTCAACACCTTCCAACTGCTCTTCATCAACAATCGCTTCAGTCAGCAGCACGTTACGAGCGCGATCACGCAACTCGGTCACAGTTGCCTCATCGAACGCTTCGATTTCAAGCATTTCAGCCAGCGGCACATAAGCCACTTCTTCCAGCGTCGAGAAACCTTCCTCGATCAGAATGTCAGCCACCTCTTCATCCACATCCAGCTTTTCCATGAAGACCTGACGGATGCCGCTGGCTTCCTTCTCCTGACGCTCAGCCGATTGCTCGACGGTCATCAGATTGATCTGCCAACCGGTCAGTTCTGAAGCGAGGCGGACGTTCTGGCCACTACGACCAATAGCAATGGCCAGATTGGCTTCATCTACGACCACATCCATTGCGTGCTTCTCTTCATCCACAACGATGGAGGACACTTCGGCCGGGGCCAAGGCACCGATCACGAACTGGGCGGGTTCTGGCGACCACAGAATGATGTCGACACGCTCACCAGCGAGCTCGTTGGTCACAGCGGTGACGCGCGAACCACGCATACCGACACAAGTGCCAATCGGATCAATACGCTGATCGTTGGACTTAACGGCAATCTTGGCGCGAACGCCAGGATCGCGTGCGGCGGACTTAATTTCCAGCAACTCATCTTCGATTTCCGGCACTTCAAGGCGGAACAGCTCGATGATGAATTCAGGTGCCGTACGCGACAGAATCAGCTGTGGACCACGCGCTTGACGATCTACCTTCATCAGCCATGCACGGACGCGGTCGCCCGGACGCAGATTTTCCTTGGGAATCATCTGGTCACGTGGCAGCAGCGCTTCGATACGGCCGGCTTCAACAATGGCGTTACCACGCTCCATACGCTTGACGGTGCCTGTAACCAGCTTCTCTTCGCGTTGCAGGAAATCGTTGAGAACCTGCTCACGCTCAGCATCGCGAATCTTTTGCAGAATGACTTGCTTAGCGGCTTGCGCGCCAATACGACCGAAATCAATGGGCTCTAGGCTTTCTTCGATGTAGTCGTCGACCTGCACATCTGGCAGTTGCTCCTTGGCATCGATCAGACCGACTTGGCTTTCATCATTTTCGACATCCGCGTCGAGCAACACATGCCAGCGACGATAAGCATCGTAAGCACCGGTCTCACGATCGATTTCAACACGGATATCCGCATCTTCATGGATGCGCTTCTTGGTTGCCGACGCAAGCGCCATCTCGAGTGCAATGAAGACAACTTCCTTCTGCACGTTCTTTTCACGGGCCAATGCATCAACCAGCAGCAGCAATTCGCGACTCATTCAGTATTCCTCCGAACTCTTTAATTCGCTCAATTCAAAACTTGGGAACCAAACGTGCCTTGTCGAGCTCTTCAAGGGCAACCACCAGTTCACCCTTTTCAGTCTCCAGACACACACGTCCATCACGAACCCCCAACAGGGTCCCGGTAAAATTTCTCTGATTTTCGACAGCCACACGCAGGCGGATATTCGCCTGTTCACCAGCGAAGCGCTCAAAGTCACTCAACTTCTTGAGTGGCCGATCAAGCCCTGGGGAAGACACTTCAAGACGATCAAAATCAATATTCTCGACAGTGAATACGCGCGTCAGCTGATTGCTGACCGTAGCGCAGTCATCCACATTGATGCCCTCAGGCTTGTCGATAAATACGGTGAGCAGACGCGCACGCGGACTCGTCTCGAAATCCACGAGTTCGTAACCTAGACCACTAACCGTCTGTTCAATAATTTCAAGCAGTTGCATGAATACCTAGCTCGCACTACACAAAACCGTTTGCACAAATAAAAAATGGGCGCGATGCCCATTTTTTATTAATTCTGAGGCCATCTCACGCAATGCGTCGCGTCAGATGCGGCATTGGTAAGCAGCAATGCCTTGGAAAGTGCAAGATTATAGCAGAGCCACCCCTAGTTTCACAATGAGGAATCTGAAGATTCCGGCTTTTTGCGCGGTCCAAAACGGCGCGGACGACGATTACGGGGCTTGGCGCCCGGCGCACGGCCGCCTTCACTGCCCTCAGGGCCGGCACTAGCGCTGGCTGCCACTTCATTTCCAGCTCCATCCGCACCTGTAACAGGCTTAGGACGCGGTGGACGCTGTGGGCGCGGCGGGCGCTTGCCTTGCCCTTGCCCCGGCTGACCTTGGCCTTCCTGTCGTGGTCGCTGACCTTGTCCCTTGGGTTGGCCGTTACCATTGCCGCCCTGTTGAGGACGGCGCGGGTTGTTGCCACGCGGCCGGGCTTGGCTACGATCGCCAGACGACTCACGGCGCTGACCCGGCAAGTCGATCAAATTACCGTTGATGTCGCCCTCTTCATGCTCATCGTCGCTGGTTTCCAGCAGATCTGACAAGTCAGCATCATCAATCTCATGCGGTTCAGGTTCGGGCAGGCTACGCGCCCAAGCCATCAATTGGGTCAACTCTTGCGGCTCAAGATCACGACATTGACCGCGTTTCAAGCGGGGTGGCAGACTGATCGGCCCATAACGGACGCGCATCAGGCGGCTGACCACCAGCCCGATCGCCTCAAACATGCGGCGCACCTCGCGGTTGCGGCCTTCGTTCAGGGTCACGTGATACCAATGATTGCTGCCCTCACCGCCCTTGTCGATCAGGGTCGTAAAGCGGGCCGGACCATCCTCAAGCATCACGCCATCCAACAGCTGTTGCTTGGTTTCCTCAGTGAGCTCGCCCAGAACACGGACAGCGTACTCGCGTTCAAGTTCGTAGCGCGGATGCATCATGCGGTTCGCCAAATCACCGTTGTTGGTCACCACCAACAAACCACAGGAGTTGAAGTCAAGGCGACCAACAGTAATCCAGCGCCCCGCCTTGAGGCGTGGCAGCTTGTCGAAAATGCTGGGACGACCTTCCGGATCGTCGCGCGAGACAATTTCACCCTCGGGCTTGTGATAAATCAGCACGCGGGGAAGGCGGCCTTGCGCAAAGCGCAGTTGCACAAGCTTGCCATTGACGCGAATCTTGTCTTCGGGGCCAATACGCTGGCCCACATGGGCAGGCATGCCATTGACGCTGACGCGCCCCGCAATGATCCACTCTTCGAGTTCACGGCGAGAGCCTAAACCAGCATCCGCCAAGGCCTTGTGAAGCTTGGGTTCGGGATCAGTGACAACCAGATTGCGGGCTTGACCGCCGCCACCGCCAGGATTGAAACGCCCGGCACCGCGACGACCTTGGGGGCGATCGGAATGTGGCGGACGCTCGGAGGGCTGACGCAGATCACCATCACGGGACTGCGACGAGTGGAAAGAGGGGCTTCTATTGCTCGGTTTGCGACGCGGATTCGGCAAGATCCATCATCCCTTCAATTTCAGTAAGCGGTGGTAGCTCGGCAAGGCTGCGCAGGCCAAGATCATCCAAGAAGGTGCGGGTAGTTGCGTACAGGGCCGGACGGCCTGGAGCATCACGATGCCCCACGGTATCAATCCAGCCACGCCCTTCTAGGGTTTTCAAAATATTTGGTGACACGGCAACACCACGAATATCTTCGATGTCGCCTCGGGTCACCGGCTGTCGGTAGGCAATGATTGCCAAGGTTTCCATGACCGCCCGCGAATAACGCGGAGACTTCTCGGTCTTGAGCCGGTCAATGTAGGACTGATATTCAGGCCTTGTCTGGAAACGCCATCCGGTCGCCAACTGTACCAGTTCTACGCCCCGTTGTGACCAATCACGGCGCAAATCATCCAGCAGGGTTCTCCAAGTGTCGTCATCAAACTGCTCGTCGAAGAGCTTTTTGAGATCGGCCAGCGTCATTGGCTCGCTGGTGGCGAGCAGCGCGGCCTCAAGCACGCGCTTATAGTCTTCAGGCTTATACAGTTGCAGCATCGGGCAATCTTACATAGATCGGCGCGAGGGCCTCGTTCTGTGTGATTTCGATCAGCGACTCGCGTGCCAATTCAAGCACTGCAAGGAAACTGACCACCAGTTGCGGCGCACCAGCGCTCACATCAAACAAACTTTCAAACACTACATAGCCTTTACCGGTGAGCTTGCGCAGAATCTGGGCCATGTACTCACGCACCGACAACTCTTCGCGATGAATGCGATGATGCTGTGTGACCTTGGCCTGCTTCATTAAGGCCAACCATGCAACCTGCAAATCATGCAAATTGACATCGGGCTGCTTCTCAATCACCTCATCGGTAACCCAGACAGAAACCCACTCAAAGTCACGGCCCGCATGCGGCAATCCATCGATCTTGGCTGCGGCAGCTTTCATCTTCTCGTATTCAACGAGACGACGCACCAGCTCTGCGCGCGGGTCTTCAACCTCGCCTTCCTCGTTCTTGGGCAAACGAGGCAGCAGCATTCTCGATTTGATTTCAATCAGCATGGCGGCCATCAACAAATACTCGGCAGCCAGCTCGAGATTACGCTTGCGCATCGCCTCGACGTAAGTCAGATACTGCTTGGTCAGTGGCGCCATGGGAATGTCGAGCACATTCACATTGGCTTTGCGGATCAGGTACAGCAAAAGATCCAGCGGTCCTTCGAAACTTTCGAGAATGACTTCCAGCGCATCCGGCGGAATATACAAATCCCGCGGCATAGTTTCCAGCCGCTCGCCGTAGACCATGACCAGATGAGGCAATATTGCTTCATCTTGGACTGGTGCTTCCGAAGGATCGGTATCGGCGAGAACGGTTTCCATGCAGGTATTTAACCGTAACTGAGGCCAATGGCCTCACGCACATCGCGCATGGTTTCCTGCGCCAGCTTGCGCGCACGTTCGCAACCATCGGCAACGATGTTACGCACCAACGCTGGATCATCTTCATACATGCGTGCACGCTCACGCATCGGCTCTTGCTCTTTCAGCATGCCATCAATGACGGGCTGCTTGCATTCGATACAGCCAATCCCGGCACTGCGACACCCGGCTTGCACCCAGGTTTTGACGTCGGCATTTGAGTAGACCTGATGCAGTTGCCATACCGGGCACTTATCTGGATCGCCCGGGTCAGTGCGACGGACCCGCTGCGGATCGGTCTGCATGGTGCGGATTTTCTTGGTGATCGATTCCGCATCTTCGCGCAGGAAAATTGTATTCCCGTAGGACTTGGACATCTTCTGCCCATCCAGCCCTGGCATCTTGGATGCCTCAGTCAGCAATGCGCCCGGCTCGGCCAGAATCATCTTGCTACTGCCTTCCAAGTAACCAAACAGACGCTCACGATCGGCATGAGACAGGCTCTGTGCCTCATCAATCAGCGCATGGCCCTGCTCGATGGCTTCCTGCTCGCCGCGCTCCTGATAACGGGTGCGCAGCTCCTCGTAAAGCTTGGCCCGCTTGCTGCCCAGCTTCTTGACCGCTTCTTTGGCCTTGTCCTCAAAGCCGGGTTCACGACCATACAGGTGATTGAAGCGGCGGGCGATTTCACGGGTGAACTCAATGTGTGGGATCTGATCCTCACCCACGGGCACCTTGTCGGCGCGATAAATCAGAATATCCGCAGCTTGCAGCAAAGGATAGCCTAGGAAACCATAGGTAGTCAGATCCTTGTGCATCAGCTTTTCCTGCTGATCTTTGTAGGTTGGCACACGTTCCAGCCAACCCAATGGGGTCATCATCGATAGTAGTAGGTGCAGCTCAGCATGCTCTGGCACCTTGGACTGGATGAAGATGGTGGCCTGCGCCGGATCCACACCAGCGGCCAGCCAGTCCACGACCATATCCCATGTGCTTTGCTCAATGGTGCCGGGTTCGTCATAGCTGGTGGTCAGCGCATGCCAGTCGGCTACGAAGAACAAACACGGATGTTCATGCTGCAGCTTGACCCAGTTTTGGAGCACACCGTGATAGTGGCCGAGATGCAAACGCCCGGTTGGGCGCATGCCAGAAAGAACACGTTCTGCGTACATTAGAAGTTGAATAGCAATTGAATCAAGGTCAGGAATAACCGTAAGAGCGGCAAGAGTATCGCATTCAGCAGCCCCGTAAACAACAGAACCAGCAGAATGATGAAACCATAGCGTTCGATTTGTGCAAAACGCCACGCCCACGGATTGGGCAACAAGCTTGTCATGATACGGCCGCCATCAAGGGGCGGCAAAGGCAATAAATTCAACAGCATAAGGCTTGCATTAATCAAAATCCCCGCCTGGCCCATCGCCCGCGCAGCCTCACCATAAGTGCTTTCGGGGCTACTTACACCGTATTTGTATAGACAGCCCCAGGCCAGCAACATCGCCAGATTAGCCGCAGGGCCTGCGGCGGCAACCCAGAGCATGTCGCGCTTGGGGTGGCGCAGCCGCCCAAAATCCACTGGGACCGGCTTAGCCCAGCCAAACAGAAAGCCGCCACCGGAAAACAGCAAAATCATCCCGGGGACCAAAATCGTACCGATCGGATCAATATGCTTTAGCGGATTTGCTGTGATACGGCCGAGCTGCCAGGCAGTTGGATCACCGAAATGCTTGGCTGCGTAGCCATGTGCAGCCTCATGCAGCGTGATCGCAAATATCACCGGCAGGGCATAAATTGCCAGTGCCTGAATCAGATTATCCATTGGTATCGATTATACCTGTGTAGGCATCCACACCTAGCGCGCCTCAGCCTATCTGCTCTGCTGAATATGCTTTAACGGTGGCTTCTCGCTAATATAATCGTCGAATAACACAAAAATCGCATATTCAGGGAGGCCCAATGGGCAAAAACCTCTACGACATCCTTGATCTTCCTCAGGACGCCACAACCGGAAGCATCAAGAACGCCTACATCCGACTCAAAAAACAGTTTGAACAGTCACTGCCCATTGACGACCCGTTGCATATCAGCCAAGTGCAGTATCTGGCCATCGGAGAGGCTTATTCCATATTATCCAACCCGGCACGCCGAGAACTGTACGATCAGAAACTAATCGCTGATCTGCAGAAAGACTACCTTAGCGACTCCGGTGCTTCGACGACATCCCCCTTCAAGAAAATTCTGCTTGGGCTGCTTATCCTAGGTTTGGCATGGTTAGGCTTTCATAACTATCAGCTTAATCAGGCACAAAATGAGCGTGAGCTACTGCGTATCAAGCTTGAGCGAGAACAATTGATCCTGAAACAGGAAGAAGCCCGCTTGGCCGCTGAAAATCTGAGGATGGAGCGAGAAGAACTGAGCTCAGAGCGCTACGCAGCACTTGAACGACAACGCCTGATTGAGCAATCTCGTGCAGAGTCGCGACGCTATGCAGAAGAGGTCGCTCAGCATGAGGATAAACAGCGACGCCAAGCTGAAAGAGAACGCCAGGAGCAACAAAGAGAGCAGCAGCGTGCTGAGGCAGAGCGCGTACGGCGTGAGCGCGCGGCCCCGATCGGCCCAACTTTTATTCGCTAAACGCTCAGCGTTTATAAACCAAACGGCGTTAGATCGCCCTTACCTGCCCGGACCAGCTCAGCCGCGCCGTCGGCAAGGTTAATCACCGTGGTCATCTCGGCACCACAGTGCCCGGCTTCAATGACCAGATCGACTTGATGTTCAAGCCGATCCCGAATCTCCTCAGCATCAGTCAACGGATACTCTTCGTCCGGCAGAATCAAGGTTGAGCTCAGGAGCGGCTCATTCAACTCAGTCAAAAGTGCACGCACAACCGGGTGATCAGGTACACGCAGACCGATGGTCTTGCGCTTAGGGTGAAGTACGCGCCGAGGCAACTCTTTGGTTCCCTCAAGAATGAAGGTGTAACTACCAGGAGTTGCTGATTTCAACAAGCGATATTGAATATTGTCGACGCGCGCGTAATTGGCAATTTCAGACAAATCTCGACACAGCAGCGTGAAGTGATGACGCTCATCAACCCCACGGATACGACGAATTCGATCCAGCAGCTTGGCGTCGCCAGTGTGGCCGCACAATGCGTAGGCCGAATCGGTCGGCAAGGCAATCAAACCGCCTTTACGCACAATATCGGCAGCTTGCTCGATCAGACGGGCTTGTGGATGCGTGGGATGCAGCGAAAAATAAAGGGACATGATCAAGGGCTATGTCGGTTGCCAACGCAAAGTTGGACTACCGTTAAAACGAATTAAACAGGGCAAGAAGCAGTTGAAGCCACCCCGGGCAGACAACTACCTAGCCAAAAGTGGATTAAAGCAACTCGCTCCACACTGGCTTAAGGTCAGGCGGCAGGCTTGGCAACTTGCCCAAGTCTGTCCAACTTTCACCCGGCGCATGAAAATCAGATGCACGGGAGGCCAAAAATCCAAATCGGCGCGCATAGTCGGCAAAAATCTCGACTTTTTCCGGCCGATGAGAGCTCGACAGCACTTCAATGCCGCGCCCACCTAACTCCTTGAACTCGCCCAGAAAGGATTCCATCACCTTGGGTTCCATCCAGTAGCGACCGGGATGTGCAACGACAGCAACCCCTCCTGCCCCATTGATCCAGCTAACGCATTGCTCCAAGGTTGCCCATTGATGTGGGATATAGCCAGGAAGGCCACGCCCCAGCCACGCATTGAAAACCGACTTCACATCCTTGGCCAAACCGCATTCAACAATATAGCGGGCAAAGTGCGAGCGGCTGATCAGCGCAGGATTGCGTGCATGACGCATCGCGCCATCATAAGCACCGACAATGCCAACCTTGGCGAGCTCATCGCCAATACGCAACGCTCTGGCTTCACGTCCACCACGCACCGCTTCCAGCCCATCGCTCAGCGCGTGGTTGTAAATATCAATGCCTAAACCGATGACATGTATGGTCTGATCATCACCCCACGTCACCGAAACCTCAACGCCACTGACGAAGCGCATACCTAGCTCGAGCGCTGTATCGTGCGCCTCAGGTACACCAGCGGTCTCATCGTGGTCGCTCAAGGTGGCCAATTCGACCCCGTGTGCATGGGCACGACGCATCACATCAGATGGGCTCAGGAGCCCATCTGAGTAATACGAGTGGCAATGCAGGTCAGCATTCATCGGTGGCAATTAGGTTGCAACAGGGGCGAAGAAATCATCAATCAGCGCAGCCACATGCTCAGGATATTCATGATGCATATTGTGACCACAGTCATTTAATACTACCTCACGCAGACTGCGGAAACAGGCCTTGCGGGCAGCATATTCTTCTTCCTTGCCATCAAATCGTTTCATGACGAAAGAATCACGTGCCGCCACCCACAGCACAGGCGCAGTCACTTCACGCCAGCAGGCTTTTGCTTCATCAAGGCGATAACGGAAAGGGCTACGCCAACGATGGCACGGATCAATCGCCATACCAATACGGCCATCGCCCCGCCTTTGTCCAAGATGACTAGCCATGAATGCGGCCCGCTCCGGCGTCAGTCGGGGATTGTCTTTTTGAAGGCGGGCGGCCAGCTCGGAAAAATCAGCGTAGTCACGAAAGCGCGTAACATCCTTGACCTCGTCCAGCCAGTCCGCGTAATGCTTGGCGCTATCGTCCGGCGGGCTTTCCGGCAAACCAAAGCCCTCAAGGGTGGCAATACGCCTGAAGCGCTTAGGCCTCACACCCGCATAAATACAGAGAACATTGCCGCCTAGGCTGTGCCCCACAGCATCGATGGGCTGATCAGGGGAGTAGTGATCAAACACGCCGTCAAGGTCGACCAGATATTCTGGATACCAGTAAGGGGAACCATTCCATTGGCTGAGACCGAAACCGCGCCAGTCTGGCGCGATGATCTGAAAATCGCCCTGCAGCGCATCAACTACAAATTGGAATGTTGCGCTGACATCGCCCCAGCCGTGGAACATAAACAGCTTAGGGGACGTTGGGTTTCCCCAAAGACGGACATGGATGCGGCGCTGGTTTTCGATACCGCCGACTTCAATAAATTCGCTGCGATAGGGCTTCATGCCCTAATTTTATCGATTTCCTAGGTAATGCTGGCGAATCCAGCCATCAATACTCAAGCGACCCGGCCCACAAAAAACTAATGGTGTCAGCATAACGAGCAGGATCAGCGGCAACTTGAAGTTGCCATAACCATCATCGGTCAGCACATAACCCTGTGCAAGCTCGGCAAGGGAATTCCACTCAGCCGGCCAATGCGCACTGAGGATGGCCACAACCGTCAGAATGATCAGGGAAACGGAAAAGAATCGTGTTGCCAGCCCAATGATGAGTGCGATTCCGCCAAGTAACTCAAACCACGTTGCCATCTGCCAGCTGATTTCTGGGGGTACCACGCTGAACGGAAAAGGAAATTGATCCTGAATATCGGCAAACCAATTGTCCCCGTGCAGCTTGGTCCAGCCAGCTTCAAGAAACTCCCAACCAACCAAAGCCCGCAGCAGTAAAAGTCCGATCCATTCACCGACGCCATCCAGCATGGCAAGAACACGAACAGCTAAAGGTTTAAGCACGGACACCATAAATCACGCCCCAATCTCGCAAATCATTAAGCATTGCAGCTCCACCCGCCACAACAGCAGCCGGGTTTGGATGCTGTAGTTCAGAAGCCACCTGCAAGCAGGCAGCCTCTCCCGTCATCTGCCCCGCTGCCAGTAAGGCAAGCAAACGGGCGGTCACGGCATTGATCGACGCAAACTGGACCGTGTCATCACGATCCCGAAATACCACCAGCTGCACGGGATCTGGCTTGCGCGGACGATAATCGGGGCTGATGCGCTGTACTGGCCATTGATAAGCGAGCAGCATGTGCGCAGGCGCGACCAGCACCCTGCCCTGCATTAAGTCACCACTTTCTATGCACGCTGGGGTGGGATCGGTCTGCATGATGTCGACTGCCAGTTCAGCCCATTCGTAGTGCGCCAGCTCTAGCAAATACGGTGGCACCGTAACAGGCAAGGCAGCACGCTCGGCCGCATCAGCCATCCAGCGCAAGAACTCGCGGGATAACTCGCAAAACAAGGGGCTTTGACTGCGCCACTCGGCAAAAAAGGCGTATTGGAGTCGTTCCCAGCGACGTACACCAAGCACGGCACGACTGACAGGAAAGCAGGCATCCACAACGCCGCAGACATTGTTGAATAAAAGCTCCCGATACGCGCGTGCGCGGCGCGCGGGGACACCCGCAGGACGTGAATTCTCGTGCGGGTTGCGCAAGTAAAGACCAAAGGTCTGCTGAAACGCCTGAAAGTCCGGCAGGCTCATGCGGCAGCCTCTGACACCTTGAGTGAACAAGTCGCGGATTGAATGGCACGAATCTGTTCAACCTCACTCAGCAGCTCAGCGAGGGGCGGAATGTTGAAATCGCGCTCAAGACACGTTGGGATGAGCCCGGTGCGCTGATAGGCTTCACCCAACAAGGTCCATACCGGGTCAATCACCTCAGCTCCATGGGTATCGATCAGCAAGCCATCTGGCTCGGTGTAGTGTCCGGCCACATGGATGTAGCAGGTGCGCTCCAGCGGCAGGGCCTGCAGATAGGCCTTTGCATCAAACCCGAAATTGCAGCTGTTTACATAAATATTGTTGACGTCGAGATGTAGATGACAGTCTGCCGCCTCAACAATTGCACGGATGAAGGTGGGCTCATCCATCTCGGCGCCCGGTGGCGCCACATAGTAAGAGGCATTTTCGATGCCGATGCGCTGCCCAAGAATATCCTGCGTGCGTTTGATGCGATCTGCCACCCAATGCACGGCTTCTTTAGTTAGCGGAATCGGGAGCAGATCGTAGAGATGCCCATCGTCGCCGCACCATGACAGATGCTCTGTGTATAAGCGAATGTCATGAATACGCATGAAGTCGCGAATACGCCGTAAAAGGGTTTCATCTAGCGGCCGCGGACCACCCAGATCCAGCGACAGGCCATGACAGACCAGCGGATAGCGCTCGGCGATTACATGCAGTTGGCGGGCTGAACGACCTCCCATGGCCAACCAGTTTTCAGGCGCAATTTCAAGAAAGGACAGTGCTGCTTGCTCCCCCTCACTCAGCGAGGCCAACAGCTCACGGCGCAATCCCAGCCCCACACAAAAGCCTTGGGAGTCGTTGTGTAATCGAGCGGCAGCAGCGGAATCAAGCATGGATGGGAAGCTCAAAAAAAAATTGAGGGACTGCAGGTACACCATCTGGCGTACCTGCGTAGTCAGAGACTTACTTCTTGGCGCCGCACTTACCCTCGCCGCACTTGCCTTCCTTCTTCTTGTCTCCGCCACACTTGGCTTCCGACTTTTTATCGCCACCACACTTACCTTCGCCGCACTTACCTTCCTTCTTCTTGTCGCCGCCGCACTTGGCTTCCTTCTTCTTGTCGCCACCACACTTGCCCTCGCCGCACTTGCCTTCCTTAGCCTTGGTGTCGGCTTGTGCTACTTGGTAACCGGCATCAAGCTTGGCGCCAGCAAAAGGATTGTCCGCAGCATGCACGGGGGCCAAAGCGGCGGAAGCAACAAATGCGGAACCAACAGCAAGGGATACGATGCTCTTCTTCATGGTGAAACTCCTATTTGGATAAAACAAAGGGACAACTTAGGAACTACAAAAGGGCAACATGCACCACGAATACTATGACTTTTCGTGACCGCCAAGCTGACGCGAAGCTGTACGCAGGAAGCCAATTTGCTTTTGGGCCCGTCGGCAACCTGCACACATCATCAGATGTAATCTCAAACTAACGCTCTGTTTCCAGCGCAAAGGATGTTCCATTGCTAGGGACATCAGCTCACTGGCACGTCGACAACTTCTGGTCACAATTCATCTCCGCCGCATGTTGTCGAATAGACGTGGGCCAATGCGGATTTATTACATCGATTTTGAAAATAATTTATTTGTCTGATCATTTCTGGGAAACGCCATAGGAAATAGACAGGAAAGCTGCTGATATCTACCTGCAAGCTTTGTAACGTATCATTCCTCAGTCCAATTGTTACAACGAATCGAATGACAAGCGATAACCAGTTTGCGACTGAGCTTGCCCCCCTGCGCCGCGACATGCTGCGCTTTGCGCGTCTGCAACTGCGTGATGATGCCGCAGCCGAAGAGGTTGTTCAGGATGCATTTATTGCGGCCGTAGAGAAACGCGCCAGTTTTGGGGGGCGTGCCAGCCTGCGTACTTGGGTGTTTGCCATCCTGCGCAATAAGATCATTGATGCGCTGCGTGCCCGGAACAGCGGTATTCAATTTGTTTCGAGTGATGCCGCTACCGATGCGCATTTCGAGGCTGACGGTCACTGGACCGAAGAGTCATGGCCTTCTGCCTGGGGCGATCCCGAACAGTCATTGGAGGCGCAGCAGTTCTGGTTGGTGTTTGAAGCCTGTCTAGAACGATTGCAAGAAGCGGCGGCACGCGCCTTCATGCTGCGCGAGATGATGGGCTTTGAAACGGATGAGATTTGTAAAACATTGCAGATCAGCGCCAGTAATTGCGGCGTTCTTCTGCATCGCGCGCGCATTGCCCTGCGTGCCTGCCTAGAACATCAATGGTTTTTGCCTTCAGCTGAGGCAAAATAACGTTTTCTTGCTGCGTCCGACATTACCACCATGAATCTGCCTACCGAACTTCGCTACGCCGCCACCCACGAATGGTCTCGCCAAGAGGCTGATGGCAGCCTGACTGTTGGCATTACCGATCATGCCCAGAGCACCCTCGGTGATGTCGTCTTCATCCAGCTGCCTGAGGTTGGGCGCCAAGTGAGGGCAGGTGAAGAAATCGCTGCCATCGAATCTGTTAAAGCCGCCTCCGGCATTCATGCGCCCGTCAGCGGCAGCATCATCGCTATCAATCAGCCCGTTATTGACGCCCCTGAAAGCGTCAATGACGACGCCTATGCCGCATGGCTGTTCCGCATTCAGCCTACGGACAGCAGCGCCTTTGAAGCGTTGCTGGATGCCCAAGGCTACGAGCAAGTCGCTGAATAACTTTCTGTCGGTCGCTGGCGACACGCTTTTTCTTTTGCAAAGAGCCACTTACCGCGACCGTTCACCGACGTGTCGCCCCATAGCGACACGCGCGCATCAGGCGAAAGTTTCAAGCGACTGATAACAAAAGACTTCACGCATGGCACAGGCCTTGCGATAGGGAGAGGGTTACATCCATCCTAAAGGAGTCTCCCATGTTGAAACCCTCGTCCCCCATGTTTGGCAAGCGTGAAGAAAATGTGCCGCATTCCATCCTGATGAATGCGAACACTGGGCAGGCCACCGCCCAAGCACGCCCTAGTGCACCACCGCCTTCACCACAGTCAGCATCTGCGCAAGCTGTAGCGGCTGACAAACAGGATCTGGGTGCGGGTAATCGGCTCATCGTCGGGCCTGATGTTCGACTCAAGGGTGCAGAAATTCTGGACTGCGACACACTGGTGGTCGAAGGCCATGTCGAAGCGACGATGGACAGTCGCATCATCCGTATTGCCGAAAAAGGCGAATTCAATGGCAAGGTCAGCATCGACATTGCTGAGATTTGCGGCACGTTCACGGGAGAACTGAATGTGCGCGATCAACTCATTATCCACGCAACTGGCAAAGTCAGCGGCACCGTCCGTTACGGCAAGGTGCTGATCGAGGAAGGTGGCCAGCTCTGCGGGGATATTCAGATGATGAACAAGGCAGATCAGAAAACAATTCCCGCCGCCATCAAGAGCGTCATCAACAGCTGATCCCCATTCAACCGCACAGGCATGAGGCGGCTACACGAGCGCCACCTCATGCCGCACAAGCTGCCTGAAGTTTGCCACCTCTTTGCAAACCCTTACACAAACTCAGTCTACCTAGGAGGTACATGCCGCGTTAAACAAGCAGCCCCTTCTGAGGATGAGTGATGAAAAAGAGTGTGTCCCTATTGGCTGCGCTGGCATTGGCCACGTGGGCCAGTCAAAGCCTCGCGCAAATTTCAGGCAGCGTCGGTCAACCTGGCATGCATGGACGCATTGATATCGGCGGCACCCGGCACCGGATTTGATTTTCCCTTACGCCATCATGGGTCATGCCGGTATTTATTCCGGGCCACCGGTGTACATGCATGTGCCAGCAGCGCATGCCCATCGGTGGAACCATTACTGTAGTTACTACAATGCCTGCGAGGTCATGGTCTATTTCGTCCAGCCCAGCTGGTACAACAGGGTGTATTTGGGTGGCGCACGGACATATCCCACTTACGCCCCTAGGTATATTCCCACCCCCATATACGTATCACCGCCCTACTATGCACCGCCTCGGCCGATCAACCGTCATCATGGGCATCACTTCCATGGTGGTCATGGTGGGCACAACCATGGACATGGGAGCCACGGGAGGCATGGGGGACATGGCGGTCACGGTCATCGAGGTCATGACCGACACTAAAGCCCAAATTAACTATTCAGGCGGAAAGGGTTGAAGTTGGTGTGGCGGTCGTAATGGTCCTCTTGCTCCACGCGCTTAAGGAAGCCAACCACTCGATATGTCACCGGTGTCATCACGATCTCCCAACAGGTCTTGAAGACATATTGCGCCAGTGTCACGGCCAATATTTGCTCATTTGGCCAAGTACCGTAGAAAGCGATAACGTAGAAAAGCCCGGAATCAACCAGTTCCCCGACCAGCGTAGAACCGATAGTACGCGTCCAGAGCCAGCGACCGGCCGTCAGCACCTTCATCTTGGCCAGCACAAAGCTATTGGAAAAACTGCCACACCAGAAGGCAATCATGGAGCCTAGGGCAATCCGTGGGGTATCGCCGAAAACGCCAATGAGGTGGGTCTGATACTCACGCGCATAGTCGCTATCAGCCGGCGGCAAGCTCACCACCACAAAGGCCATGAAGCTAGCAAAGGCGAGTGCGGCAAACCCTGCCCACACCACACGACGATCTCGCCCGTAGCCATAGACCTCTGTCAGGACATCACCAAAGATGTAGGAGATCGGGAAGAACAACACCCCCGCACTGAATGTAACGGGCCCGAGCAAGGGCAATGTGACTTGCGCTGCCTTGCCTGCACCAATGAGGTTTGAACACAGCAACACGCAGACAAATGCGGCCATGACAAAGTCGTAGTACTTGTACTGTCGCTGGCCGCTCATGACTGGATCCTATTCGCCGCTCTTGACGCAGTTACGCCCAGCGCGCTTAGCTGCATACAATGCGTGATCGGCGCGATTCAACAGACTATCCTGGGTGTCAGTCGCGCGCAGCAAGGCAATGCCAATACTGACGGTGACTGATAAGGTTTCACTGCCATACGGCACCCGCGTTTGCTCGATGGCTTCACGAATCTTCTCAGCCACGGTGGTCGCTGCCTGCAAATCTGTACGTTTCAGGGTCAACAAGAACTCCTCTCCGCCCCAACGACCCAGCAGATCACTATCCCGCAACTGAGAACGGATCACCGCCCCCACTTGGCGCAGCACAGCGTCACCGGCCAAATGACCATATTTGTCGTTGATGTTTTTGAAGCTATCTAGATCAAGCAGCAGAATGGCTAGGCCCATATCCGTGCGACGATGTTCGGCCATATCGCGCAACACCATCATGTCGAGTGCCTGCCGATTCGCCAAGCCTGTCAGCTTATCGGTCAAGGCCATGGCTTCAATACGCTCTTGATAGCGTTTGATCGCGATACTCACCAGCAGCAGCACCAAGCCCGTCACTGCCACGCTGATCAGCAGATTCAGATACAGGGTACGGCGAATGCCGCCCAAGGCTTCGTCTTCCTGCTTCTCAACAAAGAGGTACCAGTGCAACTCGGGGATGTAGCGCACATTCAATAGCTGTGTGGTGTTGCCCTTAGCCTGATACTCATAGGCACCTTCCTTGCCCGCAAGGATGGTATCGGCCAGCTTATCCAGCCCTTCAATTTTTCGGATATTGCTGCCGGCAGGATGCGGTCCTGCGAACAGGATCAGCTGGCCCTTTTGATCAACGAAATAGATCATGCGGCGATAACGTTGCTGATACTCATTGATCAAACTTCGCACCGAATCCACTGACAAGCCGACACCCGTCGCCCCCAAAAAGCGCTCTTTGTAATCGAGTACGCGGTAATTCACGAAGATGGTGAGTGCATCCATGTTCGCCATGTCGGGATCCACGTTGATCTCGTAGGCCGTTTTCATGTCACGCACACGGTAGTACCAGACGTCACGATCTGACTCAGGGCTGACTTGCTTGAGCAAGCCGTCAGCCTGGTAATAATTACGTGACTGATCAGACACAAGGAAACTGGTGTGCGCACCGTAGCGTTGCTTGACCTCACCGAGGTAGCGCGAAATCTTGCTGACGTCTTTTTCGCCGTTCAGCATCCAGTCACGCAGAAAGGTATCGCCCGCCATCATTGAGGAGATGAAAATCGGGCGCACCAGATCCTTCTGAATTTCAGAATAAATATTGTCCGACGTCAGCGGCAACTCGCTATCCACAATGGATTGGCGGATCAAATTGCGCGCAGCCATATAGTTGGCTACTGCGGTGACCATGAAGCCCAGACACAACAAAATCGTCAGCATGGAAACCAGCTGCCGGCGCCCTAAGGCCATACCCATCTCCTTGCAATCAAGGTCTGATTATCCCGTGAAATCAGTATCAACAGCCAATCGGCCGAGATTGCGTCAGCAAAACCGCAGCTTGACTAGCTAGTCAGCGGTGGAGTCGGGTAAGCTTGCGACCTGTTTCAACTTTGAATACGCACTCACACCATGGCCCAATATGTAATGTCGATGCTCCGCGTGAGCAAAATCGTCCCGCCCAAGCGTCAGATCATCAAGGACATTTCGCTATCCTTCTTCCCCGGCGCCAAGATTGGCTTGCTCGGCTTGAACGGTTCCGGCAAATCTACCGTGCTCAAGATCATGGCGGGCGCGGACAAGGAATTCGACGGCGAAGTCCAGCATCTGGCCGGTGTGAAAATTGGGTATCTGCCCCAAGAGCCAGAGCTTGATCCGGCCAAGACCGTGCGTCAGGAGGTTGAGGCAGGCATGGGTGAAGTCATGGAAGCTCAAGCCAAGCTGGAAGCGGTGTATGCCGCTTATGCGGAGGAAGATGCCGACTTCGACAAGCTCGCAGAAGAACAAGCGCGCCTAGAGGCGATTATCGCCACCTCCGGATCAGACTCCGAACGCCAACTGGAAATCGCCGCCGACGCCCTGCGTCTCCCCGCTTGGGACGCGAAGATCGAGCATCTGTCCGGTGGTGAAAAGCGCCGTGTTGCGCTGTGCAAGCTGCTGCTGTCGAACCCGGACATGCTGCTGCTGGATGAGCCGACCAACCACTTGGATGCCGAATCAGTGGAATGGCTGGAGCAGTTCCTCACCCGCTTCCCCGGTACTGTCGTCGCCGTGACCCACGATCGCTACTTCCTCGACAACGCCGCCGAGTGGATTCTTGAACTCGACCGCGGCCATGGTATTCCGTGGAAGGGCAACTACTCCAGCTGGCTAGAGCAGAAAGAAGCCCGTTTGGAAACCGAAGCCAAGCAAGAACAGGCCCGCATGAAGGCCATGAAGACCGAACTTGAATGGGCACGCCAGAACCCTAAGGCGCGCCAAGCCAAGAGCAAGGCACGTCTGGCTCGCTTCGAGGAAATGAGCAGTTACGAATATCAAAAACGCAATGAAACGCAGGAAATCTTCATTCCTGTTGGCGAGCGCTTGGGTGACAAGGTCATCGAGTTCAACGGCGTCTCCAAAGCCTTTGGCGACCGCCTGCTGATCGACAACCTCAGCTTCACCGTCCCACCTGGCGCCATCGTCGGCGTGATCGGCCCCAATGGCGCAGGTAAGTCCACCCTGTTCCGCATGATCATGGGTAAGGAGCAGCCGGACAGCGGTAACATCGACGTTGGCCCAACCGTTAAGTTGGCGGCTGTGGATCAAAGTCGTGAAGGTCTGGACAATGACCGTACCGTGTTTGATGTTGTGGCCGATGGCGCCGACATCCTGACGGTTGGCAAGTTCGAAATGCCCTCGCGCGCCTATCTCGGCCGCTTCAACTTCAAGGGTGGCGATCAAGGCAAGCTAGTTGGCAGCCTGTCCGGCGGTGAACGTGGTCGCCTGCATTTGGCCAAGACGCTGATCTCAGGTGGCAATGTACTACTGCTGGATGAACCGTCAAATGACCTTGACGTAGAAACCCTGCGTTCGTTGGAAGATGCGCTGCTTGAGTTCCCCGGCTGCGTGCTGGTGACGTCCCATGATCGCTGGTTCCTTGACCGTATCGCCACGCACATTCTGTCTTGTGAAGGCGACTCGCAATGGACCTTCTTCAACGGGAATTATCACGAGTACGAAGAGGACAAAAAGAAGCGTCTGGGCGAGGAAGGTGCCAAGCCCAAGCGTATTCGCTACAAGCCGATCAGCCGCTGATATCGCGGCACATGCCTGCCCAAGCCCTGCTGCCCATCCTATTGCTATCTGCCGCGCTGATTGGTGGTTGTGCAGTCATGGGCCCGTATGCCTTCACACTGGGCAGCAGCACGCAGGGCGATGTCATCGCGCAACGTGGCGCACCGGCCATGCATTGGGAAGAGCCGCAAGGCGTGACCCGCATGGTGTGGCCAACTGGCCCCTACGGTACCTCGACCCTGATGGCACGCTTTGATGCACATCAACGGCTACTGAGTTATGAAGAAGTCCTCAATGAGGAGCACTTTGCAGCGATTCAGCCGGGCATGAGCCAAGATGAGGTGCTTCGACTGATCGGGCCATCCTACGCCCCTTGGACCCGCTACTTTGCTGCGCGTGATGAATTGGCCTTGGAGTGGCGCTACTGCGCCAATGGCAGCATTGCCTCACGTTTCAATGTGCTGTTCGATGCCACCACTCGCCGGGTACGTTCGGTATTCAGCCAGCCGGAAAGCTTTTTTCAGCCACCGCCTTGTGGTCACACCTACCTACGCGTGGGGCCGGTTTCCATGAGTCCGAAGTAAGCTGCAAAGCAAGCGCTGTGAGTACAGACAATAAAAAACCCGCTCAATGGCGGGTTTTTTTGTGCCAACAGTGTCGGCTTAGGGATGCAGCTCAGTGGTGCGGCTTCAGTACTGCTGTCAGCGAAGCCTGCGTTGGCTCGGGGAAATCAAAGCGGGCCAGGGTGTTGCGAATAGCAGTATCGTCAGCGTTGCGGTTCTCGAAACGGATGCCCAGGGAGCGACCGTTATTGGCCAGCGTTGCGAAGGCGTAGCGCCAGCGGCGTGCCTCGGAAAGGCGCTCACGCAGCTCAAGTTCGTTGCTGATGACAATACCGAGACGCTTCAGCGAGCTCAGAAATTCGTCAAACGATTCAGTGCTAAACCTGCCCATGTGTTTCTCCGTCGATCAGCGGACATGCCGCCCATGAGTTCAATAACGCATGTGTCAAAGCTTCGGTTGACAGGAATTTCACTAATTTCAATCTAGCCCGCGTGCGACAATGGCTGCCCTCCGCACCCGTGCCACCCCATGCTGACCGACCACCTGTCGACCGCACTTGAATCCAGAAAATCATTAATAGATCAATTACTTGAAGAAAGCACTCAATGCTATCGGCTGTTTCACGGTAGCGTTGAAGGCGCACCGGGGCTGACCATTGATCGCTATGGCGATCTGATTCTTGCCCAAGGTTTTCATCAATTTCTTTCTCCCGAGGATAGGCACGAGGTCGCCGATTTCTACGCAGCCGCCCTGCCCGGCCTCGACTTTATTTACAACGACCGCAGCCAAGCGAACTCGCGGGTCAACAACCCCTTACCCGCAGAAATCCTCGAGCCAGCCCAGCGTCAGCGCACCGTTAGTGAGCTAGGCGTGAAGTATCTGATTCAGGCGCGGCATGCAGGCCAGGACCCATGGTTATTCCTCGATGCCCGTGCGGCCAGGCGGCGCGTGATGGCTGAAGCCACCCAGAAATCGGTACTTAACCTGTTTGCCTACACCTGCGGTACCGGGTTAGTCGCTGGCATGGGTGGGGCCACGCACGTTGTGAATGTGGACTTCGCGGACACCAACCTGTCTATCGGTAAAGAAAACGCACGCATCAACGAGCTGCCTTTCCGTCCACGTTTTGTGAAAAGCGACGCCTTTGCCGCCATGCGCCAGTACGCCGGCCTCGGCCAGCCAACGCGGGTACGCGGCAAGGCGATGCCCCCCTTCCCCAAGATCGAGGCACGTCAGTTTGATATCGTCTATCTCGACCCGCCCCGCTACGCCAAAAGCCCTTTTGGCGTAGTCGACCTGATCAATGATTATGCGGGGGTATTCAAGCCAGCCTTGCTCTGCACCGCAGAGGGCGGCACCCTGATCTGCTGCAATAACGTGGCACAGGTTGATCGTGATGCTTGGCTGGGCCAGCTCGAACGAAGTGCGGTCAAGGCCGGGCGGCCGATTCGGGAAGTGGAGTGGATCAGCCCGGAAGCTGACTTCCCCAGCCCGGATGGCAAGCACCCGTTGAAGATTGCCCTGCTGCGGGTCTGAGTCTGAGTTTAAACCGGCGTAAAGAAGCGCTCGGCGAGCTCTTCGCGAAGTCCTAGCTCATCTAGTAGCACATGCAGACGCTCGGCGGCCTTGCGGCTGGGCTTCTGCGTGCGGCTGGCAATGATCAGCTCATTCTTCATCGAATGCTCCCACCCTACCAGCTCCGTGACATTGAGCTGGTAGCCATGCGCTTCCAGCTGCAGGCAGCGCATCACATTCGTCATGTGGCTGCCAAACTCGCGCGTATGAATCGGGTGACGCCAGATTTCAGCGAGCGGATTGGCTAGTGCTTTGGCTTTGTTTTTACGCAGTGCCGCTGCTATCTCAGCCTGACAGCACGGCACCAAGACAATATGACGTGCCTGCTTAGCCAGGGCAAAGCGGATGGCATCATCAGTCGCAGTGTTACAGGCATGCAGAGCTGTGACGATACCCACCTGTGCGGGCAGCGCGTCTGACTCGATGGACGCAGCCACACTCAGGTTGAGGAAGGACATGCCGGCAAAGCCAAGTCGTGCGGCCAGTGCAGTTGAGCTGGCAACCAGTTCATCACGAGTCTCGATGCCGTAGATATACCCTTGCTTGGCGTGTTCTTTGAAGAAGAGATCGTAGAGGATGAAACCAAGGTAGGACTTGCCCGCCCCATGATCGACCAAGGTTAGATCAGGCTTGTCACTCAGCACATCCTTGAGCAAGGGCTCGATGAACTGGAACAGGTGGTAGACCTGCTTGAGCTTACGCCGGCTGTCCTGATTGAGCTTGCCATCGCGCGTGAGTATATGCAGTTCTTTCAGCAGTTCAACCGACTGCCCCGGACGAATGTCGTACTTTTCAGCCATCAGTGAATCATCAGTAATGCGGCGGGAGTTCATCGCGCAAACTCAGCGCCTCGCCGGGCATGCTGGTCTGCACCTGTTGTTGCAGGCTACGCAATTGCGCCTGTAGCAGATCGATCTGCTCCTGCTGGCGAAACACGGTGGTATTCACGCTGTCGAGCAAATCCTCGGCATATGCCAGCTTGATTTCCAGCTCGGCAATACGCTCAGCCATGTCGCTGTCACTAGGCATGTGCAACAACCTTGATGGAGACGTTCTGACAGGTCACGACTTGGCCGGATCGAATCTTTGCCGTCTTGCGGCTTTCTGGCTGCCCATCCACCTTGACCAGCCCTTCAGCCACCATCTGCTTGCCACGCCCACCGCTATCGGCCAGCCCAACCAGCTTGAGCAGATTGCATAGCTCGACGTATTCGTCCTTCAACTCGAAATCTACCGTATTCATTTCAGTAGGCAGCGCCAAGCGTAGCGAAAGCAATGGTCAAAAGACCCAGCAGAAGATTGATGCCTACCAGACGACGGATACCATTCATGGCAACTGCACCCGCTGCCCAATCAGCCGCCGCCACCGCGCGGGTTAGGCGGCGGTAACCAGCACCGTAAATGTGACCGAAGATCAGCATCATCACAATGCCGCTGGTCATCATCCAATGCCAGCCCTTGGGGGCATTTGCAAAACCCACATGCAACATCATGGCGATGCCGCTAATCAGCACCACGGCAACGATCAGGGCGACCCAGCGGAAGAAGCGACCGAGAACCGCATGCAAAAGTGGCAGACGTACCTGCGGCTCCAGACTGGCGGCGGCCGGACGTAGGCAGACATGTGCGAAGAACATCCCACCAACCCAAATGGTGACGCCAAGAATGTGCAGAAAAACCAAGAAAATATGCAGGCTCATTGCGAGGGACTCCAGTAGAGATGGTCTTTAAAAGACGCTGATGAAAGGACGCTGAGGCTAAACCTTGGTTAGTACGTTGGCTAGGGGACGCAGCGACAAACAGAGTAAAGTCGAATTATCGCAGTTCTCAAGCGCTTTCCAGCATACCGCTATGAATTCATCTGTTCGCATGCCCGCCCTATTCATCGGTCATGGCTCCCCGATGAATGCCATCGAAGACACACCATGGCGTCAGGCCTGGCAAGCTTTGGGGGCAAGACTGCCCCGACCAAGAGCAATTCTCGCGATCTCTGCCCATTGGATGACACCCGGCGTTGGGGTGACAGCCATGCCCATGCCTGAAACCATTCACGACTTTGGTGGCTTTCCAGATGCGCTGTTTGCTGTGCAATATCCGGCACCGGGCAGCCCGGCACTGGCACAGCGCATCCATGAATTGCTGGCACCGTTACCGGTAACCCTCGACCAAAGCTGGGGGCTAGATCATGGCTCATGGTCTATCCTCGTCCACCTGTTTCCGGCAGCCGACATTCCGGTAGTACAGCTCAGTCTGAACTTGGCTGAGACAAATGACTTCCACTACCGGCTAGGTCAGCAGTTACAGGCATTGCGTGACGAAGGCGTACTCATCATTGCCAGCGGCAATGTGGTGCACAACTTGCGCATGATTCAGTGGCAGCCAGAGGCGCCCGCACCCGCATGGTCTGCGCGGGTGGAACAACGGGTAGTTGATTGCCTGATAAGCAATGATCATCAAGCCTTGATTGACTACCCGACACTCGATCCACAAGCGCTACTGGCGATCCCGACGCCAGAACACTATTTACCGCTGCTGTATATCGCGGGGCTGAGGACAGATCAGGATGCGGTCAGCTTCCCAACGCGTGGCATTGATCTCGGCACGATCAGCATGCTGAGTGTGCAAATCGGTTAGCGTTGCTGGCGCACCAACGCAGTCATGGCCTGTGCGTCATGCATGAACTCGAAAAAGTCTTGTTTGAATCCGTCGTAGTCCGCCGCCAGCTCTTCAATCGAACCTGGCAGTGTGCCGGGCCTTGAAAGCCGGTGCTGAGCAATCCGATCCAGTGCCCCACCTACCCCATCCAGACTGCGATAGCTGCACAGCCAATCCTCTTCGCGCATCCATAGACGCACAGTGTTCAGCCGTTGCGGGAGTGTCGGCGCATGCGCATCCAGCAGGTCATACACCCGGCGGCTGTAAGACTCTAGGGATACAGCGCTGTAGTCAGGCCAATGCGCTGCCAACAAATGATCGTAAAACATATCGACCATCACGCCAGCATAACGACGACGGGCAGGACTCACGCGCGCGCGGCTGCGTTGAAAAGCGGGGTGGGCATCGGCATAACTATCGATACGCCGGTGCAATGCAACGCCCTCTGCAAGCAAAGGTGGCAAGCCACACGGGAGTGGCCCTTTGACAAAATCGCCGAGCAAGCCACCGAGCCGATCTGGCTCGGACTCGCCGGCGAGGAAGACATGCGCTAGGTAATTCATGAGCGAGGCTTCAACCCACTCAGCCTGCAGCGTCCTTGATTGATTTTCTGACAACATCCGCGACAGCATCGCGATCCTCTAGTGGCATGCCGAGATGCTCCATGGCCTGTGCAAACAAGGCTTCGCCAACTTCATCATCATCGTCGTGCATGATGTCCGCCATCACATGTTCAACCACTTGGCCCACTGCCAACAGCGAGAGCGCTTGACTTGGCAAGGTCTGCTCATCAAGGGAATAAACATCAGGCTCGTGATGAAAGCGTATGGCCAGTGATACGGTCTGCGGCAGCCCCCAGTTACGCACCAGCAGCGCACCAATAATCGGGTGAGTGCAAGGCAACTGCCGCTCAGCCTGAACACGACTTTCACCCCGAGCCGCAGCCTCTTGGATCAACCTTGGATACTGAGGAAAACGCTTGAGCATCAGTGGAATGGCTGCATCATGGAACAGTGCATAGGTGTAAGCATCATCCGGAGAGATGCCATACAGCTGACGCGCCAGAAAGCCGCATGATTGGGCCATGATCGAGTTACGGGACCAAAACCGGTCAATAAAGTTACCGGGTAATCCCATCATGCTTGAGCGCAGCGAGGCACCAAGGACGACGCTGAGAACATTGCGCATACCAAGACGATCCAAGGCACGCTGCACGTTATTAATTGGCGTGCCACTGCTGAAAAGGGCTGAATTAGCCATTTTCAAGGTAATAGCGGACATGCCAACATCCCCAGTAATGGCTGCGGTCAGCCTACGAATATCTGGGGAGTCTTTGCGCGCTTCGGCCATCACCTCGGCCACCATCGCCGGGCAGGTAGGAATTTCAAATGAACCAAGTACCTGGTCGAGCTCCGTCTTGCTCAGTTCGTACTTGCTGGTATCCGGGTCGCTCATGGGCTGGCAGAAGCAATATGCAAAACATAATTATGCCGAATTCATCTGCACATAATGACGCGCCTGCAGAGATTTAATTTCATCGAAAACTTCCAAAAGCCTGCTTACAATTCCACCCTTATTAATGCAGGAGCTCACATGCCGCTCTACGCCATCAACAACAAGCGCCCCACGCTGGCCGATGCCTTTTGGGTCGCGCCGAATGCCACGGTAATTGGTGATGTCTCACTGGGGGCCAACAGCAGTGTCTGGTGGAGTGCCGTGATTCGCGGCGATGACGAAGCCATCGTGATTGGGGCCAATAGCAATATTCAGGATGGCGCTGTCCTACATGCCGATCCAGGCATTCCTCTTACATTGGGCGATCACGTCACTGTCGGGCATATGGCCATGTTGCATGGTTGCACTGTGGGTGAAGGCAGCCTGATCGGTATCAAGAGCGTGATTCTGAATCGTGTCGTCATCGGCAAGGAATGCCTGATTGGGGCCAATACGCTAATCCCTGAGGGCAAGGTTATTCCTGATCGCTCCCTTGTCGTTGGCTCGCCAGGCCGCATTGTGCGTACCCTCAGTGACGAGGAAGTAGCGCGCATCAAAGCCACAGCAGCTCACTATGTACATGACTGGCAGCGCTATCGGGACAGCCTGACGCTGATCGGATAATCTGCAGCAAAATACACACATGCTGGTTGCAAATCATTAGAATCCAGCGAGATTGAATTCAAACGAGGGAAGACATGCTCAAGCACTTGTCGCAACTGTTTCGTCCGGGATTCGCATTATTGTTACTGGCCGTTAGCCAGCAGGCAGTGTCGCAAAGTGCCAACAGCATTTACTCACGCGTTGCCAATAGCGTCGGCATTGTCATCGTCACCACGTTTGAAGATCAGCTAGTTGGCTCAGGCAGCGCCGTCACCGTCGGGCCACAAACCATGGTCACCAATCGGCATGTGCTCCTGCCCGGTCACCGCTATCAAGTACTGATCAGCGGTGGTCGCTATGAAGCCTATATGACCAACTGCGATAGCGTGCAGGATCTCTGCTTAATGGAGGTGCGCGGTCTTAACGCGGCCCCGGTCGAGTTCGGCGATGCCAGCAAGCTCTCCGTTGGCGATTCAGTCTATGCGATTGGCGCCCCGAATGAAATTGCAAACATTGTCGGCGTCACCGCTGTCACCAAGCAAAAGACTTATTCGCCTCCGCAACTGACCTTGAGCAATGGCCTGATCACAGCACTACGTCCTGTCGAGGACGGCAACGTCATCCAGACAAATGCTGCCATTTCACCCGGATCAAGCGGTGGTGGGCTGTTTGATGCCAAAGGCCGCCTGATTGGTATTACGACCTTTGGCATGCGTGCTGGCCAAGGCCTGAACATGGCCCTGCCCGTTAATTGGGTAGAGCGTCTGGGCGTCAGCGGCGCACCGCCTAGCAGTGAAACCAACCAGGCTGCACCTTCTGGAGTAGCGAGTGAGCGCGGCATGTTGGCACCGGCCCCGCAACAAGGTGTTAGCACTGAGCTGCCCGATAGCGATAATGCTTCGCAGAGCACTACTTCACAGCCGCGAAAGTCATCCGTCGAACAGGCAAAAGATGGCGTATTGAAGTATTGGTGGGCGGCGCTGATACTCCCTTTTGCGCTGATCGTAGTCATTAAACGACGTCTCGTCGTTGATGAGGACGAGACCGAATCCTCACCCGCCGTTACTGCAGTTGATCCGCAACTTCAGCGATGCATGGACACTGCGCGTGAGGAGTTAGAGCAAAACCGCGCCGATCACGCACTCTGGAATATGGTGATTGCAGATCACAAGGGGAACGAGGCCGCTGCGCAGCAGTCCTACATCAAGCGCCGCGCTTCGCGATTACTCTCGGAAGAGAAAGATCGCCAATGGGCAGCAGCGATGCGCCAAAACCAAACCACCTGAAAGCCCTATGCCACGCTCCCTTTTCCGCCACCTATCCCTGATCACAGTGCTCGCCAGTAGCGCTTTCTCTGCCCATGCGCAGACTGTGCCACCTGTGAGCGGCCCATTGATCGAGCTATCAGCCGAGGCCAGTCGCGCCAGCGCCAACGATCTGTTTCAGGCCACGGCCTATGCAGAGTCCAGCCACAGCAACTCAGGGATCGTGGCGCGACAAGTCAATCAGCAAATTGCCAGCGCACTGAATACTGCCAAAACTTATCCCGGTGTCAAAGTCAAAACCGGCAGCAGCCACACCTATCCGGTCTACGGCAAGAGTGATCGCACTATCGAAGCTTGGCGCATGCGCAGCGAAATCCAACTTGAATCGCGCGATGCGACAGTGTTGGCCGAACTCTTGGGCAAGCTGCAGGGCAACCTAGCCGTTAGCCAACTCTCTGCGACCCCTTCTCCTGAAACGCTTCAAAAGACTGAGGCCGATGCGACTGTCAGCGCGATTCATGTTTTCCGCGAACGCGCCAACCTGATCGCAACAACGCTGGGCAAAAAATACCGGATTCGTGAAATGAACGTTGGTAACAGCAACCGCGGCCCAGTCTACCCGATGCTGCGAGGTAAAGCCATGATGGCAGCAGAAGCCGCCCCATTGCCTGTTGAAGCGGGTGAAAGCCAAATCGTTGTGAACATTAACGGCAAGATAGAGCTGATCGACTAAAGCAGTTAAGCAGACACCAACAACGAGCTGGATTAACGATATCCACCAAGGCTTCAGCGCTATAATGGGAATTATTCGCATTTGATTGAGTCAAATGCCTCTCCCATTCATCATGGATTCCCCTTGAGCACTGCAGCCAGCCCCCTCGAACTTAGCCTGAGCGACTTACCGCGCAATACCTCGGCGGTAATCTCACGCATCCTCACGCCTGAAGATCCTGATCAGCAACACCTTGTGTTGCGCTTGATCGAGATCGGCTTCCTGCCCGGCGAACAAGTGCGTGTCATCGCGCACGGCCACCCTGGACACGAACCGATTGCCGCGCGCTTGGGACATACCACCTTTGCACTTCGACGCTTCGAGGCTGATTTCATACGGGTTGAGGTGGCGTCAACATGAGTGACACCACCACATTGCAGATTGCTTTACTCGGCAACCCGAACTGCGGCAAAACTGCTCTCTTCAACCTACTGACGGGCAGCCGCCAAAAGGTTGCGAACTATGCCGGCGTCACCGTCGAACGCAAGGAGGGTCTGTTCACCACGCCCAGTGGGCATCATGTTCGCCTGCTTGATTTGCCGGGTACCTATAGCCTCAACGCCCTCAGTGCTGACGAAGCCATCACTAGGGATGTTGTCACGGGCTCACGCAGCGATCAGGCGCGCCCGGACCTGCTGATCTGTGTGACGGACGCCACGAACCTACGTCTGAATCTGCGGTTGGTACTTGAAGCGCAGCAGCTAAACTTGCCCATGGTCATGGCGCTCAATATGAGCGACGCCGCGCAGCGCCAAGGCATCGTGGTTGACACCACAGTGCTCTCACGCGAACTCGGCATACCTGTTGTCGAAACCATCGCCATCAAGCACAGCGGTGCGCAAAGCCTAGTCGATCATATCGACAGCCTTACCATCACGAGCAACACAACAACCTCTAACTGGCAGCCCTCAGACGTTGAAGGGGTACTTACTACTCAGCAGGAAGTTAGACGCATCCTCGGCCTAGCGATCACGACACCCGCCACAGATAACAGCCTAGATGATCGCATCGACCGTATTGTGCTGCACCCGCTCTGGGGCATGCTGATTCTGGCCGCCACCCTATTTTTGATGTTTCAGGCCGTCTTCAGCTGGGCTGAAGTGCCGATGGAAGCTATTGATGGCGCGGTGAGCAGCCTCAGCGAATGGGTAACGGCGCATATGTCAGCCGGACTGCTGCAAAGCCTGCTCGCTGACGGCATCATCGCGGGCGTGGGCGGCGTTTTGGTTTTCCTGCCGCAAATTCTGATTTTGTTCTTCTTTATTCTTGCGCTTGAAGACTCAGGTTATCTGCCACGTGCTGCCTTTCTGTTGGATCGGATCATGAGCGGTGTCGGCTTGTCCGGTCGTTCGTTCATCCCCCTGCTCTCAAGCTTTGCCTGCGCCATCCCCGGCATCATGGCAACGCGCACCATCAGCGACTGGCGCGATCGCCTCGTCACCATCATGATCGCCCCGCTCATGACCTGTTCGGCGCGTCTGCCCGTGTATGCCCTGCTGATTGCCGCCTTTATTCCGCAGCAAACGGTCGCTGGCATCTTCAATCTGCAAGGGCTGGTGCTTTTCGGACTGTATGTCGCCGGCATTCTGTCCGCCCTTGCCGTTGCTTGGGTACTGAAGTTCATGCGCGGGCGCGCCACACCCACCGTACTGATGATGGAATTACCGGCCTACCGTCGCCCCAGCCTGCGTAATTTGGCTGTCGGCCTATATGAGCGAGCAAGCATCTTCCTTCGCCGTGTCGGCACATTAATCCTCTCGCTGACCATCATCCTGTGGTTTCTATCCACCTACCCGGCCCCGCCGGCTGACGCCATCGGCCCAGCGATTCAGTACAGCTTCGCCGGCATGATTGGGCGAGCGCTGGAAGTGGTTTTCGCCCCAATCGGCTTCAACTGGCAGATCTCCATCGCGCTTGTGCCGGGAATGGCTGCCCGTGAAGTGGCGGTCAGCGCATTGGGCACTGTATATGCCATGTCCGCCAGTGCCGAGGATATCGCTGGCCAGCTGGAACCGATGATTGCCGCAAGCTGGTCGCTCGCCACGGCATTGTCTCTGCTGGCTTGGTATGTCTATGCCCCGCAATGCCTCGCCACGCTAGCGGCCGTCAAGCGCGAAACTAACTCATGGAAACAGATGTTCATTCTGGCCGGCTATCTGTTCGCGCTGGCCTATCTGGCCTCCTTCATCACCTATCGCGTTGCACTTGCCCTAGGCTGGGGCTAAAGACTGAGAAAGGCGCAAAGACATCATGAATCATCTGCTTCTCGAAAACCTGCTAGTAGCACTGATCGTGATTGCAGCAATCGCCTATGCGGCCTGGCGCTACACACCTTCGCCGCTGAAGGAAAAGCTCGCTCACTTCCTTGGCGCATCGCCCGCGAAGACAAAGAAGCTCAGCCATGCTGGCGGATGCGGCAGCTGTAGGAGTTGCAAAGCATGCGCAACACCCGCAGAGAAAAGCGGCCACGCCTTACATCTCCACAAATAGTCTGTACAAATAAAAAATCCGCCGAGCAAACCACTCGGCGGACTTTCTTGATTCACTAAAACAAGGGGCTATTACGGCTGAGCCTTCTTCTGCGGCACTTGCACAAAGACCTCGCCTTGTTTCACCAGCCCTAGCTCGTAGCGCGCCCGCTCCTCGATGGCCTCGTAACCGTTTTTCAGGTCACGGACTTCAGCCTCAAGACCAACATTGCGCAGCTCCAGTTTCTGGTTCACTTCGCGCTGCGCTTCCAGCTTCTGATCCATATCCCAGACCCTGAGCCAGCCGCCCTTGCCAAACCACAATGGGTATTGCAAGGCGGCGATCAGGCCGACCAAAATCAAGGTTGGCCACCTCACGGCACAAGCTTACTTGCGCAGGTTGTAAAAAGCTTCGATGCCCGGGTAGGTCACGGTATCGCCCAGATCTTCTTCGATGCGCAGCAGCTGGTTGTACTTGGCAATACGATCCGAACGCGACAGCGAACCGGTCTTGATCTGGCCGGCATTCAGACCCACAGCGATATCCGCAATGGTCGAATCTTCGGTTTCACCCGAGCGATGCGAAATTACATTGGTGTAACCGGCACGCTTGGCCATTTCAACGGCAGCGAAAGTTTCGGTCAGGGTGCCGATTTGGTTGATCTTGATGAGGATCGAGTTAGCGATACCCTTGCTGATACCTTCACGCAGGATGCGCGGATTGGTCACAAACAGATCGTCACCGACGATTTGTACGTTCTTGCCCAGCTTGTCGGTCAGCAGCTTCCAGCCATCCCAGTCGCCTTCGGCCATACCGTCTTCGATGCTGATGATGGGGTACTTGCTGACCAGATTGCCGAGGTAGTCGGCAAAACCGGCGCTGGTGAGTTCGAGCTTTTCAGAGGCCAGATGGTATTTGCCGTCCTTGTAGAACTCGGAGCTGGCGCAGTCCAGACCCAGCACCACGTCTTGGCCCGGCGTATAACCAGCGGTTTCGATGGCCTTGAGGATCAGCTCGATGGCTTCGTCATTGCCGGAGACGTTTGGCGCAAAGCCGCCTTCATCACCCACCGTGGTCGGATAGCCCTTCTTGTCGACCAGCTTCTTAAGGTGCTGGAAGACTTCAGCACCGCAGCGCAGGGCTTCACGGAAGCTCTTGGCGCCGACTGGCAGAATCATGAATTCTTGGATATCTAGGCTGTTGTTGGCATGAGCGCCGCCGTTGATAACGTTCATCATCGGCACCGGCATGGACATCGCGCCACTGCCGCCGAAGTAGCGGTACAGCGGCAAGCCCGACTCTTCAGCCGCAGCCTTGGCGACAGCCATGGAGACGGCGAGGATGGCGTTGGCGCCCAGACGCGACTTGTTGTCCGTACCGTCCAGCTCGATCAGGGTACGGTCAATGAAGGCCTGATCTTCGGCATCCAGCCCAATGATGGCTTCGGAAATCTCGGTATTCACGCTCTCAACGGCGCGCAACACACCCTTGCCAACAAAACGGGCAGCATCACCGTCACGCAGTTCTACGGCTTCGCGCGAGCCAGTCGAGGCACCCGACGGCACGGCGGCACGTCCAAGCACGCCGGACTCCAGCAGCACATCGGCTTCAACGGTGGGATTGCCGCGTGAATCGAGAATCTCACGGGCGACGACATCAACAATTGCACTCATGGCTATGTCCTAAAAAACTACAAGTTCAAATCAAATCAATCGCGCATTTTACAGATGCGCGCACAATCAAATATCCAGAACACCGTTGGCCTTGACTACCAAATCAAGGCATTTGAGCCTGATCCGAGCCTTACTTGACTACACCCTTGCGTGTCAGCGCAGCACCTACAAAGGCAGTGAACAAGGGGTGGCCGTTACGTGGAGAGGATGTGAACTCGGGGTGGAACTGGCACGCCATGAACCACGGATGGCCCGGAATCTCGATCATCTCGCACAGCTCCTTGCCTTCGGACGACTTGCCGGAAATGCGCAGGCCCGCCTTTTCAAGGCGCGGCAGATAGGCATTGTTCACTTCGTAGCGATGACGATGGCGCTCGGTGATGACATCGCTGCCATACACCTCTCGTGCCAACGAGCCTGCTTCCAGCGTGCACTTCTGACCGCCCAGACGCATGGTGCCGCCGATATCGGAGTTTTCGCTACGGGTTTCAACCTTGCCTTCACGGTCCAGCCACTCGGTAATCAACGCAATCACTGGGTGCGGGGTCTGTTCGTTCAGTTCGGTACTGTGGGCGCCTTCAAGGCCGGCCACATTACGGGCGTATTCAATCACTGCCAGTTGCATGCCGAGACAGATACCCAGATAGGGGACCTTGTTCTCGCGGGCATAACGAATTGCGGCAATCTTGCCTTCCGTACCACGGCGACCAAAACCGCCCGGCACCAGAATGGCATGCATGGAGGCCAGCACATCGCAGCCATTCTTCTCAATCTCTTCCGAGTCAATGTAATGGATATTGACCTTGCTCTCGGTATGAATACCGGCATGGGTCAATGCTTCGGTCAGCGACTTGTAGGACTCGGTCAGGTCGACATATTTGCCGACAAAGGCGATGTCCAGCGCATGCTTGGGATGCTCCAGCCCATGCACCAGCTTGCGCCAGACCGACAGGTCAGCCGCCTTAGCCAGAATGTTGAGCTTGTGGCAGACGATGCCATCCAGCATCTGATCATGCAGCATGCCCGGAATCTTGTAGATCGAATCCGCATCCAGACAGGGAATCACGGCCTCAGGCTGCACGTTCGTGAACAATGCAATCTTGCGACGCTCATCTTCGGGGATCGGACGATCTGCACGGCACAGCAGGATATCCGGCTGAATACCGATCTCGCGCAGCTCCTTGACGGAGTGCTGCGTCGGCTTGGTCTTCAGTTCACCGGCCGTCGAGATATACGGCAGCAGGGTTAGATGAATGAAGCAGGTGTTTTCCCTGCCTTCTTCAAAACCCATTTGGCGAATGGCTTCCAGAAACGGCAGTGACTCGATGTCGCCGACGGTACCGCCGACTTCGACAATCGCCACCTCGGCACCTTCAGCACCGGCTTTGACGTTAGCCTTGATCTGGTCGGTGATGTGCGGGATGACCTGAACGGTCTTGCCGAGGTATTCACCACGGCGCTCCTTCTTGATCACCGCCTCATACACCTGGCCGGTCGTGAAATTGTTGCGCTTGCCCATCTTGGTACTGACGAAGCGCTCATAGTGACCGAGATCAAGATCGGTCTCAGCGCCATCCTCGGTCACAAACACTTCACCGTGTTGGAACGGTGACATCGTGCCGGGGTCTACGTTGATGTAGGGGTCAAGCTTGAGATGGGTAATGCGGAGGCCGCGGGACTCGAGAATAGCTCCCAGCGATGCGGCGGCGATGCCCTTGCCCAATGAGGACACGACACCACCAGTGACAAAGACGTATTTGGTCATGACGAAGCAGGTGCGGGAAAGCCAAATGATAGCGAAAAACCGCGCCGGCCTCAATCTTGACAGCACGTTTCTTATTGGTTCGGCATTTTCAGCGCGCCTTTCAAACGGCCCGCAAGCGACCTAGACAGAAAGGCTCAGAGAGAACTGGGGAGAACGTCCAAGGGCGGCAAACCGTGGCGGCGACGGGCTTCATTACACGCATCATCGCCCTGCCCGATGGCAGCATACGGCGCAAACTCACGGCAAGGCGAGGGGCGAAACTCATAAATTGCGCAACCGACTTCAACACCGATAGTGCCCTGTAGGGCGGTGCAGCGTGGTGGTTGTCGGTCGGTCCCGCGCATGCAGGCCATGACGTCATTGATCTTTTCGACCAAACCGCTTGGGACGACGCCACCAGGAAAGTCGTCCATCTCCCCGGTGTAGAAGGACACGCGATAGGTGGCACAACAAGCACCGCAATGCTGACAATGATTCAAATCAGCCATGAATAACCAATCAGAACAGTACGCTACCCAAATACCAACTAATGGCAGCAATGGTGGCGCTGGCCGGAATGGTCAGCACCCAAGCCCAGATGATACTGCCTGTAACGCCCCAACGCACCTTACTGGCGCCGCGGGCAGCACCCACCCCCACAATCGCACCTGTAATGGTGTGCGTGGTCGACACTGGAACCCCCATGCTGCTGGCGAAAAACAGCGAGAAAGCGCCGCTCATTTCGGCACAGGCACCGCCAACCGGACGTAGCTTGGTGATCTTCTGCCCCATGGTCTTGACGATACGCCAGCCACCAAACAGCGTGCCCAACCCCATGGCCAGATAACACACCACAATGACCCAAACCGGTGGCATAGCATCGCTTTGCGATACATAGCCAGTCGCAATCAACAGCAGCCAGATGATGCCGATGGTCTTCTGTGCGTCATTGCCACCGTGGCCAAGGCTGTAAAGCGAGCAGGACACCAGCTGAACCCGTCGGAACCATCGGTCCACCTTGCGCGGCGTCATACCGTTGCATAGCCACGCCACAATCACCCAGAGAACTCCGCCTAGGATAAAACCCAACGTTGGTGCAATCACAATGAACAGCACTGTCTTGCCAATCCCCGCCCACAAGAGGGGATCAAGGCCTGCCTTAGCCAGACCAGCGCCAACCAGACCACCAATCAGCGCATGTGAAGAGCTGGAAGGGATGCCGTAGTACCAAGTGATGATGTTCCAGGCAATGGCACCGACCAGCGCACCGAAAATCAGGTGCGGATCGACAAAGCTCGGATCAATAATGCCCTTACCGACAGTCGTAGCCACCTTGAGCTGAAAGACAAAGATGGCAACAACATTGAAGAAGGCAGCAAGCACCACCGCATGATGGGGCTTGAGCACACCGGTCGACACAACGGTAGCGATGGAATTCGCCGCATCGTGAAAACCATTCATGAAATCGAATACCAGTGCCAAAAGCACCAGCAGGATCACGGCACCTAAGCCGAGACTAACCGCATCCATTCAGGCTGCTCCGCTCAGGAATTCTCGAGGACGATGCCCTCGACAATGTTCGCCACATCCTCGCAGCGGTCGGTCACCAGTTCGAGCAGCTCATAGAGCTCCTTGAGCTTCAGCACCTGACGCACATCCGGCTCCTCGCGGAACAGCTTGGCAATCCCTTGGCGCATGGAGCGGTCAGCATCGGACTCCAGTTGGTCAATTTCCTTGCACAGCTTGAGGATGGCATGGGCGTTATCCATGTTGTTCAGCAGCACCACCGCCGAACGCACGCGCTCACAGCAGGACACACACAGATCGGCAATATGGCGGGCCTCCTGAGTCAGGCGACGCACGTCGTAGAGATAAATAGCTTCGGATACGTCCTGAATCAGATCAAGGATGTCATCCATGCCCGAGATCAGCTGATGGATTTCATCGCGATCGAGCGGAGTATTGAAAGTGGTGTGCAGCAGGGCAACCGTTTCGTGCGTGATGGCATCGGCCGCTGACTCGATCTCGTCAATGGCGATCGAGTGGGCATTCAGCTTGTCCGGCGAGGTTTCCAGTGCATTCACCAGAGAGGCCAGCTCGCGTCCTCCCTTGACGATCAACTCGGCGTGAGCGTTAAACAACTCAAAAAAGCTACCTTCCTGAGGCAGGAAACGGGAGAAGATCATTCGGGCACCTTGAAAATGTTGCAGTTTTATTACAAAACGCGAAGTCTACCAGTATTCACCTCTCCATAAAGAGGCAGAAACCCGGCTGTTATACTGCGTGGCCTTCCCCCACGCTTACCCAATGAAAAGACCCCGCACCTCGCGCCATGCGCGCCTCACCGCCCGTACCGAAACCTTGGTACAGCTTGCCGAAGCCTATGCACGCTCGAGCTCGCGGCTGGAGGACGCGCATTGGGAAGCGGCACTGGGTTCGCTGATTACCGAGCTCTTGGCCGAGCAGAACGAGGAAGGCCTGAATACGGCGCTTGACCACCTGCACAACAACGACAGCCGCGCCTATGACATGCTGGCTGACATGATCGAGGCGCATTGCGAGTGCCAGCACATCGACCAGCATGACGTGCAGTTAATTGCCATCCCGATTCTGGCTTGGTCGCGCTTCAATATTCCCTCGGGCACCATTCCAGCCCCGCTGCTCGACACCCTGCGCGTGCAGCTGCAAGCCCATGTACTGGCCGACAACACCCAGCTAGCGCTGGCCAACTTTCTGTTCAGCCCGGACCACATGCCGCAAGGGTTTTGCACCACGGCCGAACTGGCAAGGGAGCTAGGGGATGCCGCCCTGCACCATCGCAGCGTCTCGATTGACCCTGCCTTGCTGCCTGAAGGCATGAAGTTCCTGGCTGACACGCGCTACCTGCTCGGCGCCATCGTGGCGCCCACCGGCGGCGCACTGTTTCGCTGGCAGGAAAAGGATGGCAACCGTGCCACGGCGGAGCGCAACTGGCAAAACCAGGGCGGCAACGCCATGCAAACCCTGCTCACAGGCTGCGCCAGCGAACTGCAGCTGCCACAGGCCTACTTCACCGCCTGCCGCGAAGCTGACCGTGCCTCACGCCCCTTCTCGCTGCAGGCCTCGGTTGAGTTCCTCAAAACCACTCTTGATATTGGCCCACAGCAACTGCGCGCAGTGATTGCACCTTTTTACGAAGACGAACTGGTCGAATATCGCGTCGGCTTTACCCGACGGGATAACAAGGATGTGATCTACGGCCTCGTTTGGCCGCTGCTTGAAGCAGAGGACGACGCAAGCGATACCGCTGCCACGATTGAGGGCCTATTGAAGCAACAGGGCATAGAGTTGATTCTCACCCTTGAGCATCGCTTCCCCGTGGAGTTCTGTGATGACTGCGGCAGCCCGCTTTACCCCGGCCCCGATGGCGAAATCGTGCACGCTGAACTGCCAGAAGACCAAGCAGAGTCGGTCCCCCGCCACCTGCACTGATTTGATTCGGTACTGTTTGCCTGACTCAGGCAGGCCTAAGCCTTAGGGCTGATACGGTGTCGGATCCACTGCCGGCGCATGACCGCTCACCAAATCCGCCAGTAACTGCCCCGATCCACACGCCATGGTCCAGCCCAGCGTGCCATGGCCGCTATCGATGAATAAATTGCTCAGGCGGGTTTGCCCCACATACGGCACATTGCCCGGGGTGACCGGACGCAAACCAGCCCAGAACTCCGGTGGCTCATCGGTCGTGGCATGCGGGAACAGTACCTGCGTGCGCTTGATAATGGCCTCGCAGCGGACCGGGTTAAGCTCAGTGTTGTAACCATTGAACTCGGCCGTTCCGGCAATACGCAAACGCTGGCCCAGCCGCGAAAACACCAGCTTGTGACCATCATCCGTGACACTCACCGTTGGGGCCACAGCATCGTCACGCAGCTTCAACGTGGCGGAATAGCCCTTGCCGGGATAAATCGGCAGGCTAAAACCCAGCGGCTTAAGCAGCAACGGGGTATAGCTGCCCAACGCCACCACATAGCGGTCAGCGGTCAGCACTTCGCCAGAAGTCAGACGCACACCACTGATCTGATCACCCTCGGCGTGTAGCGCCTCGACAACCGTGCCGTAGCGATAGATCACCCCACGCGCTGCGCATCGCGCCGCAAGTTCTTGTGTAAATATGCAGGCATCGCCCGACTCATCTTCAGCTGTGTACGTCCCGCCAACCAATGGCAAACGCGAATGGCGCAGCGACGGCTCGATCTGCAAACACGCTTCCGCTGTCTTGACCACCCGCTCGCAGCCGTACTCACGCATCAGCGCAGCTTGTGGAATGGCATGTTCAAACTCGCGCCGATCCGTATAAACATGCAGGATGCCGCGCTCAAGATGGTCGTACTCAAGGCCGAGTTGTCGGCGCAAGGCTTGCAGGCAGTCACGGCTGTGCAGCGCGAGCTTCAGAACCGCGATGATGTTGGCACGAGTGCGTGAAGGCGTACATTCACGAATAAAGCGCAAGCCCCACGCCCATTGGGCAAGATCAGGACGCATGCGCCACAACAGCGGGGAGGACTCGTGGCCGATCCATTTCAGGATGTGCGGCAGCACGCCGGGGTTGGCCCAAGGTTCAGCGTGACAGACGGAAATCTGGCCACCATTGGCGAAGCTGGTCTCCAGTCCGGCATGGGGCTGTCGCTCGATCACTGTGACCTCATGACCGGCTTCGGTCAGATACCAGGCCGCCGTTGTACCGACTACCCCCGCTCCAAGGACTATCACCCGCATTTCCGGACCCGCGCTTAAGACTCAACAAAGGATTCGGCTTATTATACTATACCGACCGCCCCAAACAGAACGCGGAGCAGGACAAAATGACCACCTTAGACGATGACGAGCTGAAGGCCAGACTGACCACTATCCAGTACTACGTCACGCAGTTTGCCGGGACAGAATCACCCTATACCGGCGAATACTGGGATTGCAAGCTCGACGGCACCTACAAGTGCATCTGTTGCGGCACCCCGCTGTTCGAATCCACTACAAAGTTTGACTCAGGCTGCGGCTGGCCGAGCTTCTTTGCCCCCATGGACAAAGCACGTATCGCCGAGATCAAAGACCTCAGTCACGGTATGGTGCGGATTGAAGTGCGCTGCAAAAACTGCGACGCCCACCTTGGCCACGTCTTTGAAGATGGCCCGCTCCCTACGGGCGAACGCTACTGCATCAATTCGGCCTCATTGATGCTGGAAGAAAAGAAATAAGCGTCTTTACACGTCCTCGCCAACGCCGATTTCAGTCCGACTCATCCCTCTACACTTTCATTACCCCATGAAACTTCTTATCGACCTGCTGCCCGTCATCCTATTTTTCATCGCCTACAAGGCGGCTGATATCTATGTCGCAACGGCCGTGGTGATTGCAGCAACGATCGGGCAAATCGCCTTCACCTACTGGAAGCACCGCAAGGTCGACACCATGCTGTGGGTCAGCCTCGCATTGGTGGTTGTCTTCGGCGGCGCCACGCTGGTGCTGCATGACGAAAACTTCATTAAGCTCAAACTCACCATCTTCTACTGGCTGTTTGCCATTGTGCTGCTCGGCGCACAGCTGTTCATGGGCAAGAACCTGATTCGCTCCTTGCTCAGCGCCAAGTCAGAGATCGACATGCCCGAGCCCATCTGGCGCCTTCTCAACAACATGTGGATCGTCTTCTTCGCCTTTATGGGCGGCCTCAACCTCTTCATCGCCCACAACTTCTCGACCGATGTGTGGGTCAACTTCAAACTCTTTGGTAGCTTCGGCCTCTTGCTTGTCTTCATCATCGCGCAGGGCCTACTGATTTCGAAATACATCAAGGAATAATCCAAATTAATTGGAGGCTTTGTGGCTCAACTTAACGATGCAAATACATCTTTAGCAGTACTGATTGACGCCGACAATGCAAACTCAGCAATTGTGGACGGGCTACTCGCAGAAGTCGCTAAACTTGGTGTAGCCAGTGTCAAAAGAATCTACGGCGACTGGACAACCCCCAATCTAGGGCAATGGAAACAAGTCCTGCTTGAAAACTCGATTCAGCCAATACAACAGTTTCGCTATACCACTGGTAAGAATGCAACCGACAGCGCAATGATTATTGACGCAATGGATTTGCTCTATACGAAAAACTTTGGTGGATTCTGTCTCGTCTCAAGTGATAGCGATTTCACAAAACTAGCAGCAAGACTTCGGGAATCGGGTTGCCGTGTTTATGGGTTTGGTGAACAAAAAACACCTCGTCCATTTGTATCAGCTTGCGATCGTTTCATTTATACCGAGGTTTTTTCTGCAAAGTTCGAGAATCAGCAAACCGCCACAACTACGCGACTCAACACAAAAGAACTGCGGGGAGATACCAGTCTTTTACGCCTGATTCGATCCTCAATCGAGGCTTGCTCAGATGAGGAGGGCTGGGCAAGTCTTGGCCCTGTTGGATCATTTATGACAAAAACAGCAAATGATTTTGATCCTCGTAATTACAGCTACTCCAAATTGAGCGAGCTACTTAAGGCTATCGGACTCTTCGATATAGAACGTAGAGACACGCACATTTATATTCGAGACGCCAAAAAGAAAATATCCCCAAAACAAGAATCAAAAACCTCCTAAATCATTACAAAAGGAAACCACATGCTCTACGCCATCATGGGCGAGGATGTCCCAAACAGCCTCGAACGCCGTCTCTCTGTCCGCCCTGCTCACCTCGCCCGCCTCGAAGCGCTGAAAAACGAAGGCCGTCTTTTTGTCGCCGGCCCCTTCCCGGCCATCGACTCGAATGACCCCGGCCCCGCTGGCTTTACCGGCAGCCTGATCGTTGCCGAATTCGCCTCGCTGGAAGATGCAAAGACCTGGGCTGATGCCGACCCGTACATCGGCGCGGGCGTTTACGCCAATGTCGTGGTCAAGCCGTTCAAGAAGGTGCTGCCATAAACACCTCGGACAAAATGCGCGAGCTGCTCGCCACGCTCGATCCACAGCGCATCGACATCATCGACGACAGCGCCCTGCATGCTGGCCATGCAGGCGCGCGTGAAGGTGGTCACTACCGTCTGCTGATCATCTCAGAACAGTTCACTGGAAAAAAAACCATGGAACGCCATCGCATGATCTATGCGTTGCTGGCACCGCTTATGAAAAGCGGCATCCATGCGCTGAGTATCGTCAGCAAAACACCTGAAGAAGACTGACACACCAGCATAACTATGAATAACTACATGCTCGAGTTGCTTCAACCACTTCGACTAACCGAGGTAGTTGATATTGGTGCGAACCCGATTGATGGTGAGCCCCCCTATCAGGACATGCTGCAAGATTCTGCCTGCCGTGTCACCGGTTTTGAACCACAAGCTGAAGCGCTTAAGCAGCTGCAGGAAAGCAAAGGTAGTTATGAACGCTATCTGCCCTATGCGATTGGCGACGGAAAAGAACATACGCTGCACATCTGTCGCGCCTCAGGCATGACGAGTTTGCTGGAGCCAGATGAATCGACCTTAAAGCTCTTTGAAGTTTTGCTACCACTGGCAGAGGTCATCGAGAAAGTCTCGCTAAAAACTAAACGCCTTGATGACGTCGACGAAATTACGACGCTCGACTTCCTCAAAATCGACATTCAGGGTAGCGAGTTGTCCGTATTCCAGCATGGGAAACGACTTCTTGAGAAAGCGGTTTGCATCCAAACCGAAGTGTCATTTGTACCGCTGTATAAAAACCAGCCAACCCTAGGCGACATTGATATTGAACTGCGTCAGCAGGGTTTTATTCCGCACACAGCAGCAGCCATCAAGAATTGGCCGATTGCGCCATGCATCGTCAATAACAACCCTTATCAGCCCCTGAATCAACTGCTCGAGGCCGACCTAGTCTATGTCCGGGACTTTTCAAAACCTGAAAAGATGGATGACGAGCAACTCAAGCATTTAGCGCTGATTGCGCACTACTGCTATGGGTCTATTGACCTGACTATGCGTTGCATCATGTTGCTGTCAGAACGGCAAGTTCTCGCATCAAGTGCCGTCAATGACTATACAAACTGGCTTATCAAGGAAGCTCAAGCTGCGGCTGAGCAGGCTTAATTCTGAAAATATTTCAGCTTCGTGGCTTCACCTGAATACAGGGCTGTAAATTTATCCATGGTCAGGAAATCATGGAACGCCATCGCATAATCTACGCTGCACTGGTACCGCTCATCTAAAGCGGTATCCATGCACTGAGTATTGTCAGCAAAAAACCTGATGAGCCTTAACCAGAGCCAACGTTGGGTAGGCTAGGCTCCCATCAAGCTTTGCCGGCTTCTTATTTCAACGCCTCAAAGCTCCCCTCGGATAAAAATCACGAGACTGACTGACGCCTACTTTCGTGGGCTCAATTCATATGACGTTTGTTGAGCTCAACATCAGCAGAAAACAATCTTGATTTCACTCAAGACTTACTCCACATTACAAAAACCACAATAAGAACTACGCTCCAAGCCCAACCTACAAAGACACATAGGACCGAGCCTATCCACTCCAGAATCGTCCTCACAACCCCGTGCCTATCCAATATGTAGTACTTTACTTCCGCATTTGTCATTCTTAATTTTGCATAAATGCCAATCAAAATAAATGCAAAAGCACCCAAGGCCATTCCGATTACATAAAGCTGCCCCTCAATGCTATCTAGAGACTTTCTAGGAACGGGGACTCGCTCTTGGAATGCGTAGAAAAGAGGGGCTGCTAACGCGCCGATAAGTAAGCAAATAGAGGAATTCCTTCGACTACCACCTGTTGGTAGTTCCCCTTCTTTTGGGGCTTCTGGTTTATTAGCTAAGGAATAGTTGGAGGCTGCATCATTAAGACGAGCACTCCTCTTAGAGAATCTGTTCGTGTAGTCGCGCCCGGTATCAGCTCCAACGTCTAAGGACGAATGAGCATCAGGATTATTTGGAGTTTCCTCAGTCAATTTCATGGCCCGCTATCGCTCTACCAAACGATCATCATTGTGCCCACCAATGACGATAAGAAATACTCGAACACTCGCCGACCGACGATCTTCACCTCAACTGTCACAGCCATACCTAGCATCAGATTAATTAGAGTGTCTTTCACCTGCATCGTTGCCTGCGCCAAGTAGTCCCTCTATCACTAAATTAGCTCGCCTCTGCCGCCGGCGCATCCTGCTCCAGCCACAGGCACTTGCCTTTGCTTTCCTTATTAATTTCCTGCAGCACGCGCTCGTGATCGGCGAGCTCATCTTCGGTGGCGCGGAGTACGCGCAGGATGGGTCGGCCGGCGTCACCAAACTCCAGCGCGTGCGTCACAGTGCTGGGAGCATCGAGATCGATCAACAGACTGTCTTGGCCGCGCGTCAGCCACAAGTAAACCTCGGCTAATAGCTGCGCATCCAGCAGTGCGCCGTGAAAAGTACGGCCTGAGTTGTCGATGCTGTATTCGTTACACAGCGCGTCAAGCGAATTCTTTTTACCGGGGCGCATTTCGCGCGCCAGCTTGAGGGTATCGAGCACGCCGGCGCACACATCCTCCAAGGGCGGCAGGCCGGCCAGTGCCAGCTCGTTGTTGAGGAAGCCGACATCAAAGCCGGCGTTGTGGATCACCAGCTCGGCACCACGAATGAACTCGACAAAATCTTTGGCGACCTCATTGAAGCGCGGCTTGTCGGCCAGAAAATCGTTAGAGATACCGTGCACCGCCTGCGCGCCCGGATCAATCTGACGATCTGGATTCAGATATTGGTGAAAGGTTTTCTGCGTCGTCTTACGCCCTACCAGCTCGACGCAGCCAATTTCAATGACACGATCCCCCAGCCGGTAATCCAGGCCAGTGGTTTCGGTATCCAGCATGATCTGACGTACTGCCATTTATCTCCCCCTCAACATCCGATTGGCCGTTCACACCCGCGCAAGGCGGAACGGCATTGCATGATTACTTGCGGTTTTGTTCGACGCCACGACGGGCTAAGGCATCGGCACGCTCGTTCTCAACATGGCCAGCATGGCCCTTGACCCAATGCCATTTGAGTTCATGACGGGCGCACTCTTTATCCAAGGCCTGCCACAGGTCCACATTCTTGACCGGCTCCTTGGCCGCAGTTTTCCAACCACGCGCTTTCCAGCCATGAATCCATTCATTCATGCCCTTCATCACGTATTGCGAGTCGGTGTAGATATCGGCGCGGACTGAACGCTTGAGCGCACGCAGGCCTTCAATCACGGCCATCATTTCCATGCGGTTATTGGTGGTCTCTGGCTCGCCGCCAAACAGCTCCTTCTCATGCTCGCCCATGCGCAAGATCACACCCCAACCACCGGGGCCCGGATTGCCGCTACAGGCACCATCGGTGTAAAGCTCAATACCTTCTGTCTTGGTATCGTCGGTCTTTGTATCGTCGGTCTTTGTATCGTCACTCATTCTTCTGTTCTTTGAATTTTTGTCTGTCGTTGAATCACCGGCGACAAGGATTTAGCCGCAGAGCGCCGGTCTTTCCAGCTTGGCTTGATCAATCGCATGCCATGCACACGCTTGATGGCCTGCAACATATACACACCGCCCGCAAATGGCCACCAACGGTCGCCTGCATCCTCCATAAAGCCCCAGCGGCTCAACCATTTCTGCTGCGTAAGTGCCGGTGCGTAACACCCGAAGCAGCCCATATGCGTTTCCAGCCCGAGCAGCGTAAACCAGTCCTTAAGCCGTGGCACGCTGATGTAACGGCCACGCCAAGGCGCAGCGGCCGGTTGCGCCGAGAAGCGGCGGCGCATGCCCCATAAACTGTAGGGGTTGAAGCCAGTAATGAGCACACTCCCCTCTGGCATCAGCACACGCTCGACTTCACGCAAGACCTGATGCGGGTTGTCTGAAAACTCAAGCACGTGCGGCAAGACCACCAGATCAATGCTGCCCGAGGCGAAAGGCAATTCAAAGGGCGTTGCCAGCACATGCGCGGGCACATCCTCACCACATTGAAAACGAAACGGCATGCGATTGGCGCGCAGCAAATCCAGTTGTGGCAGGCCGATCTGCACCGCATTGAAGCCGAAGATATCAGCGACCATCTGGTCGTGGCGCAACTCAACCCAGCGGCGCACATATTGCCCCTGTTCAGTTTCCAGCCATTCAATGAAACCGGTATTCGCCATGGGTGGTTTTAAAGCAGCAGCCTCAAGTAAAATCGCCGGATTATGGAAATCAGCCCCCTGCACGCTTTCAGCGACAACTACATCTGGGCCTTGCGCCAAGGTGACAAGGTCGCCGTGGTGGATCCCGGTGAAGCCGGCCCCGTCCTCGACTATCTGCAACAGACTGGCACACAGCTCTGCGCCATCCTGATCACGCATCGCCATAACGACCACATCGGCGGCGTCAGCGAGCTGCTGGCACATGCCGCTGTACCGGTCTACGGCCCTGCTGCAGAACAGGCCAAGATTAACATGCTGACCCACACGCTGAACGATGGCGACACGGTAAAACTGCCGGCGCTGGACGCAGAATTTCAGGTGCTAGATGTCGGCGGCCACACCCTCGGCCACATCGCCTATGTGGGCAAGGCCGATGGTCACACTGTAGTCTTCTGCGGCGACACGCTATTTGCTGGTGGCTGTGGTCGCATCTTTGAAGGCACACCCCAGCAGATGTTCGCTTCACTGAGCAAACTGGCGGCGCTCCCTGCTGATACGCGCGTCTATTGCGCCCACGAATACACACAGTCCAACCTCAAGTTCGCAATGGCAGTTGAGCCTAGCAATGCTGCATTGCAGGCCCGCAACCAAGCCGTTGCCCGACTGCGTGCGGCAAATCTGGCGACGGTGCCCTCTCTGCTTGCCGATGAGCTGGCGACCAACCCCTTTCTGCGCTCGACTGCGCCTGAGGTCATTGCTGCTGCACGACAATTCAGCAAGGATGAAACGCTGCAAGAACCGGTGCAGATATTCGCGGCAATCCGCGAATGGAAGAACGTTTTCTGACGCGCGTGCATGTCCCACATCCTGAAACACATTGCGCATTGACGCGAGTAGCGGCGAATGACTAAGATGCGCCCTGCCCGCGCGCGCCATCCATCTGGCGCGCATCAATCTCCTGATCAGCATCACCTCTTTTCCGGCGCCCACTTGATGCCCACTCCGCACCCGACTGCGACTGCACACCTTGCTGCCTGCTGCTTGCGGATGCTGGCCACCTTCGTTGCCGCTGGCACCCTGCTGGCTGCGCCTGCATTAGCGGATACGCTGCGTGAGCCGCCCTTGCAGCTGAGCTCCGAACTGAGCTTGACCAACATACCCAACGCGATAGGGCCCGAAACCAGCAGTACAGGCAAAGTATACCCACCCGCGTTTGTGCTCACCCCGCCCGCCTCAACCACACTGCGGGAAGACGAGCCCCGCATCAGCACCATCGACCTCACTCGCCCCGCCAATGATCTGCTGCAACGCCTGCGCAATGGCTTCTCCATGCCGGATTTGCACGGTGCGCTGGTCGCCAACCGTCAGGCTTGGTATCTGAATAATCCGGCCTACATCAAGCGCGTGGTCGAACGCAGCAAGCGCTATCTTTATCACATCGTTTCGGAGCTTGAAGAGCGCGGCATGCCGACCGAGCTGGCGCTGCTGCCGATTGTGGAGAGCTCATACAACCCACTCGCTGCGTCGCATGCAAAGGCACTCGGCATGTGGCAGTTCATTCCCTCAACCGGGAAGAGCTACCGCCTTGAACAAAACTGGTGGATGGACGAACGCCGCGACATCATTGCCTCCACGAAGGCCGCGCTCGACTACCTGCAATACATCTACGAGATGCATGGCGACTGGCATCTGGCGCTCGCCTCTTACAACTGGGGCGAAGGCGCCGTCGGCCGGGCCATTGCCAAGAACCGCGCCAAGGGCCTGCCCACGGATTACGCCAGTCTGAATATGCCGGATGAAACCCGGTACTACGTGCCCAAGCTGCAGGCCATCAAGAACATCCTTGCCCAGCCTGAGCTGTATGGCATCAAGCTTGATCCCATACCCAACCGTCCTTACTTCGGCACGGTGGAAAAACCCGGTGATCTGGATGTCACGCTAGCGGCCAAACTGGCTGAAATTCCGGTTGATGAGTTTATCGCCCTCAACCCCGCCTACCAACGCCCCATCATTCCCGGCAATAGCCGCACGCCACTGGTGTTGCCAGCCGACAAGGTGCAAACCTTTATTGAAAATCTTGGCAACCATGAAGCACAGGACAAGCCACTCTCTGCCTGGAAAACCCACAGCCTAGGCAAGGGTGAAAAACTCGATGCGGTTGCCACACGCTATGGCACTTCCTTGGCACGACTCAAGCAGTTAAACGGCATCACCGCGCGGACCAAGGTAAGCCCCGGCTTTACGCTTCTGGTGCCGGGCAAGGACGCACCGAGCGATAGCCAGTTCGCTGCGCTAGATGCCAAGCTCCCAAATGCCCCAAGCGCTGGCCCCAGTACGACGCCGGTGTGCAGCAAAGACAAAAAGGGGCGCAAGGTGTGCAAGCCAGCCCCTACAGCAAATACAAAGGGCAGCAAAACCAGCAGTACAACTGCGAAGGCTGATGGCAAGAAGACCAAGGGCAGCGCTGGCGCACAGAAGAGCACCGCCAAAACCGGAAAATCTGCCAAGTCGGAAAAAAACAGCAAGTCAGCGAGCAAGGCACCCACCAAGCCCGCTGCAAAGAATAAAAATTAACGAGCGCGCGTCAGAGATGTAAGACGCAACCTTGCTTAAGCTGCAACCATGCTTAAGCTGCACCCTTGCTTAGGCTGCACCACGCAGCGGGCTGAAAGCCGCTGCTAGGAGGGTCTGGGTATAAGCATGCTGCGGGTGCGCCAACACATCATCGGCGCTGCCGTACTCGACAATGCGGCCCTTGTACATCACCGCCACCTCATCAGCCAGATAGTCCACCACCGCCATGTTGTGGGTGATGAACAGATACGCCAGCCCCAGCTTTTGCTGCAAGTCATGCAGCAGATTGATGATCTGCGCCTGCACCGATACATCCAGCGCACTGGTGGGCTCATCGCAAATCAGCAGCTTTGGATTCACGGCCAGCGCACGCGCAATGGCAATGCGCTGACGTTGCCCGCCCGAGAATTCGTGCGGATAACGCGTAGCCATGTCAGCGCGTAAGCCCACCTGCTCCAGCAGCTCGGCAATTCGCTCTGCCATGTTTTCTGTTTGTCCAAGCGCCTGCATGCCTTCGGCAATGATGGCGCCGATGCGTAAGCGCGGATTGAGCGACGAAAACGGGTCCTGAAACACCATCTGTGCTTGTGCGCGCAGCGGTTGCAGTGCAGCACCAGTGAGGCCAGTGATCTCCTGCCCGCCTAGCGTCACGCTCCCACCCGTCGGTGCAATCAGCTGCAGAATCGCCTTACCGGCGGTTGTCTTGCCGCAGCCCGACTCGCCCACCAAGGCCAACGTGCGGCCGGCAGCGAGTGAGAAAGAAATACCATCCACCGCCGGCACATGGCCCACCGTCCGCTGCAACAAGCCCTTGCGAATCGGGAAGTGAACCTGCAGGTCGCGCACTTCGAGCAGCGGGCCTGAGGATGCAACACGAGGCTCCTCCACAAGCGCTGTAGGTGCAGACATGATGACGGTATTCAAACCCACCTGCTGCGGGTCGAACAGATGACAACGCACCTGCTGTGCACCCGCCATCCCAAACCATTCGGGCAAGGTGTTGCCGCAATGATCCAATGCCTCACTGCAACGCGGCGTGAAACGACAACCGGTATGTTTTACATCAAGCGCCGGTACCAATCCCGGTATGGTCGCCAGTCTTTGTCCTCGCCCGGCACGCTCAGGCAGAGCAGCAAACAACTTGCGTGAATACGGATGCGCTGGGTTGGCGAAGAACTGCTCGCGTGGTGCCACCTCGACCAATTGCCCGGCATACATCACGCCCACGTGATCAGCCATGCGTTCGACCACACCCAGGTCATGGGTGATCAGCAACATGCCCATGCCGCGCTCGAGCTGCAGTTCTTTGAGCAGATCGAGCACCTGCGCCTGCAAGGTCACATCCAGTGCGGTAGTCGGTTCGTCGGCAATCAACAATTCGGGCTCGCCCGCCAAGGCCATGGCAATCATGGCACGCTGCTTCATGCCGCCGGAAAGCTGGAAGGGGTATTCATCAAGACGCCGTTCGGCCTCGGGCAACCCCACTGCCTCCAGCAACTCACGCGCACGCTGCCGTGCAGGTCCACCGCGCAAACCGAGGTGCAGATCCAGCACCTCTTCGATCTGCCGACCAATGCTCATTACCGGGTTCAGGCTAGTAGCGGGCTCCTGAAAAATCATGCCTATGCCGCCACCGCGCACCGCGCGCATCTCCGCTTCGGTCAGGGCCAGCAACTCCTCATCGCCGTACGTCACGCCACCGGCGGTCAATCGCGCCGCTGGGGGCAACAGGCGCATCACGGCCAATGCCGTCATTGATTTACCGCAGCCAGACTCACCCAACAGCGCAAATGTCTCGCCCGGCTTGATCTCGAAAGACACGTCATCCACCGGCCGCCCAGCACCAATTTGTACCGAGAGATGATTGACGCGCAGCAGTGGCTTGCTATTCAAGGCGCTCATGCTGCTCTCCCACGCGGGTCAAACGCATCGCGCACCACATCGGCAAACAGGTTTGCCGCCAGCACCAACACGAACATGAAACAGAAGGCTGAAATCAGCGACCACCACACCATGGGTTCGCGTGCCAGCTCCATGCGAGCGGCGTTGATCATGGTGCCGAAACTGATGGTGCTCGGATCAACGCCAATGCCGACGTAAGACAGCACAGCCTCGGCCAGCACCAGCCCGGAGAAGTCCATCACCACAGAAATCATCACGATATGCATGACATTCGGCAGGATGTGCCGCGCCATGATGCTGAAGCCGGACACCCCAAATGCCCGCGCGGCCTGCACAAATTCAAGCTCGCGCAACTTCAGTGTTTCTGCACGCAGCAACCGACACAACCCCGTCCAACTCGTAATACCCATGATCAGGCAGAGCGACAACAAGCGCGCATCCGCACGTTCGGCCGCGGTGGCGAACCACTCTGGGTGCGCATCAATCACCACCTGCATCATGAGGATTGCAGCGGCTATCAGCAGCACACCCGGAATCGAATTCAGCACCGTGTACACGTACTGGATCAGATCATCAATCCAGCCACCCTTGTAACCGGCGAGAATGCCGAGCAGCAAGGCTGCTGGCAACATGGCAAGCGTGGTCAAAGTGCCGATCATCAGCGCCGTGCGTATGCTCTTCAGCGTCAAATACAGCACGTCGTTGCCCACCTTGTCCGTGCCGAAGACATGGTAGTAAGGCATCAGCGCCAGCACCACACTGACAATCACGACAATGCCGGCCAATGTCCAGATCAGTGCATTCCAGGCAAACCACGGCGCGCGTGGCTGTGCATAGCGACGGATCACAAACGCCAGAAAGCCCCATATCGATAGCCCGGCAATCAGGCCGAAGGTTGCACGCTCACGTACATCCGCCTCGCTCAGCGCCGGATCAGCCAAGTGACTGCCACCAAACTTGAGCCGTGGGTAGTCACGGCCTTGGCCGTCTGCGCGACTTTCCTTGGCGAACAGATGCGTTGCCAGCGGCGCAGAGTAGGTTTTCTCGGTATTCGTTTTTTGCTTCGACAGCAAGGCATCGAGCGCGGATTTCACCTCAACCGCATATTGCACGGTTGCTCCAGCATCGGCACCGGGCTGCGCTGGTAGACGCTCACGGTAATGCACTGAATCCAGCAGCGCCACCAACACAAAGCACACCAGCACGGTTGCCGCCGCCACACCCGAACGGCTCGCGCCCACCTGCCGCCACGACGCAGCCAATTGCGGAGAACGGTAAGCCCACCAAGCACCGCCAATGCAAATAGCCACCAGCAGGAAGAACAGCAGATCAGACCAGAGCAGGACAAATTTCATAGGTGTGTGTCCCCGGCCTTAGCTCAGACGAATCCGAGGATCAACCAAGGTGTAGGAAATATCCGTCAGCCACAGGCCAACGATATACAACACCGACCCGATGAAAACCATGGCGCGCACCACGGCAAAGTCCTGCGCGTTGATGGCATCAATGGTGTAACTGCCCAGCCCCGGAATACCGAAGAAAGACTCGATCAACAGGCTGCCAAGGAACAGCGACGGGATCACCACCACTACGCCCGTCAAAATTGGAATCATGGCGTTCTTGAGCACATGGCGGAACAGCACTGCCAGCTCGGACAAGCCTTTGGCGCGGGCAGTGCGCACGTAGTCGCGGTTGCTCTCTTCCAGAAAGATCGTGCGATACCAGCGCGCCGCACCACCCAAGCCACCAATTACGCTAATGACCACGGGCAGGATCAGGAAGCGCGTGGCATCCAGCCCGCTGCCCAGCCCGGAGATCGGCACCAGATGCCAAACCTTGCTGATCAGCCACTGGCCGCCAATGATGTAGAACAAACTGGAAATCGACATCATCGCCACGCACAGCACTACCCCCGCAAAATCGAGATAGGTGGCGCGGAAAAACACCAGCAGCAAGGCAAACGAAATGGCAGACCACAGTCCAAGGATAAATACAGGAATGGCAATCGCCAGCGACGGCCCCATGCGCGTGCGAATTTCATTCAGGATGTCCCGGCCATCATCGGCTTGCCCAAACTCGAAAGCGAACATCGAGAGGGACTTCTCAAAGAAGATGGTGTTCGTGACCTTGTCAGTGCCGGGCGCTGGGGCATTCCAAAGCAAGGGCTTGTCGTAACCGCGCTCGACCTTCCATTTCTCAATGGCCTCTGGCGTCACCCGCTTAGCGCCAAGCTGCATACGTGCCATGTCATCGGGTGTGTTCACCACGAAGAACAGGACGAAGGTGAGTAGATTCACCCCGATCAATATGGGAAGCGCATACAGGAAGCGCCGGATCAGGTAAGTCAGCATGGCAGGCAGTTTAACGCGGCTTGGCGCAATGCTGTAGCCCGGAATAAACGGGAAAAGCCCTGTCAGGCCGCCATCCCGGCCAGCACCTTGGGGTGGCGGTATCATGTCACCTGATTACAGCCGGATCACGCCCTTGTTCGACACCTTCACCCATCACGCCGCCCTTGCCACCCCGCTCTTCCTCTTGGTGCTGGTCGGTTATGGTCTGATGCGGTTTGGCGACTGGCCCAGCAGCGTGGCCGATGCCCTGTCGCGCTTTGTGTTCAGCGTGGCCATGCCGACCCTGCTGTTCAACCTGATGAGCGACTTTTCCAAGCTGCCGCCCGTCGATGCGCGCCTCTTGATTGCCTATTTCGGCGGTTGCCTGCTTTCCTTCATCCTCGCCCGCCTGATTGCCTGGAAAGTGTTTGGTCTGGATGGCGTAGGCCAGTCGGTCTTTGCCCTCGGCGGCATCTTCTCAAACAACGTGCTGTTGGGCATCCCACTCGCCAAGCTCACACTGGGCGATGACGCCCTCCCCTCGGCGGCGCTGGTCATCACCTTCAATGCGCTGACGCTATGGACCATGGTGACTATCTCTGTTGAATGGGCACGCAACGGGTCGCTCTCGCTCAAGGGTTTTGGCAAGACCACGCTGAACATCCTCAAAAACCCGCTTGTCTCGGGCATCTTGCTCGGTGTGGCGTTTGGCATGACGGGCCTGACCTTGCCCCACCTGATCAAAGAGCCACTGAATCTGATCTCCAGCGCGACCATGCCACTCGCGCTAATCGCGCTGGGCATGGGGCTGGCCGAATACGGCATCAAACAAGGCTGGCAAATCAGTGCTGGCATCACCTTCGTCAAACTGGTTGTGCAGCCGCTCACCGTCTGGGCAATTGCCGTCATGATTGGCCTGCCCACGCTAGAGACGCGCACCGTCGTGCTACTGGCCTCGATCTCCACCGGCGTCAATGTCTACCTCATGTCGCGCCAGTTCAAGGCCATTGAAGGCCCGGTGGCGTCCGCACTGGTGCTGACCACCATCATTGCGGCACTAACCGTGCCCTTGCTCCTCACCCTGACTGGCTAAGATGACATCCATGTTGCTCCTACGCACACTCGCCATTCGTCAACTTGAAGCGGCCCATCAAGGCAGTCCGCTCATGGAGCGCGCTGGTTTAGCGGCGGCAGATCTTGCTGGCGAGCTGGTGCTTGATCGCTGCGGCGCCATTCTTGTTGTTGCCGGTGGCGGTAACAATGGTGGCGATGCGTATGTCTGTGCGCGTCACCTCAAAGCGCGTGGTCACAGCGTTATGGTTGCCAGCCCTGCCGCCACACAGCCACTGCCACCCGATGCCGAGGCTGCCCGCAATGACTGGTTGGCCATGGGCGGCGACATCAGCGCGCAACTGCCCGACATCAAAAACTACGCCCTCGCCATCGACGGCCTCTTTGGCATTGGCCTGACGCGCCCCATTGAAGGCATGTATGCCGACTGGATAGCCCGGCTCAACGCGCTGTCCTGCCCCATCCTCGCCCTCGACACGCCCAGCGGCCTGAATGCCGACACCGGCGCCATCATGGGCTGCTGCGTGCGGGCCACGCACACCCTCACCTTCATCGCCGCGAAGCCCGGCCTCTATACGCTGGAAGGCCGCGACCATGCAGGCAACGTGCACTGCGCCACGCTGGATATTGATGCCAGCAGCGACGCCACTGGCGAAGGCCGCCTCATCTCCAGCGCCGATTTTGAATCCGCCCTGCAAGCGCGCCGACACAACAGCCACAAAGGTAGCAATGGCAGCGCTGCCATCATCGGCGGTGCGTCTGGCATGGCGGGTGCGGCACTGCTCGCCTCGCGCGCCGCGCTGCACCTTGGTGCCGGCCGCGTGTATGTCGGCATGCTCGACCCGATTCCTGTGGATATTCAGCAGCCCGAGCTAATGCTGCGCAGCGTTGCCGATGCGATTGAACAGGTGAGCGGCTCTGGCGGTGCCATTGGCATCGGCCCCGGTCTTGGCCAGAGCGATGCCGCACTCGCTGCGCTCAAGCTTGCCATCGCCGCGAATGTGCCATTGGCGATGGATGCAGACGCACTCAACCTAATCGCCGCGCACCCCGTATTGGTCAAGCACATTGCCCGGCGCACTGCACCGACCGTGCTGACCCCGCACCCGGCCGAAGCCGCGCGCCTGCTGGGCATCAGCACGCCCGACGTACAAGCGCAGCGCATCAGCAACACACTGCAACTGGCCAAGCGCTTCAATGCGGCGGTGGTGCTTAAAGGCAGTGGCAGCGTGGTGGCGTTGCCAGATGGCAATTGGTACATCAACGCCACAGGCAATCCAGCCCTCGGCACCGCTGGTACAGGCGACGTGCTGTTGGGTGTTGTGACTGCATTCCTTGCGCAGCAGCATGACGCCGCTACGTCGCTCCTCGCCGCCGTCCATCTACATGGCGCTGCGGCGGATGCGCTGGTGGTGTCCGGCATTGGCCCCATCGGGCTCACGGCGGGCGAACTGATCATGCCGGCACGCACCCTCTGGAACAGCTGGATCGCTGCCCACTAAAGATGAGCGCCCCACAAAACGCTCTGCGCGGCATCTTGCTGATGCTGTGCGCCGTCTTTGTCTTTGCCTCGATGGATGCCACCGCCAAATGGCTGGCCGCGAAATATCCAACGCCGATGCTGGTGTGGGCGCGTTACCTTGTGCATTGTTTACTGATGCTGATCTTTCTGTTCCCCTCGCATGGCCGGCGCCTTTGGCAGACCACCAAGCCCGCGATGCAGATTGCCCGCGCCTTTATGTTGCTCGGCATCACCACCTTCACCATCTACGGCTTCCGCCTGCTGCCGCTCACCGTGGCCACTGCCATTGCATTTCTCGCACCGCTGCTGGTTGGCCTGCTGGCCGGCCCGGTGCTGGGTGAGAAGGTTGGCCGGCTGCAAGCGTTTGCCTTACTCATCGGGCTTGCTGGTGTGGTGTTGATCGCCCGGCCGGGCGGCGAGGTATCGCTGCTGGGGGTGTTATTCGCCGGTGCTGGCGCGCTTTGCTACACGGTCTATCAGCTCATGACACGCATGCTGGCACCGCACGAAAGCTCAGTCACCATGCTGTTCTTCACTGCGCTGGTCGGCGCCATCACGACCACCGCGCTACTGCCGTGGATATGGACCGATATACAGCCAGGGCTGTTCGACACATTCTTGATCTGCATGCTCGGTGTGCTCGGTGGAACCGGACATTTCTTGCTGATCCGCGCCTTCCGCGTAACGCCCGCCTCAACGCTGGCGCCCTTCCTCTATGCACAAATGATCTGGGCAGGCCTGCTGGATCTGCTCATCTTCAACCACCTGCCCGATGGCCCCACCTGGATAGGCATTGGGCTGATTGTGCTTGCCGGCTTAGCGGTCGTGATACGGGAGCGCTTGCACCGCCCGCCGGTGGAAACGCTTTAAATCACGCAGGCGTCAAACACAGAGTCAATCGCGTTCAATGCACGCTCGAGTTGCCCGACGAGCCACCGGGTGGGTAGAGCATGTTCAGCGCAATACTGCGACCATCGCCTTGCACAATGCGCACATGACCCCGGTTGAACTCGCGGGCGTGGCGCAGGCCGCATGAGTGGGCAATCATGTCGATTTCTTTGTTCATATTGATGCAGTAGTGCGCCACGCGCAGATACTTCTCCTCCACCACCAACCCGCGTTGCAGCTTGGGGTTATGGGTGGTGATCCCTGTGGGGCAGCTATTGGTATGGCAGCGTAGCGCCTGAATGCAACCCAGCGAGAACATAAAGCCACGTGCTGAGTTGATAAAGTCCGCGCCGCAAGCCAAAGCCCACGCGGCACGTGCTGGTGTCACCAGCTTACCGGCTGCAATGACTTTGATACGCTCGCGCAGGCCGGACTCGATCAAAGCATCAACCACTCGGGGAAGCGCCTCATCAATCGACAAACCCATGTGATCGGCCAAGCCTTGCGGCGCCGCACCAGAGCCACCTTCGCCGCCATCGACCGCAATAAAGTCCGGCGCACTGCCCAACCCGCGCCGCAAAATGCCTTCGCACAGCAGATGCATGAAATCCCAGCCACCGATTGCCGTCTTGATACCGACTGGCTTACCCGTCTCGCGGCGAATCAGCTCGATCATGTCGAGCAACTCATCCACATTGCCAATCTCACGGTGGCGGTTGGGCGAGATGGAATCTTGTCCCAGCGGAATGCCGCGCACTGCCGCAATTTCCGCCGTCACCTTGCCACCCGGCAAAATGCCGCCCTTGCCCGGCTTGGCGCCTTGCGACATCTTGATCTCGAAAGCGCGCACGTTTTCGTGTGCTGCTAAAGCGTGCAAGCGCGGAATAGAAAGCTGTCCGTTCTCATCACGCACACCATATTTGGCTGTACCAATCTGCATGATGATGTCGCAGCCACCTTCCAGATGGAAAGGGCTCAAGCCACCCTCGCCCGTATCCAGCCAACAGCCCGCCTCCGCCGCACCGCGCGATAGCGCCTGCACTGCTGGCTTGGAAATCGCCCCGAAGCTCATGCCGCTGATATTGATGATTGAGCGCGCCGTAAAGGGCTTCTCGCAGTAGCCCTCGCCAATGATCAATGGCGGCGTGGGTAGCTTGTCTTCTTCCAGCACCGCAAAAGCGGCGTTCACAAAAATTAGCGCGCCCGGCTCGTGCAGGCTGTAGGTTGAGCCAAAGCCCAAGGTACCGCCCTCATCCTTAGCAAGGCGATACACCCAGCCGCGTGTGGCACGGTTGAAGGGCATTTCTTCTCGGTCGCCCAGAAAGAAGTATTGGCGGAAGTATTCGCCCAGCTGCTCGAAGAAATAGCGCAAGTGCCCGATGATCGGGAAGTTGCGCAGGATGGTGTGCTGCTTCTGGGTAATGTCGCGCACATAAAAATACGTCAGCCCGCCCAGCACCAGCACCACGGCCAGCACGCCGAGGCTAACCTGCAATACGCTCATCATCCTGATGTCCCCCGGTTACCAACACATAGGCCCTGAGTGCCCATGCATGGTTCCTCGTTGTTTGAGCTTTCTTCGCTCTGGCGACAGAGTAGAATCTCTGTCGTTCTCATAACGGCAACTTATCATGGATTTCAACATACAGCTTGGCGCCGAAATCGAGCGTAACGTGCTCGCCGCCCTGTCCGAAGATATTGGCAGTGGTGATCTCACCGCCCTGCTCACCCCGTCGCAAAGCGCCCGCGGCATTGTGATCACCCGCGAAGACGCTGTGCTCTGCGGCACCGCTTGGTTTGACGCTTGTTTCCGCCGCCTTGACCCCACCGCCAAGATTGAATGGTCAGCCGGCGATGGCGACTTCATCACCGCAGGCCAGACCCTGTGCGAGATTCAGGCCGACACCCGCGCCCTGCTCACCGCCGAACGCTCCGCCCTGAATTTTTTGCAACTGCTGTCTGGCACCGCCACCACTACACGCCTGTTCGTCGGCGCCGTGTCGCACACCAACGCGCACATTGTCGACACCCGCAAGACCCTGCCCGGCCTGCGCTTGGCGCAGAAATACGCCGTTCATTGCGGCGGTGGTTACAACCACCGCATTGGCCTGTATGACGGCATCCTCATCAAAGAAAACCACATCATCGCGGCGGGTGGCATTCGCGCCGCCTATGCCCAAGCGCAAAAGCTGGCCCACGGCGGCGTGTTCATCCAAGTGGAAGTCGAAACCCTGGCCGAGCTTGAAGAAGCCCTCGCCTGCGGCGCCAAGATGCTGCTGCTCGACAACATGAACCTCGACCAAATGCGCGAAGCCGTCAAGATCAACGCCGGCCGCGCCAAGCTAGAAGCCAGCGGCGGCGTGCGTCTCGACACCGTGCGCGGCATTGCCGACACCGGCGTAGACCGCATCTCGATTGGTGGCCTGACCAAGGACGTACGCGCCATCGACCTCTCGCTCCGCCACGTAGAACGCTAAAACCCGCCCAACCCTAGCGGCAAAGGCGCGATTTCTGCTAGAATCGCGCCTCTTTCCGGAGAGGTGGATGAGCGGTTTAAGTCGCACGCCTGGAAAGCGTGTTTGGGATAACATCCCAACGCGGGTTCGAATCCCGCCCTCTCCGCCAATAAAACAGCCGCCCTTGGGCGGCTTTTTTATTGGCTATGGGGGTGAGGATGAGAACCCGCCGGTTCGACTAGCGAGCACTGCTCGCTGGACGCGCAAAGCGCGGTCCGCGCAGCGGATGGCTGGATCGCCCTAAGGCGAGACAGACACAATCCCGCCCTCTCCGCCACAGCATTTAGAAGCCAGTTTTCTTAGCCCAATCAAAATGTTACAGATCATGGGCTTTTTGCTTTTACCACACGCATTAACCACACGCGACCATGGCTGATCTTTCGCTTTTCAAGCAGGAAACAATCAACGGCAAAGATGTTTATGTCGTTGAGGCACAGCCCAATTGCTACAGCGCATGACTGGTGGATGCCCAGCCATCATCTGATCGTTTCTGTATGTCGGTTTGCGCCCATCTCGATGACAGAGGACGGACTCAATCAGAGCGTCTGATATAGTGTCCTACACCCTTGCGCCATCTTAGATAGCTATGAAGATCAAGTCGTTACAGATTTCTAATGTTCTGAGCTTTGCCTACGTCGAGAACATTGATGAGGCACCCAAGATCACCTTTGATGATGGGCTGAACATCCTCATTGGTCAGAACGGCGCAGGGAAATCGACAGTTCTTGAAGTTATAAACTTCATATTCAAACGAATTATCTTTGCTCAATTCCTGAGAAATCAGGACGTCTATAGCAGACGTAGCACGGCTGCCCCGAACGACATCAAGAACATTATCCATAGGAACACAACCCAACAAGCCGTTACCACTATTGGGTTCCGCCTTGATCCGCATTGGGACTTTCAGGACAAGAATCAACAGATTCGCATCGTCGTTTCCCTCGATGAAATTGATGAGCGAAACATCCAGATCATTCGAGAGAATCTTCCTTTCGTGCAGCAAGTCGCCACTGCATACAGCCCAGAAGGGGTTCCAGCGCCCAACTTTGATGTAGTCAGCAAGGAAATCATTTTCAATATCTTCTTGCACAAAAATAACAATAGCTTCACCAGCAGCACCGACCCGGGCAATGGGGACACAGGAGTTGTCTATCTCACAAGCTATAACTTCTTCAAGGAGCTTATCGAGCTCCACAATATGGAGAACCCTAAATCTCCGATTCCTCCACTGCTGGAGTCTTTTGCACTCATCGGAAGTTACCGGAACTATCACGCCTTTTCAGATGGGATCAGTCTTTCCGGTCAAACTGCTGACCAACAAATTCAAGCCATCAAACAAGCGGAACACAGCAGAAGCACCAACCATGCAGAGCAATCGGAGCCTACTGTTTTTAACCTCGTTCGGCTGCTAATTGCTGGCATTCATTACACGATGTTCGGAGATACCACTCTTGCTGCCAAGGCAGACCAGGAAGCTAACGAGCAACCGTTTCTAAAGAAGATCAACTCAAAACTTTCACTGGTTGGCCTCAAAGCTCAAGTGAGTCTGATAGAGAAAAGGAATTGGCAGTACTCCTTTACATTCTTGGACATACGGCGCGATAAAAGACTGGCCGACATTAACAGCTTGAGCGCAGGTCAGAAGGCAATTATTCACTTGGTTTTTGAGGCATATGCCCGAGGAGAATTGAAGGGCGGTGTGATCATTATCGATGAGCCGGAGATTCACCTGCACTACCAGTTTCAGAATGAGTACCTGAGGATTATCGAAGATATCAATCGAGAGCAGCAGTGCCAATACATTCTCGTCACACACTCAGAGTCGCTAATCAACTCCAAAACGATCAGTAAAGTACGTCGCTTTACTTTAGATGAGCATGGACACTCAACTGTTAAATCTCCGACTATTCAAGAGGATCAAAAAAGCTTAGTTAAGATTCTCGATAACACTCGGTCGATCTACGCGTTTTTCGCAAAGAAAGTCGTTTTGGTCGAAGGTGATTCCGACCGATACTTGTTTCGAGCCATCTTCCAAGAGCGGTTCCCTCAACACAACCAAGAGATTGCCGTTCTCGACATCGGAGGAAAAGGCAACCTCCAACGTTGGAAACAGTTCTTCAGCGCCTTCGGCTTGGCTGTCTATTACATCGGGGATTTCGACAACGTCATGACGCTCGATTTTCTTGAGGGGCGTCTTGTTCCTAACGCTCAAGCAGAGGCGATTAGAGAGACACTGAGGCAGCAGAAGCTGGACAACCTAACAGTACCCCAAACGGGAGAACTAACGAACGCCCTAACGGCTTTGGTTGCAGACCCAGAACACCTTACGAAGCCGAAGGTCTCCCTCTGGAAGCCGGTCGTTGATCGCTATAACAATCTGGCCAAGGTTTCTAATGTCGAAGTTGTTCAGGCGATCAAAACGACCATCGCCAACATTGACCGGGCGATTGAGCAGAAGTACGCCGACAGAATTTTCATTCTCAAGCGAGGAGCTCTCGAAGAGTACATTGGTGGCGCACACGCAGACCTGAACGAGGTTGCAACTTTCTGCGAGACAGAGCTTTCACAGTGGCTTGATACTGAGCATGCGCAAGAGATTCGAGAGATCACTGGAGCGATTGCAAACGATGTCGCTTAGGTTTTACCTTCAGGTTGAGCCAAGGGCAAAAAAGACAGATAGTCGAACGTAGGCACCGGGAGGGCGATGCTGCGATATATAAGTGTCGATTGACTCACACGATTCCTTCTTCAGATATAACCCCCCCGGTATCTAAGGCATAGCTATGGTCCTTCACCTAAAGATAGCAAGGCCCAGAGCGTTACCTAGCCCTTCGGTCAAGCTTAACTCAAGAACCAGCATACCCTCGTCTATACCCGACCACTCCCGCTAAACCCTATGCCCACCCACTTCCCCCTAAACCTCTCCACCGAGTACTACATGGACGAGCGTTGCTACATCGTCGAAGTGCTCAACGACGATGCCGACCCGGCCATGTCGATTGCACGTGCACGCGTGCTGCCGGGTGTGACGACGCGCTGGCATTGTGTGCATGGGACGGTGGAGCGTTATGTGATTCAGTCGGGTACGGGCTCGATGGAGGTGGGCGATTTGCCACCGTATGACGTTGGCCCCGGCGATGTGGTGTTGATTCCGCCTAGTGCGCGCCAGCGCATCACTAATACGGGCACAGACGATCTGATCTTCCTTGCCATCTGCACACCTCGCTTCCACTTTGACGCCTATGAAGACCTGGAGGCAGCTGCACAATGATTTCATCGCACGCGCTGCTTTTTCCGATGGTGGCGCACATCGCATTGACGGCGTTTCTGTATGTGTTGCTCACAGTGGCGCGTGCACCTGCCATCTGGGGCTTGGGTCGCAAGGCGGATGGCAGCAACCCCTGGGCGACTGTGGAGCCGCGTATCAGCGCGAACCTGTCTAACCAGTTTCAGTGGCCGCTATTCTTTTACGTGGCCTGTCTTTTTTTGCTCTCGCGCCCGGTGGTGGATAGCGTGCACGTGTGGCTGGCCTGGGTGTTTATTGCTGGGCGCCTGCTACACAGCTACGTGCATGTGATGATCCCGAATGTGCGGCTGCGTGGGCTGGTGTTCACGATCAACTATATTGCGGTGTTGGGGATGTGGTTTCTGCTGGTCGTAACGGAATCGACACGCGCCGCATAAGCCATACGCCGTTTTATCGCTACAACCATTGCGCATGTGTAGCACCGAGGACTGACAAGCCCGCATTGCGCCCGATGTGAACGTTGTACTTCATCAGGGTGATCAAGATGCAAACCACTACGTGGTATTCCGGCTTCGCTAAATCCACCGCGCATTTCTGCGGCCGCCCCAAGACCTTTGCCCTCGCGGTTGGCGTGATTGCAGCTTGGATAGCAACAGGGCCGCTTTTTGGCTTCAGCGACACCTGGCAACTGGTCATCAACACCGGCACCACCATCATTACCTTCCTGATGGTGTTTCTGATCCAAAACACGCAGAACCGCGACACGGAAGCCATACAGATCAAGCTGGATGAACTGATCCGTGCGACCAAAGGCGCGCATAACGCGCTGCTTGATTTGGAGGAGCTGGAGGAAGAAGCGCTGGATGCCTTCCGCCGCAAGTACCATGTGCTCGCCGCCACCGCCCGCGTTGCCTTGGGTCAGGGTGCAGAAGATACCGATACACCTGAGCCATAATGATTGAACGCCTGCCTTAGCTGGCATCACGTTGAGACTACGCACATGACAACCGACACTTGGGAACTCCTGAGCTACATCGTGACCGTTATCGGTCTGCCGCTGGCGATTTTTGTGTTCTTGTACGAGCAACGTAAAGAGCGCGAGAACGAAGATGAAGAGGTGTATCAGCAGGTCTCAGACAACTATCAGGACTTTCTGCGCATTGCGCTGGAGAATCCCGATCTGCGGCTGTTCTCAGCCGAGGTGGTGAGCAACCTGAGCGACGAGCAGAAAGAACGCCAGCTCATCATTTTCACGATGCTGATGTCACTGTTCGAGCGCGCTTACCTGCTGCTCTACGACGAGAATATGTCGCCCAAGCAAGCGCGGCGCTGGAACTCTTGGGAAGACTACATTTTGGAATGGTGCAAGAAACCGCACTTCTGCGCCCTGCTGCCGCACCTGCTTCACGGTGAAGACCCGAGCTTTGTGCGTTATATCCAGAAGCTTTCTGGCGAAGGCCGGACTCCCCCTTAACGCCGCCGGGTTTGGCTTTGCGGTGGCACACAGCACACGCTTACAAATAAGAGTAATTCTTATTTACATGCTGTAGCAAACGCTCTAAAATTCACCCCATCAGCCAGCAAACGCATTGAGCTTGATCACTGCAGCCAGCCAGAAATCCGGGAGTTTCCCCGCCTCTGCCTGCAGTTGACGCGGAAACGTCCAGCATCGGCACTGCCGGTGACGACAGTCGAGTCAATCCGCATCATGCACAGTAAAACACTTGCGCTGGCAAGCCGCCAGCCAACGCCCCCGCTTTTCCGTTTTGTCCCCCTCGCCCTGATCCTTGCCAGCGCATTTCCGGCACAGGCTGACGTTGTTCTGCCTGAAGTGGAAGTGCGCAGCACGGCTGCCGATGACCCGGCCAATCCCAAAGTGCGCAGCGTCTCAACCGCCACAAAGACCAGCACACCACCCAAGTACGTGCCACAAAGCATCGATTCGGTATCAGTAGAGCGCGCCCTCGATTACGGCCAAAACACCATGGCGGCAGCCTTGTCGGGTGTGGCCGGGGTGAATAATGCCTCTGACACGCGCTTCGATAACTTTGTGATTCGCGGGTTCACCAGCAGTGCCGACTTGTTCCTTGATGGCATTCGCGATGATGCGCAGTACGTCCGCGATCTCTCGAATGTAGAGCGTATTGAAGTGCTCAAAGGACCCGGCGCCGTGCTGTATGGACGTGGCAGCGGCGGCGGCGTCATTAACCGAATCAGTAAGCAGCCGAAAGATGAGTCCTTTGGCAAAGTAAATCTGCGCGCTGGCTCATACGGCGTGCGCGGTGCCTCGGTTGACTTGAATCGCGTGATCAATGAGGAATGGTCGGCGCGCTTGAATTTGAATGAAGAAAGCGCAGACAGCTTTCGACAATTCGTATCCAGCAATAAACGCCTTGTAGCGCCCTCGATACGCTGGGACAACCGTCAGGGCAGTAGCTGGGTGCTGCAATATGAAAACGCACAGAACGAGCGCACGCCGGATCGTGGTATTTCAAGTATCAGAACCGGGGTAACGGGTGCGTTCCAGTATGCATTGCCCACCAGCATTGACCGCAGCACCACCTATGGCAACCCGGCACGAGACTTCCTCCGTGACGAAACCCAATCGCTGCGCTCGACGTTTAACTATGCCCTCAACGAAGCCTGGAGCCTGAGACATGTGCTCGGCATCATCAAGCTCGACAACCAGTTTGAGAACACCTATGCCACGAGCGGCGTACTGAATACGGGCACAGGGGTGGTGAATGTCAGCCGCACCCGCTTTACGCAAGACCTGCAACACAACAACATGCTCAATACCTTCGAGGTAACGGGTCGGGGTAACTGGGGTGGATTTAAGCACCAGCTACTGATGGGTGTTGAGCTCGGCGAGCAGGAAAGAAATGTGACGTTGATGAGCAGCACCGCATCATCGGTCACCCTGAGCAACCCGAATCTGGTGACGACGAATGGTGCATTGACCGTGTCCTCACGCAACCAACACAAAGTCAGCTCACGCGGCATTTATGTGCAAAACCAGATTGATGTCACAGACACATGGAAGCTGCTGGCTGGGGTGCGACAAGATAATTTCGAGATTGACTCGACCAACCTACTCAACAACCGCCGTGAGGTTCGCAAGGTCAACGCCCTCAGCCCACGCGTAGGCGTGGTCTGGTCGCCAGTTGCGGCACATAGCTTTTATGGTTCTTACACCAAGAACTTCACACCCGCAGGTGGTGGCTTGATCGGCATTACGCCGGGTGCATCCGGGAATGACCTATCACCAGAGTTTTCTCGCCAATACGAAACTGGGGTCAAGAGCGATTGGCTGGGTGGCGCACTCTCCACCACGCTAGCTGCCTATCAGCTCGAGCTGTATAACCGCCGCACCACTGACCCGAACGATGCAACCCGCATCATCCTGACGGGTCTGCAACGCTCGCAAGGGGTTGAAGCCTCTGTCGCCGGAAAACTTGTTTCATCCTGGTATCTGCGGGGCAGCATGGCAGTACAGTCAGCACGCGTATTGGAGGCAGAAGCCCAATACATCGGCAAACGCCCCACCAATACCTCACGAATCAATGGCAGCGTGGCATTGAGCTATGCGCCAAAGCTGGGACTGTATGGCGAAATTGGGATGACGTATGTCGGTGCGCGTTTTGCGGATCGTGACAACCTGCTAGCGCTACCGGGTTACACCCGCATGGATGCGCTAGCTGGCTACCGCTGGCGTGCGACAGAACTGCAAGTGGCCGTGACCAACCTCACCAATCGAGATTATTGGTGACCTGCTCCCCGAGAATAGTCCGGAATTGAATTAGAGTTTGCCTCAACGGAGGCAACATGAAGAAGCGATTCACGGAAGAACAAATCATTGGCA
>LNDZ01000007.1 GCA_001464495.1 Betaproteobacteria bacterium Ga0074130
CAGAACATCTACGGCACATTGAAGTGAGCTGTTCGTCTTGAAAAACAAAAGCCCCGCACTGCGGGGCTTTTTGCTGGTCTTGCTAGCGGCCGGTAGCCAATAATCAGGCTGCCTTTTTCTGCGGGCCGATACCCGTGCCTTCACTGACAAAGCCAGGCACACGGTTGAAGCGGAACCAAGGGCCGAAGCCAATGCCGTTGTGGGCCGCGTAAACCGCGTCGAGGCCGGTGACGATCTTACCGGTAGCGTCGCGCAAATACGGGCTGGATTTGACTGCAGTGGCATCAACGCCGGGGCCGGGGTCGGCCTTGGAGGCATCAACGTAGGTGAGCTTGTTGCCAGTGTCCTTGGACTTGATGAAGGCCACTTCGTCGGTCCAGCGCCGATTCGCGCCGTTGTAGATAAAGGTCAGGGGGGACTTCAGGGTGTTCGGGTCGAAATTGTAGATGCTCATCTCATATCTCCATCAGTTGAAGGTGAATAAAAAGAAAGCCTTACGTCTTATCGACGGTGAAGGGTATATCCGTCCCTGGATTGCGCTGGCCTCGCCCTGCCATAGGCTTTAGAATTACGCTTTACGCACACGCACCGACCCACATGAGCTCCGAACCGATACATCTTTACGGCATTAAGAACTGCGACACCATGAAAAAGGCCATTCACTGGATGGCCGAACGTGACATTGACTATGTCTTTCACGACTACAAGAAAGAGGGCGTTGAGCGCAGCAAGCTGGTGGAATGGTGCAAGGTGGTGGGCTGGAAGTCGCTGATCAACACCAAAGGCACCACGTGGAAGAACCTCAGCCCCGAGCAACAAGCCATTACCGCGCAAGGCCAAGCTGTGGCGCTGATGATGGAACACACCAGTGTGATCCGCCGCCCCGTGGTTGAAGCCAACGGTCAATTGCTGATTGGGTTTGATCCGACTATGTTTGAGAGCTTTGTGAAATGAGCGATACGTTTCAACGCTTCATTTTTGAAAAGCTGGATATCCGCGGTGCCTTTGTACAGCTGGAAACCAGCTGGCAAGCCATGCAACATAGCCGCGCCTACAGCGAGCCCACGCTTGAGTTGCTGGGACAGACTACGGCCATCACCACCCTGATTGGCTCGCAACTGAAATCGCCGGGACGCCTGACCTTCCAAATTCAGGGCGATGGCCCGGTGTCGCTGCTCGTGGTGGATTGTGATGAACAGCTGCGCATGCGCGGCATGGCCAAGGCCGCGACGGATGTCACTGCGGCGACTGCCTCTGAGTTGATTGGCGATGGTCGCTTGATGCTGACGGTACAAACCAATACCAGTTCGCAGCCGTATCAAAGCTTTGTGCCGTTGATTGGCGACACCGTCTCGGAGATTTTCGAGAACTATCTTGCGCAGTCGGAACAACAACCAACGCGTCTTTTCCTGTTTGCTGACGGCACCCGCGCCTGTGGCCTGTTCCTGCAAACCCTGCCAAAAACCGCAGGCCAGCCGGTCGAAGACGCGGATGGGTGGAACCGTATTCAGCAACTGGCTGCCACCATTCGCCCCGACGAATTTGCCCTGCCGGCGGCTGACTTGCTGCATCGCTTGTTTGCGGAAGAAGATGTGCGCCTGTTCGATGCCCACCCGGTCAGCTACCACTGCCCCCGCGACGAGGAAAAAGTGCGTGGCGCCCTGCTCTCGCTCGGCCGCGATGAAGTACAGAACATTCTTGAAGAGCATGGCGAGATTCGGGTGCATGACGACATCTGCAACCACGAGTACATTTTTGACGCGAGCATTCTCGACGAGCTGTTCCCGGCCCAGCCGCGCATCCTGCATTAAAGACAGAAACTGAGCATAGGCTTGAGTCTAGGCTCAAGTCGTATTGAATATTGGGAGCCATGTATCGCATGGCGAACCGTAGTCACCCCCTTTCTAGGAAAGGGGGATGGGGGGAAAGTTGTCCATAGACATCAGCGAAGAAGCCGGGGTGCGCTATCTGCACTTCGGCTCTGATTGGGTTCAAGGGGCAATGCGTATTGCCCGCCCTTGGGCGCTAGAGCTCGACTACACGCGTGAGATGATGGCAGCCCTGCTGCTGCGGCCTGAAAACACCTGGCCACGCAAGGTCCTGCAAATCGGCTTAGGGGCTGCCTCCGTGACCAAGTTTTTGTATCGGCATCGGCCGGACTGCAAGATCACAGTCGTGGAAATCGACCCTGCGGTGGTGCCGATGGCGATGCAGTACTTCAAGCTACCGGACGATCCGGCGCGCATCCAGATCGAGATTGCCGACGGTGCTGATTTCGTGATCAGCAATAAAGGAAAATACGATCTGATTCTGGTGGACGGCTTTGATGCCGACGCCAAGGCAGGTCGGCTCGACAGTCTGCCTTTCTATATGGACTGCAAGCAGCGCCTAAGCAAAGATGGATTACTGGCGGTGAACCTGCTCTCGCGCAGCAAGAAGTTCAAGGCCAGTGTGCAGCGCTTGGGCGAAGCCTTTGACGGCCGTGCCCTTGCCTTTCCATCGTGCGACAGCGGTAATGCCATTGCCTTTGCAGCAGGCGACAATGTGGTTGAAATGACGCTCACCGATCTCAAGGAAAGCGCCCGTCTGCTCAAGGCGGAAACGGGCCTCAATCTATTACCCACCATCAGCCGCATTGAAAGCACCAGCTACTGTGCGGGCGGCAATTTCACACTCTGACCCACTCATACGGAGAACATGATGAAGCTCTATTACACCCCCGGAACCTGCTCCACTGCCCCGCGCATTCTTCTCGCCGAAGCCGGTATTGCCTGCGAGCAAGAATTGGTCAGCTTCAAGACCAAGCAAACCGCCAGCGGCGCTGACTATCTGCAGATCAATGCAAATGGCTACGTCCCCGCATTGCAGCTGGACGATGGTTCAGTGCTGACGGAAGGCCCGGCGATTGATCAGTACATCGCTGATCTGGTACCTGAGAAAAAGCTTGCGCCCGCCAACGGCACCGCTGCGCGTTATCAAATGCAGTCATGGCTGAACTTCATCGCCACCGAGCTGCACAAGGGCGGCTACAGCATCTTGTTTGATCGTGGTGCTGCTGAGGAATGGAAGGATGCCGCACGCGCCAAGCTGGCCAAGCGTCTGGCTTATGTTGATGGCGCGCTTGCTGGCAAAACGTACTTGCTGGGCGATGACTTCGGCTGCGCTGACGCTTACCTCTTTGTGGTGCTGGGCTGGAGCGAGTTTGCACACGTCGATCTCTCCGCCTTCGCTAACCTCAAAGCCTTCAGCGAACGCGTTGCTACACGCACAGCAGTACAGGCTGTGAAGGCACAAGACGCCAAGAAGTAAGCGATGTGATCATGCCTAATAAAAACCCCGGCCTAGGCCGGGGTTTTTATTTGCGTGCTACACACTAGCGTCTGAAAATCCAATACCGCCTTAAGCGGCCAAGGTCGGATAGTCGATGTAGCCTTTTTCCTCACCGGTGTAGAAGGTACGTGGATCAGGCGCATTCAAGTCGGCACCCTGGCGGAAGCGCGCCACCAAATCCGGATTCGCAATCAGCAAACGGCCGAAGGCGATGGCGTCGGCATACCCGTCCTGAAGCTCGGTCTGCGCACTGGCAAAGTCATAGCCACTGTTCAAAATCAGGTTGCCTTCATACAGCAGCCGCGTACGACGGTAATCGAACGGCACCCATTGATCGCTAGGCGCAGCACCTGTGCCTTTGAGGATATCGAGGAAGGCCAGACGCATGGGGTTGAGTTGGCTCACCACATAGTCAAATGTGTCTTGCGGATTTTCATCGCTGATGTCGTTGAAGGTACTCACAGGCGACAGGCGCAAACC
>LNDZ01000008.1 GCA_001464495.1 Betaproteobacteria bacterium Ga0074130
TTGCTTGGACATCGGCAGCCATGATTGCAAACGAGCCGATACTGAAGGAGTTTTTCGCAGCGAACGGTTGGGTCTCGCCGCTGCTGTATGCCTTGGTTGTTGGTGGTGTGCTCGGTGGTGGTTACCTTGTCAATGCGGCGGTTGCTCGTCGTAACGTGGCTGGCCATCTGGTTGAGGATCATGCAGGCACCGGTGTATCTGCGCAAAAGTCAGTTGAAGGCGTTCGCACAGTACGTAAGGTCCTGGTTCCTGTCGATGATTCGGATAATTCCATCCGTGCTGTTCGTCATGTTGCCAATCGGGTGATCACCGAAGGTGGTATCGAAGTGCACCTAGTCCATGTTCGTACGCCTCTGTCTCAGCACATTTCTCGCTTCCTAAAGCGTGGTGAGCGTGAAAGTTTCCACCGTGCCGAGGCGAACAAGGCTCTTCTCCCCGCGCAACTGATACTCGATAGTTTCTCAATTCCTTATGCGGTGCATGTTGAGCTCGGAGATAAGGCACCAATGATTCACCGTGTTTCGCAGCGCCTGCATGTGGATGAGATTGTCATTGGTACAGCACGCAAGAATTCATTGACGCGTTTGTTCGAAGACTCAGTGACGAATCGGGTCTTAGAGCTTGTCAATGTGCCTGTACATGTTATTGCCGGTGGTGAAGTATCCCTTATCGAAAAGTTCGGATTGCCTGTCGGTATTGGTGCAGCACTGGCTCTGTTCGTGGCCGTTGAGTAAGCGTGTGTAAACCCGGTACGGCTGTTCGTTGCTTTGCAGCCATACCGGATTAGATTGACTGAATTCAGACTATTAAATTTGGAGACAAGACAATGCGTAAAGTACTCATCCCTGTTGATGGCTCAGCCAGTGCGCTTAATGCCGTTCGTCATGTCAGTAACCGCTACGTTCAGGAAGGTGATCTAGAGGTTCACCTGTTACATGTCAATAAGCCTTTGCCGAAGGCTGTTGGGAGCTATCTCTCTCGAAATAATCTGGATAGCTACTATCGTGACCAAGCTGTGATGAGCCTAGAACCGGCAGCTGAATTACTCAATCGCTTTGGGGTTACGGTTTATAAGCACGTCGCTCGCGGTGAAAAGGCTGAGACCATCCATCAGCAGGCTCAGCAACTTGGGGTAGATGAGATTGTGATGGGCACCAGTCGAAAAAATGCCTTTACACGGATGGTGCAAGGTTCTGTGACGAATCAAGTAATGTCGATTGCAACTGTACCTGTTGAGCTCATCGCCACTGGCGAGGAGTCGGCTGCCGAGAAGTATGGGCTGCCTGCAGGTATTGGTGCCACTCTGACGCTACTTCTGGTTGCCACCGAATAAGTTGTTTTGCTTATGTCATGCCCTGTCAGTTCGCTGGCAGGGCTTTTTTTTGCGCATTTTTTGCGTAAATCCATTTTTTACATACATATCCTAAATTTTCACAATGAATAGCGTGCTCCCACAGCATGGTTGGTTTTATGGTGGTCTCAGTGAGGCTGTGGCGCACAGAGTGCAGCTTTGAGCTGCGCTTTTGCTTGGGTATTTGCTTGTTTTGCTTGATGGTTTTTTTTTGCTGAACTTTTTGTTGATGCGGCTTTAATGGCGGCTATCGTGCATGCTTGTTGTATGTTAATTACATTTATTAATCAAATGAATTACTAATCTTTACTTAACAGAGCTGCATTGGCTGTCTATATTGAGCTTGTGCAGTCGCGAGATTGCACAGCCGGATAGAGAAAGTTTGCAAACAAACAGAACGGTCCGGTGAGCTTGGCAGGGGAGTAGCTTCTGTAGTGAGCTTTGCTACAGATGGTGTTATCGACAACACGGGGTTGTTTTCCCCGGTAACACCGGTGGCCTTCCGCCCATCAGCGAGGACACAAGCGAGACCAGAATAAAACGATGCATGCATCGTCTACTAATGAGGTCTGACTTGGAGGTGCTGAAAATGGGGAATCCTAAATAGTCTGAAGCAAAAACAAAACGGCATCCCGCCGTTCATGTAATGCGTCAAATCTACTCTAGGAGAATGTCATGCTCAAGGTACTAATTCCTGTTGATGGTTCGGAGAACTCCCTCGGTGCAGTTCGTCACATCATCAACCGCTATAACGAGAAAAAGGACGTCGAGGTGCATCTGCTGCATGTGCCCACCCGCCTGCCTAAGGACATCACGCGTTTCGTGTCGAAAGGCGATCTCGATAGTTATCACAATGACGAGGCTGAAAAGAACCTCAAGCCAGCGCGAGATCTGCTGACGCAATTTGATGTGTCCTTTCAGACGCATGTGGGGCAGGGTGACAAGGCTGATGTCATCCACCAGATGGCCAAGGATCTTGGCGTCGGCGAAATCGTCATCGGCACCGGGCGCAAGAATTCTTTCACGCGCCTAATCGAAGGCTCACTGACCAATCGTGTCATGGAGATTTCGGATGTGCCGGTCGAAGTGATCGCCCAGGGTGAAGAGTCCAAGCTCGAAAAGTATGGTCTGCCGGCTGGCATTGGTGCCGCACTTACGTTGCTCATCGTCGCTAACGAATAAGGCCTGTGTGCAGGCCGGTAAAGCAAAACGCCCTGCCATCACTGGCAGGGCGTTTTTTCTTGCATGCTGCTAGACGACTTGCAGCCCAGATTTGTCCTACAGTACTTCTGCGGCGTGGTCGGCGAGACGTGAGCGTTCGCCGCGTTGCAAGGTGATATGGCCAGAGTGCGGCCAGCCCTTGAAGCGATCCACCACATAGGTCAGGCCAGAACTACCTTCGGTCAGGTAGGGTGTGTCGATCTGCGCAATATTGCCTAGACACACCACCTTGGTACCGGGGCCGGCACGGGTGATGAGCGTCTTCATCTGCTTTGGCGTCAAATTTTGCGCTTCATCAATGATCAGATACTTATTAATGAAGGTGCGACCGCGCATGAAATTAAGCGACTTGATCTTGATGCGGCTGCGGATCAGGTCCATGGTGGCCGCGCGACCCCAGTCGCCGCCGTACCCGCCTTGACCAGCGTGTGATGGGTCAGCATCTGCCGGCTTGTTGAGCACATCAAGGTTGTCTTCAAGCGCGCCCATCCACGGCGTCATCTTCTCTTCTTCGGTACCGGGCAGGAAGCCAATGTCTTCACCCACAGGCACCGTAACGCGCGTAATGATGATTTCTGAGTAGCGTTTGCTCTCCAGAACCTGCGTCAGGCTGGCTGCCAGTGTCAGGAGGGTCTTGCCGGTCCCGGCCTGGCCGAGCAGGGTAACGAAATCCACCTCAGGATCCATCAGCAGGTTGAGGGCAAAGTTTTGCTCGCGATTACGTGCCGTAATTCCCCAGACAGCATTCTTGGTATGACCATAATCCACAAGCGTTTTGAGGACGGCAGTTTTACCCTTGACCTCTTGTACGATGGCATTGAAAGGCTTTTCGTTCGGATCAGGGCTGTCCATGTGGACGTACTGATTGACGAGCAGATCCGGACACAGTGGGCCGGTTACGCGATAAAGATTGCGGCCTTCCTCTTTCCATGACTCCATGCCTTTGGCATGCTTGTCCCAGAAGTCGGCTGGTAGCTCAAGCGAGCCGGTGTAGAGCAAGTCGGTGTCTTCAAGCACCTTGTCATTGAAGTAATCCTGCGCGAGCAAGCCCAATGTACGGGCCTTGATACGCATATTGATGTCCTTGGACACCAAGATGACTTCGCGCTTGGGAAACTTCTGCGAGAGGTACATGACCACCGCAAGAATTTGGTTATCGCCCTTGGCAGTGGGTAGTGAGGCGGGCAGGTTGCTGCTGATCGCCTCGCTTTGCAGAAACAGGCTGCCAGATGCCAAATCGCGTGAGGGTGCCGCAAGGGAAATGCCGGACGCGATGTCGAGTTCGCAACCGGAGACAATGTCGTCAAGCATGCGGCTGGCTTGGCGGGCATTGCGTGCGACTTCCGTTGTTCCCTTCTTGTTGTTGTCCAGCTCTTCCAAGGTCATGATCGGCACGTAGATATCGTGCTCCTCAAAACGGTAAATGGAGAGCGGGTCGTGCATCAGCACATTAGTGTCGAGAACGAACAGCTTGGTGGATGGAGTCTTGCTGCTGGTCTTGCTAGGTGCGGCACGCTTGGTGGCCATGGTTTCCCTTTACGAGTTCACAGAGTCTTGACTGCTTCGAGCACTGCCTGGGCGTGACCGTCCACCTTCACACCCCGCCATTCCTGGCGTAAAACACCTTTCGCATCGATCAAGAAGGTACTGCGTTCGACGCCGCGCACCTGCTTGCCATACATATTCTTCATCTTCATTACGCCGAAAATTCCGCAGGCCAACTCATCCTTGTCGCTGAGCAGCTCGAAAGGGAGCTCAAGCTTGGCCTTGAAGTTTTCGTGGGATTTGAGGCTGTCGCGCGAGACCCCATAAACAAGGCAGTCAAGCTTGACGAACTGCGCATGCAAGTCCCTGAACTGGCCCGCTTCGGTTGTACAACCGGGGGTGCTGTCCTTGGGATAGAAGTAGATGACGAGGGGTTTGCCCGTGTGGGCAGAGAGTTGAAACGTGACACCGCCAGTGGCGGGTAGGGAAAAATCAGGAACTACTTGGTCCAGCATTCGTGCCTCCTATACAGCCGGACACCCGCATGTCTCAGGCTGCATTTTGCCAATTCGCCAAAAATTCGGCACCTTGCACCATCAGGTTTCCGGTGCGGCCTGGCACTGAGCCGCGTGTGATCTGATGATGGGGCAGGGTGTCGCGATCTAGTCGATCAACGATGTCCTGCATCGCAACCATACTGTATCCCTGTTCGCGCCAGCCTGTCAGCAAATTTTCAAAAGTATTCGCTAATTTCATGCCCTCGACTTCTGCGCGCAATGTGAACACATGGCCGTGTTCTGGCTCCAGCGCAGTATGACGCAGTAGTGTTTCAGCCACATTATCTGCGTTCACGCCATTTAGGCCGATCAGCTCGTCTAGGGTTGGGAGTGTGGTTGGCACTTGCGGGCACAGGACGATCTCTCCATTCTGAACCGGGATGAATGGATGCGTACCGCGGGTATCGCTAGCGTAGCGGAAGCCCCGGCGCTGCGTCAGTCGCAGGGCGTGGGCATTCATCTGCCAGCCTGCCGCACCATGAACGCTTGGCGGCGCCTTGAAGATGTCAGTAAAGCGATCGCTGGCGAGATGCAGTTGGCGTTCCGTCCACGTTGCGCTTGCTGAATCAATGTGTTCTTCCCAGCCAAAGTGATCCCAACCATGCAGACCAACTTCGAATCCGCTGTCACGCACCCCGCGGAGGATTTCACTGGCGCGTCGGCCAATCAGTGGCGCCGGAACCAAGGTGCCATTCATGAGGGTCCGGTAGCCGTAATGAGAAATGGCGCGGGTGCGGCGAACCTGTTTGAGATAGCCGCTGCGGAAAATTCGCTTAAGCGCGCGTCCTGTGTTGTCTGGCCCAACGGTAAACAAAAAGGTGCCGCCAGCCGAGTGCCGACGCAGGATGTCGACCAACGTGGGTATTCCTTGAAGGGTGCCACGCCAAGTGGAGGCGGTAATTCTAAGAGCTAGCAGGCGCATGGGGGAATGAGGTTAGGAGCGCGTAACGAGGACAACGCCAATAATAATAAAGCCGATACCGAGCAGTTTCTGAGCGCTCAAGGCCTCACCGAACCAGTAGTAAGCGACAAAGGCATTGATGGCATAGCCAATCGACAGCATTGGATAGGCAATACTGACCGGGACCCGCGAGAGCGCCATGATCCAGATGACCAAGCTGATCACATAACAGCTGATACCGCCGAGGATATACGGCTGGAATACGAGCTTTAGGCCAATAGGGATAATGTTTTCGGTTTGAAACGCAAAGTGGCCAACCGCATTTGTGCCAGCCTTGAGCAGTAGCTGGGCAATAGCATTGAGCAGGACACCGCCAAGAATCAGCGCTAAGCTGAGTCCGTTCATCGGCGTTATTCGATGATCAAGGCAGCAGCAACTTTGCGGCCTTCTGCCATCAGGATGTTATAAGTACGACAAGCCGCCGACGTATCCATGACATCAACTGTACGGCCAGCCATGATCACCGGCTTGAGCAGTTCCAATGACGGGAAGTGTTGTCGACGACCCGTACCCAACAGGAGTATTTCTGCGCCAGTAGCTAGCAGTTGCTGGAGGTGGTCACTTGTCAGAGCGCTGTTATCCGTGACATTCCAAGCGCTGTCAATGCTCTCTGGCTGCACGATTAGGCTGGTTTCATGCCTTTCCCCATTGATGGCGATGTAGCCTTCGCCGTGGGCGGTGATGGTGTTGCCGGTGCGCGGATCTGTATGAAGTTTCATTGCTGGCTAAGTGCTAACGTTGCGGCGCAACAGGGGGTTCGGTAAGATTATACCTTTCCCGATTGTCGCACCTGCAGCCATTTGCCCGCTGTCAGGCCCTGTTTTCTCCTTGTTTTCACCGTTTCCCCCTGAAAGGATGGTTCCTTAATGCAGCCCGTGCTCAAGTCCACCAAACTGGCCAATGTCCTTTATGACATTCGTGGACCGGTCATGGTACGAGCGAAGCAGATGGAGGAAGACGGTCAGCGCATCATTAAGCTGAACATCGGCAATCCAGCCCCCTTCGGCTTTACTGCACCGGACGAAATCGTTCAGGACATCATCCACAATTTGGCGGACGCTTCCGGCTATAGCGATTCCAAGGGTATGTTTGCTGCCCGCAAGGCCATCATGCACTACACCCAGGAAAAGAAAATCCAGGGTGTAAAGGTCGACGATATATACATTGGTAATGGCGTATCGGAACTGATCGTCATGGCCATGAACGCGCTGGTAAATGCCGGCGATGAAGTGTTGGTGCCTGCGCCTGACTATCCGCTCTGGACGGCGGCAGTAAGCCTGTCCGGCGGTACTGCGCGTCATTACCTCTGCGATGAAGCGGCTGGCTGGCTGCCAGATTTGGCCGATATTCGCGCCAAGATTACGCCCAAGACCCGGGCCATCGTGGTTATCAACCCGAACAATCCGACGGGTGCGCTGTATCCGGATGATGTGCTCAAGGAAATCGTGGCGATTGCTCGTGAGCATAACCTCATCATTTATGCCGATGAGATTTACGATAAGGTGTTGTTTGATGGTGCTACACACACCTCAATTGCATCGCTGGCTGATGATGTGCTCTTCATTACCTTTGGCGGTTTGTCGAAGAACTACCGTGCAGCTGGCTTCCGTGCCGGTTGGTTGATTGTGTCGGGCGAGAAGCGCCACGCCCAAGACTATATCGAAGGCCTAAATCTGTTGGCGTCAATGCGTCTGTGTGCCAATGTGCCCGCACAGTTTGGGATCCAGACAGCCCTTGGCGGCTATCAAAGCATCAATGATCTCGTTATGCCGCTGGGGCGTCTCGCCAAACAGCGTGATCTCGCTTATGAGCTACTGACTGCTATTCCAGGCGTGACCTGCGTCAAGCCTAAAGGGGCAATGTATCTTTTCCCGCGCCTTGATCCGGTGATGTACCCGATCAAGGATGACCAGCAATTCATTCTTGAGCTGCTGGAAAGCGAGAAGGTCCTCCTGGTGCAAGGCTCCGGTTTCAATTGGCCAAAGCCTGATCATTTCCGCGTGGTATTCCTGCCCAATGCCGATGATTTGACGGAGGCAATCGGCCGCATTGCCCGCTTCCTCGAACAGTATCGCAAGCGCTACGCCTGATGGCGCGGCATGCACTCAATCTCAATGACAATTCAATTTATGAAACCGATTAATGTAGGTCTGCTTGGCATTGGCACCGTTGGTGGTGGCACGTTCACTGTTCTGTCGCGCAATGAGGCTGAAATCACACGCCGTGCGGGTCGTCCAATTCGCATTGTTGCGGTGGCCGACAAGAATCTCGAGCTGGCAAAGAAGGTGGCGGGTGATGCTGTACGTGTCACCGATGACGCCTTTGCTGTAGTCAATGATCCGGAGGTCAATGTCGTCGTGGAGCTGATTGGCGGCTATGGCGTTGCCAAGGAGCTGGTGCTCAAGGCCATTGAAAATGGCAAGCATGTGGTGACAGCCAACAAGGCACTGCTTGCTTTGCATGGCAACGAAATTTTCGCGGCTGCGCAGAAGAAGGGCGTCATCGTCGCTTTCGAGGCTGCGGTGGCGGGTGGCATTCCGATCATCAAGGCCGTACGCGAAGGTCTGGCAGCAAATCGCATTCAGTGGATTGCCGGCATCATCAACGGCACCACCAATTTCATTCTCTCCGAGATGCGTGACAAGGGTTTGCCCTTCGCCGAGGTGCTCAAGGAGGCCCAGCGTCTCGGCTATGCCGAGGCTGACCCCACGTTCGATATTGAAGGCGTGGATGCAGCACACAAGATCACGATTCTTTCTGCGCTGGCTTTCGGTATTCCCATGCAGTTTGACAGCGCGCATGTGGAAGGTATCAGCAAGCTGGATGCCGAAGACATCAAGTACGCCGAGCAACTCGGCTATCGCATCAAGCTACTTGGCATCACCAAGAAGCAGACCGATGGTGTCGAACTACGCGTTCATCCCACCCTGATCCCTTCCAAGCGCCTGATCGCCAATGTGGAAGGCGCAATGAATGCCGTCTTGGTCCAGGGCGACGCGGTTGGTGCCACTCTGCATTACGGAAAGGGCGCAGGTGCTGAGCCTACCGCCAGTGCGGTGGTGGCCGATCTTGTGGATGTCGCCCGTGTGCTGGATGCCGATCCAGAGCATCGCGTGCCCTATCTGGCCTTCCAGCCGGATGCGGTGGTGAATACGCCGATCCTGCCCATCAGCGAAGTTGAAACTAGCTACTACCTGCGTTTGCGTGTGGAAGACAAGCCCGGTGTGTTAGCTGACATCACGCGAATTTTGGCTGACCAGGGGATTTCGATCGATGCCATGATCCAACGCGAACCGGACGAGGGTGAGGATCAGACTGACTTGATCATCCTGACGCATCGCGTGCGTGAAAAGTTTGTTGATGCAGCGATCGCGAAGATTGAGGCATTGTCGGTGGTTAAGCGCGAGGTGATTCGCCTGCGCTTGGAAACCCTCGGCTAATCAAATAGAGAAGGGCAGCAAGCGGTATGCGCATTCTGGTTGTTGAAGACGATACCTTGCTTGCCGATGCGCTGACGCGTTGCCTGACGCAGGCTGCCTATGCGGTTGATCTGGCGCGCGATGGTGCAACTGCGAATGAAATTCTGAGTTCGCACACCTACGATCTGGTGATTCTCGATGTTGGTCTTCCCAAAATGGACGGCTTCGAGGTCTTGCGTCAGATGCGCGCGCGCCGATCGCAAATGCCTGTCCTCTTGCTGACCGCTCGGGACACTCTGGAAGATCGGGTATATGGCCTAGATCTGGGTGCTGATGATTACCTTACCAAGCCGTTTGATTTGCCTGAATTTGAGGCGCGTGCACGCGCGCTGATTCGTCGTGGACATTACGGCGCCAACTCTGAGCTGATACATGGCCTTCTGCGGTTTGATACCGCAGGCAGACGGTTGTTTTATAAGGAGCAGCCCGTCGAGTTAACGGCGCGAGAACTGGCGTTGGCTGAGCTGTTACTGATGCGTGAAGGGCGCGTTGTTAGTAAGGAGCAAATGGTTGATCACCTGTATGGCTGGGGTGACGAGATCAGCAGCAATGCGATTGAGGTGTACGTGCACCGCTTGCGCAAAAAATTGGAGTTTGCAGACTTCAATGTGCGCACGGTTCGTGGCATGGGTTATCTACTCGACAAATCCCAATATACGCCGGCATGAAATGGCCTGAGCGCCTGATTATGACTACACGTGAGGATGAAAGCGGCAGTGCTCCATTGCAATGGTCAGCGTTGCTAAGGGTGCGGCGCAAGTTGTTGGTGTGGCTGCTATCCCCGTTGGTACTCTTGCTGGTTGTCGATGGTCTGGCGAGTTATTACATTTCAGATAACTTTGCTTCAGTTGCCTATGACAGAACGCTCGCTGAGCGCGCACGCGAATTGCTGCTGCGCATTCGTACCATCGACAACAACCCTCAGGTGGTTATTTCTCCTAGTGCTGAACGCATCCTTCTCGATGAAGTAGAAGACCGCTTGTTTTATCGTGTAGTGAGGCCAGACAATCATTTGCTCAGTGGCGAAACCTATTTCGCGCTCCCTGATTTAGGGCAGCTCATCTCCAACAAACCGTATTTCTATGATGCCATTGTGGCCTCGGAGCCCGTGCGTGTGGTTGCGCTCAAAGGACCGTATGAGGGCAGCGGACGCGAAGAGGTATTGGTTTTGGTTGCCGAGACGCTCAACAAGCGCCGTGTCCTTTTCCAGGAAAGCTTGGCTGGCGTAGTCATGCCGCAGTTGTTGATCGTGATTCTGGTAGCGAGCTTGGTTTGGTTGGGCGTTATTCGCGGGCTTGCGCCATTACGTATGCTTGAGCGCAGTATCGCCAGTCGCTCTCACCTTGACTTGAGTCCCGTATTAATTGAGGGCGTACCTGGTCGTGTGCGACCGCTCGTTGATGAAATCAATGCGTTGATGGCACGTCTCTCGGAGGTACTCGAGTTCCAGAATCGTTTTATTGCAGATGCTGCCCATCAGTTAAGAACCCCAGTGGCAGGCCTCAAAGCACAAATCGAGATTGTGCTGAGAGAGAGTGATCCTGAGCGTATCCGCTATTCAATGAACCAGATTTACATGGGCATGACACGTCTCTCGCGTCTTGTTACGCAATTGCTGTCGCTTGCACGTAATGAACCGAATGCTATTCGTAATCTGCAATTGCAGCTCATCGATCTTAATCGGTTAGTGTTTGAAACCACCATGGAGTGGGTGCCAGAGGCATTGCGCAAAGGGATTGACCTAGGATTTGACGGCGACGATGTCCCAATACTAATCAATGGCGATCCTGTGCGGCTGAAAGAGTTGATCAACAATCTCTTTGACAATGCAATTCGCTATACCCCAGACAATGGGCGTGTCACTGCAAGCGTGTTGTCTGATCCCAGTCCAGCTTTTACTTTAAGTGATGATGGACCAGCCATTCCAGTAGAGGAGCGTCAGCGCGTATTTGAGCGCTTCCACCGCTTGTTAGGTTCAAACACCGAGGGTAGTGGCCTCGGGCTGGCAATCGTTAATGAGATAGCAAAGATCCACGGCGCCACTGTTGACCTCATGGAAGACAAGGATGGTGTTGGAAATACATTTGTAGTGGCGTTTCCTCCGCCGCTAGCATCATCCGCGCATGTCAGCTTCTAATTACGCAAAGCAGTCGTTTGTAAGCTTTGCGTAATATTTGCGACAGTCCAGCGTAAGGGGGGTGCCGTATTGTTAGCGCAGGTAGCATTCTTGAGAGTGCTTCTGTTCTGTTGACAATTAAACAGCGCATGGATTTGCGCACCCCGAGGAGAGTAGTTCATGGAGTACTTATTCGATGCAGCTTTTTGGCTAGCACTGTGGAAGATCATGCTCGTCAATATCGTTTTGTCGGGCGATAACGCTGTGGTGATTGCGCTGGCTAGCCGCAATCTTCCGCCACAGCATCAAAAGAAGGCCGTTCTGTACGGTAGTGGCGCAGCAATCCTGTTGCGCGTGGTCCTGACCGTGTTTGCTGTCGCTCTGCTCGACATGCACTGGATCAAGCTGGGTGGCGCTGTTCTGCTAATCTGGATTGGCGTGAAGTTGCTGGTACCAGAAGATGAGCATGGCGATCTGGAAGGTTCCTCCAACCTCATGGGCGCAGTCAAGACGATCCTGATTGCTGACTTCGTGATGAGTCTCGACAACGTCATCGCTGTTGCCGGTGCAGCAGAAACTTATCCATCTGCAAAGCTTGAACTGCTGATCATCGGTCTGGCACTCTCGATTCCGCTGATCATCTTCGGTAGCGCAATCATTCTGAAGGTCATGGACCGTTTTCCTGTCATCATCACCCTCGGCGCTGCGCTGCTTGGCTTCGTTGCTGGTGAAATGGCGGTCAAGGATGGTGCAATTGCTGGCTGGATTGATGCGAATGCTCATTGGCTGCACAACGTCGTCCCTGCTGCTGGTGCAATTTTGGTGGTTGTGGTCGGTAAGTTCATTGCTGCCCGTAACAAGGCTGCTGGTGAAGAGAAGCACGCTTAAGTTATTGTTATGCACAGCAGGTGCCTTCGGGCATCTGCTGTTACCTGGCGGCTTCATTGGTTTGATTTATTGGAAGTGAATCCAAAGAAGAGGCGGAAACTTAGCTCAACTTCAGCCTTAACGAATGGAAATGAGTCTGCCAGTTTGTTAGTCTGTTGTTTTTAAATGGTTATTTTGTCGTGTTGTTTGTTGCAAAGTTTTTAATAAATTTGGCCTAAGGGGCTGGTAGTCAGATAATTCGCTGTGGTATATTTGCAAAAATCATAAGTGCTGCAAATTGTAAGCAGGGCGAAAGAGTGTGCGGTCCTCGTGGCAGCGAGAGAGTGGCAGGCAATATTGGCTGTTGCTCAGTAGGACAGGGGTTTATGGGGGAGGGCATGTGCGCCGGTCGTGTCAGATCGCGCTAGTTTTCCACTCAAGAATTGTTACGCAGTTGATGTGTCAAGGTCATCTTATTACCTGATGTGACCGTTACATCAAGTGCCCAGGTTCAGTGTTTTCTGGCGGAGCCTCAGGTTCTTCGCGAGAAAGTTCTGGGTTTGTCATCTGGTCGGGCTTGGCAGTAGGCCGCCGGGTGGCAGAAAGTAGTGGTTGTATTCTTTCAATGAAGTTAGAGGAGAACCGCAATATGGCAATTTCCATGAAATCCGCATTTGGCAAGACGCTGGTTGGTGTGATGGGTGCTGGTCTGGTTGCATCTGTTTCCACCTCCGCTCTGGCCGCTTGGGAACCCGAGAAGCAAGTTGAGTTCGTGGTGCCGGCCGGTACCGGTGGCGGTGCTGACCAGATGGCTCGCTTGATGCAAGGCATCATCGTTAAGCACAACCTGATGAAGCAATCACTGGTTGTCGTTAATAAGTCCGGTGGCGCTGGCGCTGAAGGCTTCCTTTCTGTCAAGAACGCCAAGGGCGACCCCTACAAGATCATCATCACCCTGTCGAACCTATTCACCACGCCGCTGGCTACTGGTGTTCCGTTCAACTGGAAGGACATGACCCCGGTTGCCATGCTGGCACTCGATCAGTTCATTCTGTGGGTCAATGCTGAAAAGCCTTACAAGACCGCCAAGGAATATATTGATGCCGCTAAGGCAGCTGGTCCTGGCAAGATGAAGATGGGTGGTACGGGCTCCAAGCAAGAAGACCAAATCCTGACCGCTGGTCTGGAAAAGGCTACTGGCACCAAGTTCAGCTACATCCCTTACAAGGGCGGTGGCGAAGTGGCAGTCCAGCTGGTGGGTAACCACGTTGATTCCACCGTGAACAACCCGGCTGAAGCTGTTGCTCAATGGCGTGCTGGCTCGCTCCGCGCACTGTGCGTGTTTGACGACACCCGTATGCCGTACAAGGCTAAGGTCACCCCGACCCAATCCTGGAACGACATCCCAACCTGTAAGGAAGCGGGTGTTCCAACCGACTACGTCATGCTTCGCGGTATCTTCATGGCACCAGGCGTGAGTGCAGACCAGGTCACCTACTTTGTCGAAGTCTTCAAGAAGATGATGGCTACGCCTGAGTGGAAGGAGTACATGGAGAAGGGTGCATTCCAACAAACCTTCATGTCCGGCAAGGAATTTGCTGATTGGCTCGGCAAGGCTGAAGCCTTGCACAAGCAGCTGATGTCCGAAGCTGGCTTCCTGGCCAAGTAATTTGTAGTTTGTATCAAAACTTGACTGGCTAAATCGCTCGCGGTTTAGCCAGTCTTTGTATTAACCTCAACGCGGGGCAGTTTATATGCAGGATAATCACAACAAAGAGGGTGCTTCCATCGGTAATAAGACGATGGAAATCGCAACCGCCCTTATCATTCTGGCCTTCGGGGCTATCGTTATGTGGGACAGCAACCGCATCGGTTCTGGCTGGGGTTCGGATGGTCCGGAATCTGGTTCATTCCCCTTTTATGTCGGTCTTCTTATTGTTGTCAGTGCGATCGTGACTCTGGTCAACGCTCTGCGCAGTAGTGCAGAAGAAGCGGGTGAATTCGTTGGTGGTGAGGAGTTCAAACTGGTATTGGCCGTTCTGATTCCAAGCATCATCTACGTCGCACTGATTCACTTCATCGGTATCTACGTTTCTTCAGTTGCCTTCATTGCTATCTTCATGGTGTGGCAGGGTAAGTTCAGCGTTGTTAAATCGTTTGCAGTTGCGATTCCGGTGAACATTTTCCTGTTCATGATGTTTGAAATCTGGTTCAAGATTCCCCTGCCTAAGGGCCCGGTGGAAGCAATGTTCGGTTTCTAAACCGACCACATAAAGTATTAGGAGAAGGTAGTGGAAGAACTTAGCTTATTGTTCAATGGCTTTGCCATTGCAATTACACCGTACAACATCGCCATGATGTTCGTCGGTACGATCCTGGGTGTGCTGATTGGCACGCTGCCAGGTCTGGGTGGTGCAAACGGCGTGGCAATTCTGTTGCCGCTCACGTTCTCAATGGAGCCAACCTCCGCCATCATTATGCTGTCCTGTATTTATTGGGGCGCGCTGTTCGGTGGTGCAATCACCTCAATTCTGTTCAATATTCCAGGCGAGCCTTGGTCTGTTGCAACAACTTTCGACGGCTTTCCGCTGGCACAGAAGGGCTCACCGGGCGAGGCATTGACTGCAGCGTTCACCTCGTCATTTATTGGTGCATTCTTTGCTGTTCTAGTCATTACCTTCTTGGCACCGATGGTTGCAAAGTTCGCACTGAAGTTCGGCCCTGCTGAATTCTTCGCTGTGCAACTGCTGACCTTCTGTTCCTTCGTGGGTATGTCTAAGGAACCACCGTTCAAGACCATCGCTGCAATGATGATCGGTTTTGCACTGGCTTCCGTGGGTATGGACTCTGTGACTGGCCAACTGCGTCTAACCTTCGGCTCCGAAGAAATGATGCGTGGCTTTGACTTCCTGATCGCCGTTATCGGTCTGTTTGGTCTGGGCGAAATCCTGATGACCATGGAAGAAGGTCTGGCCTTTAAGGGTACCGAAGCGAAGATCAATGCGAGGGTTGTGTTCCAGACTTGGGCTAAATTGCCACAGTACTGGGCAACCAGTCTTCGTAGCTCCTTGATCGGTTGCTGGATGGGTATCACCCCAGGTGGTGCAACGCCTGCTTCCTTCATGGCCTACGGTATTGCCAAGAAGTTCGCCAAGAATCCGGAAGGCTTCGGCAAGGGTGAGCTGGAAGGTATCATCGCTCCGGAAACCGCTGCTCACGCTGCCGGTACTTCCGCACTGCTGCCAATGCTGACCCTGGGTATCCCAGGTTCGCCAACCGCTGCCGTGCTGCTGGGCGGCCTGCTGATCTGGGGTCTGCAACCTGGTCCACTGCTGTTCGTGGAAAAGGCTGACTTCGTTTGGGGTCTGATCGCTTCGATGTACTTGGGTAACCTGGCTGGTCTGATCGTTGTTCTGACCACCGTGCCGTACTTCGCTGCAATTCTGAAGATTCCGTTCTCGATCATCGCTCCGGTCATTCTCGTGATCTGCGCCATCGGTTCCTACACCGTTGCCAACGCAGAATTCGACATGATCCTCATGCTGATCTTCGGTGTAATCGGTTACGTCTTCAAGAAGCTGAGCTACCCACTGGCCCCGATGGTGCTGGCACTGGTGCTCGGTAAGATGGCTGAAGGTTCGTTCCGTCAAGCACTGCTGAGCTCGCAAGGCGATCTGAGCATCTTCTGGTCGAATGGTCTGGTCGGTGGTATCTCCGGTCTGGCTATCCTGCTGCTGATCTCCCCGCTGCTGGCTAAGTTGTGGTCACTTGCTAAGGGTGGCAACAAGGCTGCTGCCTAAGCACCTCTGGCGAAAATCCGGTCCCATTGATGTAATGGGCCGGATAAGCCGGTAAAATCCGAAACAGCCTTGTTCGTGAAAACGGACAAGGCTGTTTCCTTTTGTGCCCGAGATTTTGCTTCAATCAGCAAATATCGAGCCTTTGCAGCTTTACTAGCCTCGTATAGGTTGTTTGATGAAATACATCAGTACCCGCGGACAATCACCCGCACTTTCATTCAGTGACATTTTGCTGGGCGGGCTGGCGCCAGATGGCGGCCTTTATCTTCCAGAGCAGTATCCACAAATTGACCGGTCGACTCTTGCTGAGTGGCGCCAGCTTTCTTATGCGGAATTGGCTTACCGAATATTTAGCCTATATGTTGATGACATTCCGGCTGCTGATCTTAAGGCGCTCGTTTACAAGACATATACCGCTGAGACGTATCACTTTGCGCGTGACGCCGACAAGGCCAGTCAAGTTACGCCACTAACGACACTTGAGCCCGGTTTGCATCTACTTGAGCTGTCGAATGGGCCGACTTTGGCCTTCAAAGACATGGCCATGCAGCTGCTTGGCAATCTTTTCGAATATGTTTTGGCCAAACGCGGGCAGCAAATAAACATTCTGGGTGCTACATCCGGTGACACTGGCTCTGCGGCTGAATACGCCATGCGTGGCAAGACCGGCGTACGTGTTTTCATGTTGTCGCCTCATGGCAAGATGAGCTCATTTCAGCGCGCGCAAATGTATTCGCTGCAGGATGACAACATCTTCAATATCGCCGTGCATGGCATGTTTGATGATGCGCAGGACATCGTCAAGGCTGTGTCCAATGATGCCAGCTTCAAGGCCCAATACAAGATTGGGGCAGTGAACTCGATTAACTGGGCGCGTGTTATGGCCCAGATCGTTTACTACTTCAAGGGCTATTTCGCGGCGACCCAAAATGAAGATGAGCAGATTTCCTTCTGCGTGCCTTCCGGGAACTTTGGCAACATTTGCGCAGGCCATGTCGCACGCATGATGGGTTTGCCGATTGCCAAACTTGTGCTGGCGACCAACGAGAACAATGTGCTGGATGAATTTTTCCGCACCGGTGTCTATCGCCCACGCCACACAACGGAAACCTATGTAACGTCGAGTCCGTCAATGGACATCTCAAAGGCGTCGAACTTTGAACGCTTTGTATTCGATCTCGTCGGCCGTGATGCGAGCACAGTTAGTGCCTTGTGGAGCAAGGTTGATGCTGGTGGAAGCTTTGACCTGAATGGCACTGCGCATTATGACAAGCTGGTCAACTTTGGCTTCCAGTCAGGTAACAGCAACCATGCCGATCGCTTAGCAACGATCCGTACTGTGTGGGCAAAGTATGGGGTGATGATCGATACGCACACCGCAGATGGCCTTAAGGTGGCCTTGGAAAAGCGTGAGCCCGGTGTCCCGATGGTTGTTCTAGAGACTGCTCAAGCCGTCAAATTTGCCGAAACGATTCAGGAAGCGCTGGGGCTTGATGCACCTCGCCCGCTTGAGCTAGATGGTATCGAGTTGCTCCCCCAACGTGTTGAAGTCATGCAGCCGGATGTGGCGGCAGTCAAAGCATTTATTCAGACAAACTCTTAATCGATCTGGCTGAGTGAAACCACAACAAAAAAGCCAGCCTTGAAGGCTGGCTTTTATTCATCCGCTTTCTACCTGTTACAGATAGATAACGGCTGGGAATACTGTGACTGCAAGCACGAGAATGAGCCACTCAAGATTGTGGCGAGCAAGCCAACCGGTGAAGTGCAACGTCAGAATGGCAATGGCGGCAACGTAGTAGAGAAGAAACAGCATGAATCTTCCTCGCAAAGTAAGTGACTGACAGATCGGTAACTATTGAAACCTAATCCAGTATGTTAAGGATTTTAGCATAGCTCAGCTGAAGCTCAGGCCGGTACTCGGGGTGTAATCGCCCAGCTTGCCAAGCCCGGCAAGTTCGCGAATGACGGCCACCGTGTCATTGTCTGATTGGATATATGCCTGCTTAAGGTGATCCAACACCATTTCATCATCCGGTTCTTGGGCGCTGCTGTAGACGAAGCGCACGAAGAGATGCTCAGGCGCGGGTTCCTCAATACGCATGGTAAGACGACTGGCCGGAAAGTTGTCGCTGGCCATGACGTCATAGCGAACTTCCTGCATATGCGACAGGAAAACTTCGTCATGGATACGCAGGCTCCCAAAACGCAGCTCACGGCGCAGGTAGCCTGTGCTGCGTTCAAGCACAACACAAGCATCCAAGCCGAGCACCGATAATTCTGGATTTTCTGCCCGGATCACGAGTCCTTGCCAGAGCTGATTGCGCGATAGCGGCTCAATCATTGGGTTACCCGGGGCATTGATTTCGATCAGATGTTCAAAATTCATTTCAATAGCTTAATGTCTAGGTGTTCCACTGCCATTTTCGGATCCGCAGGAATCAGGTGTGGGATATGGCCAAGCAATGGGGCCGGGATGCGAGACGCGAGTGCCTGAATATTCGCGGCTACATGCGTCATAGCGGGATCGATCTGGTTCGCGACCCAGCCAGCCAGTGTCAAGCCCCTTGCCTGAATCGCTTCAACTGTCAGCAGGGCGTGGCTGATGCATCCAAGGCGCATGCCGACGACCAAAATCACCGGTAGGCCGAGTTTCACAGATAAATCAGCCGTGCTTTCAGTCTCCGTCAACGGTACACAAAACCCACCTACACCCTCAACGATCGTGACATCACTTTGGCTGCGAACTTGTTGCAAGCATTGATCGATATGTTCCAGATCAAAGCTCACACCTTCAAGCCCCGCTGCAATATGTGGTGCGGCAGCCTCTTGCAAGAGATAGGGGCAGACAAGGCTAGTGGCAATGATGACGTTGCTGCTCGCCATAATGAGTGCCACATCATCGTTGTGCCATGCGTTGCCAGACCATATGGCGCCTGCGGCAATCGGTTTCATGCCGGCCGCACGCAAGCCTTGCGCAGCAAAGGCTTCCAGCAACGTGGCAGTGACCATTGACTTACCGATCTCGGTGTCGGTGCCTGTGATAAACCATGCACTCATGGCGTTGCCTTTTCTGCTTGTTGTAAGGACGTACACAATCGATTGATATCTTTACTGGAGTGCGCGGCCGAGAGTGCAACGCGCAGACGGGCGGTACCGACAGGCACGGTGGGTGGGCGAATGGCCGGCACCCATAAGCCGGCATGGTCGAGCGCCTGCGCTGCCTTCAGAGCAGCCCCATTACCGCCAATCATCACGGGCTGGATAGCGGTTGGGGAGGGCAGAAGTGACCATTGCTCAAGCTGCAGCGAGGCCTTGAACTCGGCACAGTTGGCTTGCAGTTTGGCGCGACGTTGCTTGCCTTCGTCGCCACGAATAAATTCGAGGCTACGGCTCACCGTGTGTGCAATCGCCGGCGCCGACGCCGTGGTGAAGAGATAGGTACGCGCCCGTTGCAACAGCCATTCAATCACGGTGGCATGGGCGACGACAAAAGCGCCAGAGACGCCCGCCGCTTTGCCGAGCGTGCCGATATACACCACATTCTCGGAGCGCAAATTAAAGTGCTCAAGCACGCCAGCACCATGCTCGCCGAGCACACCAAACCCATGCGCATCATCGACCACCAGCCATGCGTTATGCCGCTCGGCAAGTGCTGCCAGTTGTGGCAGGGGAGCGATATCGCCATCCATCGAGAACACGCCATCGGTGACGATGATCTTGTGTGCGCCCGCAGGTGTTGTTTGTAAGGCAGCTTCGACTGCGCTAACGTCGGCGTGTGCGTAGTCAATGATCTCGGCAGTGCGGGCCAGATGCGCAGCATCAATCAAGGACGCATGATTCAAGCTGTCAGCAAGAATGAGACGCCCATCGCGTTTGCTGGTGGCGTCACCTGCTTCAGCCAATGCGGGCACAACGGCCAAGTTTGCCATGTAGCCGGTGCTGAAGAAAAGCGCACGTGCCTCGGGTATATAGGGCCACAGCATGTCGGCAAGCTGCTCTTCAAGCAGCGCATGCGCGCGCGAATGTCCGCTGATCAGGTGTGCGGCACCGCTACCAACGCCGTAGCGTTGTGCCCCTTCAGCCATGGCTTCAATCAAGGCGGGATGGTTGGCAAGACCTAGGTAGTCGTTACTACAGAACGCCAGCAGATCTCGACCTTCAATGGTTAGATGTGGCGAGCAGGGCGAATCGACCGTGCGGATGCGTCGGCGCAGTTGCTGCCGCTCTAGTGCTTCCAGCTTGGTGCCGATGTCATCGCGCAGCTTCATGCCGCCATGACCTCATTGAAGCTGGCGATCGTGCCGCGTGCAAGATGCACGAGGGCATCATCGTCCAACACGTACGGTGGCATCAGATACATCGTGGTGCCAATCGGACGCAGGAGTAGTCCCTGCCCGAGCGCGGCTTGATGGAAACGGTTGGAAAAGGTGGCCGCCTTGGCTGGGTCTTCAATGATCGCGTCGAAGGCCCAGATCATGCCACGGTTGCGATAATGAAGAATCCGACTGTCCGCTGCCAAAGGTTGCAACAGCTCGTTGAGGCGCGCAGCCCGCATGCGGTTGGCGGCGAGCACATTGTCGGCCGCAAACAGATCAAGGGCTGCCAAGGCCGCACGACAGGCCATTGGGTTGCCAGTGTAGGAGTGCGAATGCAAAAAGCCGCGGGTCACATCTTCATCGTAAAACGCAGCGTAGATGGTGTCCGTGGTCATGACCAGCGACAGCGGCAGGTAGCCCGCGCTGATGCCTTTTGACAGGCAGATAAAGTCAGGCCAGATCGGCGCCTGCTCACAGGCAAAGAAAGTCCCGGTGCGGCCACAGCCCACCGCAATTTCATCAGCGATCAGATGCACGTCGTATTGATCGCAGAGCCGACGTGCCTCACGCAGATAGAGCGGGTCATACATGGCCATGCCGGTAGCGCATTGCACCAGCGGCTCGACAATCAGCGCAGCAATTTGTGCATGCTTGTCGGCGAGTAGTGTCTCAAGCGCCTGAATTGCATTCTTTGCAGCGACCTCGGCTGATTCGGCATTGCGCGCATCGGGCGAGGCTACGATGTGGGCGTGACGCAGCAGTGGATCGTAGGCGTCGCGGAACAGGTCTACATCCGTGACGGAGAGGGCACCCAGCGTTTCGCCGTGATAACTATTCTTGAGGCAGACAAATTCGCGCTTCTCCGCACGCCCAGTATTGCGCCAGAAATGGAAGCTCATCTTGAGCGAGATTTCGACCGCAGACGCGCCGTCCGACGCATAGAAGCAATGGCCGAGCTGGTGGCCAGTCAGCGCCGCCAGCCGTTCCGACAGCTCGACCACCGGCGCGTGGGTACAGCCGGAGAGCATGGCGTGGGCAAGCGTATCCAGCTGGTCTTTCAGTGCTGCATTGATTTGCGGATGCGCGTGGCCAAACAGATTGACCCACCAAGAACTGATGCCATCGAGATAACGTTTGCCCTCAACGTCATACAGCCAAGGCCCCTCGCCACGGGCAATCGCCAGCGGTGGCAGGCTTTCATGCCGCTTCATCTGCGTGCAGGGATGCCAAACGGCGGCCAGGCTACGCTGCTGCAGGGAGGTGGTTTCGGACATGCGGGGCTTGAAAGACGGCAGTAAAGACCGCATTTTATCAGGCGACCTGCTGTCGCCGGCCGTCTATCTTGCAAGGCCGCATCGGTTAAGATTCAGACATAGCCCTCTCAGAGCATGAGCATGAAACTCGACACCTTACTTCCTGAATTGCATGAGCGCATTACCACTGTGCGGCGTGATATCCACGCCCACCCCGAGTTGGCCTTTAAGGAGCATCGCACCGCCGATGTGGTGGCCGACTACCTCAACAGTCTTGGCATTGAGGTTCATCGTGGCCTCGCGGGTACCGGCGTTGTCGCCAAAATCTCTGCCGGCACTAGCAAGCGCGCTATCGGCTTGCGGGCGGATATGGATGCGCTGCCGTTAAAGGAGCTCAACAGCTTTGAGCATCATTCCAAGATTGAGGGGCACATGCATGCCTGCGGCCATGACGGTCATACCGCCATGTTGCTAGGTGCGGCAGAGGCGCTCGCCAAGACACGCAACTTTGATGGCACCGTCTACCTGATCTTTCAGCCGGCAGAAGAGCACGAAGGCGGCGGTCGTGTCATGGTGGAGGAAGGCCTGTTCGATAAGTTCCCCATGGAAATGGTCTTCGGGCTGCACAACTGGCCGGGCATGGAGCCGGGCACCATCAGTGTGATTGAAGGCCCGGTCATGGCCGGCACAGACCGCTTCGAGATTACCGTGACGGGTCGCGGTGGCCACGCTGCCATGCCGCATCAGGCCAACGATGCCATCGTGGCTTCTGCGACGTTGATTACTAATTTGCAAACACTGGTGTCGCGCAACACCGACCCACAGGAAGCCACTGTGGTTAGCGTGACACGTATCCACGCGGGACATGCCGACAACATCCTGCCTAACTCGGTTGTGCTGGGCGGCACTGTGCGTAGCCTCAAGCCGGAGCTCAAGGACATGATGGAGGCCGGCGTGCGGCGTATCTGCAGTGGCGTTGAGACCATGTTCGGGGTGGATGTTAAGCTGGTGTATTCCTATGGCTACCCACCCACAGTCAATGCCAAGGTGGCAACCGACTACTGTCGTGCCGTCGCCACCGAGGTGGTAGGCCAGGAGCGTGTCGTCACCCATCTCAAGGCCAGCATGGGCGCGGAAGATTTCGCGTACATGGCTGCTGTTAAGCCCGGCTGTTATGTTTGGCTAGGAAATGGGCTGGGTGAGGGCGGTTGCATGCTCCACAGCCCCCACTACGATTTCAATGACGCGGTGATCCCCACCGGCATTCGCTATTGGGTCACGCTGGCCGAAACCGTGCTCAAGGCCTGAACCTCGCGTCGAGCGCACTGTCGGACTGAACTCTCGCAACTAGGAAATTACATGACTGATCTTTTTTCACCGGCGCGCTTCGGCGCGATTGAGCTCGCTAACCGCGTGGTCATGTCTTCGCTGACCCGCAGCCGCGCTGGGGCTGGGAATGTCCCCACTGCAACCATTGCTGAGTATTACCGTCAGCGTGCCAGTACCGGCCTGATCCTCACCGAAGCTACATCCATCTGCGCCGAAGGCTATGGCTATAGCCGCACCCCTGGTATTCATACCGATGCGCAGATCGACGGTTGGCGCCAGGTCACCGATGCCGTCCATGCCGCCGGCGGCAAGATTGCCCTGCAGCTATGGCACGTTGGGCGTATCTCACACCCGGAGATGCAACCCGGTGGTGTGCCGCCCGTGGCGCCCTCGGCCATTCGCCCCGCTGGCAAGGTCTATGCCGGTGGCAAAATGCAGGACTACGTAACGCCACGTGCGCTAGAGGCAGCCGAGCTGCCAGCGCTGGTCGCCAACTACGCACTCGCTGCGCGGCATGCCATTGATGCCGGTTTCGACGGTGTTGAAGTGCATGCCGGTAATGGCTATCTGCTCGATCAGTTCCTACGCTCGTCCACCAACCAGCGCGACGATGCCTACGGCGGCAGCAAGGAAAAGCGTGCACGTCTGTTGCTGGAGGTGCTCGAAGCCGTGTGTGCAGCCGTCGGCAATGATCGTACCGGTTTGCGCCTGTCGCCTGTGAGTACCTTCAACGACATCAGCGATGAAAATCCGCAAGACACATTTGACTATGTGGTGAGCCAACTCAACCCCATGCG
>LNDZ01000009.1 GCA_001464495.1 Betaproteobacteria bacterium Ga0074130
GTGGTGTGATAAATCTCGACTGACTCTTCTTCAGACGAGGCGCGCATGCCCAGATCTCGCACGCGGCCATCGTCTAGGCCATACACCCAGCCATGTACGGTCAGGTTCTGGCCACGCTGCCAGGCGTCGAGTACGACGGTGGTCTGGCAGACATTGACTACCTGTTCGACCACATTCAGCTCACACAACTTGTTCACGCGGCCTTCTGGTGCGACCTGCTCAATCAGACCAATGTGACGGTCGCGTACATCCTTGATATGGCGCAACCAGTTGTCGACGAGGCCGTGACGTTGATTTTCCAGTGCGGCGCGGACGCCGCCGCAGTTGTAGTGGCCGACCACGATGATGTGCTTGACCTGAAGTACATCCACAGCGAACTGCATGACTGCGAGGCAGTTAAGGTCGCTTGGTACGACTACGTTAGCGACGTTGCGGTGCACGAATACTTCGCCAGGATCGAGGCCAGTAATTTGGTTCGCTGGCACGCGGCTGTCGGAGCAGCCGATCCAGAAGTATTCAGGGTTTTGCTGATTGGCGAGGCGGCTGAAATAGCTGGGATCCTCGGCGGTTCGACTGGCAGCCCATGCGTTGTTGTTATCGAGCAGGTTCGACAGTGGAGAGGCTTTCATACAGCAATCCTTCGAAGTCTTAATCTAGGTGTATTTTACCGGCCTGATGCGCCAGCCGCACAACAGAGCGTTATTGAACCTAACTATTTCCGCCTGAAGCAAGGTTTTCTCATAGAATCAGCATCCACTGCAGTTAAATTGAAATGGCGACATCCATCGCCGAATGACAGGGAGGCGGGTAAATGAGTGGCTTGGCACAGAACGGAGATAGTCTGTTTCTGGGTAGACAACCCATTCTGGATCGCGATCAGGTCACGCTTGGCTACTCCCTTATGTTTCAGCCGCTACCGGAACGGACAACGCCGGCCAGCCCCACGGCAGCTACTGCCGAAATGGTCTGCACTGCCTTTGCGCAGCTTGGCTTGGCGCGCGCACTTGGCAGCCAGCTGGCCTTCATCCCGGTCGATGACGATTTCATTTGTAATGACATGGTGCAGGTCCTCCCTGCCGAACAGGTGGTGCTATCCCTGCCTGCAGCAACGTCGCCGCGCGTGATCGAGCGCTGCCGCGATTTGCATAGTGCGGGGTACACGTTGGCAGTTGATGGCTATGTCGGCCAGAGCGCGCATCCGCTGTTGAGTATGGCGAGTTACGCGTCCATCAATATCAATGATCACAGCGAAGCAGAGCTTGCCGGCACGATTAGTTATCTACGTCGCCTGCCGCTTAAGATCATTGCCGGTAAGGTTGAAACGCCGGAGAGCCATGCCTTAGCTGAGCGTCTTGGCTTCGATGCTTATCAGGGCTACTACTTCGCTAGGCCACTGTTAGTCTCAGGCCGCAAGCTGGATGTCGCTACGCAGACATTGATCCGCCTGATCGGCCTGATCAATGATGATGCCGATATCGCCGCTCTTGAAGCCGTACTCAAGGGCGAGCCAGGGCTGGTTGCCAGTCTGTTGCGTTTGACGAACTCAGTCGGCGTTGGCGGCGTACTGGCCAAAACCACATCGCTGCGTCAGGCCATCACTATTCTTGGCCGCAAGCAGCTGCTACGTTGGTTGCAGCTCTTGTTGTTTGCGCATCCTGATGGGCGTGGCATTCGCAGCAATCCGCTCATGCAACTGGCGGCGTTGCGCGGGCACTTCCTGGAGCTATTGGTGCAGCGTTGCTACCCAGCACGTCCACAGATGTTTGACCCGGCCTTCATCGTCGGCTTGATGTCGGTGATCCCCGCCGCCTTGCAAATGCCCATGTCTGAAATCCTCGAACAGATTTCTGTCTCCAAGGAAGTTCGCGAGGCGCTGGAAAGTCGTGGTGGCCCGCTCGGTCAGCTGCTGGAACTGATCGAGCATTACGACGATAACAACGTTGAAGCGGCGTGCAGCATGCTGTCACGTCTTGGCGGACGGCTCGGACAGCAGACACTCAACCTATGCCTGACCGAAGCCATTGCCTGGATGATGAGTCTGGGCGAAGAAGGCGCCTGACCTTGTTACTAGTGTGCGTGGCTCAGCAAATAGCCACTGACACTGATCAGGAAAATACCACAGCCCATCCATAAAGCCTGCCGCTGAAAACTGACCGTGCTTTGCTGATGCAGCATGGGCAGCAAATCGGCAACCGCGATATACAGGAAGCTTGCCGCTGCTAGTGCCAGCGCATAGGGCAGCGCAGTTTCCGAAGCGTTCAGGAAGTAATAGCCGATCAAGCCCCCAAGTACTGAAGCGAGGCTGCTGGCGATATTCGCCAGCAAGGCGTTTTGCTTAGACCAGCCCGCATGTCGGAGGACGACGAAGTCCCCAAGTTCCTGAGGGAGCTCATGGATGATGATGGCGAGGGTGCTCGCCAATCCCAGCGCGGGGTCTGTCACAAATGCTGCCGCAATCAAAATACCATCCACAAAGTTGTGGATGGCATCGCCGATCAGGATCAAGGCGGCAGCATTCTGTGCTGGATTATGTGCATGTGCGTGCGCTTGCTCGGGATGGGCATGACGCCACAGCGCTAGACGTTCCAACGAGAAAAACAGCAGTAGGCCGACCAGCAGGGTCAGGAACAGTTGCGTAGCAGCGGCATGCACATCCTCGGTACCGCCTCGCTCGACAAATGCCTCTAAGGCCTCTGGCAGTAGATCCAGACAGGCAGCGGCCAGCAAGGTGCCGACAGCAAAGGCAACCAGTTGCTGACTGACGCGGTCATTAAAACGAAAGGCAAGTGTGGCGGCGAGAAGTACGCTGAGCACACCTCCCGCGAGGGTGGCGGCAATAATCGCAAGCAGCGTGCTCACGCTTCATCCCAACTGGCATCCATGGCGACGAGGATGCGTGGCCGGTCAGTTACCGGTGGCGAGCGATGCACAATGCCGCCATCCGCATTGCCTTGCCACAAGGTGCCCTTGAGCAGTGCAACCGAAAACGCGGGAAGGGTCTGGATCTCATGGCCGGGCAGCATGAGCCCTGAACTTTCATCGGGCTTGCCTTGCGAGCCGGAACCTAGGAAGCGGCGATCGACGGCAGCAGATTCCAGCCATTGCGTGCCGGTGCCGCGGTAAGTGCACAGCAGACGAATCCCCACCCGATCAATGTGAAAACGTGGGCACATGGCTTGATGAATCACCTCAAGACGTAGCCCAATCGTGTTGGCATCCAATAACTCGCCCAGCATTTCGGCGAGTAAGCCTAGGTCATCGGCAAGCGCTTCACGCCCCGCACCCGGCGGCAGCCGATCAAGGCTGGGCCGTTCACCCGGCGAGAGTGTCTGACGCAAGCCACTCCCCATGTCATTGCAATGCGTCTGCAGCCACGCGCTAATGCACGGATCCGGCGCACGACACCATTCCGCGATCTGAATATGGCTGTCGAAAATGTGCGTGAGGTCGAGAGGGTCCGTACTGTGGCTTGCACAACTCGGCATACCAAGGGGAAGGCGTGCATTCATGATGGGTTGTCACTGCTGTACGCAGGGTTCAAACTTCGGTCGGGTTAAGAAAAGGGGTGCCTTGCTTGAGCTTGTCGAACAAGGCTGGGTCGGACCAGTCACGTACGATGGCCGGAGAAAAGACAATGGCATCCAGCGCTATCTCACCCATGCGTGGGTTCATGGAATCTTCACGGAAGCACTGCGCATAACCGGTCTCGGTTTCGTGCGCGATGACTGAATGCAGTTGAACGTCGACTTCGCCATTCTGCATTTGCGTCAACTGCAGCACGCGGTCGATCAGTACGAAAAACACACGCGAAAATTGCTCTGCACTGGGCGACACTGGCAGCAGCACCCAGCGTTCCGAATGACGCTGGCAAGCAGCGATATAGTCGGGGTCGTCATTTGCCCACAGCGTGACAGCATGGTCGAACGCATCAATCAATTCGCGCGGTCCTTGCTTGAGCAAACCAAAGTCGTAGACCATCTGGCCTTGATCCAGCGCATGTGCTTCCAGCAGCAGTTCGATCTTGTAGGAGTGGCCATGCAGGGAGCGCGAGCAGCGGCGGCGCTCTCGAACTTGAACAGTTTACGGATCAGCATGCAGCCATCACTTGCGCTTACCGGGTTGCTGGTAGAGGTACACCCTGTCGGCGATCAATTTGTACGCCGCTGACCCCATCACGGTATCGCTGCCGTGAAGTGTCAGGTCTCCCTCTGCCCACACCGCTTCCATGATGCGCATGCCGGCAACTGGCTTGCCTTTCACCACGACGTGGATAGCCTGATTGGCCGGTGGTGGTGGTGAATGAATACAGGCGCCAAAGTAAGGCACCAAGAGGAATTCTTTGACGGTCGTGCGCGTGCCATCCAGAGGGATAAGAAAACCGGGAATGCGCACACGCTGGCCATTCAAGGCAGGGTTCGGCGGTGCATTGCGCCATTCCTCCTTCATACGTTCCAGCGCTTCCATGGCGCGTGGGTCTTCATCCTTGAGCTGGTCGAGCTTGAGTCCTTTGAATATCTTGACGGGGTCCCAGCCGGGGGCGGCCAGTTCGTCCCAGTTGAGTTGGCGTAGAGCCGTGGTGTTTGTTTTCTCGGGCTTGAGGCGTTCCCCGAGTGTGTAGTCCTGTGCATGTGCGGGATGCAGCAAGACGAGGGCAAAAAATAGGAAGAAAGTACGCATCAATATTTTGGGTTGAGTCCGTTTGCCAAGGCGCGCCGTGTTGCCAACACGCCAGGCAGCAGGCTGGCGATGGCAGCTGCGCCGACGATGCAGCTGAGCACAATGAAGTCATCGATCTGCGGCAGCAGGTGCAGGGGCGTGAGCGCAAATTCATGCTGCAGCCATGGCGTGAGCAGATGCAAACCGGCCAGGGACAAACCCAGACCTACCAGCGCCGCACTGCCTGCGAGTGCAACGCCCTCGATCAAGGGAAGCAGCATCAATTGCCAAGGGCGCATACCCAGCACACGCAGGATGGAGAGTTCGCGCCGACGTAGTTGCAAGGAGGCAAGCAGTGTGGCGACTAGGCCCATGAGTGCCAATGCGAGCATCAATTTTGAAATCAGCCCTAACAGGCGCTCACCACCATCCAGAAACTGCCACAGCTGATCGAGTGCCTGCGCCGGAATCACGGCCTGCAAAGCTTCACCACGGAAAGACTGCAGCGCTTGTTGGAGCCCAACCAGCAGAACGCCGACATGGCGCGCTTGCAGATCGAAATGACGTAATTGCTCGGGGCTGATCTGCACGCCGGGCAAAGGCATGCCGCCGCTCCAAGTCAGATGCAAGGCTTCTAGTGCTTCCTGTCCAACCAAGATGACCCGGTCTGCCGGGGTGCCACTCGGCGCAAGGATGCCGCTGACCGTGAAGCGGAAATCGTTATGCGCGTGAGCAGCCTCTCCGGGGCCGTGGTTATGATCGTGACTATCTCCCCCAGCGCCATGAGCGTGTTTGTGATCATGGTCGTGCTTGGCTTCGTTATCGAGCGACTCACCATGCGCCAGCGTGAGGGTGTCACCGATCTTGTAGCCGAGGTCGCGTGCAGTGTCCGCACCCAATACGGCATCGAAACGCTCCCGCGTGGCTTGTCCGGCTGCAAAGGTGATCTTGCTGCCATCGCCACCGCGCAGGTATTCCAGATAATCAGACGTGGTGCCGACCACGGCATGGCCGCGATGACTGTCTCCCAGCGTCACCGGCACGACCCAAGCAACCGCGGGATGGGTGCGCACGGCATCAATGCCAGCACGCCCCACTTCTTGCCGCACATTGCCATGGTGAAAGACCCCTGCCATCAGTAATTCAAGTGCGCTGCCACGCGCACCAACAATCAGATCAATTCCTGCCGCGGTACGCGCATAACTATCTCTCGCCTCATGACGCAGCCGCTCAACCGCAATCAGCAAAGTGCTTGCCAGACACAGTGCTACCCAACACAGCAGCAGCGTGCCAGCGCGATTCCGTGCACTCGCCAGCATGAGTTTTAACCAGTCAGACATGGGCAGCCTTGTTGATATCGTTGAGCGCAATGACTGTGTCGAACTCAGCTGCCAGTCGTGCGTCATGGCTGACATAGACCAGCGTGGCACCTGCTTCGCTGCACACCTCCGCCAGCAGTGAGAGAAAGTCCTGCTGGCGTGCCGCATCGAGCGCCGATGTGGGCTCATCGGCAATCACCAACTCCGGCTGGCCGATCAGGGCGCGCGCTGCGGCCACCCGTTGCTGTTGCCCAATCGAGAGCAGCATGGCTGGCTTGTGCCAGAGTGTCTCGGACAGGCCGACACGTTGCAGCAGTTGTTGCGCCGTGGTGATCACATCACCGCCGCCGCGAATCCGCCGCCGCGCTGAAAGTCGGCATGGCAAGGTGACATTGGCCAATACCGAGAGATAGGGGATCAAGTTGAACTGCTGGAAGATGAAGCCAACATGGTCGGCGCGCCAACCGTCCCGCGTAGCCGAATTCAAGCGACTGAGATCTTGACCAAGGACACTGCAGCGTCCCGCTTGCGCGACGTTAACGCCACCGAGCAGCGCCAGCAGCGTGCTCTTGCCGCTGCCGCTGGGACCATGCAGGAAAACGCGCTGCCCCTGCGTCACCTGCCAGGCCGGAATGTCCAGCTGTAGTTGAGTGGCATCAGGCCAGCTAAAGCGCAGTGCCTGAATATCGATGGCGAGCGTGCTCATGGTCGAGTTGACTGCGAATGAAGGCTCGGGTTCAGGCAGCGTCGCGGTCGTCCGAGCTCTCCTCGATCTGGCCCCAGATTGGGAAGGGATCGTTAAAGCGCTCCCAGCCGCTGGGGCTCAGTGCGAGTTCAGCATCTGTGAGCAAGCAGGCGTCTAATTGATTGCGTAAGCTTGCTTCATTCATATCGATGCCGATCAGCACCAATTCCTGCCGGCAATCACCCACTTGGTCGTCCCAGTTTTTCGTGATGACAGCGAGACTTTCCTCATCTGTGGGCCAGTTTTCATCGGGTACAGCCGCCCACCACAGGCCGCCGAGGCCATGCCGACAGGCACCGCCTGCTTGTGACCATGAGCCCGCAAACTCAGGGCGCGACGCCAGCCAGAAAAAACCTTTGGAACGAACGACACCCGTCCACTCCGTATTGATCAGATTCCAGAAACGTTCGGGATGGAAGGGGCGGCGCGCACGATAGACAAAGCTGCTGATGCCGTATTCCTCGGTTTCCGGTACATGCTCACCGCGCAATTCTTTCAGCCAGCCGGGCGCCTGCTGCGCCTGATCAAAGTCGAACAAGCCGGTGTCCAACACGCGATCCAACGGCACCTTGCTGAATTCGGCATATTCAACACGCGCACGCGGATTAAGCTTGTTCAGGATGGCGGCCAGACGCTTGCGATCGGAGAGGCTGACAAGATCAATCTTGTTCACCACGATGACATCGCAGAATTCGATTTGCTCAATCAGCAGATCGACCACGGTGCGGTTGTCTTCTTCACCCATGGACTCACCACGTTCCTGCAAACTGTCTTGCGAACTGTAATCACGCAGGAAATTGAAGGCGTCGACGACGGTGACCATGGTGTCGAGGCGAGCAACGTGAGCTAGGCTCTCGCCGTTTTCGTCTTCGAAGGTAAAGGTTTCGGCGACGGGCAGCGGCTCGGAAATGCCGGTGGATTCAATCACCAGATAGTCGAAACGGCCTTCGCGTGCGAGCCGTCCAACTTCAAGCAGCAGATCCTCGCGCAGAGTGCAGCAGATACAGCCATTACTCATCTCGACTAGCTTTTCGTCGGTGCGTGACAGCTCGGCGCCACCTTCGCGGACGAGGGCTGCGTCGATATTCACCTCGGACATGTCATTGACGATGACCGCAACCTTGCGTCCTTCGCGATTATTCAGGATGTGGTTGAGTAGCGTGGTTTTGCCAGCGCCGAGAAAGCCGGAGAGGACAGTAACGGGAAGTTTGTGGGTGAGGGCGTTCATGGAAATTCTCCTTATTCGGTGACGCCAAAGCGTGCAATCAGGGCAGCAGCTTTGGACAGGCTTTCGCGCAGCTGGGCTTCACTCAGCTTGCTGGTAATAAAAACGAGACGGGTTTTGCGGTCGGCGTAGACAGGGTCGGTCGGCCACTCTGGCAAGCGCACGCTGGGGTAGCGCATGTGTTGAACGCACTGGACGATGCGCGGCCCGGGCTCACCCTTGATATTGACCAGCCCCTTAATGCGCAGTAGTTGTTCGCCGTGTTCCTGCAGCAACATGTCGAGCGTGGTGCTGACGCCGCTCCAGCTGAGTGGCTCGTCAAACTTGAGGACAAAGCTTTCAACCTCGGTATTGTGCGCGGTCTGCGGTGTGGGAGCGCGTTGTTTGCCGTAGCTGAGCCGACGCAGTGACGACTGTTCTTCAACACGGACTTCAGCGAGCCAAGCAGCGACATCGGGAATTTTTGAGGCAGGGTCGTAGAGCCCACAATCGAGTATGTCATTTGCGGCAACGCTGCCCTTGCTTGATTGAAGCTGTGAAGCGGTCGGGTTGAGCGCAGCCAGTCGTGCTGTCAATCGATCAAGCTGTTCGGCATTGGCCAGATCACACTTGCTGATGATGAGTCGATCGGCCATGGTGACTTGTTTGAGTGCCTCGATATTGGCTTCAATCTGGTCAGCACCATGTGTGGCGGCGACTACCGTCACCACACCATCGAGCCGAAAGCGCTCGGCAGTGAAGTGATCGTTGAGCAGGGTGTAGATCACCGGCGCAGGGTCCGCGATTCCCGTGGTTTCGATGATCACGCGCTTGGGCATAGGAATCTGTTTGCGCTGGGCGCGATTGAACAGGTCGCGGAGTGCTTTGGGCAAGTCGCCCCGCATGCTGCAGCAAATACAACCCGAGTCGAGCAACAACACCTCTTCGTCGATTTTCTCAACGAGTAGATGGTCGACACCCACCTCGCCAAATTCATTGATGAATACCGCTGCATCTTCAAACGCCTTTTGCCAGAGCAAGGTGTTGAGCAAGGTGGTCTTGCCGGCGCCGAGAAAGCCAGTAAGCAGCGTGATGGGGATGCGCTTATCTTGAGAGTCCATTGTGCTCACTCAGTCGCGTTGCAGTTTTTGCATGCGCTCGCGACGCTCCTGCGCTTCAAGACACAGTGTGGCGGTGGGGCGCGCCAGTAGGCGTGGCAAGCCAATGGGCTCACCCGTTTCTTCACACCAGCCGTAGTCGCCGTCGGCGATGCGAGTCAGCGCGCTGGCAATCTTGGAAAGCAACTTGCGCTCACGATCGCGAACACGCAGCTCAAGCGCGTGTTCCTCCTCTTGCGTGGCGCGGTCGTTGGGGTCAGAGGCGAGGTCACTGTCCTCGCGCAGATGGGCGCCGGTTGCTGCCGCGTTCTCCAGCAACTCACGCTGCTGCGCGCGCAGTAAGGTGCGGAAGAAGTCGAGCTGCGCCGCATTCATGTAGTCGTCTGCAGGCATCGCCAGAATCTCAGCAGCGGTGCTCGGAACAGTCGTGGCGGCCTTCTTGGATTTGTTCATATTTGCAATCAAGTTGCATTTAAGGGTAAAAAAACGATCAGGTACAGCCCGGGCAGAGTCCACGAATGGTGAGCTCGGCTTGTTGGAATACATACCCCTCTGGCAGACCGACCACCATGGCCGGCTTGAGATCGCTGAGACAGCGCGTCATGCCGCACCGCTCGCAGCGAAAGTGCGGATGCGCATGCCCCGTATGGCTGCCTTGGGCGGAAAAGCGCCAGGTGCGGTCTTCGCCTGAGAGCCGGTGAGCCAGTGATTCTTCAACCAGAAAGTCTAAGGTGCGATAAAGCGTGACACGGTCTAGGCGTTCGCCTTTGTCGGCGAGGGCATCTTCAACCTCGTGGTGGCTGAGCGCACGGCCAGCAGCCAGTAACACGTCAAGCGTGGAGACGCGCGCAGGTGTAGCCCGCAGCCGGCGTTCTTTGAAGAGTTGCATAATGTCCATTTGCAACATTGTTGCATAAAAAGCTGGACGCCGGGAAGGGCCTCCCCTACAATTCGGCTTCATTTTGCGCATGCTGCCGTCTTTAGGCTGTTGCGCCTACGCGGGGGAAGGCCCCCATTCACGCTTGTTACTGGTACTGCCATGTCCGCTCGTCTTCTACTCAAGCCCGGCAAGGAACGCTCGTTGTTCCGCCGTCATCCCTGGTTGTTTGCCGGCTCCGTCGCTCAGCTCGACGGCCGTGCCCGTTCGGGTGACACCGTTGATGTGATGGATGGTGATCGCCTGATCGCTAAGGCCGCCTGGAGCCCTGAGTCGCAGATTCGCGCTCGCGTCTGGACATTCGATCCAAACGAAACCATCGACAACGCCTTTTTCAAGCGTCGCGTTGCCGCAGCCGTGGCCCGCCGTCAGGCACTGCCTGAGTTACGTAACCAGAGCGGCCTGCGCATCCTGCATGCCGAATCGGATGGTCTGCCCGGGGTGATCGCTGACCAGTATGGCGACATGGTGGTGATCCAGCTCACCAGTGCTGGTGCCGACAAGTGGCGCAGTGCCATTGTCGATGCCATCGTTAAGGCAACTGGCTGCGCCCGTGTCTATGAGCGTTCCGACTCGGAAGTGCGCAAGCTCGAAGGGCTGGAGCCGGTCACCGGCTGGGTGCATGGCGAAGCACCAGCGACTGACCCGATCATTGACGAGCATGGCGTCAAGATGGCCGTGAATTATGCGGGTGGACACAAGACCGGCTTCTATCTCGATCAGCGCGACAATCGCCGCATGACGCGCGAACTCGCCGCTGGCCGCCGTGTGCTCAACTGCTTCTGCTATAGCGGTGGCTTTTCGCTGCAAGCATTGGCCGGTGGTGCGAGCGAAGTGATTTCCATCGACAGTTCGGGGCCTGCGCTTGCAACCGCACAGCAAAACCTTGAACTCAATCCGCAGCTGCTCGACAAGAAAAATGAATGGCGCGAAGACGATGTCTTCCAAGCCCTGCGCATCCTACACAAAGCCGGCGAGAAATTTGACCTGATTATTCTCGACCCGCCCAAGTTCGCACCGTCGGCTGCACATGCGGAACGTGCCTCGCGCGCATACAAGGACATCAATTTGCATGGCTTCAAGCTCCTCAACCCCGGTGGTTTGATGATGACGTACTCTTGCTCCGGCGGGATTGGTCTGGACCTGTTCCAGTCCATCGTGGCGGGTGCCGCGCGTGATGCCGGATTGGTCACGAATATGAGTGCGCGCATCGTGCAGCGCCTCCAGGGCGCCGCCGACCACCCAGTGGATTTGGCTTTCCCTGAAGGCGAATATCTCAAGGGCCTGCTGGTTCAAGTCGATTAAGCAATGAGCAAACGCTTCACTCACCTGCTGTTGGCGTTTCTGCTGCTGTGCGCGCAAGCGCTGGCAGTGGCGCATGCCATCGAGCATACGGTGGATGAAGGGCATGGCACGCCTGCGCATGCATGTGAGTGTTGTCTGGCTGCCCATGGCTTGAGCAGCGGTGTACCGACCGCAATCTTTGCTTTGCCGATCTTGGCGGCGAAATGGCTGCCGACAGTATTTACCGATACCATCCTCGCACCGGTAGCTCTGCCGGAAGCCCGCCAGCAATCCCCGCCTTACGCCTGAACATCCCATCAGCCTTGTGCCGCCGCGCCTTGCCCCATGGCAACGCGCGGCTATGGATTTTTCATTGATGTTTCAGGAGCCAACATGTCTAACGCATTTCGTGCCGCATTCCCCTTGCGGCCATCCCGTATTGCCACGCTGGTAGCGCTGGCTTGTACGTGCAACGCCAACGTCTTCGCTCAAAGCAAAGATATTCATGCCACTGAATTAGCACCCGTTGTGGTGACCGGCAACCCACTCGGCAGCGGTCTATTCGATCTGGCGTCACCGGTATCCGTCATGACGCAGAAGGAAATCTCAAACCGCAGCGCCAGTACGCTGGGCGATCTGCTCACCGGTATTCCCGGCGTGAGCGCCACCAACTTTGGCCCGAATGCGTCGCGCCCGGTGATTCGCGGGTTGGATGCGGATCGCATTCGTATCATGCAAAACGGTGTAGGGATCAGTGATGTATCTGCACTCAGCCCGGACCATGCGGTGCCAATTGATCCGTTCATCATTGATCAGGTGGAAGTAGTGCGTGGCCCCGCAGCCTTGCTTTATGGCGGCAGTGCAGTAGGTGGCGTGGTGAATGCCATTGATAACCGCATTCCACAGGAGGCCATCACCGGCGCGACTGGGCGCGCAGAAGTGCGTAGTGGCGGTGCAGAGCGTCAAAGCAGTGGTGCGGCTGTTTTGGAGGTGGGGAATGGCATGTTGTCACTCCATGCGGACGCCTATCAGCGCAGCAGCGAAAATCTGAAGGTGCCTGGGTTTACACGCTCCTCCCGTCTGCGTCAGCAGTCGCCGCAGGCCAATGAGCCGCAAGGCGAGTTACGCAACAGCAGCGCCAAGAGCGATGGCGGGGCACTAGGGGCATCTCTGGCATTCCAGAACGGCTACCTGGGTCTGTCCTATGCAACGCACAACGCGGATTACGGCACGGTGGCCGAAGAAAATGTTCGCATCCGCATGAAGTCGGATCGCTTGGACCTCGCCGGTGAAGTCCGCGATCTCGATGGCTTCTTCAAGAAGGTGAAGGTGCGCTTTGCCAAGACTGATTATGAGCATCGCGAAATTGATGCCGGGCAGATTGCATCAACGTTTTTGAACAACGGCGAAGAAGGCATGATTGAGGCTACGCATGCAAAGATCGGCCCCTTAAGCGGGGTCGTCGGTCTGCAATTCAATCGCAATAGCGTCAAAGTCATTGGTGATGAAGCTTTGTTGCCAGATATTCGTACCCGTAGCCAAGCTGCATACATTTATGAAGAGCTGCCGCTGAATCGCCTCAAGCTGAGCTTTGGTGGCCGTGTGGAAAGTACGGATGTCCAGTCCGCCGGTGGTGGCCCGGATGATCCAAATTTGGCGCCGGGAACCCCGCGTTTTGGGCCGGCACAATCGCGCACTTTCAATCCGCGTAGCGGTGCAGTGGGTGCGGTGTATACGCTCACTGACCGCTGGTCTGTTGCCAGTAATGTGTCACATACCGAGCGCGCACCGACCTACAACGAGCTCTTTGCGAATGGCCCTCATCCTGCAACCGGTCAATATGAGGTCGGCAATAGTGCGCTGAAAGTGGAGCGATCAAATGGGATAGATCTTCAGCTGCGCTGGCGCAATGGGCCGCACAGTATGAGCGTGTCGGCCTATCAGACGCGCTTCAAGAACTTCGTCAACTTGTTCTCAACTGGAAATAATCGAGATGAGGACGGCACGATCAACGCCGCAGGTGAGTTAGCCGAAGCAGAAATTCGTGCCGTACCTGCACGCTTTAACGGGCTGGAAGCCGAAGGCAAGTTCCACGTGTACGAAGGAACGGGCGATCTCGACTTACGCTTGCGTGCCGACGTTGTGCGCGCCACCAACACGCAGACCGGCGTAGCCTTGCCGCGTATTTCGCCCTACCATTTAGGCGCTGGCCTTGATTATCGCCTCGGTAATCTTGGGGCTCGTCTCGATGCTGTTTATGGCGGCAAGCAAAACCGGGTTGCAGCCAACGAGTTGGCGACGGATGACTACCTGCAGTTGAATGCGCAGGTGTCCTATCGTCTGCGTACCTCGATGCCCAATGCCGAGCTTTTCGTAAAGGGGAACAACCTGCTCAACGAAGAGATTCGTCTGCATACATCGGTACTGAAGGATCGTGCCCCGATGGGGCGTCGCAGCATCATGTTGGGCTTCCGCGGCAACTTCTGATTATTGATAAGTCGCTCACCTGTTGTCCGTTTCTCTTGATGGCGGACAACAGGTGTTAAGACAGGATACAAATTCAATTTGCGGAAATTGCTAGCAATGTGCTAAAAATGGCGTCCTAATTTCGAATGGTTGCTCAGTCATCGTGGCTTCTCCACCCTCTGGTTCATCACGCAAGCCTGCTCCTGCTAAGGAGAGCACGGCTATTGATGCTGCCGCTGATGACGATGATGACCCGTTCAGCCTAGACTTCACCAAGCTGACCGCTGAACCTGAGCCTGAACCCATTGCCCCAGCTGCCCTTGTATCTACACCTGCACCTGTGCCGGAGGCTGTTCCAGCAGCAGTAGCGCCTACACCCAGTACCGAGAAATCGCCTGTAGCGCCAAGTGCGTTTGCATCTTTCAAAGCCCCGCTGGAGTTGCTTGATCCTGAAGCGCCTGCACCTACTGTGACGCCTGTGCCGGCAAAGCCAGCCACGCCCGAGCAGCCTGCTGCGGCCAAAGCACCTCCAGCCTCACCCGCCAAAGCGGCAGCCCCGGCACCTGCCCCAACACCCGTTGCTAAGCCTACTCCCCCCGCCGGCTTGGCCGTACTGCAAGCGGTAGCCCGTCAGCATGCGGCTGGTAAGACCACTGAGGCCAGCAATGCCCTTGAAGCAGCTTTGCGTGCTGGTACCTTAGGTGCAGTAACAGAACAAGGCTGGGGTATGTTGTTTGACCTGTTGCAGATACTCAATCGCCGTCAGGCGTTCGAGAATCTTGCCGATGCCTATGCCAAGCGCTTCGAGCGTTCTGCGCCGGCATGGCTGGATGCCTCGGGCACGCCGGATAGCAGCCTCGATACGGGGGGGGCCGCCTATGTGGCCTTGTCCGGTATTCTCAGTGCCGCCAGTGCCAGCGCGCTCAGCAAACTTGTCGAGATTGCCGAAAGCAGCCCGACAGTCCGCTTGGGTTTGCTCAAGGTAACGGATGCCGATAACGATGGCTGTCGTCTGCTGCTGGATGCGCTGCGTCAGATCAAGAAGCGCGGTCGTGAATGCTTGCTGACCGGGGCGGATGAGTTTTCTGTCATTTTGGCCAGCAAGGTTGAGATGATGAAGCGCGAACGCGAGGAAACCTGGCTGCTCTTGCTAGAGTTGTATCAGCGTATTGGCGATCAAGGTGCATTTGAAGATACCGCTGTCGGTTACGCCGTTACCTTCGAGGTTTCCCCCCCGTCTTGGGAAAACCCGGCGGTGGCCAAGACGACAGCAAGTAAATCGGCGCCCAAGAGCAAGGATCCCTTTGTGCTGGAGGGTGAGTTGCTCGCCGGCATGAGCACCATCAATACATTGGCCGCAGCGGCAGCTGGGCGTGATGCAATCACGATCGAGACTGATCATCTGCATCGTGTTGATGAGGTCAGTGTGAAAATACTCCTCGATGCGCTTACAGCGTTGCATGCCCAAGGCCTGCATATCCGCATTCGCGGCGCAAATCTGCTCATTGCCACACTACTTACCGCCAGCGGGCTTGATAAAATTGCCACGGTAGAAACGCGCCGTCACTGAGGCCTAACGTTTGGCGTTGAGACAACCCGTATCTCTCGAGCCCTGAGGGCCCTCACCGAGCCATCCCCTTGCTGCTACGTATCCTTTCTGTTGTCTTTCCCGTCTTTGCAATTGTCGGTATCGGCTGGTGCTACGGACGCCTGAAAAAGCCGGACATGAGTACGGCCAACGTCCTCAACATGGACGTTTTTACGCCGCTCCTGATTTTTTCGACGCTGGCAGTCCAGCATGTGGCGCTAGATAACTACGGTCCCATCGCGCTGGCCGGTGGTGTGGTGATTCTGGGTACCGGCCTGCTCGGTTGGCCTCTGGCACGTGCTTTCAAGCAGCAGGAAAAAACCTTGTTGCCGGCGATCATGTTCAAGAACTCCGGCAACATGGGGCTGCCATTGATGCTGCTTGCCTTTGGTGAGGCAGCCATGCCGGCAGCAATTGCGCTGTTCCTGATCGAAAACTTCCTGCATTTCTCATTTGGCGCGTGGTTACTGGATCGTCGTGTCAAGCTGACGACCTTATGGCGCGTTCCGGTGCTGTTTGCCGGCATCGCCGGTTTTGCCGTCGGCCACAGTGGCATCACGATTTGGCCGCCGCTCGGCGTGGCGATCCGCATGCTTGGCGACATCTGTATTCCACTGATGCTGTTCGGGCTGGGCGTGCGCCTGACGGCGGCGAACTGGCAATCGCTGCGCGCTGGCCTGCTCGGCGCTGTGGCCAGTCCGCTTCTGGGCATGTTGGTGGCCGTCGTGTGCGCACCGTTGTTCGGGCTGGATCAACAGCAGAGTGCAATGTTGCTGGTGTTTGGCGCGCTGCCGCCGGCGGTGCTCAATTACATTTTTGCCGAACGCTATCAGCAGGAGCCTGATAAGGTGGCCGCGATTGTGCTTGCAGGCAATGCCGCGTCGATTATCATTGTGCCTATTGCGCTAGCCTTAGCGTTGGCACCTACGCCTTAACTCACTCAGCAAGGAAAACCTATGTCACGTCGTGTCGCACTGCTTGCCTTTGTTTCCCTGTTCGTTACCGCGGCCCATGCGGCCGATGTTGAAGTGCAGTCCCCCTGGGTGCGTGGCACCGTGGAAGGGCAGAAAGCCAGTGGCGCCTTCATGACGCTGACAAGCGCCAAGGGCGCAACATTGGTCGGCGCTTCCGTCAGCAAAAAAATTGCCGGCGTCACCGAAGTGCATGAGATGAAGATGGACGGTGATCGCATGCTCATGCGTGCGATTCCACGTCTTGAATTACCTGCAGGAAAGCCGGTTGCGCTGGCGCGTGGTGGTTATCACATCATGCTGATGGACTTGAAGCAGCCGCTTAAGCCGGGTAGCAGCATCGACATCGAGCTCAAGATTGAGAATGCTGCCAAGAAGATTGAGACCGTTAAGGTTAAGGCCGCAGTGCGTGATTTGACCGATAACGGCGGCAGTCGCCATGAACATCATGGCCATCATCACTGAGGGATGATTTGTACAAATAAAAAAGGCCTGCAGTGGCAGGCCTTTTTTATTTCCTGTGGGGCACTAAGGCAGAGTTGACTCGAGCGCAAACAATGCGCTGATGGATTCGCGTTGGCGTATTACATGGGCCGTATCTCCATCAACGAGAATTTCAACGGCCCGCGGACGGGTGTTGTAGTTAGAGCTCATGGTCATGCCATACGCACCTGCCGACAGGATGGCGAGCAGATCGCCTGTATCGATCGCGAGGTTACGTGCGTGGCCGAGGAAGTCGCCCGACTCACAGACAGGGCCTACGATTTCCCAGCAGTGTACTGTTGCATCGCGCTCTGTCACCGGGACGATATCGTGGAAGGCGTCATACAGGGCCGGGCGCATCAGATCGTTCATGGCCGCATCAATAATGGCGAAGTTCTTTTCACTACCCGGCTTGAGCACTTCAACCTTGGTCAACAGCAGTCCTGCATTCCCTACGAGCGAACGCCCTGGTTCGAACAAGAGTTTTTCCTTGCGACCTGCCGTGAGCTTGAGAATGGCGGCCAAGTACTCAGTAGCGCTGGGGACGTGCTCATCGCTGTAGCGGATCCCCATGCCACCGCCAAAGTCGAGATGGCTCAGGATAATGCCGTCGGCCGCAAGTTCGTCGGCGAGGCCCAGTACTTTTTCAGCGGCTTCAGCGGCTGGGGCTGGGTCCAGTAATTGCGAACCGATATGGCAGTCAAGACCATGAATCTCGATATTCGGCAGGGTGGCTGCACGGCGATACAGGCTGCGCGCATCTTCAAAGGCCACGCCGAATTTGTTGCTCTTGAGGCCGGTGGAAATGTAAGGGTGAGTCTTCGGGTCAACGTTCGGGTTCACGCGCAGCGAAATCGGCGCCTTCTTTCCCAGTTCACCCGCTACGGTATTTAGCTGATCGAGCTCGGCGGCAGATTCAACGTTGAAGCAGAGGATGCCGGCCGTTAGCGCGGCACGCATTTCATCGGCAGACTTGCCGACGCCTGAAAAAACCACCTTGGCCGGGGCGCCGCCAGCGGCGATGACGCGTGCCAGCTCGCCACCGGAGACGATGTCAAAGCCGGCGCCAAGGCGGGCAAAGACATTCAGGATGGCAAGGTTGGAGTTGGCCTTGACGGCATAGCAGACGAGCGCATCGCGGCCCGTCAATGCGTCTTTGTAGGCATTGAAGGCGGCAGTGAGTGCGGCGCGGGAGTAAACGTAGGCGGGCGTGCCGAAGCGAGCGGCGATCTCGGTGAGTGGCAGGTCCTCAACATGCAGGGCGCCGTCACGACGGGTGAAGAAGGTCATTGCTTTACGGTGGTGGCTTTGTTGCTATCATCGCCCTGCGGTTGCGCGGGCGTACGGGTCGTGCTGCTGGAGGTTCCCCATGTCGGGCTGGCTGGGCCAAGCAGTGGCTTGGGCGGCGGGCCGGGCGGCAGCTCAAGTGGGCCGCGCGTGCCACAAGCAGCGAGCAGGAATAGAGCGGACAATGTGATCGACAGGCGCATGGGAATCTCTCAAGACAGGCGGTGCTTCTAGGTGCCGCGGCATGGTATCACATGCCAAATAACGACAAAGAAGGCGATAAATCGGGCCGTGGCAGACCATGATGGCATGCCTTACGTCTCGGCAACACAGTAATCAATCGAACAGGGCGCGAGCGCCGGGAATCAATCATGGAAGAACGTGAATTTAATGCGCTGGCAGACGAGATGTTGGCCCATATTGAGCAGGCGCTCGAAGCCTGTGGCGCAGATATTGATTTTGAGCTCAAGGATGGTGGGGTACTCGAAATCACGTGCGAGAACGGCAGCAAGGTCATCATCAATCGCCATACGGCCGCTCGCGAAATCTGGGTGGCGGCCAAATCTGGTGGATTCCATTTCCGCCATGAGGCGGCTGGCTGGTCGGCAACGCGCGATCAGGAGCCGTTAATGACTGCAATCTCACGCTGCTTGAGCGAGCAGACGGGCGAGCCCGTCACCCTGTCCTAGCGCTCGACAGTCTTTGACTTGGCGTCCGTCACCGGCACGGCTGGCTGTGCCGGCCCGGTGGTCGGCAGAGTTTCCTTCGGGTCAACCCACTCTTCGGCCGGCAGCTGTTCCTTGTAGATGAGCTCCTTGCGGGGCTTGCCTGACAGTCCTTGTGGCGGCTCCATGTACGATTCAGCCACACCCTTGAGCGCGCGCTCCATGTAACCAATCCAGATGGGCAGTGCGGCAGCTCCACCGGTTTCGCCACTGCCCATTCGCTTGGGCTGGTCGAATCCGATCCAGGCAACCCCCACCACTGTTGGCTGATAACCGCAGAACCACGCATCGATGTAGTCATTGGTGGTGCCCGTTTTTCCGGCTAAGTCGCCGCGCTTCAAGACAGTGGCTGCCCGCGTAGCGGTGCCACGACGGACCACGTCATGCATCATGCTGTCCATGATGCAGGCTTTCATCTCCCGCAATTGGCGGCTTGAATTCTGCGAGCACTTTGCCGCGGCTGTCCTGAATCTGGCGAACGATATGCGGCTGGATGCGGTATCCGCCATTGGCAAATACGGCATAGGCAGCAACCTGCTGCCAAGGTGTCACGGCACCAGCGCCCAATGCCATGGTCAGGTAGGGCGGGTGTTTTTCTGCATCAAAGCCAAAGCGGGTGATGTAGTCCTGTGCGTAATTCGTGCCGATTCCCTTGAGCAGGCGAATTGACACCATGTTTTTGGACTTCGCCAACGCAGTGCGCAGGCTCATGGGGCCCTCATACTTGCCATCGTAGTTTTTTGGTTCCCACGCTTGGCTGCCTGTCTCTTCGGCGGAAATGACGATAGGCTCGTCTGCCACCACGGATGCGGCGGTGTAACCCTTTTCCAATGCGGCTGAGTAGATAAACGGTTTGAAGCTTGAGCCCGGCTGGCGCCATGCCTGAGTGACATGGTTGAACTTATTGCGATTGAAATCAAAGCCACCTACTAGCGCACGAACGGCGCCATCAATCGGGCTTGCGGCGACGAAAGCGGCTTCTATTTCGGGTTGCTGGGTGATCAACCAAGGTTGTTTTTCATCCGGGCCGGGGCTGAGGCGGATGATTGCACCACGACGCAGGCGCTTGTTGGCAGGGGCTTTCTCATCCAGCATGCGAGCAGCGAACTTGAGGGCGTCGCCGCTCAGGGTGACCATTTCTCCGCCACGCCGATAGGCTTTGATCTGTGATGTGCTGGCACTCAGCACCAAGGCTGGGTACAGGCCATCCACCTCGGTAACATCAGATAAGGCGTCCTCAAATTCTTCCTCGGTGTTCTTTGCGATCTCTTTTGGGTCGATAAACTGCTCTGCACCACGGTAACCATGGCGCCGGTCGTAATCCATGATGCCTTTGCGCAAGCTCGCGTAAGCCGCATCTTGCTCTGCCTTGATCAAGGTCGTAATCACTCGCAGACCCTGGTTGTAGGCTTCTTCCGAATAACGCTCAACGGCGATCTGGCGGGCCATTTCTGCGACGTAATCGGCACGCGTACCAAAGTCATTCACGTTGCGTTTGACGTTCAGATGTTCCTGCTTGGCCTCTGAGTACTGCTCCGTATCGAGGAAGTTCAGCTCATGCATGCGGCGCAGCACATAGAACTGACGCAGCTGTGCCCGTCTGGGATTTGCAACCGGGTTGTAGGAGGAGGGGGCTTTGGGCAAGCCGGCCAACATCGCAGCCTCCGCGGCGGTCAGCTGTTCGAGTGACTTACCGAAGTAGATCTGGGCGGCAGAAGCAAAGCCGTAAGCACGCTGGCCTAGGTAGATTTGATTGCAGTAAAGCTCGAGAATCTGATTCTTGTTCAGGTTGGCCTCAATTTTGAATGCCAATAAAACTTCGTAAAGTTTGCGCGTGAGCGTCTTCTCACGAGAAAGGAAGAAGTTGCGCGCCACTTGCATCGTGATGGTCGATGCGCCTTGCGCCTTGCCACCACTCACGATGTTTGAATAGGCGGCACGCAAAACGCCGATAGCATCCACCCCAGGATGGGTAAAGAAGCGTTCATCCTCTGCGGCCAAAATGGCCTGCTTCATGATGGGCGGAATATCGTTAATGCGTACCGGATTGCGCCGCTCCTCGCCGAATTCGCCAATCAGATAGCCGTCGGCGGTATAGACCCGCAAGGGGACTTTCGGACGATAGTCGGTCAGCGCCTCCAGCGAAGGTAGCTGGGGGTACAGAATGACGGTTACGATGGCCACCATGGCAATGGCGATCAGGCCAAGACCGAGTAGCAGTGTGAGTGGATAGAGTATCCAGCGGGCCAGCGGCGGCAAGGGCGGCAGCTTGGGCAGGGGGGGGAGCTTGGACGTCGGAGCTCTCGTTGCGGGAATCCAACACTCACTCAGGCCTCTTAATAATTCCTTTACACCCGTTATGGTTGTTGTTAGTATCTAAAGTAAAGTATCACTTAGCATCGTAATTCGCTAATTTAAAAAGGGATTTCCATTGCAGATTGATTTCTCGATCTTCAACCCGAAGGCGCGCCCCTTGCTGGGACTGGACATTAGCTCGACCGCTGTAAAGCTGGTTGAGCTGGTGGACAATGGCAAAGGGACTTACCGGGTTGAGCGCTACGCAATCGAGTCCCTACCGCGGGACGCGGTCAGCGACGGCAACATCACCAACCTTGAGAGTGTGGCTGAAACCGTTCGCCGCGCTTGGAAGCGTTTGGGAACTACCACCCGTTACGTGGCGATGGCCCTGCCGTCTTCTGCGGTGATTACGAAGAAAATTGTCCTGCCGGGCGATCTTCGCGAACAAGAGATGGAAATTCAGGTCGAGTCTGAGGCCAACCAGTACATTCCGTTTGCGCTTGAGGAAGTGAACCTTGATTTTCAGGTGATTGGTCCGTTGCCAAGCAATCCTGAAGACGTCGAAGTAATGATTGCGGCTTCGCGCAAGGAAAAAATCGAAGACCGCGTTGCTTGCGCTGAAGCTGCTGATCTTCAACCGGTCGTCATGGACGTGGAGTCATTTGCGACCCAAAGCGCACTTAACGAAGTGGTTCGTCAGTTGCCTAACAACGGTGTTGATGCCGTTGTGGTCTTGGCCGACATTGGAGCAAATACCGCGCGCTTCACCTTCACACGTAATGATGAAGTTCTATATACCCGTGAGCAGGCGTTTGGCGGTGGTCAGTTAACGCGAGACATCATGCGCGTTTACGGCATGAGTGCAGAAGAGGCCGAAGCACTCAAGCGCGCTGAATCCACCCCGGATAACTACGACAGCGAGTTGCAGCAGCCTTACCTTGAAGCCTTGGCACTTGAAGTCTCTCGTGCATTGCAGTTTTTCTATACATCAACCGCCTACACACAAGTCAATTACATTCTTTTGGCTGGCGGTGGTTCTTTGATTGCGGGAATCGAGGCAGCTGTTTCCTCACGGACTCAGATCGAGACCTTTCGCGCAAACCCCTTCGCTGGCATGGCAACGTCTGCAAAGATCAAATCTAAGCGTTTGCAAGAAGACGCACCCGCACTGATGGTTGCCTGTGGTTTGGCGCTGCGGAGATTCGACCAATGATGCGTATTAATCTTCTGCCTCACCGAGAGGAAAAGCGCAAGGCAAGGCGCAATCAGTTTTATGCATTGCTCGGCGTGGCCGCACTCTGTGCCGGTGTGATCTGGTTTATCGGCCACACAATTATCGCGGAGCAAATTGGTCAGCAGCGTGACAAGAATGATTTCCTTCGCCAAGAAATCGTGCTGTTGGATAAACAAATCGCTGAAATTAAATCACTTAAGCAGCAAACCGAAGCTCTCCTTGCGCGTAAGCGTGTGATCGAGTTGCTGGAAGCAAACCGCGCAGAAACTGTTCACGTGTTCAATGAGTTCGCCCAGCGGATTCCAGAGGGCGTGTATTTGCGCAAGATCACCCAAACTGAACAACGAATCAACTTAACTGGTTACGCACAGGCCAATGCCAAGGTTTCAGCCTTGATGCATAACCTAGAGGAATCACCCTTGTTGGACAAGCCGGAGCTTGTTGAAATTCGTGCGGAAATCGTTGGTGGACGCAGACTCAGCGCATTCAACATGTTTGTGAATATTAAGCGTGAAGTAAAGGAAGGCAATATTGCGGCAGGAAAGGGGAAAGCTAAGTGAAAGAGAACAAATCCCCCTTGCTTGACTTCAAGCAGCTTGCCGAAGATTTTAAAACTCTTGATCCACGCGATCCGGGGCTATGGCCGTTAGCGCCTCGCATTGTTATTCTGATAGGTGTTTTTGCTGCCATAGTGGCGGCATCTTGGTGGTTTGCATGGAGCCCTCAGCTGGAAGAGCTTGAGGTGGCAAAGCAAGAGGAGGTAACGCTGCGAGAAGAGTGGCTTAATAAAAAGCGCCAGGCAGTGAACCTTGATGCGCACCGTAGGCAACTTGAGGAAATTAATCGTACTTTTGGCGCTTTGTTGAAGCAGTTACCAAACGCTTCAGAGGTGGAAAAACTCCTTATAGATATCAATCAGGCAGGGGTTGGGCAAGGCCTTCAATTCGACTTATTTCAGCCTCTTGGTGAGGTAAGAAAAGACTTCTACGCTGAGCTGCCTATCAAAATACGCTTATCAGGGTCTTATCATGAGCTTGGCGCTTTCGCCGGAGATGTCGCTAGGTTGTCGCGAATCGTGACTCTGAATGATCTCGATATTAGTGTCGCTAGAGATGCAACCTTGACGCTGAATGCAGTTGCGAAAACGTTCCGGTATCTTGATGACAGAGAAATTGCACAGCAAAAGAAGGGGGCTAAGAAATGAGTTTCCCTCGAGTAGCTGTGCTGCTCTTAGCGCTTGTTGGTTGTGCAGCAGAAGAGCACAGCGATATCAAAGAATGGATGGCCGAGGAGGCTAAGAATATCAAAGGTGGCGTCAAAGAGCCTCCGCCTTTGATAACGCCTCCAATCGTAAGCTACGGTGCCAAAGGTCTGATGTCCCCTTTTTCACCTGAAAAAGTGAGAACAAAAGAAGGTGGTTTAACGGATTTGTCTAGCCCAGGGGCCGGGCGCCCACCTGAGTATCTGGAGACTTTCCCGCTAGAGTCGATGCGGCTGATCGGCGTAATTGGATACCGCGGACAAATGTTTGCATTGGTACAAACGCCAGACAAACCTAAACATGTCACTGTTGGAAATTACATCGGGCCAAACTTCGGGAAAATCATTGAGATTACAAAGTCGCAGATGAAAATTTCAGAATCGGTCAAAGATGCAAATGACCTTTGGGTCAAGCGAGACAAGATCCTGTACCTCCAGCAGGACGAAGGAGTAAACAAATGAAGCAACTGATAATTCGTATCGTGATTGCAAGTGTCGCTGTTATCTGTCCTGTTATGGCAGCAGAGCCAGCAGCAAGCAACTCAATTCGAGAAGTTAAAACTCAGCAAATCGGCGATCAGCTCTACGTCAATATTGACTTTGAAAATGCGCTTCCTAGTGCCCCTGTGGCATGGGTAACAAAAGAACCGGCAAGAATTGTTTTTGATTTGCCGAGCGTCACAAATAAATCAGGGAAGTCGGCTTATCCAGTCAACACAGGCGGCCTGAAAACACTACAGCTCGTTCAAACTGATACGCAGACCCGTATGGTGCTATCAATGCTGTCAAGCACCGGCTATGAGGTTGAGTTGAAGGGGGCCACATTACTTATCAAGTTAGCGCCGTTCAAACAAACAATTGTCTCTGGGGCAAGCAATTCGGCTGTTAGCGCGAAGCTCCCACCCGTTAATCAGCGTTTAGTTGAATTGAACTCAGTCCGGGATCTGGTGTTTCGGCGCGGTGAGCAGGGGCAAGCTCAGGTTCTGATTGATCTGAGTGATGGTTCAGTGCCACTGGATATCCGCCGTAGCAGCTCAGGACTCACAATTGATTTGCAAGATACGATAATCCCTGATCGGTTGCTCAGTAGAAGGGATGTCAATGATTTTTCAACACCAGTTACCAGTGTGTCGAGCACGAGTAAAGGCAGTCAAGGACGTGTTGAAATCGCCGCTAAAGGTGCTTGGCAACACCAAGCACAGCTAGTGAATAATCAATTGAAAATCGAGATTCGCGCACTGACAACCGCTGAAACCAACAAATTGGTCCCTTATGGACAAGAAGGAAAGAAGATATCAGTAAACTTCTTTGATGCTGACCTCGCAATGGTGTTGCGTACGCTGGCAGAAATATCGGGCCGTAATGTAATTATCGACCCATCGCTGAATGGCCGAAAGATCACGGTAACACTTGATAATATGCCCTACGATCAGGCAATCGATCTTGTGTTGATGCAAACAAATGCCGGGATGAGACTGCGACCAGATTTGGTGATCTTTGGTGCACGTGACGTACTTCTGCGCAGGGATGTTGATCTGGCCGATGAACTTGCTCGAGCAAATGAAACTGCACCGCTAGTGACCGAAACATTCCAACTCAACTATGTATCGGGCCTAGATGTAGAAAAACTGATTCGTGTCGCTCAGAACGACAGTTCAACCAATGCTCAGGTTCCAATCACTGCTTCAACGCCTGGGGCAGGAGGACAACCCGGCTCATCAAATACAACCATGCAGCTTAAGGGCATCATGACTACACGTGGTGTGTTGTCATTTCACAGCTCAAGCAACAAACTATTCATCCGCGATACGCAAGCGGTTGTGGACCAAGTACGTGATTTGATCCGCGAAGTTGATGTACCCCCCAAGCAAGTTCTGGTTGAAGCGCGAATTGTAGAAGTCACTACAGACTTTACGAGGAACCTTGGAGTTCGTTTGAACCTATTTGATAAGAACAGCTACAGCATAGGAGGAACGGGCAATGGAATTGGGTTTGGTACTGCTTCAAATTCAACCTTTTCAAATACCGATCTTTTCGGAGCAAGTAGCACCCCTTCATTGATAACAAGCGGTCGGGTGGGTGGATCCAGTTATAACTTAACAGGCTCGTCCACTCTCAACCTTCTTCTGTTCAATAGCAATGCAACAAGGTTGTTGCAGATGGAGTTGGCTGCCGCTGAAACGGATAACCGCGGGAAGACAGTCTCTTCGCCGCGCGTTATTACACCTCAACCAGACTACAGTTGTAACCGGGGTCAATCTGCAAACAGGTTTGCCGATTTATACAACTTACAATGCACCCTTGACGCTTGATGTTACCCCTTCAATCACGCCAGACAGTCGTATCGACTTGGATCTGAAGATTGCCAAAAGCACGTTGCGGTTGGGCGCTGTTGGGGCAAATACTCTCGATAGAAATACCGTTAATACAACAGTCATGGTGGATAACGGCGGCACGGTTGTGATCGGTGGTTTTTACCGTGAGGCAGATAGTGACACCCAAGAGCGCATACCATTCCTCGGTGATCTGCCGTACGTCGGGTTCCTTTTCAAAACTACATCGAAGGTCCGTGCCAAGTCTGAATTGCTAGTTTTCATTACGCCAAGAATTGTGAATGACGCTTTAGCGCTGCGCTAAGCTTTGTAAAGAGCATCAGTATCGCCCGCAAGCCCGTAAAGGCTTGCGGGCGATGTCATATGTGGCAGCTGATACAATCTGATTGTGAAATCACGAAGCCAAAACTTTTATCTAGTCGGCATGATGGGTGCCGGGAAGACGTCGATAGGACGGCAGCTTGCAAAGCGATTGCAAAGGCGTTTTGTCGATGTTGATCATGAAGTCGAAGCAGTAACCGGTGTCCGTATTCCTGTGATATTTGAGATCGAAGGCGAAGCAGGCTTTCGTGATCGAGAGACTCAGGCGATCGCCGAGCTAACCCAACAGGAGGGTTTGGTCCTCGCAACAGGGGGGGGCGCGGTTCTGCGCGAAGAGAACCGCGATGCTCTCAAAAATACTGGGATTGTCATTTATCTGCGAGTTCCCCCACAAACCTTGTACGAGCGAACTCGCCATGATCGCAATCGGCCGCTACTCCAAGTTGAAAACCCACTAAAGCGAATAGAAGAGTTGTACGCACAACGCGACCCTTTATATCGCGAGGTGGCAGATATCATTATCGATAGTGGCAATTGCAGCGTAGTAACACTCGCACGTCGATTGGAAGAGGAGCTGAATACTAAATGCGCACCTTAAATGTAGCACTGGGTGAGCGGGCATATCCGATTCATATCGGACCTGGCATTTTAAGTCAGGTGGGCCTGATCATTCCTCATCTTCGCAGTCAAAGTGTTGCAATAGTGAGCAATACCACTGTGGCTCCCTTGTACCTAAGAGCGCTGGCCGAGCCACTGCGTGTGTCAGGCATCAAAGTCACAGAGATTGTGCTTCCCGATGGCGAGGAGTACAAAAATTGGGACTCACTGAATCTAATATTTGATGCATTACTGGCAAATCGCTGTGACCGGACCACGACGCTGATCGCGTTGGGGGGGGGCGTCATCGGTGACTTAACTGGATTTGCGGCCGCCAGCTATCAGCGCGGTGTACCTTTTATCCAAGTGCCCACAACACTGCTCTCGCAAGTTGATTCCTCAGTTGGTGGTAAAACTGGAATAAACCACGCGCGTGGCAAGAACATGATTGGTGCCTTCTGGCAGCCACAACTTGTGCTCGCAGATACCGAGACACTCAAAACTCTGCCTGAACGTGAATTGTCAGCAGGTCTTGCAGAGGTAGTCAAATACGGGTTGATTCGCGACCTGCCATTTCTCGATTGGTTGGAGGCAAATATGCCCGCGTTGCGGGTGCGCGATGCGGCAGCACTCACCTATGCAATAGAGCGGTCGTGCCAAAACAAGGCAGACGTTGTTGCAGCCGATGAGTTTGAAACAGCGAAGGATGGTGGCAGGGCATTACTTAACCTTGGACACACGTTTGGCCATGCGATAGAGACAGGTTTGGGGTATGGCGTATGGTTGCATGGGGAGGCCGTGGGGGCCGGCACAGTGATGGCTGCCGAGCTTTCCCGCAGGCTTGGCTGGTTGTCAGACAATGACTTTGAACGGACGCGGAATGTGCTTGCCGCCGCCGGGTTGCCTGTCATTGGCGCGCCGCTCGGTGTGGATCGCTATCTGGATCTGATGGGGCACGATAAGAAAGTGATTGCCGGAAAACTCAGATTGGTTCTGCTGAAAAAATTGGGTGATGCGATAACTTATAGTGAGGCTCCGCCTGACCTTATCCGTGCGGCGATCGAGACGTGTTGCCATGAGTGATGTGCTGAATGGGCTTGCACTCTATGCTGTGCGAGATGACAACTCACGCGGGCGTCGCGCTGATGAGCCCCGGCCTAAAGCGCGCAGTGAATTTCAGCGTGATCGCGACCGCATCATCCACTCGACGGCGTTTAGGCGGCTTGAATACAAGACACAGGTCTTTGTTAACCATGAAGGCGATCTATTTCGTACACGCCTGACGCACAGTATCGAAGTCGCCCAGATTGGTCGCGCAATAGCACGTGCCCTTAATCTGAATGATGACCTAGTCGAAGCTGTCTCACTCGCCCATGATTTGGGTCACACCCCCTTCGGTCACGCAGGGCAGGATGCGCTGAATGAGTGCATGCGTGAGCACGGCGGTTTTGAGCACAATTTGCAGTCATTACGTATCGTAGACCAGCTCGAAGAGCGCTATGGCGCATTCGATGGCCTTAATTTGATGTATGAAACACGTGAAGGCATCCTCAAGCATTGCTCAGCCAAAAACGCTCGGCTACTAGGCGATCTGGGCGAGCGCTTCCTAGGTAATCAGCGCCCATCGCTCGAGGCTCAGATCTGCAATCTCGCCGATGAAATCGCCTATAACAATCACGATATTGATGATGGCTTGCGTTCTGGTCTGATTACTTTGGATCAATTGGAAGACGTGTCTTTGTTTGCACGTCATGCGGCTGAAGTTCGCAAGGAGTATCCCCAAATTACTGGGCGCCGCATGGTGCATGAAACGATTCGCCGCATGATTGATACTCAGGTGACAGACCTGCTAACAGAGACTACGCGTGCAATAACTGAGGCCCGTCTGGAGTCCTTAGGAGACGTTCATGCAGCACCAGTCCTCGTCAGTTTCAGTCCGGCCATGCAGGAAGAAAACCGGTTGTTGAAAGGGTTTCTGCGAGAGGCGCTTTATCGCCACTACCAAGTGCTGCGCATGACAAACAAGGCGCGCCGGATAATCCGAGAGTTATTTACTGCCTTTCTTGATGAACCGCGCCTGCTGCCGCCACAATATCAAGCCTATGCTGCCGAGGATAAGGCGAGAGCGGTGGCAGATTATGTGGCCGGCATGACTGATCGCTACGCAATGAAGGAGCACCGCCGCCTCTTCGCGGTTGGCGAAATCTAGATTTGATTTGTAGTCGGCTTTAAGGAAAAAGTAGCCACAATAGTCGCCCCTATCAAATCTCCCGATTTTGTGTGCGCGATGGTTACCCAAGCCCTTGTTTAAGCTGGGCCGATATTGAGGCGCATCTTAAATAAGGGTATATTTACAGGTTCCCCCAACGGGTTTACTGCATGTTGGCCGAAGTCACCTCACCCCGGGTGTATTCGGCCTTGCTGCGCGTCCAACTGGCGTCAGTACGTGCTTGATTGAATTAGTCTTGTGTCGAGGAAAGACGAGATGTCCCTTCCGCAGCGCCAGGGTCTTTATGACCCCGCCAATGAACGTGATGCCTGTGGCGTCGGTTTTGTCGCCCATATCAAGAATAAAAAGAGCCACTCGATCGTCGAGCAAGGCTTGCAGATTCTCAAAAACCTAACCCACCGAGGCGCGACCGGTTACGACCCGCTGCTGGGCGATGGCGCGGGCATGCTGATTCAGTTGCCGGATGCCTTCTTGCGCGAAGAAACTTCCAAGCTCGGCATTAAGCTGCCTAAAGTTGGCGCGTATGCTTGCGGCAACATTTTCCTGCCGCAATCAGCAAATGGCCGTCAGGCATGCGAATCAATTGTTGCACGCATTATTCATGAAGAAGGTCAGCAGTTCCTTGGCTGGCGTGATATCCCTAAGAACAACAATGGTCTTGCTCAAGCAGCGATTGAGCAGGAGCCAGTAGGTCGCCAAGTATTCATTGGCAGCACGGCTGCGGATCAAGATGCGTTTGAACGCAAAATCTATGTAATCCGTAAGCGCATTGAACATGAAGTGCGTCATCGCAAACTTGATGACGGTGGTCAGTTTTATATCCTCTCCCTCTCGTCACGCACAATTGTCTACAAGGGCATGTTGCTGGCTGAGCAAGTGGGCGAGTACTACACTGACCTACTCGACCCGCGTGTTGTTTCCGCGTTGGCGCTGGTGCATCAGCGTTTCTCGACCAATACTTTCCCCACATGGGATCTGGCCCACCCCTTCCGCATGATTGCTCACAATGGTGAAATCAACACCGTGCGCGGCAATGTGAACTGGATGGCGGCGCGTCAAAAGGCTATGTCGTCATCGCTGCTAGGTCCGGATCTGGACAAGCTGTGGCCTTTGATTGACGAAGGCCAGTCTGACTCGGCCTCCTTTGATAACGCGCTTGAGCTACTGGTCATGGGTGGTTACTCAATGGCCCACGCCATGATGATGCTGATTCCAGAAGCATGGGCCAGCAACGACATGATGGACGCTAAGCGTCGCGCTTTCTATGAGTTCCACGCTGCGATCATGGAGCCATGGGATGGTCCTGCTGCTGTCGCATTCACGGACGGCCGCCAAATTGGCGCCACGCTGGACCGAAATGGTCTGCGTCCCGCCCGTTACCTGATTACCAAGGACGATGTCGTTCTGATGGCATCCGAAATGGGCGTTCTCACTTTCCCTGACGAGAAAATCGTCAAGCGCTGGCGCTTGCAGCCGGGCAAAATGTTCCTGATCGATCTGGAGCAAGGCCGCATCATCGATGATGCCGAACTAAAGACCAGCATTGCCACCAGCGAACCCTATGCAAAGTGGATCGAGGAAAGTCGCTTCTTCCTGTCCGACCTCCCTGAACCAGCGAAGGCTGGCAAGAGAACTTTGCATGAATCGCTGCTCGATACGCAGCAGGCTTTTGGTTATAGCCAAGAAGATTTGAAGTTCATCGTTGAGCCCATGGCCAAGAATGGCGAAGAGGCAACGGGTTCGATGGGTACGGATATCGCACTGCCGATTCTGTCGTCCAAGAACAAGGCCTTCTACAGCTACTTCAAGCAACTCTTCGCCCAGGTGACCAATCCGCCGATCGATCCGATCCGCGAAGAAATTGTCATGTCGCTGACCAGCTTTATCGGGCCGAAGCCGAATCTGCTTGGCATCTCGAATCCGGATGAGCCCCTGACGCCGCGACTTGAAGTCCATCAGCCGGTGCTGCTGGCCGATGACATCGCCCGTCTGCGCAACATCGAAAAGCTGACGCAAGGTAAGTTCAAGTCACTGGTACTCGATATCACCTACCCAGTAAGCGAAGGCTCTGCCGGCTGCGAAGCCGCACTGCAGAAGATCGCTACTGCTGCAGAACAATCCGTGGCGGATGGTTACAACGTACTTATCCTCTCAGATCGCAATGTCTCTCAGAGCCGCGTGGCGATCCCTGCGCTACTGGCCTGCGCGAGCGTGCATCATCACCTGACCCGCAAGGGCCTGCGTACCAGTACAGGCGTGGTGATTGATTCCGGCTCCGTGCGCGAGACTCACCACTTTGCATTGCTTGCCGGTTACGGCGCTGAAGCAGTGTGTCCGTGGCTGGTGCTTGAGAGCATTGCCGACATGGTTGGTGGCGCCAAGGATGCCGTCAAGACAGCACACAAGAACTACGTCAAGGCCATTGGTAAGGGGCTGAACAAGGTCATGTCCAAGATGGGCATTTCGACCTACCAGTCTTATTGCGGGGCACAGATTTTTGAAGCCATCGGCCTCAATGCTGCTTTCATCGACAAGTATTTCACCGGAACGGCTACGCAGATCGAAGGTATTGGTCTGACCGAAGTCGCGGAAGAAGCGGTGCGCATGCATGCAGCAGCATTCTCTGAGGATCCGGTACTGGCTAACCAGCTAGATGCTGGTGGTGAATATGCCTTCCGCATTCGTGGCGAAGAGCATATGTGGACGCCGGACTCGATCGCTAAGCTGCAACATGCAACGCGCAGCGGCAAGTTCGAGACCTACAAGGAATACGCCAAGCTCATCAATGACCAAAGCAAGCGTCACATGACGCTACGTGGACTGTTCGATATCAAGCCAGCTGGCCCGCCCGTGTCGATTGATGAAGTTGAACCGGCTAAGGAAATTGTTAAGCGCTTTGCCACGGGCGCGATGTCGCTGGGGTCTATCTCAACCGAAGCGCACACCACGCTGGCTATCGCCATGAACCGTATCGGCGGCAAGTCCAATACCGGTGAGGGCGGTGAAGATCCAATGCGCTTCAAGCCGCTCAAGGCAGGTCAGAAGCTGTCTGAAGTCGTCGGCCCAACCCGCATTGAGCGGGACTTCACCTTCAAGGAAGGTGACTCGCTGCGCTCCAAGATCAAGCAAGTTGCATCCGGTCGTTTCGGCGTCACTGCCGAATACTTGGCGAATGCCGATCAATTGCAAATCAAGATGGCGCAAGGCGCAAAGCCGGGTGAAGGCGGTCAACTGCCGGGGCACAAGGTGTCAGAATACATCGGCTTCCTGCGCCACTCGGTGCCGGGCGTCGGTCTGATTTCGCCGCCGCCGCACCACGATATTTATTCGATCGAAGATTTGGCCCAGCTGATCCACGATCTGAAGAACGCTAACTTGTCGGCTTCTGTGTCGGTCAAGCTAGTTTCCGAAGTCGGTGTCGGTACCGTTGCTGCTGGTGTGGCTAAGGCCAAGGCCGATCACATTGTGATTTCGGGCTTCGATGGTGGTACGGGGGCTTCGCCGCTGTCGTCAATCATGCACGCAGGTACGCCGTGGGAGCTCGGCCTTGCCGAAACCCAGCAAACACTGGTGTTGAATCGTCTGCGCGGTCGTGTTGTTGTGCAGGCTGACGGCCAGATGAAGACGGGCCGTGACGTGCTAGTAGGCGCCCTGCTGGGGGCCGACGAATTCGGCTTCTCGACAGCACCGCTGGTCGTTGAAGGTTGCCTGATGATGCGCAAGTGTCACCTGAATACATGCCCCGTAGGTGTGGCCACTCAGGATCCAGTGCTGCGCCAGCGTTTCACAGGTCAACCCGAACACGTGGTCAATTACTTCTTCTTCGTCGCCGAAGAGCTCCGCGGCTATATGGCCGAGATGGGCATCAAGAAGTTTGAAGATCTGATTGGCCGCGCTGACCTGCTCGACATGAAGGAAGGCATCGAACACTGGAAGGCCAAGGGCTTGGACTTCAGCAAGGTCTTCTATCTGCCGCCGGCAGCCGATGATGTTGCTCGCCGTCATGCCGAAACGCAGGACCACAATACCGACATCGCGCTGGATCACAAGATGGTCGAGCTCGCCAGGTCAGCCATCGAGCGTGGTGAGAAGGTGGTGATCGAGACTGAGATCAAGAGCCTGAACCGTACCTTTGGCACCATTCTGTCGAATCAAGTTGCCAAGAAATATGGCCATGCTGGCCTACCAAATGACACCATTCACATCAAGCTGCACGGCATTGCCGGTCAGAGCTTTGGTGCCTTTGTCGCCAAGGGCATCACGCTTGAGCTGACGGGCGAGGCCAACGACTATGTGGGCAAGGGGCTGTCGGGCGGCCGCATCATCGTTAAGCCATCGGCCAAGTTTGCCGCCAAGGCAGAAGAAAACATCATTGTTGGTAATACGTCGCTGTACGGGGCAATTGCGGGTGAAGTGTTCTTCCGCGGGGTTGCCGGCGAGCGCTTTGCCGTACGTAACTCAGGCGCAGCTGCTGTGGTTGAAGGCACTGGCGATCACGGTTGCGAATACATGACGGGCGGCACGGTGGTTGTGCTCGGTCAGACGGGCCGCAATTTCGCGGCCGGTATGAGCGGTGGTATCGCCTATGTGTATGACGAAGACGGTAACTTCACCAAGCGTTGCAACATGTCAATGGTTGCCCTCGAAAAGCTGTTGCCGCATGATCAACAGCTGAGCGACGCTCTGCTGCACCGTGGTGAAACCGACGAAGCTCAGCTTAAGTCTATGATTCAGGCGCATGCCGACAACACAGGCAGCGAGCGCGCTAAGTCGATCCTGGAAAACTGGGATGTGAGCCGTGAGCGTTTCATTAAGGTGTTCCCGCATGAATATCGCCGTGCGCTGACTGAAATGGCAGCCAAGAAGGCCAATCAGCAACAAAAGGAAGCTGCGTAATGGGTAAGCCCACAGGATTTCTTGAACTCCATCGTGTTGACGAGACCTATCTGGATGTCGATCACCGTGTAAAGAATTACAAGGAGTTCGTCCTCGCTCTGTCCGATGCGGATGCAAGCAAGCAAGGTGCGCGTTGCATGGACTGCGGCATTCCTTTCTGCAACAACGGCTGTCCGGTGAACAACATCATTCCAGATTGGAATGACTTGGTTTACAAGGGCAACTGGCGTGAAGCGATCGATGTTCTGCACTCGACCAACAACTTCCCAGAGTTCACCAGCCGTATCTGCCCAGCCCCTTGCGAGGCGGCTTGCACGCTGAACATCCCGGGTGAGCCTGTTGGTATCAAGTCGATAGAGCGCGCCATCATCGACAAAGCCGGCGAAAACGGCTGGGTTGTGCCGCAACCAGCAGCGCACAAGACAGGCAAGAAGGTTGCCGTAGTTGGCTCCGGTCCTGCTGGACTGGCTGCTGCGCAACAACTCGCGCGTGCTGGCCACGCTGTGACCGTCTTTGAAAAGAACGACGCACTGGGCGGCTTGTTGCGTTATGGCATTCCTGACTTCAAGCTGGACAAGCGCTTGATTGACTGGCGCGTCGCTCAGCTGAAGGCTGAAGGCGTGAGCTTCAAGACGGGTGTGATGGTGACCAAGGCGGCCTTGCCGGCCGGAGTAACCAATGATGCAAGCAAGACGATTACGCCTGAAGAATTGAACAAGCAATTCGATGCCGTCATCCTTGCGGGTGGTGCTGAGGTGCCGCGTGACCTTCCGGTTCCTGGCCGCAATCTCAAGGGCGTGCACTATGCCCTCGACTTCCTGATTCCGCAAAACAAGGAAGTCAACGCGACCAAGATGAATGGCCCCAAGAATCCTATCAACGTGCATGGTAAGCATGTCGTGGTGATTGGTGGTGGCGATACTGGTTCTGACTGCGTGGGCACGTCAAATCGTCATGGGGCAGCTTCGGTGACGCAGATTGAACTGTTGCCGCAGCCACCGGAAAAAGAGAACACCGAAATGACCTGGCCCTACTGGCCACTCAAGCTGCGTACGTCTTCATCGCATGAAGAAGGGGTAGAGCGCGATTGGTCGATCGGCACCAAGGAGTTTATCGGTAAGAACGGCAAGCTCGAAGCCATCAAGGCTGTGCGTCTAGAGTGGAAGGACGGCAAGATGGCCGAGGTTAAGGGCTCCGAATTCGAGATCAAAGCCGACTTCGTATTTCTCGCCATGGGCTTTACTCAGCCAGTTGGCAGTGTGCTCGATGCATTCGGTGTCTCGAAAGACAATCGTGGCAATGCATCGGCAGACACTGAAGGTGATAAGGCTTATTACACGAATGTACCGAAGGTGTTTGCTGCGGGCGACGTGCGCCGCGGGCAGTCGCTGGTGGTATGGGCAATTCGCGAAGGTCGTCAGGCCGCTCGGGCAGTCGACGAGTTCCTGATGGGCAGCACGAGCCTGCCGCGCTGAGCCAAATCGATGCACTAGCCATGAAAGGCGCAGAGGGATGAATTAAAATCCTTCTGCGCCTTTTCTTTTGCGCATTTATATCTGACATGAATAATCTCAATATCGTCATCCTCGCCGCAGGCCAAGGCAAGCGCATGCGCTCAGACCTCCCCAAGGTGCTGCATACACTGGCAGATCGGCCTTTGCTCGGGCATGTCATTGCGACTGCGCGCAGCCTCAAGCCCAAGCACATCTGTGTGGTCTATGGACATGGTGGCGATCAGGTGCGAGCGGCTTTTCCGGATGCCGATTTGGCATGGGCTGAACAGAAAGAACAACTCGGTACAGGGCATGCCGTATTGCAGGCGTTGCCGCACATCGATGCGCAATTGCCGACACTGGTGTTGTATGGGGATGTCCCGCTCACGCGTGCCACGACCTTGCAGTGGTTGATTCATCTTGCAGGTCCCAATTTGGCTTTGTTGACTGCAAACCTAGCCAATCCAACGGGTTATGGGCGCATTGTGCGCGAAGGTGGTTGGGTTGATGGCAAGGTGCAGCGAATTGTCGAACAAAAGGACGCAAGCCCCGGCGAGCTGACAATCACTGAGGTGAATAGCGGCATTCTGCTCGCCCCTGCCGGCGCATTACAACGCTGGCTGCCGACCTTGGGCAACAGTAATGCCCAAGGCGAGTATTACCTGACGGATATCGTCGCACTGGCGGTGGCGGAGGGAATGACCATCGCAACGTCGCAGCCGCTGGATACCTGGGAAATTGATGGAGTGAATAGCAAAGCGCAACTCGCGGCGCTTGAGCGTATTCATCAGCGCAACCTGGCAGACCAATTACTTGATGCAGGCGTGACACTGGCTGACCCTGCGCGACTCGACATCCGCGGCAATCTACGCTGTGGTCGTGATGTATTCATTGACGTGAATGTTGTGTTCGAAGGTGACGTTGAGATTGGTGATGGCACATCGATCGGCGCTAACTGTGTCATCCGCAACACCAAGATTGGTGCAAGGGCGAAGTTGCATCCTTTCACGTTGGCAGAAGAGGCAGTGATCGGCGATGAAAGCCTGATCGGACCCTATGCGCGCTTGCGCCCCGGGGCGAAGCTGGGCAAGGATGTACATATCGGCAACTTCGTTGAAGTAAAAAATGCACAAATTGCCGATCATTCAAAAGCCAATCACCACGCTTATCTTGGTGATGCGACCATTGGTAGCAACGTGAATGTGGGGGCCGGCACCATCATCTGTAATTACGATGGCGCAAACAAGCATCACACGATCATTGAAGATGATGTTTTCATCGGTAGCGACACGCAGCTTGTTGCACCTGTGACAGTCCGCAAGGGCGCGACTATCGCCGCTGGGACGACGCTGACTAAGGAGGCACCTGAAGGGCAGCTGACCTTGTCGCGCGCCAAGCAGACTTCAATCAGTGGCTGGACTCGGCCGACTAAACAACCCAAGAAGTAAGTCAATAAGTAATCCAACACGCAGAAGAAAGACAGAACTCATGTGCGGCATTGTGGCAGCGTTGGCGAAACGAAATGTGGTCCCCGTCCTTCTCGAAGGCCTGAACAAACTCGAGTATCGCGGCTACGATTCGGCTGGTTTGGCTTATCTCACTGAGGACAATAGTCTCGCCCGTTTGCGTAGTGTTGGCCGTGTGGCCGAGCTGGCCGCCCAAGCAGCGGGTAAGGGTGCAGCCCAAGGGATTGCTCATACGCGCTGGGCTACCCATGGCGTACCGTCAGAGCGGAATGCGCACCCCCACATCTCGGCAGGCTTGGCCGTCGTCCATAACGGTATCATCGAGAACTACGCTGAGATCAAGCAAGAACTGACGGGCCTCGGGTATGTGTTCACCTCCGATACGGATACGGAGGTGATTGCCCATCTCGTGCATCATCTGTTGCAAAGCACGCCGGATCTATTTGAGGCTGTGCGTAAAGCCACTGCACGCTTCATTGGTGCTTACGCAATTGCGGTTATCCATGAAGGTGAACAACGTATCGTTGTTGCTCGCCACGGCGCGCCGCTTTTGCTGGGGATCGGTACGGACGGCAACTACGCCGCTTCGGATGCCTCCGCGCTCTTGCAGGTCACGCGCAAGATGGTTTACCTCGAAGACGGCGACATCGCAGAAATCCGTCAAGATCAGGTGCGCATCGTGCGCCCAGATGGCTCTGCCGTCACTCGCCCTGTGCATGAAAGCAGCTTGTCGGCAGATGCAGTTGAGCTCGGCAATTTCCGCCATTACATGCAGAAGGAAATTTTCGAGCAGCCGCAGGCGCTCGCAAACACCTTGGAAATGGTTGGCGGCTCGCAAACCATCCAGCCCCAAATTTTTGGCGCAGATGCGAGCGCATTGTTTGCGCGTGCAAAGTCAGTGCTCATCCTTGCTTGCGGCACTAGCTTCCACTCAGGCCTCGTAGCCCGCTACTGGATTGAGCAGTTGGTTGGCATCCCCTGCTCGGTCGAAGTCGCTAGCGAATATCGTTACCGCATGTCCGTGCATGACCCAGAACAGTTGGTCGTGGCCATCTCGCAGAGCGGCGAAACGGCAGATACCTTGGCGGCAGTGCGTTACGCTAAGGAGCGTGGCCAGCACATGACGCTGGCAATCTGTAATGTCGCCGAATCGGCGATTGTGCGTGAGTGCGCGCTGCGTTTCTTGACCCGTGCCGGTCCAGAAATTGGTGTCGCCTCCACTAAAGCCTTCACCACGCAGCTCGCTGGACTAGCCTTGCTGACACTCGCACTTGCAAAGCAGCAGGGCAAGCTGTCCGTACAGGACGAGCAGAATCATCTGAATGCACTGCGTCACTTACCGGTTGCCGTACAGAAGGTACTGGCACTAGAGCCAGAGATCGAAGCGTGGGCGCAGCATTTTGCCAACAAGCATCATGCGCTCTTTCTCGGTCGCGGCCACCACTATCCGATTGCGATGGAAGGCGCGCTCAAGCTCAAGGAGATTTCCTATATCCATGCCGAAGCCTATGCCGCAGGTGAGCTGAAGCATGGTCCGCTAGCGCTCGTAGATCGTGACATGCCGGTGATCTCGGTAGCGCCGAACGATATGCTGTTGGAGAAGCTCAAGTCGAACCTTCAAGAGGTCAAGGCACGTGGCGGCCAGCTTTATGTCTTTGCCGATGGCGACTCGGAAGTGCCAGAATCAGAAGGCGTGCACATCATCCGCTTGCCAGAACATTACGGTCTACTGTCGCCTGTACTTCACGTCGTTCCGCTGCAGCTGCTTTCGTATCATGTGGCGTTGGTGAAGGGGACGGATGTGGACAAGCCACGCAATCTGGCCAAGTCGGTCACCGTGGAGTGAAACTATATTGAGGTAGATCAAGTCCCTTGGACGCAAACAGCGTATCATGAGGCTGTAGGTAACTAATCCACAGCCACTTGTCCAAGGAGAACTCAATGAAAATTCTAGTCGCAATTGATGGTTCCAAGCATTCGCTGAATGCCGCAAAGTACACCGCCAAGCTTACCAAGAACATGCGTTCGACTGACAGCATCACGCTGATTACCGTGCATGATAATGTGGCCTTCCGTCATGCCTCACAATTTGTGGGCAAGAACGAAGTGGAGGACTACCTCCGTGAGTTGAGCGAAAAAGAGCTCAAGCCAGCACGCAAGGTTCTCGACACCGCCGAGGTTAAGCACAACCACGCGATTGTCATCGGCCATGTGTCGGAGGAGATCGTCAAGTTTGCAGCGGCTGGCAAGTTCGATTTGATCGTGATGGGTTCCAAGGGCCGTAGTGGCTTTGCCGACTTGCTGGTGGGTTCGGTGGCCCAACGCGTTTTGGCAACAGCAAAACAGCCGGTACTGTTGGTGAAATAAGGTTTTACCTGCACCACCAAAAGCCACTCTGCGGAGTGGCTTTTTTGTTGTCTTGGGGATCGTTGCACGCTCGCTTATCATGCTGTCTTTGTCTTGAATGCACGATATGCCCCGCCTGATTCTGGCCCCCATGGAGGGGCTCGCCGACGATGTATTGCGAGACGTGCTGACGCGCACTCAGGCCTACGACTGGTGTGTCACAGAGTTCATCAGGGTCACCGGTACCGTATTGCCGCATAGCCTATATTTGCGTATGTCGCCTGAGTTAAGGCATGGCTCAGCCACCCCCGCGGGGACGATGACGCGTTTACAACTACTGGGTTCTGATCCGGAGATGATGGCGCGGAATGCTGCGCATCTTGCCCGTCTTGCGCCCGCAGGCATTGATATCAACTTTGGCTGTCCTGCGCCGTTGGTGAATCGGCATCGTGGTGGCGCTGCCTTGCTCGACGAGCCGGAATTACTGCATGCAATTGTGGCAGCCGTACGCAGCGCTGTGCCATCGACTATTCCAGTCACTGCCAAAATGCGCCTCGGCATTATCGACACCTCACGCGCACTAGCCTGCGCGCAGGCACTCGAAGCTGGCGGCGCTGCCGAACTGGTAGTGCATGCGCGAACACGACAGGACGGATATAAGCCACCCGCACGCTGGGAATGGTTAGCGCAGATACGTGAAGCGGTGAGACTGCCATTGATTGCCAATGGCGAAGTCTGGACAGTGGAGGACTACTTCGGCATACGAAGCGTGAGTGGGTGTGACGATGTGATGCTCGGACGTGGTGCTGTGGCTGATCCATTACTTGCAATGCGTATCCGCAAATGCATTGCCGCAGGTGCGCCAGCACTTCCTTCTGATGAAGATTGGGCCGAGGTGTGTGAGCTCATCGCCTATTTTTGGCGCCGCGTGAGTGAGAAGCTTCCGCCTCAACATACGCCCGGTCGTCTAAAGCAGTGGCTGGGCTTGATACGCCGCTCTTATCCGCAGGCCGAGGTGTTGTACGCTGCGCTGCGTGAAAAACGACACGGCAGCGACATCAGGCCGATTCTCGCTGCGCATGGTGTTGCAGTGGATGCACTCAAGGTGGCTGCATGAAACCAGAAGACTTGCAACGGCTGGTCTCGCTGCAGATGCCCTTTGGCAAGTACAAGGGGCGCTTGCTGGCAGATTTGCCTGGCCATTATTTGAATTGGTTTGCCCGTAGCGGCTTTCCGCCCGGCGAGATAGGCCGTTTACTGGCGCTGATGCAGGAGATTGACCACAACGGCCTTAAGCCCTTGCTCGACCCACTGCGCCAGCGGTAAGTGTTACTTAGCGATATCCAGAAGTTCGACCTCAAAAATTAGGGTGGCATTGGGTGGAATGACACCCCCAGCCCCTCGACTTCCATACGCCAGATTGGGCGGGCAGGTGAGCGCCGCTTTGCCACCAACCTTGAGTGTTTGAATGCCTTCCGTCCAGCATGGGATGACCCGGTTTAAAGGGAAGGCGGTAGGCTCGCCGCGTTTGTAGGAGCTATCAAACTCCTTGCCATCGGTCAGCGTGCCTCGGTAATGCACTTTGACGGTATCGCTCGCTTTTGGGCTGGGCCCCGCGCCTTCTTTTAGCATTTTGATGGTGATGCCGGATGCTGTTTTGATTTCGCGCGGCTCCGCAGCGTTCGCAAATAGGGAAAACATCGTGAGCGAAAGTAGGGTGAGAATTTGGCGTTGCATTGTTTGAAACCTCATCAAGAACGAGCTTTGTATCATAGCGACAAGCCCCTTCATTGTGGCGCTAAATAGTTGTTTTGCGAATGCAACTTATGTATCCTGATTTTCATCTTTCGATTGAAACCTGCCGCTCATGCAACTCACTCGTTTCACCGATTTCGGCTTGCGTATGCTGATGTATCTGAGCAAGCATGACCGTGCAACGCCGATCACTATTGCGGAAATCGCAGGGCAATTTGATGTGCCTCATAACCACCTGATCAAGGTTGCAAATCGTCTCGGCAAGCTTGGCTTGGTCAAGGCCTTGCGCGGCCGCAATGGCGGCTTAGTATTGGCAATTGCACCGGAGATTATCCGTCTTGGCGATACGCTGCGTGGGCTCGAGGGGGATGTGCCGCTGGTTAATTGCGAAGACCCACCCTGTGCGTTGGGTGGGCGCTGCCTGCTGACTGGGGCACTGCGGGCAGGCCTTGATGCTTTCTATGCATGCATGAACGAGTACACGCTGGCAGATGTATCGACCGGAGGTACTGAAGTTGCGATAGTGACCATGCACAGGAACTATCTTGCCAATCTGGGTGTGGCTTCCCACCACTAAGTGACTGCATTACTCGCGTGCTGAGCGTAATTAAAAGAAGCGGGACTGTTTGAATAAACAGTCCCGCTTCTTGCATCAATAGCCGTAGCCGTGGTGATGATGGCCTCGATGGTGATGGCCCCGGTGAGGGTGACCATAGCCATAGTGACGTGATTGCCAATGTTGCGGTGGTGGCGCGTAGTACACGGGGGCAGGCACCACCACCGGACGTTGGTAGTACACAGGCTGAGGCTGATAAACCGGCTGCGCGTAATATCTTTGCGGCTGGTAGTAAGCGCCGCCCGCGTGGTAATGGCCGCGATGGCCGCCATCTGCGATTGAGGCACCTGCGGCAGCACCAATCACCGTGCCGACGATAGCGCCATTATTTCCGCCGACAGAGTGGCCAATCAGGCCGCCAACGCCGCCACCAACCACAGCGCCGATTAATGCGTCATTTGCATGCACATTGCCGGCGAAAACTGAGGCCGTTAGGAACAATGACACTGCAAAACGATATTTCATGATGATCTCCATATCGGGCAACGCGCCCGCATAGAGAAAAACGCACGCCGCCGCATGCAGTTGACAGGATTTACAAATCCTTACGCAAGCCCCAGACCGCTAGGGACTAGTGGGTGTAGCGCCGGACTAGCCCGACCATAACACCGAAAATCTCCAGCTCGCCTTGTGGGCGGATGACCGGATAAGCCGGATTATGGGGAATCAAAATGAACTTACCACGCTCGATGCCCAGCTCTTTGAGCGTGAACTCGTTGTCCACGATGGCAACTACAAAATCGCCCTTGCTGGCGCCAGTTCCACGCTCAACGACGGCGATATCGCCACTGTGAATGCCGGCATTTATCATGGAGTCACCTTTTACCGGAATCATCACGGTGCGGGAGGGCTTCTGCACAATGTAGTCGTCAACCATAAAAGGCTCTGCACCATTCTCAGCGCTGACTGGCATGCCCGCCGGAACCGCATGATCAGCCAGTGCGCGTTCGAAAAAGCGCTGTGCGGGTATCCATGCATCATCATCCGGCGTGCGTTCGACAAAGCGTTCACCTTCAAGGCGCAGCAATAGCTTTCGGGCGGCGGTTTTGGAGGCAAATCCCATCAGTTCGCAAATGCGTTGCAGTGAGGGGATGCGGCGACTCTCCGCGTAATAGTCCTGCAGGCGCCCCAGATAGTCGCGATCTTTATCGTACTCGGCCATTATTAATCTCAGGTGTGCATTCGTGCACTCAACTATAGTGTTCGAACGCGCACCGGTCAAGATGTGCAGGTGTACCTGCAATTGAAAATGACTCTTTCATAAATAAGCCTGTAACAAGGCATTTGTTGCGATATCTTGGGTATTCGAGCGTGGGCGGGATACAGTAGAGGCCTGACTTACCGGAAGCTCCACCATGAAAAAACTGACAGTATTGATTCGCGCCGAAATGGAGATTCCTGATGACTGGGAATTTGTTGAGCACCCCTCAGGAATTGAGGTTCTAAAGATTGGCGACAGCTATATTGATTTCGATATTGCGCCGCTCTGTACCACCTCAGAAAGCCCGGATGCCAACTGGTCGGACACCGATATCGATCTAGTTGAGCGTGTACTGGAAACCGTCACCGGATTGGACACTGAGCTGGAAATCACCTACCAGCAATAAGGTTCACGGGGCTGGTTTACTCCGCAGTAACAAATCAAGCTGATCGACTACCGCCGCCCAATCGGCATCGTCACGCACAGACTCGCACAGAAATTGCGATTGCTGCACCGACCAGAACGGGGCGTTTGCTAGTTTGGTTTGGTCAGGCAGCGGCGCATGTTCTACACAAAACCTCGCAATCGCTACGGGGTCACTTTCCAAGCCGAGTTGCTTGAATAAGTCCCCCAGTGAATGTATTTGTTTTTCCATCAGGGGCTCCTTGTCTGTCCACAGCATAGCGGACGAAAGGGGAGCGCGTAAGGGGAATGCACGATTGAGCTTGTGAGCCGCAATGAAAATGGGCATCCCGTATGAGATGCCCATTTAGCTTGATTCTGGCGCGCCCGAGACGATTCGAACGTCCGACCCTTGCCTTCGGAGGGCAATACTCTATCCAGCTGAGCTACGGGCGCGAAGGCCTGAAGGATAGCCTTTTTGCTACCGTCCGTCCAACCTGCAGCGGAGATTCCCGGTTTTGCCCGGAAGTCGATATAATGCCGCCATAAATTAAACTTGCTTTCGAGGAACCCACATGTCCGCTCCAAAAGAATCGCATGAAGGTCTGAGCAGTTTGCAAATCATCTTTCTGGTGATTGCTGGTTTTCTCCTATTGGTTGCTTTTGGCGCCGGCTTTTCGAAGAGCACGCCTACCGATGGGGATGCTTCTGCCGATGAGCGTATTGCTCCGGTTGCTGCTGTCGAAGTGACTGCTGTCGCAGCGAATGCAGGTAAGCGTAGCGGTGAAGAGCTGTACAACGCAGCTTGCGCTTCTTGCCATGCCAGCGGCGCTATGGGCGCTCCCAAGACACATGACAAGGCAGCGTGGGCTTCACGCTTGGGCGGCAATCTGAAGGCGCTTGTTGCTAGTGGCATCAAGGGCAAGGGCGCAATGCCTCCGAAGGGTGGTGCTGCTGATGCCACCGAAGAAGAACTGACACGCGCTGTTGCTTTCATGATGAAGTAAGCACTAGGTGATTACAAAAAAAAGGCCAGCGCATGCGCTGGCCTTTTTTGTGTTCGCTGTATTTAGCAACGGCGTTAGGTTAGCCCTTGGTCGCCAGCATTTCCCGGAAGCGCGCTAATTTGGCTTTACCCTCTTCTTTGCCCACGCTGGTTGTCGTGCGAGGGTTGGAAAGCTTGAGCTCGGTACCCATTTCACCGATAAAGCGCGAGGGCTCGCAATCGCGCCATTCCTTGCCTTGTTTGCGTTTCTCGCAATGGGTGAGGGTCAAGCTGGCGCGGGCACGGGTGATGCCGACATACATCAGCCGACGCTCCTCTTCCAGCTTAGCCGGATCGAGTGATTCGCGGTGAGGCAACAGCCCTTCCTCAATGCCGACGAGAAACACATGCTGGAATTCCAAGCCTTTAGCCGCATGCAGCGTGGCTAGCTGTACGGCATCGCCTTCCTGATCCTGCTTATCGAGCATGGTGATCAAGGCAATGGTCTGCGTCAGCTCGACTAGGGTTTTGCTTTCATCTTCGCCCTTGCGGCCGAGCCAGCCAACAAAGTCATTCACATTCGCCCATTTGCTTTCAGCCTCGCGTGGCTCAAGGCTTTCGAACAGATAGGTTTCGTAGCCAATGGCGCGTAAGAGATCGTTGAGGACCACGGCCGCAGGCTCCTTTACCGCACGCCATTCCATACGATTGATAAAGTCGCAGAACTCACGGACCGAGGCCAGTGCCTTGGCATTAACGTGTTGCTCTGCACCCGCTTCACAGGCGGCAGCAAACAGGCTGATGTGCCGCTGTCCGGCATAGGTGCCCAGGGCTTCCAGCGTGGCGCCACCAATGCCGCGGCGCGGCGTGGTGATAGCGCGGATAAATGCCGGATCTTCATCACTATTGGCGAGCAGACGCAGATAGCTGATGACGTCCTTAATTTCCGTTCGCTCGAAGAAAGATTGTCCACCCGAGAGCTGGTAGGGAACCTTGTTGTTACGCAGTTGCTGTTCAAAGGCGCGCGCCTGGTGGTTGCCGCGATAGAGAATCGCGTAATCGCTCCACTTGCTACGGTGCTCGAACTTATGCGTGAGCAGGCGTGTTGCGACCCATTCGGCCTCTTGGTCGCCATCGCGGCACGTGGTTACGTTAATCGCTTCGCCATGGCCCTTGTCTGACCACAGACGTTTTTCGAACACCTTGGGGTTGTGCGCAATCAGGCTGTTCGCCGCATGCAGAATCCGTGTGGTCGAGCGATAGTTCTGCTCTAATTTGATGATCTTCAGCGTCGGATAGTCGTGCTGTAGCGCGCGAATATTTTCAATATCCGCGCCACGCCACGCATAGATGGATTGATCGTCATCACCCACCGCTGTAAATGAAGCGCGCGGGCCCGCTAGCAACTTCATCATGCGGTACTGACAGGTATTCGTGTCTTGGTATTCGTCGACCAACAAGTGCCGCAGCCGATTTTGCCAGCGCGACAACACTTCCTGATTCTGTTCGAACAGTAATACTGGGACGCGGATCAGATCATCAAAATCAACGGCTTGGTAGGCCTGCAAGGTGCGCTGATATTCGGCATAGCATTTGGCAGCGCCATGTTCCAGCTCATCAACTGCAGCCTTGGCTGCCGCCTCTGGATCAAGCAGGGCGTTCTTCCACAAGGAGATGCGGGTCTGTACGGCCCGTACATGCCCCTTGTCGGCGGTGGCACCGAGGAGATCTTGGAACAGTGCGGTGGTGTCGGCAGCATCAAGAATGGAGAAACCGGGCTTGAGGCCGCAGTGTTTGGCCTCTTGACGCAGCAGGCGTGCGCCAAGGGAGTGGAAGGTGCTGACAGTTAGGCCTTTGGCCGCATTGCTGCCAAGCAGCTTTTCCACACGCTCATGCATCTCGCGGGCGGCTTTGTTGGTAAAGGTGATGGCGGCGATGTGCTGAGCAGCAATCTCGCATTCCTGTACCAGATAAGCGATCTTGTGCGTGATCACCCCAGTCTTGCCGCTTCCCGCGCCTGCCAGCACAAGGAGTGGAGTATCAAGATGGCGAACTGCTTCGCGTTGCTGGGGGTTTAACTCACGCACTGAAACTGCAACTACTCATTTATTTAAGCTTGCCGCGTACCGGGTTAACCTTGTCGACTTCCTTGATCACAGCTTCCCCACCATTGCCGGTCAGGTTGCCGCATTCGCAGGCTGAGGCGATGCGCGGCACGGAACTAATCACACCATTGCAAATCGTACATTCGTAATAAATGTCACCACCGCTAGGCAGCGGGGATCCCGCAACGTATTCCATCGGCGTAAAGCGGTAAATCTTGCGCAGATCTATCTTCACAATTCCCTCCTTGGTTTTTCGGGATGACAGCACTGGCTAAAACCCGGACAATCCGAGCTGCCCATCATTCCCCCTCCATCCACCTGACGGTGTGTTCTTATGAACGGAAAACTCAAGGCGGCACTAGGCGTATTGATTGTTTTGATCGCCGCTAGCGCGTATTTGATTGTCGCACAAAAGTCATCTGCACCCGCGCTGACCCTGACGACTTACCAAGGGCAAAAGCTGGAATTGAATGCACTGCGGGGCAAGGTGTTACTCGTTAACTTTTGGGCAACGAGTTGCACTGCATGCGTCAAGGAAATGCCCGCCCTGATAGACACCTATCGCACCTATGTCGGGCAGGGGTACGAGACGGTTGCGATTGCTATGGATTACGACACCCCGGCTTTCATTGCGGCGTACGCCAGCAAAAATGGGCTGCCTTTTCCTGTGGTCCATGATGCCGATGGAAGTGCCGCAAAGGCCTTTGGCGATATTCGCTTGACGCCCACGACCTTCCTGATCGACAAACAGGGACATATCGTGAAGCGCTACCTTGGCACGCCTGATTTTGCTCAGCTACATGCAGAAATCGAGCGGCTGTTGAAGGCGCCTGTATAAGCGCTTACTCGATGCCGGCTGCGTGCGCCTGTTGATCTGCGTGGTAGCTGCTCCGCACCATGGGGCCGCAGGCGGCGTGGCTGAAGCCCATTTCGGCGGCCAGCGCAGCAAAGTGGTTGAACACATCTGGATGCACGTAGCGGCGTACAGGCAAGTGATGACCTGAGGGCGCCAGATACTGACCGATGGTTAGCATATCTACATCGTGGGCACGTAGGTCGCGCATCACCTCAATGATTTCTTCATCGGTTTCGCCAATACCCACCATCAGACCCGACTTGGTCGGAACGTTCGGGTTGTTTGCCTTAAAGTCCTTGAGTAGCTTGAGCGAATGCCAGTAATCCGAGCCCGGACGCGCTTCCTTATAGAGGCGCGGCACAGTTTCCAGATTGTGGTTCATGACATCGGGCGGTGCCATGGTCATGATGTTCACTGCAACATCGAGGCGCCCGCGGAAGTCAGGCACCAGCACTTCGATGGTGGTGTTTGGTGAAAGCGCCCGCGTTTCGTTGATGCAGTCGGCGAAGTGTTTGGCGCCGCCGTCGCGCAGATCATCGCGGTCGACACTGGTGATGACCACGTATTTGAGTTTCAGCGCGGCAATGGTTTCGGCCAAGTGGCGTGGCTCATCGACGTCCAGTGGCAGCGGCTTGCCGTGGCCCACATCGCAGAAGGGGCAGCGACGGGTGCACAGGTCGCCCATGATCATGAAGGTCGCAGTGCCTTTTCCAAAGCATTCGCTGATGTTCGGGCAGGAGGCTTCTTCGCAGACGGTATGCAACTTCTGCTCGCGCAGGATTGCTTTGACCTCGCTGAAGCGGCTGCTGGCAGGCGCAAGGCGCACACGAATCCAGTCCGGTTTTTTCAGGGCTTCTTCAAGCGGCACGATCTTGATCGGGATACGCGCCGTCTTGGCGGCGCCGCGTTGCTTTTCAGATGCGCTCATGGGGTCAGTCCAGTGCTGCTTGTAAATGCCGCTGCAGGGCGCTGCGGACATCAGACATTTTAACCCCGGGGGCCAGATCATGCAGCTGTGTAACCGCCATGCCCGGATACCCGCAGGGGTTGATTGATTGATACGGGCTCAAGTCCATATCGACGTTCAGTGCCAGGCCGTGATACGTGCAGCCTTTCTGCACGCGCAAGCCCAGCGCCGCTATCTTTGCGCCATTGACATACACACCGGGCGCGCCGGCAAGGCGTTCAGCGGTGATGCCGTAGTCGGCCAATAGGTTGATCAGTGCCGACTCCATACGCTCAACCAATTGGCGCACCTTGTAGGATCGGCGATTGAGATCGAGGAGTAGGTAGGCCACCAGCTGCCCGGGGCCGTGATAGGTGATCTGCCCACCCCGGTCGATGTTGACCACCGGAATGTCGGTGGCACCGAGCAAGTGTTCAGCTTTGCCCGC
>LNDZ01000010.1 GCA_001464495.1 Betaproteobacteria bacterium Ga0074130
TGCCAATGATTTGTTCTTCCGTGAATCGCTTCTTCATGTTGCCTCCGTTGAGGCAAACTCTAATTCAATTCCGGACTATTCTCGGGGAGCAGGTCATGTTGTCTTGCAAGGACGGGAAAGTATGTTGCAGCAGCTTTGGGCAGTCGGCCGTATTCGGTGCTGCATGGGCAGCGCTACCGAATAGGGTCCCTGCGGCAACGGCGAGGGCCACAGCAAAACGCCAGGGGAAGGGGGGGAGGCGTTTCATCGTGGCGACGCAACCGTTGCCGAGGGATCGACGCCTGGCGCACTCAATAGCGCGCCAGACATGGGGTGTGCAAGACCCAGATGAAGGATCAGCAGCGCCTTTTCGTGGTGATCCAGAATGCCTGCGGAGGCCTGCTCGTGACTGTCCTGCATGCTCGCGGAGTTGCCGCTCATGCTGACCAGAAACAACACACTCACTAAACACTGCGCCGGCTTCTTCATCGTTTTGTCCTAGACAAATATGAGACACAGGCCTAAGATAGCCCTGTCAAATAACTCTGTCAAGCATTTGTCTAGGACAAAAGTGCACACTCCTCGCTTCAATATCACTGCTGTCGAACGTGACACCGGGCTATCGAAAGATCTGCTGCGGATGTGGGAGCGCCGCTATGGCTTTCCCTCACCACAGCGTGACCAGCATGGCGAGCGCCTGTACACTGCGGCCGAAATTGAGCGCCTCAGGCTAATCAAACGTTTGATTGATAAGGGCTTTCGTCCAGGCAAGCTGTTTGCCTCTGATCCTGAATCGCTGGAAAGCTTGCTGGCGGAGCCCACCACACCGCAGATGCCCTCGGTTATCGAGGACTGGAACGGCTACCTAGACTTACTGCGCCAAGGCGATATCAGTGGCTTGCGCGACGCGCTGCAGCAGCAGCTGATGCGCCAAGGCCTGCAAAGTTTTGTCCTAGACACCGCGGCACCACTCTCGGTGGCGGTGGGTGAGGCATGGATGCAAGGCCAGATTCGCATCCACGAAGAACACGTCTATAGCGAACAACTCAAATCGCTGCTGCGCCAATCGATGGCCGTACTCGGTGAGCGCGGCCGCCCCACCCTGCTGCTGACCACCGTTCCCGATGAAGAGCACGGTCTTGGCCTGCTCCTCGCCGAAGTGTTGTTCATGCTTGAGGGCGCACGCTGCATCTCGCTGGGCACCCGCACCCCGCTGCTCGACATTGTCGATGCCGCCGCGCGCCACGGCGTCGATGTGGTCGCACTTTCGTTCTCGACGTCCTTCCCCCCGCGCCAAGCCGCCATTCAACTCAAGGAGCTGCGCGACTATATGCCAGCGTCCATCGAACTATGGATCGGCGGCGCAGGCACCGAACGCATCGTCCTGCCCCCGGGCGTAAAACGCGGCATGGGCCGACAAGGTCCGGCACAACTGATTGAAGAGTGGCGTATCAATCACGCCTAATAGTTCATCAAGTGCCCAAGTTTGAGACACTTGATTAATACTTCAGCTTAGTTCGTTTGGTAACGGGAAATCTTGCGTTTCCGCACCCAAATCAAAACACCAGTGATCGATAGCGCCGTTACAAGCAGGCCCAGTACACTGACGAAAATGCGCCAGGGCAGACCAAACACATTGGCCATGTGCAGCGCATACAGCCAACTGGTTACGGTATTGCCGTTGTACTGACCACTTGGTAGCTGAAGGTATTTGAACTCTCCCGTTGCAGCATCAAAGAATAGCCGGGTATGGCCGCGCTGATCTTGTATGTCACGACTGCTGCGTACCTGATAGCCATAGGTGGCGGTGTCTACGTAATAGCGCAAGGACACGGCTTGCTCCACGCTAAAGCCATGCGCCTTGGCCTGCTCGGCTATCAAGGTCTGTGCGCGTTCATTTGCAGCTGTCCAGCTCATTCGTGGTGCGCTGCTCCCGGGTGGACGCTTTTCCAGCTCAGTCCAATAGGGGCGATAGTCCATCACTGCACGCGTGCTCCAGGTGTAGACCGTATCCCACAAATTCATGTAAACGCTGGACCACGCGAACACCAACAGCACCAGCCATAACCAGAGTCCACCCGCACGATGCAGATCGAAATTGAGTCGCGTGGGGCTCGCTGCACGCTTGATCCGCCATGCGGGGCTCCAGCGCTGCCATAACGTTCTTCTAGTGGTCGCAGCTGTCGCTGACGAACTTGTGCGGCGCTGTGGCAACGTGAGGTAAAAACCAATGAAACAATCCAGCGTCCATATCACTGCGACAATCCCAAGCAGCCACATACCAAAGCTACCAAGGGCAAGGCGGTAATGCAGTGCATAGATGAAGGGCATCAGATTGATGCTGCCTTGACTGATTTCGCCCCACTTTCGGCGGCCGAGTTCATCGCCTGTATAGGGGTCCAACAACAGGCTATCGTTTTGCTTCACGGCAAGGTCAGCCTCAGGCAAGGCCTTGTAGCGAATCTCGGCACGCTCAGGATCGCGGGTGTATATGCCCGTTACCAAGGCGTTAGGGAGTAACGTTTGCGCACGTGTTGCCAGCTCCCCCATATCCAGCCGGCGCAAGTTTGGCTGCACCGGTGGGTACAGGCTTGGACAGACCCACCGATCAAGATCATCATGAAAGGCAAGCAGGCTGCCTGTCAGCCCCACAATGATCAGAAACACCGTCATCGCCAAGCCTGCCCAACGGTGCAGCCGCACCATCCAGAAACGCACAGCGTGTCTGGATGGTACGTTGGGTTTCCCAAAACTGGAATGTCCCGTGCAGCTAGCTGAATCGGATGTGACAGTCACTTAGAGCTTCAGATTCAAAGACACGTAAGCGGCACGACCTGCCCCCGGGGAGAACATCGGTTGTGGCGTCGTCCAAAAGAAGCTGTCGTACCAGACGTACTCATACTTGCGATCGAACACGTTCTTCACTTGCAGATCGATGCTTGCAGATTTAGAGAGTGTGTAACGCATGCTGGTATCGGTCAGCACGTAGCCACCAAACTTACCTTGTGCGTTCAGATCATCAATAAAGTAGCTGCCTTGTGCGCGCACTTGTGCCCCGACTTGCAACGTCTCAGACAACTTGTAGTCGGCGCCTAAATTGGTAACAAAGCGAGGGGTTGAGAAAACCTCTTTGCCAGCCAGCGATTGGGATGAAGACGTATAACCGCCGACAATCTTGGCCTCTTGGACTGCATGGGAGAACCATGCTTGCACACGCTCGGAGACTTGAGAGGTCACGATAAAGTCGAGACCTTTGCGGCGTGTTTGCCCAAGGTTCCGCGTTATTGCTGCGCTAGGCAGATTGGCCACCTCATCGGTCGCGTCTTGCTGCCAGGCAGCAATGCGAACTTCGGTGCCGGCAACCGGTTTAAACTTGACGCCAATTTCCTTACCGGTATTGATGGACGGAGCAACGATAGGTGTGGTGCTTGCAGTGACATAGGCGTTGGCGCGTGAGCCCGTCAGGATCTGGAAGGTTCGGCCCCAGTTACCATACACACTCGTCGTTGGCGTCAGGCTATAGACCACACTTAATTTCGGCTGATTGATCCAACCGTAATCTTGTAGTGGGCCTGTCACCCCGGAGGTATTGATTTTGGTGCTACCCGTAAATTTATCCGTCCGAATGCCCGGAATGATCTTCAGCGAGTCAAAGGGCTTGATGACCGCCTGCACATACGCGCCGAAATTATTCAGGTTGTAACTGTCATCGTTCAGTATCGCCGCTGGTGTACTGAAATTGGTCGGCACGGCAAAGTCGTAACGATTACGTCGATACTCGTTATCCTGATGCTCGACATTAAAGCCACCATCCAATGTAAATTTGTCATTAGCACGCCACGTCAGCGTATTTACCCAACCATAATGTTGCTCATCCCATGTACGGCGTTGGCGAGCCCCAGCAACCGTGTTGTCACTGGTGTAGGTAACAAAACGATCATCCTTCATGGAGTTGAAGTACAGCTTGCTGGTGAGGGTGGTTGCCGGATTAATCTGCCAATCCACATGCGCACTCAGATGCTGCATGTCGCGATTACCACGGTCATTAGCATTCTTGGCTGGCGACTGAAAGCGGTTAGCGGCCAGCTCTGTTGCCGTTAAATAACCTGCCTCTTCAGCTTGGTGGTTATAGGTCCGGGCGATAACCCCAACCTTAAGATTGCCATCACTTGAGGTAACAAACCATTTACCGCCCGCTGAGTACTTTTCCGACTTCGAGTGATCTCTGTAGCCTGCAGAATCCTGCTTTGAGAAAAAATAGTTCTGCGCAAATCCGTCCTTCTCTTTACCAAAGGCGGCTTGGGCTTCACGCGTATTGAAGCTGCCATAGGTGAAGCGCATGTCGTTGTAATTACCCCCCTGGCGGGTACCCACATTGATATTGCCGCCGATGTTGTGCAGGCCATAACGTGGGTCGTTGGTTCCCCGTACGACTTCAACATACTCAATATCCAGTGGTGAGATCATGTCGAAATGGCGCATGTTTCCATTATTGATATTGCTAGGCACGCCATCGATCAGTAGCTTGATACCGTTGATATAACCTTCCCCATTGAACGCACGGAACGATGGCTTGCCTGACTCAGCTCCTAGACGGAACTCAGTGAGCTGCACCCCCGGCATCTGCCCGACCAGTTCCCAGCTGTTCATCACATTTTTCTCATGTACACGCTCGCCGGCCAGAATGTCCACCGAGGTCAGCACGTTGCTCGCCATCAGGGGCCCGTTCGACTGAGCTGTCACCGGGACCTCTCCCAGCATGATCACCGAATCGGCAGCACCGGCATTGCAAACAAATACGCTACAGGCCGACGCAATTACCATCGGCATCATTCTTTTTCTAAACAACATTTTCTTCTCCAATAAAACAGGGGATCAGCGATGCTTGATGGTGACGTCTGAGGACTTGACGGGGACGACCATCACGGTCACGTTGCCTTCCGCCTTGCCACTCAATGCAACGCGATATGTTCCGGCTGGCAATTCGTACTGAATCAGTTTGCGAATAGGCGGGCAGCCGCTGTGCTCGCACATCAGGCCTTCCATTTTCTTTTCGCCATCGAAGACATCAATCCACACAGGAAAATCGACCGCAACCCGATAGCGCCCTTCAGCAGGTACCGTAATTGCCACACTTGCGGTAAATGCGCCCGAGGCGCAATCACCAGCGCAGGCCTTGAGCGTCATTCGATAGGGCTGGTTGATATGCCCCGGCAAACGCACTGTTGTCAGGTTGTCAGTCCCGGGAGCACTTTGTCCCTGGGCCCAGACTTTTTGAATCTCTGGAAACAGGCACTCAGCACTCGATGGGGTATTCGGCTTCATTTGTGCAAAACACGGCTGAAGTCCAGCGACCATAAGTAGGCCAAAGAAGATTGATTTCATACTCAAATCGAAATTAGAAGCTGTAGGTGCCACGCAAAGTTAGAAAGCGGCCCGGGCGAAAGATAGGCAATGCTTCAAACGACGTGCTTGTAGAGACAATTTGCGTGGTGGCATATTCCTGATTGGTCAGGTTTTCCACGATGGCACTCATAGTGAAAGCTTTGTCGAAGCGATAGGAGACCGAGGCATCAACCACCGTGAAATTTGGGAATGGGCTGCGGAAGCCATCCTGGAAGTAGCGATCCGTTTCACGACGCAGCGTGGCTGAAGTTGTCCATTGATTCGCGCTGTAGCTAGTGTCCAGCTTGATGACATGCTCAGATGTGGCAAAGGTGTTTTGCTCCGGATCGAGGCGTGTCCACGACCCACCCCACTGCCAACCTGAGCTGATTTGATGACGGAAATCGAGCGTGAAGCCAGATGTCTCAACAACATCGCCCACATTCACAAAGCAGTTACCTGGCCCCGGTGTGCAAATTGGATTTTGATTACGTGGACGGGGGAAAATCGGATTGGTGGTCTTAGTTTTGAAAACCGTTGCACCAAGCTTGAGGTTAGTCAGCGGCTGAATCTCAAAGCCCAACTCATGTACGGTCAGGTTTGTCGCAATCAGCTTGGTGTTACCGAATGAACCAAAGAGCTGATTGAAGCTCGGCGCAGAGAATGCGCGAGACACATTACCTCTGATACGCCAATTGGCGCCTGTAGGGCTCCACACAAAGCCCAGCTTGGGGCTGCGTGACGTTTCGTTGTAATAAGAGAAAGTGTCTTGGCGATAGCCACCCGATAATGACAACTGTCGATCGAAAGCGAGGTAACGGTTCTGAATAAAGAAGCCCGTGGTATCGCCTTCCCGTGAAGTGTTGGCCACTCGGTCATCTAACCTGCCTTTTTGGTACTCGGTTCCGAAGGTCAGCAAATTCTTACCGGTATCCCAGTTCAGCTTTGCGCTGATGCTGTTAGATGTTGTGCGCTGATCTGTCGGTGTCGTTTGACCGGCACCACTCGGCGTACCGTAGTTCGCATTGAAGGTAGTTCGCTCATCGAAACTGTTGAAGTTATAAGTGAGATCACCACTCCACTCGGGGTTGAATTGATAAAGCGCAGTCACATGAAAGTGCTGGCGGCTTCCATTTTCAGCACGTGCGGTCGGTGTCCCAATGGGATTCGTCAACGCAGGCGTACCTGGTTGCACGAGGTAGCTCGGATTTGTTCTGTCCCAGCTGTAGTCAATCAAGGCGGCGGAAAGATGCAAATCGCCAAAGGCCTTATCGACGAAGCCTGCAAAGTTTTGAAGTCTTGAGTTGCTAAAGTCAGTCCGGCCACGTGGTTGCAAGTGACCATCGGTCTCGCGCTGATCAAAACCAACCAGATAGTTACCACCGTCCTTGAACGCCCCACCTAGATAACCACCCAATCCATTGGTATTCCAACGCCCCACTGAGGCTGACACCTGACCACCAAACTCACTTTGACGACGCGTAACCAGATTCACCACGCCAAGCCGTGCATTGTTGCCATAGGCGGATGATGCCGGCCCTTGAATCACTTCAGCGCGCTGAATCAACGACAAGGGCAGGATATTCAAGCTGGCCTCAGGGAAGAAGCCGTTATTCAATGGCACGCCATTAATCGCCAAGGTAGTCGAAGTTGACGACCGCGGCTGTGCCGAGATGCCATACATACCAATGGAGGGCTCTCCATCTGGCCCACCTGAACGGCGGATATTGACATTGGGCAGAATCGCAAGCGCTTCTGTCACATCCTTGACAGGTAATGCATCGATCGCTTTTCGATCAATGATGCGTACGGGGTTGCTAACCTCGGATGCAGGTAATAACTGTCGATCAGCACTTACCTTAACTTCAGGCAAAACGGTGCTTGTCTTTTCAGTATCACTAGCTGCCTGCTGTGCCAGTGTGCTTGCAGAAAGGATCGAAAGTAGCGTCGCGGTAGGTAGTTTCATGTCGTTATCATTTCTTATGGGAACAAATAGCCATCAATGATGGTGGTGATGTTCGTGCCCTTTGGCCGGAGCGCTTGTAGGGGTGGTCAGCGCTTTTGCAGGTGCCTGAACCTCAACGGTTTGGCGTTTTTTATCCTTGCCGACGAAAACCAAAGTGAGGGGCACCGAATCACCTTCGGCAATGGGCTTTGTAAGGCCAACCAGCATGAGGTGGTAACTGCCAGGTTTGAGCTGAACTGGCTTGTTCGCGGGAATATCTAGTCCGGCGATCTGACGCATGCGCATCACGTCGCCCTGCATCGACATTTCATGAATCTCGGCTTGCGCCACAGGTGAACTTACCGAAATCAAGCGCGCGTCTGCAGCGCTGGTTATTTGCATAAATGCGCCGGTACTTTTCTGCTGGGGCACAGTCGCGCGTACCCAAGGCTCACTAACAGTGATCTGTGCCCACGCTTGGGGTATGTAAAGGCAAGATAGGGCCAGCAGTTTCAATAGGTTATTCATTGGGTGCGCTCCTTTGCGTTAGTAAAGAGATCAGGCAAATGCCGGTATTGATATAGCTGGCAATGGCCAAGCCATGGCGATGCTGCCTTTGCTGCGCTTACCGAGATAGCCCTCGCGACGCAGTCGGCAAATGACACGTGATGAGGTTTCGACGGTAAGACCGGTGATATCGGCGATGTCTCGGAGCGATGGCAGGGCGATGCTTTCGCCGCCTTCTGGCTCGCCTCGCCTTAACAGCGTGAGCAGCCGAGCTATCCGATCATCCGCGCCACCCACACGTAGCGCCACAACCTCAGCGGTGCGTTGCTCGGCCGCTTCAATCAGCCTTAATAAGGCGACCATGGCATCTAGCCCGGTGTCGCCGCGCCAAGGCACCAACTCACAGGGGGTCAAGGCGCGCGCGCTGAAGCGGTACTTGCCGTGTAGAAGGGCTTCGATACCGATGACATCGCCCGGCAATGCCATCCCGGCAAATCCATTGCCGTCGTGATCTTGGGCATCGAGACGTACGAGACCTCGTACCACGCGCCAGCCTGCCCCATCAGCACCAGCCCAGTAGATATTGGCGCCCTTGCGGAAGCTTTGTTGCCGGGCGCTATTGAGCAGATCCCGAGCCGACTCTCGGGCGATCTGAAAATTCAGCATGATGTTCTCCGTTGATGCAACGGCACGCGTGCAATGCATGCCGCTAGACGGCTCAAGGGCCGTAAAAGGCGCTAACGCGCCAGCTCAGCGATCAGACGGAGAGAACGGGGGGTGCGCGGGGGTTGGCAGTGGCCCAGACAAACAGGGACTGCGGCGCAGAGAAGAACAGCGGGGGATAGAAGGCAGTGCCATCGTAGGGCAGGCGGAATACCAGCTCGGACGAAGCGGGTAAGGCGAATGCACCGGCATGCGGAGCACAGAAGGGGCAGTGCTCGAAATGAATTTGGTGCTCAGTTTGAGCAGGCTGGCCAGTTTGTGCGGAGGTCCCCACCTCGACCTTGATGAGCTTGACGCCTTTGGCTGTACA
>LNDZ01000011.1 GCA_001464495.1 Betaproteobacteria bacterium Ga0074130
ACAAAGGCTTGACTACTCGTCTGTCCTAGTGCCACTTCGGCAGATCAGCTTAGTGCGAGTTCAAGTCGTCGAGATGGGCGACATTATCATGCTCACGTTGATTGGCTTCGTGACGCTTCTTGATCAAAATCATCAAGCCAGCGACGCAGAGGCCAAACAACATGATGATCCAGTAAATGTGCAGTTCTGCACGGATCAACAGTGCATAGATGGTCGTCATAATGAGAATCGATAGATTCTCGTTGAAGTTCTGTACAGCAATTGAGTGACCTGCACCCATCAGCACGTGCCCGCGATGTTGCAGTAGCGCATTCATCGGCACGACGAAGAAACCTGACAGGCCACCGACAATAACAAGCAGCACGAAAGAAATGCCAAGTTTTAGATCGATCAGGACTTCTACTTCTGAGCCGAACAAGATGATCTGTGACTGGAGAATGGTGAGTTCCGGGATCAATGGCACCAGCGTCATGATGATGATGCCAAAGCCCATGTAGATCCCCAGCGGAATGACGCGAACTGATTTGCGCAGGGTAATCATCCTGGCTGCCATGATGGCGCCCACAGCAACACCAATGGCCACAACGCCTTGCAGCATGCTTGCATGCGCAAGATCCATGTCGAGTGCGACACGTGCCCATTCGATCACAATGAATTGCAGCGTGGCACCAGCACCCCAGAACAGGGTTGTGACGGCCAGTGAAATCTGCCCCAACTTGTCACGCCACAGTAGTTTTACGCAGTGGGTGAATTCATGAACCAGATACATCGGGTTCTTCTTGAGAGGCACATGATCCACACCCGTATCCGGGATGTAGAGATTTAAGGCAGAAGCAATCATGTACAACACACCGATGATGAGTAGATTCATCTCGGCTGTGCTATCGATGCCCGTATCAATCAACGGGAAGTTGAATCCAAGTAGGGCTTGGGCAAAGTCAGGCTTGATCAGCATACCGCCGACCACGGTGCCAAGAATGATGGCGCTAACGGTAAGCCCTTCAATCCAGCCATTGGCAACCACTAGCAAGCGGTGCGGCAGATATTCGGTGAGGATGCCGTATTTGGCGGGGGAGTAAGCCGCTGCGCCAAGCCCAACAACAGCGTAGGCGACGAGAGGATGAACGTCGAGGAACATCAGCAGGCAGCCGCCAATCTTAATGGTGTTGCTGATTAGCATGACCCGCCACTTGGGCATAGAGTCGGCAAATGCGCCCACAAATGCTGCTAAGGCGACGTAGGAAACGGTAAAAAAGGTTTTCAACAGCGGCGCATAGCTGTCCGGTGCCTGCATGTCCCGCAGCATGGCAATGGCAACAATGAGCAATGCGTTGTCGGCCAGCGCGGAAAAAAACTGCGCGGCCATGATGATGTAAAAGCCGAGGTTCATTATGCGGAATTTATAACACGAAAATCTTTCTTTATCCCCATTCTTGTAGTCGTCTTTTGTTGGCAACTGCTTATATATTGATGAAAATTGGGGTTCCCTTGTCGATCCCCATGTTTGTTTGTGGATGGCGGGGAAGTGCTTACGACATCTATCGCGCTCATCGAAAATGTGATTGAATAGGCCCATAAAATCTATTCAAGGAGTCGATTGATGGCTGACCGGAGATTGCAGGTCTTTCATGCGGTAGCGAAACAAATGTCGTTTACGCGTGCGGCTGAGGTGTTATTCATGACTCAGCCCGCGGTTACATTCCAAATCAAGCAACTGGAAGAGCATTTCAATACGCGCCTGTTTGACCGTGGTCACGGCCGTATTTCCCTTACCCCTGCTGGTGAGCTGGTGCTGGAATATGCTGAACGCATTTTGAGTCTGGCCGGTGAAATGGACCTGCGTGTCGCCGAAATGACAGGTGAGGTGCGTGGCTCCTTGCTGGTTGGCTCCAGCATGACGATTGCAGAATTCATGCTGCCGCGCATTCTGGGCGAGTTCAAGTCCGCCTATCCGGAAGTACGTCAGCGTCTTGTCGTTGCCAACTCAGAAGCCATTCAGCAACGTGTATCTGAACATATGCTTGATATTGGTTTGATCGAGTCGCCCCCGCATCAAACTGGTCTTGATGTTGAGGTTTGCTCGGAGGATGAACTGCAGGTTGTCTGTAACCCGAACTTCCCTCTCGCGAAATTTAGTGAAATCACGCCACAACAACTCACTGAGTACCCTTACGTGTCGCGTGAAGTCGGCTCCGGCTCCCGTGAGTACACTGATAACTATCTGAAAGAACACGGTATTCAGCCTGATCAGATGAAGCTGGTCATGGAGCTGGGTGGGCCTGAAGCGTTGAACGGCGTGGTCGAAAGTGGTCTGGGTTTTGCCATTGCCTCACGTGCCTCTGTCGTCAAGGCACAGCGTCTGGGCGATCTCGTCACGGTGCCGCTCAAGCCCCGTCTAATGCGTACGCTCTATATGGTGTACCCGAAGGAAAAATTCCGTTCGCGTCTAGTCACCACCTTCGTCGAGTTCGCTTCCAAGCGCATGCGCGAAAACGCTGCCAAGCTGGCTCAGGAATAAACAGGCGAGCGATTTGCCCCGTCCCACTTACGCAACACTTGATCTTGCTGCATTAGCGCACAACCATGCCCGGGTTCGTTCCCAGGCTGGGCGCGCGCGCATCTGGAGCGTCGTCAAGGCAAATGCCTACGGGCACGGGCTGCTGCGAGTCGCCCATACCCTGGCCCCACTGACCGATGGTTTTGCCTTGGTCGAGTTCGAGGGTGCCGCCGCCTTGCGCGAGGCGGGAATCCAACATCCCATCCTCATGCTGGAAGGTTGCTATGACACAAGCGACCTACAGCGTTGTGCCGAGTTGAGCCTCACTCCAGTGCTGCACGTCGTTGAACAGGTGCAGGCTCTGCTCGCCGCCAACCTTGCGCGCCCCTTGTCTGTGATGGTGAAGCTCAATACCGGCATGAATCGGCTGGGCTTTGCGCCCGCTGAACTGCCAAACATATTGCAGCAGTTGCAGGGGCATTCTGCGATTGCCAGCATCAATCTGATGACGCACTTTGCGGATGCCGATGGCCCCACCGGGATTGCCACGCCATTGCAGCGTTTCAAGACGCTGACGGATGGCTTGGGTTTGCCAGTCTCGCTGGCTAACTCGGCCACCATTTTGCGATATCCGGAAGCGCAGGGTGATTGGGTGCGTCCGGGCATCATGCTCTATGGCGCGTCGCCGTTTCCGGAGATCAGCGCTGCTGAACTCGACCTCAAGCCGGTGATGAGTCTGCACGGCCAACTGCTGACCGTCCGTGAATTGCAGCCCGGTGATACGGTCGGTTATGGCTGTGGTTTCGTTGCGCCTGAGCCGATGCGGATTGGCGTGGCGGCATGTGGTTATGCTGATGGCTACCCGCGTCATGCACCCACTGGCACGCCGATCGTTGTCGATGGCGTGCGGACGCGTACGCTGGGGCGTGTGTCGATGGACAAAATCTGTGTAGATTTAGCGCCTGTGCCGCAGGCACAGGTAGGCAGCCCGGTCCTGTTCTGGGGAACGGATGGCAAAGTGACACTGCCCGCAGATGAAGTGGCTGTCGCTGCTGGCACGATTGCGTATGAATTGTTCTGTGCCTTGACCGCCCGCGTGCCCGTCAAGGAAATTGGGATGGACGCAGGAATGGACGCAGGTAAGCACGGTGGCTAAGAGCAAGACGGTTTATAGCTGTACCGAATGTGGTGCGACTTCGCCCAAGTGGCAGGGGCAGTGTCCCGGTTGCGCGCAGTGGAACACCCTCGTCGAAACGGTTGCCGATACGGCACCTGCCAATAATCGTTTCGCTACTTCTTATTCCTCATTGGCGGGCAGCAGCAAGTTGCAGGAGCTCTCCGCGATCAAGCCGCGTGAAGAACCGCGTCAGGCAACCGGCATCGATGAGTTTGACCGCGTGCTGGGTGGCGGTTTGGTCGCCGGTGGTGTGGTGCTGATTGGCGGAGATCCGGGGATCGGTAAATCAACGCTGTTGCTGCAAGCATTGGCCTTACTCGCCGAGCGTGGGCAGAAGGTGTTGTATGTGTCCGGCGAAGAGTCGGGTGAGCAAGTCGCCCTGCGGGCCAGCCGACTACAGCTGCCCGTGAATGGGCTGCAGCTATTTGCTGAAATCAATCTCGAAAAAATTCTTGCCACGCTGGACGAAGAGCGTCCGGCTGTTGCCGTTATCGACTCGATTCAGACTTTGTGGTCGGAACAGTTGAGCTCTGCGCCGGGCTCCGTGGCACAAGTGCGCGAATGCTCCGCGCAACTGACACGCTTTGCCAAGCAGAGCGGCACCACCGTGATTCTGGTCGGTCATGTCACTAAGGACGGCTCACTCGCCGGCCCGCGTGTGCTTGAGCACATTGTCGATACTGTGCTGTATTTTGAAGGCGATACCAACTCGAGCTTCCGCTTGGTTCGCGCGTTCAAGAATCGCTTTGGTGCCGTCAATGAGCTTGGCGTTTTTGCCATGACAGACAAAGGGCTGCGCGGTGTATCCAATCCCTCTGCCCTGTTCCTGTCGCAGCACTCGCAGGAAGTTGCAGGCAGCTGTGTGCTCGTGACGCAAGAGGGCACGCGTCCCTTACTGGTGGAAATTCAGGCGCTGGTGGATGCGGCCCACACCCCCAGCCCGCGTCGTCTCTCTGTGGGCTTGGAGCAAAATCGGCTCGCCATGCTGCTGGCTGTGCTGCATCGGCATGCTGGTGTCGTGTGTTTTGATCAGGATGTATTCGTCAATGCTGTCGGCGGCGTAAAAATCGCTGAACCAGCCGCTGATCTGGCGGTCTTATTGGCGATTGTTTCTTCGCTGCGTAACAAACCCTTGCCGCCCAAGTTGGTGGCGTTTGGTGAAGTAGGGCTGGCGGGTGAAATTCGTCCGGCACCCCGCGGGCAGGAGCGGTTGAAAGAGGCCGCCAAGCTGGGCTTCACGCATGCCATCATCCCCAAGGCCAATGCGCCCAAGCAGCCGGTTAAGGGCATTGAGGTGATTGCGCTGGAACGCATTGAGCAGGCGATTGAGCATCTACGCAGTTTGTAATCACAGCTTTTCCACCTTGGCGTCTCTTCCCGAGCGGCAGGTCAAACCGGCAGGTTCTATATGAGTAGCATCACTTTGGCCTGGCGCATGCTGTGGCGCGATGCGCGCGCAGGCGAGCTGCGTCTACTCCTTGCCGCATTGATCATCGCGGTCGGGGCACTCACTGCTGTCGGCTTTTTCACGGACCGTGTCGCGCGAGCCCTAGCGCAGGAAGCCAATCAGTTGCTTGGTGCTGATTTGCTGTTGATCTCAGATCATCCATGGCAAGTCCGTATAGCCAATCAAGCTGTTGCTAACGGCCTGAAAGTCGCACAGACGCAAACCTTTCCCAGTATGGTCACGCGCGGTGACATTGCCCAGTTAGGCGAGATCAAAGCTGTCAGCGACGGCTATCCTCTACGCGGCACGCTCAAGATTGCGGCGGCGCCCAATGCGCCAGAACAAGTTGCCACTGGCATCCCAACCAAGGGCACTGTCTGGCTTGATGCACGTATGGCTTTTGCCTTAAACGTCAGCGTTGGCGATCGCATCCAGTTGGGGGAGCGTGAGTTTTCCGTGGCGGCCATTCTCATGATGGAGCCGGATCGCGGCATCAATTTCTTCACACTGGCACCGCGGCTGATGCTCAATCTTGACGATCTTGCCGCGACCAACCTGATTCAGAACGGTTCGCGCGTCACCTATCGTTTGTTGCTCGCCGGTGAAGCAGGAGCACTGCTCGATTTTCGTCGTGTCATCGAGAAAGACCTCGGGCGTGGCGAGCGCATTGAGGACGCACAGAACGCACGTCCTGAAATGCGTCAAGCGCTGGACCGGGCGCAAAAGTTTCTCGGACTTTCCGCCTTACTGACGGTGGTGCTTGCAGCGGTAGCGATTGCGCTTGCATCACGCCGTTACGTGCAGCGTCATCTCGACCCCTGTGCCGTGATGCGTTGTCTGGGCGCGCGGCAGGGGACATTGCTGCGTCTCTATCTGCTGCAGTTTGGCTTGCTTGCCTTCATTGGGGCGGGCTTGGGGTGCGTGCTGGGTTACCTCTCGCACTACGCCCTCTACAAGGCCTTGGCAGCACTGGTGCTGACGCAGCTACCGGCACCCTCACTCTTGCCGGTCATTCAGGGCATGTCGGTCGGATTGTTACTGTTCGGATTTGCCGTACCGCCGCTGCTGCAACTGCAGCGTGTTCCGACCTTGCGCGTTTTACGCCGAGAACTGGGGGCACCCGGACGTGGTTTGCTTGTTGGCTACGTGCTGTGTGCGTTCACGCTGGCCGGGTTGATGCTTTGGATCGCTGGTGAGCTGAAGCTGGGGCTGTATGTGGTGGGTGGTTTTGCCATTGCGGTATTCGTGTTTTCGCTGCTGGCATGGTTGGCCCTCTCAGGCTTGGGGCGCTTGCGTAATCAGACTTGGTTGCTCGGCAGTGGCGCGCGTTATGCACTGGCCGGTGTGCAGCGTCACCGACGCAGTAATGTGATCCAGATTGTTGCACTGGCACTTGGTTTCATGGCGATTCTGCTACTCACCGTAACGCGCGGCGAGCTGCTGGATGCCTGGCGTAAGGCCACACCGGCCGATGCCCCGAATCGTTTTGTCATCAATATCCAGCCTGATCAGGCGGCTGAGGTCGGCGCACGATTTGCGGCCGCCAATCTCAAGGCCGATCTGACGCCGATGGTGCGTGGCCGCTTGATGCGTGTGAATGGGCGTTCTGTGAGTGCGGCAGATTACTCCGAGGAGCGAGCTCAGCGACTGGTCGAGCGCGAGTTTAATTTGTCGTGGCGTGAGGATTTGCCTTTAGGTAATCGACTCACGCAAGGACAATGGTTTTTCCCTGGAAGTAAGGATGAAGCTTCGGTCGAGGATGGCTTGGCCAAGACGCTACAACTTAAGCTGGGTGACAGTCTTGAGTTTGATATTGCGGGTGTCCCGGTTAATGTGCGCATCAGCAGTTTGCGTAAGCTGGATTGGGATTCCATGCGCGTGAATTTCTTTGTGCTCACGCCGCCCGGCGTACTCGATAGTCATCCACAAAGTTTGATCACCAGCTTTCACTTGCCGGATGGCCGTGATGATTTCATCGCTGCGCTGGTGCACCGCTTTCCGAATCTCACTGTCATTGATGTCGGTGCCATCCTCAAGCAATTGCGCTCGGTGATCGACCAGGTCGCGCAGGCCGTGCAGTTTGTTTTTCTGTTCACCCTCGCTGCTGGTGTAGTGGTGCTGTATGCGGCCTTGGTGAATGTGCTGGATGAGCGGCGCCAGGAGCTGGCGATCATGCGCGCCCTCGGCGCTCAGCAAGCCATGCTGCGTCAATCCTTGCAGGTCGAGTTTGCTGTCATTGGCGCGCTGGCCGGTTTGATTGCGTCCAGCGGCGCTTTGCTTGTCGGTCAGGTATTGGCGAGCAAAGTTTTCAATTTCACCCTGGCGACGGCGTGGTGGTTGCCCCTCATTGCAGCGATTGTGGGCGCTATTCTTGTTCCTCTGGCGGCTGTGCTGGCGTCACGCCAGTTGTTGTCTGCGCGCCCCCTAGAGGCTTTGCGTACAGTCTGATGGCTGAACAAATTTATGTTTACCAGAGTGAGGTATTTGCACGCATTTGGTGCGGCTCCTTGTTTGGGTGCGTTTTCGCGTTTCTATCAAACATGCATTGAGGAAGCTGCTTTGTATAGGCGTGTGATGTAAAACGGAAAAACTGAATCAGGGCATTGGCATTGTCATTGCTTAGTCTTGAACAACCCCTTGTATTGCAGAGAGATGACTATGCTTAAAAGTACACAAATGGCACTGAGCTCTCAAGAACGCTCTTGGCTTCCTTGGTTAGGCCCTTTGGGCAAAATCTCAATGGGATGGTCATGCTTTCTTAACCGAGACCGATATTCGGTTGTTGAGTCCTCTTTTGAGAGCATTGCGGCAACGCGTGTTCGGCTGCTCAAAAACTGGGCTGACGAACGCTGGATGACGCTGGGCGCATTCAGCATTGAAGTGGCCCAGACGTTTCCGGACGTCAGGGCGTCTAGGCTAGAAGAAATCAAATCCCTGGCAGAAGATGTCTCCGAGATAGGTATCGTCGATCTGACAGGCAAAGTGATCGCATCCTCATCGGGTGCCCGCGTAGGCAAGTCCGATCTGCCATCCAAGGCACTTGCCGCGGGGTTCAAAGAACGTCTGCTGCACGGCCCCTACCGTGACCCGGTCACATTGGCGCTGGGAAAAACTACGTCACGCTTCCACGATGAAGTGACCTTGATGTTCTATGAACCGATCAAGGTCCAAGGAAAAGTGGTGGGTGCGATCTATGCTCGTGTGCCGAACGATGTGATTGGCGACCTGATTCAACGTGAAGCAGGGCACATCTTTCAGGACTCTGGTGACAACTACCTCTTTATGGTGCGCTCGGCATTCGATTCGAGCATTGTGCCGGGGACTGCCTTATCGCGTTCGCGTTTCGAAGATACTGCATTCACCTTGGGCGATAACCTCAAAGATGGTGTGCGCACCGACTACGGCGTAGTCCGCGTGGAGCGTCATACTGAGCTGGAACTGGTCTTTACCGACCCCGCCACAGGTCAATTACACCCGGGCGTGCGCGAGACCATCAGAAATGGTCAGAATTTATTTGTCACTTATCCGGGGTATTCCGACTATCGGCATATTCCTGTGATTGGCAAAGGCGTCACATTCCAGATGCCGCATTGCCCGGACGTCTGGGGCATGATGTGTGAGGGCGACCTCGAAGAAGTCTATCGCTACCGCAGCATCAATTATCAGCAAATCCGTTTGTATCTGGGTATCAACTTGCCGATTTGGTTGATCACTTCATTGATCGACATTCAGCTCGATCTGCCACACGCATGGGCGATGGCGATGAATCTCACGGCCTTGCTCATCGGGAGCGTGATCTTCTGTGTCTACGGTGCTCAGCCTTTACGCGCACGTATTCGTGAAACTACACGCGTCTTGAGAGGCATGGCTGAGGGTGATGGCGACCTTACCCAACGCTTGCCGAAAAAGGCGATTGAAGACGAAGTGTCGTTCATGGGTAAATGGATGAACAGCTTCATCGATAACCTTGAGCAAATCGTTCGTCGAGTCATCATCACCTCCAAGGAAATTCAGGTCACTAATCGCGTGATGCTGACGACGGGTGACCGGAGCTCCACAGCTGTGAACCAGATGCTGGGGACGATTCAGGATGTGATGGGTGCGATTAATCAACAGATTGAAGAGGTCGCCCTGGCAAGTCGCAATGCGGAAGATATGCGGGCTGTGCTTGATCAAGTCTCTGCCACGGCCAAGACGCAATTTGATCTGGTGCAGGCACGCACTGGCGACATTCGTAGTTCGGTTGAGGCATCGTCGCAAACCATCCGCCAGCTCGAAGCCAGCACGATGGAAATTGGCCGCATCGTTACTGTCATTAAGGAGATTGCCGAGCAGACAAACTTGCTGGCACTTAATGCCGCAATTGAAGCCGCCCGTGCCGGTGAGCAGGGGCGCGGTTTCGCAGTGGTAGCGGATGAGGTTCGCAAGCTGGCTGAGCGCACCGCAGGCGCGACCAAGGAAATTCGCGAGATGATCGCGAACGTCCAAGGGCAAGCACAAGAAGCCGTTTCGCGGATGGAAAATGGCATGGGCCAAATGGAGGAGGGCTTGAAGCTAGCGGCTGAAGCAGCCTCTGACAAGGGCGAAATCCAGGAGATTACTGGTCGAATGTTCACGACCATTAATCAAATCGCTGATGGCGCCCATGCCCTGAACTCACACGTTAGCAGCATGACCGGCTCAGCAGACATTGCACGCAAGGCTTTGGATGATGCAAGCCGCAGCGCTGAACGTACCGGCTCTGGTGCGCAGAAGCTGGACAAGCTGGTGGCGCAGTTCAAGGTATCGGGTGTCTGACCAACTACGCTGTTAAGCCTAAAACAACAAAGGCCGCTGATGCGGCCTTTGTTGTTTTATAGGTAGCTCAATCCAAACTACGAGCGGTTATACCAACCCATCCATCGGCTGGACTTGGACAAGCTCGCCAGCGGCTACATTGCCGCGCTCATGCTCAAGAATCACCAGACAGTTGGCCTCTGACATCGAGCGCAACACGCCCGAGCCTTGCGGGCCGGCAGGGCTGACTTCCAGGCCATTGGGGCCCGTGGTGAGCTTGGCGCGTAGGAACTCGGTACGGCCAGCGTTCTTCTTGAGTGCAACGGTGGTCGGCACGCCGAACGTTGGCACGGGTTGTACTGGCGACTGGCCACCGAGCTTGAGAATCGACTGACGCACAAATTGGTAGAAGGTGATCATCACCGCCACCGGGTTGCCGGGCAGGCCGAACAGCCACGCATTGCCAATCTTGCCAAAGGCCATCGGGCGGCCGGGCTTCATGGCAATTTTCCAGAACAGCACTTCACCCAGACGCGCCATCATTTCACGAATGAAATCGGCCTCGCCGACGGACACGCCACCACTGGTGAGAATGATGTCAGCGTTCTCCGAAGCACTCTTCAGCGCAGCTTCCAGTGCTTGCGGATTGTCCGGCACCACCCCCATATCGATGATCTCGCAGCCAAGGCGGGTGAGCACGCCCCACATGGTGTAGCGGTTGCTGTCATAAACTTCGCCGCCTTCCAGCGGCGTACCCAGCGAGCGTAGTTCATCGCCGGTGGAGAAGAGGGCAACGCGCACTTTACGATAGACGCTCACTTCAGCAGCACCGATCGAGGCGAGCAAGCCCAGCTCCGCTGGGCGCAGCAGTTTGCCAGCCGAGATGGCGGCATGATTGGCGCGTAGGTCTTCACCCGCACGGCGGATGTTTTGGCCAAGCTTTTGTCCGGCAGGAATGATGACCGTGTCGCCTTGAACTTGCGTCACTTCCTGGATAACGACCGTATCTACGCCGGGCGGAATCACCGCTCCCGTCATGATGCGCAGCGCTTCGCCCGCCTTCAGCTCGCCCGCAAATGGATGGCCGGCTAGCACGGTGCCGATGACTTTGAGTGTGACCGACGCGTCTGCCGACAGATCGGCATGGCGCACCGCATAGCCGTCCATGGCCGAATTGTCATGGGCGGGCACGTTGATCGGGGAAATAGCGTCCTGCGCCAGCACACGGCCCAGCGCCTGACGAACAAACACACGTTCAACGCCACTGACGGGCGTGATCATGGACAGGATCAACTCCTGTGCACGCTTTACAGGCAGGGCGTTCGGGTCGTAGTCGCTTTGACAGGAAATGGTGTCGATCAGTGAGGTCAAGTCGATTTCTCCAGAGCGGCAAGCTCGTCCGGGGTGTTGAGGTTGGCGAAGGTGGCTTCGTCGGGAAATTCGACGAAGAGGGCGCCGTTCTGTTTTTGCCAGAAGCCGATTTTACGCTCGCCACTATTCAGGAAAGCAGTCAGCTGATCGCGCATGTCGCGATGCACCAGCATGAAAACCGGGTGTGTCTGTACAGGCGTGCGCGCCACAATCAGGTGTGCACAAGGATTCTCACGCGCCGCAGCTGCGAGGCGCTCCACCAAGTCTGTGGGGAAGGCCGGCGAATCGCAGGGTACCGTCACCAGCCAATCGGTGGCGCAGGCGTTCAGCCCTGCCAGCAGCCCCGCCAACGGGCCGGCAAAGGCCTCCTGCTGGGCGTTTTCCGCATCTGCGATGACCGGTAGGTCAAAGCCGGCGTAGATGTCGACATTGCGATTGGCGTTGAGGATGACCGATGCCACCTGTGGCTGTAGGCGCTCAAGGGCATGCAGGAACAGCGGCTTGCCTTCAAACAAAATCAGGCCTTTGTCGCTGCCGCCCATGCGGCTGCCTTGGCCGCCAGCGAGGATAAGTCCGGTGATGTCGGCGCTTTGCATGCTCACCCGCCGATGTAGCTCATCTCGATTTTCTTCGCGGCAGCCGTGTCGGCGGTGCGAATTTCGGAATAGCGGTCGCCACGTTGTTGCCAGATGCCTTGGATCGTACGGGCCAGGGCTTCATCGTTGGCACCACCGCGCAATAGCTGGCGAATGTCGTGCCCTTGTTGCGCGAACAAGCAGGTGTAGAGGCTGCCTTCTGGCGACAGACGCAAGCGCGTACAGGTCGAGCAGAAGGCCTCGGTCACGGACGAGATCACGCCCACCTCACCACTGCCGTCCTTGAACTTCCAGCGCCGCGCCACTTCGCCACGATAGTTCGGGTTGGCCGGCTCGATGGCGAATTCGTCATTGATCAGCGCTACTACGTCGCGCGACGGCAGCACCTCATCCATCTTCCAGCCATTGCTGCTGCCGACGTCCATGTATTCAATAAAGCGCACCACATGACCGCTACCCTTAAAGTGGCGCACCATCGGCAGGATGGCGTGTTCATTCACGCCCTTCTTGACCACCATATTGATCTTGACCGGCCCTAGGCCCACCGCCGCGGCAGCATCAATGCCTTCAAGTACGTCCGACACGGGGAAATCCATGTCGTTCATCTTCTTGAAGGTTTCGTCGTCGAGGGCATCAAGCGACACCGTCACGCGTTGCAGGCCAGCGTCCTTCAGGCTTTGCGCCTTCTTTGCCAGTAGTGACGCATTGGTGGTCAGGGTTAGCTCAACGGGTAGCTTGGCGAGCATTTCAATCAGACGTTCAAGATGCTTGCGCAGCAGCGGCTCGCCGCCAGTGATGCGGATCTTCTGCACACCTTGATCAACGAAGATGCGTGCCACACGCTCGATCTCTTCAAACGAGAGCAGCGAGTCATGCGGCATGAACTTGAACTCGCGATTGAACACCGACTTCGGCATGCAGTAGCTGCAACGGAAGTTGCAGCGGTCTGTCACCGAAATACGCAAATCGCGAATGCCGCGACCAAGCGTATCCACCGGCTCTCCCACAAGGGGGCCGGTGGTGCTGGGCAGGGTAAAACCGCCTGCCTTGATCGGGATAACGCGCTGGTTCATGACTTAAGAATAGATTGGGGCTTCAAGCAAACAAACAATAGAAGAGACGCTAGAAATTGGTCAGGAAAGCGTAGCGAACGCAGTCGCTTTACGGATCAATTTCAAACGCCGTGCTTCAAGCTAGCTTCAATAAACGGATCGAGGTCGCCGTCGAGTACTTTCTGGGTGTTCGAGATTTCAACGTTAGTCCGCAAATCCTTGATGCGTGACTGGTCGAGCACGTAGGAACGAATCTGGTGGCCCCAGCCCACATCGGTCTTGCCCGCTTCCAGCTTGTCGGCTTCAGCCTGACGCTTGCGCATTTCCAGCTCATATAGCTTCGACTTCAGCATGGCCATGGCTTCGGCGCGGTTGCGATGCTGCGAACGGTCGTTCTGGCACTGCACCACAATGCCCGATGGCGCGTGGGTGATACGAATCGCGGAGTCGGTCTTGTTAATGTGCTGACCACCGGCGCCGGACGCACGGAAGGTATCCACGCGCAGATCGGCCGGGTTGATATCGACTTCAAACGAGTCATCGATTTCCGGATACACATACAAGCTGGCAAAGGAGGTGTGACGGCCGCCCGACGAATCGAAGGGGCTCTTACGTACCAGACGATGCACGCCGGTTTCCGTACGCAGCAGACCATAGGCGTATTCGCCTTCCACCTTAATCGAGGCGGAGCGAATGCCTGCGACGTCGCCTTCAGTTTCTTCCAGCAGCTCTGCCTTGAAGCCCTTACGCTCGCAATACTTCAGATACTGGCGCAGCAGAATACTGGCCCAGTCGCAGGCTTCGGTACCACCAGCACCGGCCTGAATATCAATAAAGCAGTTGTTCGGGTCGGCCGGCTGATTGAACATGCGGCGGAACTCCAGCCCCGCGACAGTCGATTCAACGCCTTCCAGATCGGCGGTGACGGCTTCCAGCGTATCGTCGTCGCCTTCATCCTTGGCCATGTCGAACAGGTCCTGCGCGTCGGCGAGCGAGGACGACACGCCCTCCAGTGTCAGCACAACGTTTTCTAGGGATTTCTTTTCCTTGCCCAAGGCTTGGGCGCGCTCGGCGTCTTCCCAAACCTTGGGGTCCGCCAGCTCTTGATTCAGTTCTTCGAGTTTCTCCGCTTTGACATCGAAGTCAAAGATACCTCCGGAGTTCGGTGCCGCGAGCGGCGAGATCAGCAACCTTGTTGCCGATGGCATTAATGCGTTCTGCGTCCATGATCTGTTTCTGTTTGAGGCAAAAGGAGAATTATACCGGACTGCCCTGTCTAGACGCCGGTTGCACGGGCTTGGTGCGCTTTTAAAGTTGCGCACTTTCGAGGTGCGGCGTAGGCAATGATTTGAGGCATTGAAATGAAATGTAGCCTCACTAATGCCTGTTTTAGGGGCATCCGCGTATCCGGCATGGACCTTGCTCAAACCTGAATAAATCATTGAGAACGAGGTAAGTATGAATACCCGTCATCATCTTTTCGGGGGCATGGTCTTTGTCAGTGCTGCCTTTTTCCTTGCCGGCTGTGGCGTTGCCACCGCAATTGCGGATGCAGCCGGGGACTATGCCATTGCCACCGGCGGCGTGAGTGCTGTGCTCTTGTTCTGGGGTTGCTATGCGTTGATCAAACAGTTGCGCTTGCAGAAGCACTGGCGTAGCGAACTGGGCCGCTTTGTGGGCGATATCGAAGGCGGCAATCTGACGGCCCGTATTGACCCCACCCGCGTGCAGGGGGAAGGTGCGCTTGTCGAGCGCATGAACGCCATGACGCGTTCGCTGGTACAGGTTTTCGTGTCCTTTACCCGCTTGTCGCACGAGGTGGCTAGTGTCGCCACAGAAACCACCCGCAATGCCACCGGGGGCGACAGCGGCGTACGTAAGCAGCGCGACATTACGGTTTCGTCTGCTGCCACGCTTGAGCAACTGACCGTCAGCCTTGCCGCCGCCAGCGATCAGGCCGCCGAGGTGGTCACGGTTGCCCTTAATACCCAGCAAATCGCAGGCGAGGGCGCCCAGCGCGTGGCAGCCTTAGCCGACACACTCGGCAATCTCGCCACCTCAGTAGAAAGTTCGACGCAGACGGCACGGCGGCTTGGCGAAAGCTCCAAGGAAATTGGCACCATCGTGAATGTGATTGCTTCAATTGCCGAGCAAACCAATCTGCTCGCCTTGAATGCCGCCATTGAGGCTGCGCGTGCTGGCGAGGCAGGGCGTGGATTTGCAGTGGTGGCCGACGAGGTCCGCAAGCTGGCAGAGCGTACCGCCGAGGCCACCAGCGACATTAATCAGCGCATTGGCGCAATTCGTACCGATGTGGATCGCATGGTTGATGCCATGGTCGTGACGAATGAGCAGACCATCACCAGTTCCAGTGAGGCGCAGGCAGCAGAAGCCACGTTGCGGACTGTTGAGGAAAGTACCCAGCAGACACGTGGGCTGATTGAAGAAATCGCGCTAGCCAGCCGGGAGCAAAGCGTTGCTAGTCAGAACCTTGCGCAGAACATTGACCAAGTCGCCCGCCTTGCTGACCGTAATGAACTCTTGGTACGGGAAAACACCGAGCTATCCAGTTATCTTGATCAACTGGCCCGACAACTCACAGGGACCATTCAGGGTTACCGGTTCGAGTAAGTGCCATGAATAATTTCAGCCTACTTCTTTTTATTATCCCCATCGGGCTCATGTGTCTCGTTATGTGGTGGGTACGTCGACGCAGCAATCTACAGGGCGATCATCGTGATAACGCCCAAGCAGCACTCAAAGCCTGCAATGTCCTGTTGCAACTGATTGGCTGTATTCAGCAGCACCGCGGCATGAGCACTGCTTTTATTGCGGGGGATAAGGGTTTTCAGCAACGCTTGGTCAGCAAGCGTAGTGAGATCGACCCCTTAATCGCTCAGCTACAGCAGGTGGCCGTCATCGAAAACGCCTATGACTATCCTTGCTTTACGCCTAACGACATCACGCTGTGGCGGCATCGCTGGGGCGTTCTAACCGCAGAGCTAGCGGACTACACAGTTGAGAAATCAATTGCCACGCATAGCAATCTGATTGCTTCGCTCTTAAATTGGCTCGATGCCATTGGTGAAGCACGTATTGAATTACCAATGGGAGACGTCATGGCCGAAGGTGCTGTGCGCAACTTCGCCCACCGCCTGCCTCAGCTCACCGAATGTCTGGGACAGGCCCGTGCGACAGGCAGCGGTGTAGCTGCGCAGAGCAGCTGCTCCGCCGTGGCGCGCGTGCGGCTGATGTTTCTGGTGTCGCGGGCAGAGTCGCTGATTGATCAGGCCTGTGCCTTTGATAAGCAGGGCAGCTATGCCGCACTCAAGGTTAAAGCGCTCGCGTCGATGATCCGTTCGCAAATGCTTGCCAGTCAGCATGTCAATGTGAGCGCTGAATACTATTTCAGCGAAGCGACGGCTGCTATTGATGCGGTGTTTCAATGGGCACGGGATTGTGGTCAGAATCTTGAAAGGCAGCTTGCGCAGGAGGCGCGTACCCATAAGGCCGGACGCAGCATAGCCAGACAAACGCCGTCCGCGGGTAATTGAAGAAGCCACCAAAATGTTGCATTCACTCCGCCGCAGCCTGCTGACTGCTGACAGACAAGCTAAAAACATGTCCTGGAAGAGCATCAATAGCGAACGATTACTCAGCGACCTCATGCGCATCATTGATGGCATGGTGTTTCGCTGCGCGATTGATCAGCACTGGACCATGCAATTGCTCAGCGATGGCTGCAAGCAGCTCACTGGCTACAGCGCAGAAGAAATTTGCAAAAACGCCGTGATCTCTTACGAATCACTGACCGAGCCGGATGACCGCGAGAGCATTCGCAACACCATCTACGCGGCCATTGTCGATCAGACCACCTATGCGGTTGAATACCGCATCCACTGCCGCGATGGCACCGTCAAATGGGTGCGTGAGCGCGGTGCGGCTGTGATTGATGAAAATGGCACCCTGGTGCTGGAAGGCGTGATCGCCGACATCAGCGATTGGGTCGAAACCCAGTCGCAACTCGTCAAGACCGAGCTGCGCTACCGCAGCATCTTTGAAAATTCCGCCATCGGCATGTTCCAGACCACCACCGATGGTCACTACCTCGCCGCCAATCAGGCCTTGGCCAACCTCTACCGTTACGACACGCCGGACCAGCTCATCGCCGGCATCGCCGACATTGGCATTTCGCTGTACGTAAAGACCGAGCGCCGCGCCGAATTTGCCCGCCAGATTCAGGCCTACGGCCGCGTTAAAGATTTTGAGTCCGAAGTGTTTTGCCGCGACGGCTCGCGCATCTGGATTTCCGAAAGCGCCCATGCCGTGCGCGGTAGCGATGGCGAGCTGCTGTATTACGAAGGCACAGTAGAGAACATTACCGAGCGCCGCCAGCATCAGGCCGAGCTGGAATATCAGGCCACGCACGACGCGCTAACGGGGCTGCCTAATCGCAACCTGTTGCTAGATCGCCTTGATCAGGCAATTGCCTATGCCCACCGTTACGGCTACTTCGCTGCGGTGGTGTTTATCGATCTGGACAACTTCAAGTTCATTAACGACAGCCTCGGCCATCAGGCAGGCGACCGTTTGCTGGTTGAAATCGCCCGTCGTCTCAAAGCCTGCCTGCGCGAGACCGACACCGTGGCCCGCTACGGCGGTGATGAGTTTGTGCTTGTCCTCAACAACTATTACGAGTCCGCCGCCATTGCGCGTCTACTCGACCGCGTGCTCGCTGAAATCGCCCAGCCTATCGATGTCGGCAACGACGGCAACGTGCAGGAGCTGCTGGTCACCTGCAGTATCGGCGTCAGCCTGTACCCAAGTGACGGAGAGACTGCCGCCACGCTGGTTAAGAGCGCCGATGCCGCCATGTATCTGGCCAAGGAGCAGGGCAAGAGCAACTTCCAGTTCTTCACGCGCAAGCTGGGCACCCAAGCCACCGAACGCGTCATTCTTGAGAGCCGCCTGCGCCGGGCCATTGCGCGCAACGAAATCCGCGTTGCCTATCAACCCAAGGTCGATTGCGATGGCCGTCTGGTCGGCTTCGAAGCACTGGTGCGATGGCTCAGCGCCGATCTCGGGCTGGTCCCACCCGATAAGTTCATCCCGATTGCCGAGGAAACCGGCCTCATCGAATCCATCTCCGAGTTCGTTTTGCGTACGGCGCTGACGCAGGCACGGCAGTGGAAGGAGCAAAACTACACCGGCATCCACATGGCCGTGAATTTGTCAGCACGTTTGTTCGACAACAGCCGTGTGCATGAAATGGTCGAGCGCATCCTTCTTGAGACCGGCTTGCCCGGCGAATATGTTGAGCTGGAGCTGACCGAGAGCACCGTCATGCGCGACGTTGATCGCTTCGTCACCGAGCTGCACAAGCTGCGTTCGCTCGGCGTGAGTATCGCGATTGACGACTTCGGCACCGGCTATTCCTCGCTCGCCTACCTGCAGCGCATGCCCATTGACACCCTCAAGGTCGACAAAGCCTTTATTCGCGAGTTGTCCCAACGGCCCAGCCACGTCAGCATCGCTGCCGCCATCGTCTCGCTGGCGCACAGTCTCGGCCTCAAGGTCGTGGCCGAAGGGGTGGAAACCGAAAGCCAATACGCCCACCTCATCAAACTCGGCTGCAACGAATTCCAAGGCTATCTCTTCTCCAAACCGCAACTGGCCGACGAGCTGGAGCGCGACTATCTGCAACGCGAACGAGAAAAGGCGCCACGTTAAATCCAAGCTGACCGTCGAATCAAAAAATCCAGCTGCGGCTGGATTTTTGTTTTGATGGATATGCAGTTAAAAAGCCTGAACATGACTCAGTAATCCTGCAACTTATCCTGCTATAAGATGAACTAAGAAATACAAATTCATAATGCGCGAATGTTGAATGACTCATGAAACATCTCTTTCTCTTCCTGTCCGCCATCTTTCTAGCAGGCAACGCCATGGCGATTGAAGAACCGAAATACCGCGTACTCGAAACAATCGGCAAGATTGAATTGCGTGAGTACGGGCCGTCCCTAATGGCTGAGGTGGAAACCACTGGCGAGCGCAGTGCCGCTATTAACGCTGGGTTTCGCATCCTTGCCGGCTACATCTTCGGCGGCAATCAAGGCGGTAACAAAATTGAGATGACCGCACCCGTCACGCAAGCACCAGAGCCTGGGACAAAGCAGGGTGAGAAGATCGCCATGACCGCCCCGGTGACGCAAGAGCCTGTGGGTGCTGCGAACGAGTCCCGCTGGCGCGTTGCCTTCATGATGCCCGACAAGTTCACCCTTGAGACACTCCCCAAACCCAACGACGAACGTATTTCGTTTCGCGTGAGCGAGCCTGCGAAGCGTGCGGTCATTGTGTTCGATGGCTTTTCAACACAATCGAACCTCGAAACGCACCGCACAAAGCTGGAGGCCTTTGTGCGAGCGCGCGGCCTGAAGACCACGGGCGACTACCTAATCGCTTTCTACAACGACCCATTCACCTTGCCGTGGAATCGTCGCAATGAGTGGTGGGTGCCGATTGAATAGGTCCGTGTCCTTGTACAAGACACTCGCTCGCTTACTAGCAACCAATTCCAAGGCTTCCTCTTCTCCAAGCCACAACTGGCCGACGAGCTAGAGCGTGTCTATCTGCAACGCGAACTCGACAAAGCGCCGCGTTAAATCAAGGCATACCCACCAAAACAAAAAATCCAGCTGCGGCTGGATTTTTTGTTTCACATTCGCCTATAGTCATGGCTACGCGAATGACAAATACCGTCTACCGGAAGACGAAAACGTGTCCGGTTTGTGCGTGGATTTTAGGTCCGACTAAAAAGCAGCCAAGTGACTGAAAAAATGAGAAAAGACTTAGTTGTTCATGTGCCGTCATGTCGTTTTTATCCGGCACTTGAGGCGGTTTTTGTGTCGTCTACTTCACGTTAGCGATCACATGAAAATGCGCCCCTCCGTACTGCTACCCGTATTCATTGCGGTCGTTTCTCTGGTGCTTGCTGCTGCGTCAGCGCTGCACGTTTCGTTTCTTCAGCGCCCTGGATACGAAAGCTTGTCTTTCATTGAGCAGCAGTACATCAACCGCGCCAATTTCAATCAGCAACAATTGGTCACCCTAGATCGGCGCTTAAAGCTGGTTAGCGGTAGCGAAATCTATCTTTCAGAAACCCACCGCCGTTTAGTCTGGCTGTCGTGTATTGGGTTCTCTTCCATTGCAGTGCTTTCAGTGGTTAGCGCTGTTCTTTCTGCTAGGGCAGTTAAGGCCAATGACCGCTAACACTTCGGTCAAGAGGGACGCTCCGCCCGCAAGCCGGCTCCGCGCCCCTTACCTCCAACGTTAGGCAGAGCAAATGACCCATACAAAATGGCTGCTCATTATCGCTGTCATATCATTAGCCACCGTTGCCTCCAGCGAGTTCCTAATAAACACAATACCTGCCGCTTCCTCGCTTCGACTCAAAAGCATTCCAGGCATGGCAGGATTAGTTATGTTTCTATTTCTGTTCTCAACCTACGCATATAAAAACCGCCCCAAATTATTGCCAGCTTCATTGGTGTTTATTGCCGGGCTGCTATTACTCGCTTTCGTTGGCATTCCTTTGTGGCTCATTGTCGGTTGCAGTACAGGTCCAGTTTGCATATGAGTCAACGATTGCCTAACCTCACAGTCAAGCGGGACGCTTCAACAGCTACGCTGTTTCGCGCCCCTTACTTTCGACGTCAGCCGTTGTTATAACTGCAACACTAAAAAACACTCAACGCTGATGACTTATCTCTTCTCCGGACTTGCTCTCAGTTGCGCCCTGATGTTTGCAATGTTCGGCAAGTTTCTCTTTGCCACACTTCTTTTCCTTTTCTCCGTATGGCTCTTTAACTGGTCTCGCAGAACTTGGGGAGATGATCAAACAGATGGGGGCTTCCACTCCGGCTCAGGAGATGGGGTAGGTGACGCAGATGAATGATCGTTTCTCTGGGTGCCCTCCACTCGATTCATTTGCGCCACACGACAGCAGTCCACCAAGCGCTAGTAACATCACTGCAGTTCAATAAAAAACCACACAGGGAGTCGTCATGCGTCAGCGTAGCGTTGTTACCGGTCTTGCCCTTGTCATCATAAGTGCAGTGAGTGCGCCTGCATTTGCAAATGCCTTGCTCGGTGACTTAGGCGTACGTGGGATTTTTCGGTACTGCCAGTACAGCAACCAGAAAATCTACACAGTGAATGCCTCCGACCCATGCCCGCCATCGGTGGCGGATCGTCCGCCTAGCGATGGTCGTGGCACGGGCTTGCTCAGGGGTGAGGTCCCAGAGGGTGACACCAAGCTCTGTGTCTACAATGTGAATGGGGTGGAGCGCACGGCGCGTATTGGCGCAACGGCCTCTTGCCCGCTTAATCAGGCGTTCTAAACGCGTTGTTTGCCGCAGGGGAGGGAGATGTCTCTACCGCGCAATCGCACAGTGAAGATGATGTTGGTGCTGCTGGGCCTGTATGGCTTGGCATGCTTGCCGGCCACCGTGTGGGATAACTATTTGGACAGCCCCATCGGCATTTTGGTGGTGGTGCCGTATTTGTCTGTCTATGTGTTCCATGCAATCGGCATCCCCGGCCTGCTGCAAAACAATGGCGCATGCGGCTGGGGCTGGTGCGCGCCAACCGTGTTTGGCTGGGTGTTTATCGCCACCGTATGGCTGCTGGTGCTGTGGGGCGTGGCGCGGGTGATTGCCGCGATTCTGGCACCGCCGAGCGAGGGTGAATCTTGAGTTTTTGAGGGGTGGTTGCAGCCGGCGATTAGGTAATTAGCCCGCTGCACCTTCCACCATCAGCTGCACTGACTGCGCGCCGTTGTATTCGTTGATGCTCAGGCGGAAGGCGAGCTGCGTCTGGTCGGGCAGGGCATCTGCATGGTTAAACCAGATGGCCTCGTAACGACTCTGCCCTTTTTGTAGCGTGAGCTTGAGGTGTTTGTCTTTGAGCACGCGCTGACGCAGCACGCGGAAGGTGTCGGTGAATACCGGGGCCGGGAAGTGCTGGCCCCAAATGCTGTTCTCAATCACGCGCACGGTGTCGATGCCATAGTAGCCATCTTCCAGCGCGCCATCGGTTTCAATGGTGCGCGTCAGGTCGGCCGGGGTGAGCAGTTGTTGGGCCACTTCTTCAAACGCGGCATCAAAGCGCGGCAGATCATCCTCGCGCAGGGTGAGGCCGGCAGCGGCGGCGTGACCGCCAAACTTCAGCAGTAAATTTGGGTGGCGCTTGGACACCAGATCCAGCGCATCGCGCAGGTGCAAGCCGGGAATGCTGCGGCCTGAGGCTTTGACTTCACCGTCATTGCCACGGGCAAAGGCAAAGGTGGGGCGGTGAGTTTTTTCGCGTACACGTCCGGCGAGGATGCCGATAACGCCTTGGTGCCAATCGGGGTTGTAGATGGACAGGCTGGCGCGGCTACCAATGTCGATGCCGGCGAGCAGGCTTTCGGTATCGGTCTGCATATCCGCCTCGATACTCCGGCGCTCGCGGTTGATGCTGTCCAGCTCCTGCGCAATGTTGGCGGCGCGGGAGGGATCGTCGGTGATCAGGCATTCAATGCCCAGCGACATGTCGGCCAGCCGGCCCGCCGCATTGAGGCGCGGACCCACGGCAAAGCCGAGGTCAAAGCTGGCGGCATGGTCGGCGTCGCGCCCGGCGATATTGAACAGCGCCTTGAGGCCGGGCTGAATTTGCCCAGCGCGCATGCGGTTCAGCCCTTGGGCAACGAGGATGCGGTTGTTGCGGTCTAGCGGCACGACGTCGGCCACCGTGCCGAGGGCGACAAGATCCAGCAGGCTGCCAAGGTTGGGTTCTGGTTTGTCGGCAAAAGCCCCGCGCTGGCGCAGCTCGGCGCGCAGGGCCAGCGCCACATAGAACATCACGCCCACACCGGCCAGCGCCTTGCTGGGGAAGGTGCAGCCGGGCTGGTTGGGGTTAACGATCACCGCGGCATGGGGCAGCACATCGCCGGGTAAGTGGTGGTCGGTGACCAGTGTGCGGATACCCAGCGCATTGGCGGCGGCAATGCCTTCTACGCTGGCAATGCCGTTATCGACGGTGACAATCAAATCCGGTTTTTTTGCGGCGGCGATGGCGACGACTTCGGGCGAGAGGCCATAGCCGGTCTCGAAACGGTTGGGCACCAGATAGTCGACATTCGCGCCGAACATGCGCAGGGCGCGCAGGCCCACCGCACACGCGGTGGCGCCGTCGCAGTCGTAGTCGGCCACGATGAGAATGCGTTCGCCGGCGGCAATGCTATCGGCCAGCAGGCGGCCGGCGTCCAATGCGCCTTTCATGTCTTGGGGCGGGATGAGCTTGCCCAGCGAGGTGTCCAGTTCGTCTGCGCTCTTAATGCCACGCGCGGCGTAGAGACGGGCGAGCAGGGGGTGGATGCCGCCTTGCTCCAGCATCAGGTTGGCGCGCATGGGCACAGCGCGGGCGACGATGCGGGTCATGCGGGCGCGCCTAGCGCGGTTAGCGGTGCAGGCTTGCGCCAGAAGCGCAGGCGGTCGCTGCGGTTGATAGTGGCGGTGAGGGCGTGGCCCGAGCCATGGCCGTGCAGCACCACTTCGTTCAGGCGGCCGTCTTGCAGCGCGGCAACCAGCGGCGCGAACCAAGTGTTTTCAAGGGTGAGGATGGCTTGGCGCCAGCTCAGCGCATCCACCTGCTGCGTGGCGGTGGCGAGCGCGTGATGCAGCACCAGCGTGCTGCCCGGCTGGGCGTTGAATTCGGCGGGTAGTGGCTGAGCCGCTGCACCGATGTGGCTGGCAAGGCCTTGCCACATGTTGCTGTCGGCTTGAATGCTTGTCCACGCGCTGTTGGCGGGTGAGGGCAGCTGGCCTTCGCCCCACGGCCACAGGCTATTTACGGGGGCTAAGCCGCGCTGGCTGCGTGCGGTATTGACCGGGTGGGTGTGCAGAATCATCTGCGCTTCATTCAGGATGCGTCGCCAGCTGCGCACATTGTCGGCTTGCGGCATGAGCTGGTCGGCATTCAGGCCAATGGCATCGGCTAGCGGTGTGGTGCGGATGTTTGATGAATTGGCGAGATGCAGGTGCCATTCGCCGGGTTGGTCGGCATGTAGTTCGCCCAGCTCAGCTAGCAGGGGCGCTAAGTCGGCCAGCAGGGCGGCACTTTCGTCCGGGCTCAGGTTCAGGGCGCTTGGGTCTTCCAACACCAGCTGGGTGCGTTCGACGCGCAGGCTGATGGGGTCGAGGCAGAGCCAGTCGCCCTCGGTGGGCCGTCCGGCAGCGATACGGCGCAGGGCGGCAGCGGGCAGAGAGGGAATGCCAGCGGCGGCGGCTTGCCAGCTTAAGCTGTCGCTGATCGGCTGATAGTGGCATTGGCCTTTACCCAGCAGCCAGCTCAGGGCGGGCAGGGGCAGGTCGTAAACCAGATCATTGATGGCCTTGGCCGGCCACAGCAGGCCGGGCAAGAGCAAATGCAGGGCTGGGGGGCGGGGCGAATTAGCAAGGGATGAGGCCATGAGCGCATGTTAACATGCACCCCCATGCGATACGAGCTGCTGATCGGCCTGCGCTACACACGCGCCAAGCGCCGCAACCACTTTATTTCCTTCATCTCGATGATTTCCATGCTCGGCATTGCGCTGGGCGTGGCGGCACTGATTGTGGTGCTGTCGGTGATGAATGGCTTCCAGAAGGAATTGCGCACGCGCATTCTTGGCGTGGCCTCGCATATTCAAATTTCCACCGACAGCAACGAGCTGTCTGATTGGGCCTCGATTGCCAGCAAGGCAACACAGCACAAGCAGGTGCAAGGCGCGGCGCCGTATGTGCAGGCGCAAGGCTTGCTGTCCTACGACCAGACCGTGCGTGGCACAGTGGTACGCGGCATTCTGCCGACTGAAGAGGAAAAGGTTGCCGATTTCGAGCAGCACATGAAGATTGGCTCGCTGGAAAAACTGAAGCCGGGCGAATTTGGCATCATCCTTGGCGCCGATCTGGCGCGTGCGCTGCGGGCGTTCGACGGCGACAAGGTCACGCTGATTGCGCCGCAAGGCACCAACACCCCAGCCGGCATGCTGCCGCGCTTGAAGCAATTCACCGTCGTTGGCGTGTTTGAAGTCGGCATGTTCGAATACGACAACGGGTTGGCGCTGATCCACATGAACGACGCGCAACGTCTGTATCAGATGGGCGAGAACGTCTCGGGTGTGCGCCTGAAGCTGGATGATCTATTTGCCGCACCGCGCGTGGCGCGTGAGCTATATGGGATGTTCCAGGCCGATGTGTATATCAATGACTGGACGCGCAGCCATGCTAATTTCTTCCGCGCTGTGCAGATCGAAAAGAACATGATGTTCCTGATCCTGCTGCTCATCGTGGCGGTGGCGGCCTTCAACATCGTGTCCACGCTGGTGATGGCTGTGACCGACAAGCAGGCTGACATTGCCATTCTGCGCACACTGGGTGCTGAGCCCAAGAGCATCATGATGATCTTCATCATCCAAGGCGCGTTGATCGGCTGTATTGGCCTGGCAATGGGCGTTATTGGTGGTGTGGCGCTGGCCCTGAACATTGATGTGGTGGTGCCTTTCCTTGAGCGCATGCTGGGCTTCCAGTTCCTCGCCAAGGACGTGTATTACATCACCGACCTGCCATCTGAATTGAAGTGGGACGACGTTGGCATCATCACGGTCGTGTCCTTCGTGCTGACGCTGGTGGCGACGCTCTACCCAAGCTGGCGTGCCTCGCGTACCAATCCGGCGGAGGCGCTGCGTTATGAGTGAGCTTGATAACGTGACTGCATTGCAAGATGCCCAATACGTCCTCTCCGCCAAAGGGTTGAGCAAGACCTTTGATCAGGGCGAAGTCGAAGTACGCGTGCTGCAAGGCATTGACCTGCAGCTGGCGGCCGGCGAGTGCGTGGCGATTGTTGGTGCCTCTGGCTCAGGCAAGAGCACCCTGTTGCATTTGCTCGGTGGCCTGGATGTACCGACGGCCGGCACCGTGGAAATTCTGGGGCACGACATGGCGGGTATTGGCGATGCCGAGCGCAGCCGTTTGCGTAACCGCAGCTTGGGCTTTGTTTACCAGTTCCACCACCTGCTGCAGGAATTCTCGGCACAGGAAAATGTGGCCATGCCACTGCTGATTCGCGGTATTGAGCGCGATGAAGCCTTGGTGACTGCTGCTGCTGTTCTCAATGATGTGGGCCTTGGGCACCGCCTGAGCCACCGCCCGGCAGAGTTGTCTGGCGGCGAACGTCAGCGCGCCGCCATCGCCCGCGCGATTGTGACGCAGCCCGCTTGCGTGCTCGCTGACGAGCCGACGGGCAATCTTGATCGGAGTACGGCCGAGGCCGTATTTAATCTAATGCTTGGCCTGAACCACAGCCGCAAAACCAGCCTGATCGTGGTGACCCACGATCTTGAGTTGGCAGCGCGTGCGGACCGCATCCTGCGCTTGCAGGATGGGCAGATCGTTAGCTAATTGCGCTAATTCAACGTCCGCGCCAGCTGGGTACGAAACTCGCGGACCAAAGCTTGCTGGCTTTCGTCTGCGCTGAGCAGATCAAATAGCTTGAGCATGGCTTTGCGAGCGGATTCTTCGTTCCAGTTGCGGTCTTTCTTCACGCTAAGCAGTAAGTGCTCCAGCGCGCCACGCCAGTTTTGCTGACCGGCCAGTGCCTCGGCCAGTTCCAAACGCAGGGCATGATTATCGGGTTCGGCGTCGATTCGCGCTTGTAGGGCCCCCAGATCGATGCCGGCACTACGGCGAGCCAATGCAATCCGGGCGAGTAGGGCGTCAGCGCGCGAGTTCGCTGCTGCGGCGATGACGCTATTCAGCAGGGTTTCAGCGGCGTCCAGCTCACCTTCGTCAAGGTAGACCTGGGTCAGATACAGGGCGGCATCGCTGTTGTCGGGTTCTGCGGCCAAAGTCGCTTGCAAGAGCTGTTTGGACGCTTCCATGTCGCCAGCGGCATGGGCAGCCTGTGCCTGCTCGAACAGGCTGATAGATTCGGCTGGCTCCGCCGGGGCAACGAAACGCGCCAGAAAATCGCGCACTTCGCCTTCCGGCTTGGCGCCTGTAAACCCATCCACAACCTGCCCATTCACGAAGGCGACAACGGTGGGTAGGCTGCGGATACCAAAATGGCCGGTTAGCTCGGGATTCTCGTCCGCATTGACCTTGGCGAGGATGAAATTGCCGCCGTATTCCTCGGCCAGCTTTTCCAGCATGGGCTTGAGCGCCTTGCAGGGCGCGCACCATTCGGCCCAGAAATCCACGACTACAGGGGTGTTCATGGAGACATCAAAGACTTTTTCCTTGAAATCGGCGGTCGTGACGTCGTGGGCGTAAGCAGACATGGGGGTTCTCTAGGGCGCTAAATGACAGGGGCAGAGTATAATTCGGGTCCGCTGCAAATCCCTGCCCCTAGACGTTCATTCCTGCCTGCCGACCATGTCCGACATCCTCAAGCTGCGCGGCCTTGCCGCCTTTTCCGCCACCCGTCTGGCCCGTTTGACTGAAACCGTACGCAGCACCGGGGTTTCTGCCCTAGCTGCCGAGCACTGGTATTTCGTCGAGCTTGATGCGCCGCTGGGTGCAGACGAACTGAACAGGCTCAAGGATCTGCTTGGCATTGCTGGCGATTTGCCCGCCGCGCCGAGCGGCAGCTTAGTCTTGGTGACCCCGCGCATTGGCACGATTTCTCCCTGGGCGTCGAAGGCGACCGACATTGCACGTCAATGCGGCTTTGGCGCTATCAAGCGCATTGAACGCGGCATTGCTTATCACGTCACTGGTCAGGTCGATCAGGCCGCACTGCTGGCCAAACTGCATGACCGCATGACAGAGTCGGTGCTGGATAGCGTTGATGCGGCTAATGATTTGTTCCGCCATGTGCCGCCGCAGCCGCTCGCGACGGTGGATGTGCTGGGGCAAGGCAAGGCCGCGCTGCTGGCTGCGAACACCGAACTGGGGTTGGCATTGTCGCCGGATGAAATCGACTATCTGGTCGAGAACTTCATCAAACTGAAGCGCAACCCGACTGACGTTGAGTTGATGATGTTTGCGCAGGCGAACTCGGAACATTGTCGTCACAAGATTTTTAATGCCAGCTGGACTGTGGATGGCGAAGACCAGCCGCTGTCGCTGTTTGGCATGGTGCGCGAGACACACAAGGCGCACCCACAAGGCACCATCGTTGCCTATTCAGACAACTCCTCGATCATGGAAGGCGCGCAGAACCAGCGCTTTATTCCGCAGGCCGATGGTAGCTACATCTACAAGGACGAGCTGACCCACTTCCTGACCAAGGTTGAAACGCACAATCACCCGACCGCGATTTCCCCGTTCCCCGGTGCTTCCACCGGTAGCGGTGGCGAGATTCGCGACGAAGGATCGACCGGTCGTGGCTCCAAGCCCAAGGCCGGCCTGTGTGGTTTCTCAGTCTCGGATCTGAACATTCCTGACTTCAAGCAGCCCTGGGAATCGAGCTACGGCAAGCCTGAGCGCATTGCCTCGGCGCTGGACATCATGATCGAAGGCCCCCTCGGCGCAGCCGCCTTCAACAACGAATTTGGTCGTCCCAATTTGACCGGCTACTTCCGTACACTGGAGCAGAACTTCAACGGCGAGGTCCGCGGTTATCACAAGCCCATCATGGTGGCCGGTGGTCTGGGTAATATCAGCGCCGAGCATTCACACAAGATCAAGTTTGGCGAAGGCGCACTGCTGATTCAGCTGGGCGGCCCTGGCATGCTGATTGGCCTCGGTGGCGGTGCGGCCTCGTCGATGACGACGGGCACCAATACTGCTGATCTCGACTTCGCTTCTGTACAGCGCGGCAACCCCGAAATGGAGCGCCGCGCGCAAGAAGTCATTGACCGCTGCTGGCAGCTGGGCGACCGCAACCCTATTCTCGCGATCCACGACGTGGGCGCAGGCGGCATTTCCAACGCCATGCCTGAGCTGGCGAACGATGCCGGCTGTGGCGCCTACTTCAACCTGCGTGCTGTGCCGACCGAAGAGTCGGGCATGTCGCCCAAGGAAATCTGGTGTAACGAATCGCAAGAGCGTTATGTCATGGCAATTGCGCCAGAGCGTCTGGAAGAGTTCCGCAAGATTTGCGAGCGCGAGCGCTGCCCGTTTGCTGTACTCGGCACCGCCACCAAGGACGGTCAGCTGACGGTACATGACGAGCATTTCAACAATGACGCAGTTGCCATGCCGATGGAAGTGCTGCTTGGCAAGCCGCCGCGTATGCACCGCGATGCCAAGCGCGTGACGCGCGAGATTCCGGCCTTCGATTTGTCCGGCATCACGTTGGACGAGGCTGTGAGCCGCGTGCTGGCGATTCCGAGTGTGGCGTCCAAGAGCTTCCTCATCACCATTGGTGACCGCAGCGTGGGAGGTCTGACCGCGCGTGATCAGTTCGTCGGCCCGTGGCAAGTGCCAGTGGCCGATGTGGCCGTGACCGCGCTGGGTTACAACAGCACCCGCGGCGAAGCTTTTGCCATGGGCGAACGCACGCCACTGGCACTGCTCGACGCACCAGCCTCTGGCCGCATGGCGGTGGGTGAGTCGGTGACCAACATTGCTGCTGCTGCGATTGCAGACATTGGCGACATTAAGCTGTCCGCTAACTGGATGGCAGCCGCAGGTCATGGTGCTGAAGATGCAGCTCTGTTCGATACGGTCAAGGCAGTGGCGCTCGATTTCTGTATCGCGCTAGACCTGAGCATTCCGGTCGGCAAAGACAGCCTGAGCATGAAGACTAGCTGGCAGGAGAATGGCGAAAGCAAGCAGGTGATCGCACCGATGTCGCTCATCATCTCGGCCTTTGCCCCATGCCCGGATATTCGCAAGACCCTGACGCCGCAGCTGATCACCGATGCCGGTGAGACCGAGCTGATCCTGATTGATCTGGGTGCGGGTCAAAACCGCCTCGGTGGCTCTGCGCTGTCACAAGCCTGGGGTGTGTCGGGCAATGTGGTGCCGGATGCTGATGCGGGCCTGCTGCGCAATTTCTTCAATGCGATTCAATCGCTGCGTCCCAAGCTGCTGGCCTACCATGATCGTGGTGATGGCGGCTTGTTTGCCACTGTGGCCGAAATGGCTTTTGCTGGCCATACCGGTGTATCGCTGAATCTCGATTCGCTTTGCTATGACACGCTCGGCAATGATGTCGATGGCCAAGAACGAGATGGAAAGGCACTGACCGGTCGCATCAACGACAAGCTGCTTGAGGTGCTGTTCAACGAAGAGCTGGGTGCTGTGATCCAGATTCGTCGCGATGATCGTGGCGCTGTCATGGAGGCACTTCGTGCGGGTGGTCTAGGCGCGGTCAGCCATGTGATCGGCACCTTGAATGATGCCGATGAAGTGCGCGTGTGGCGCAATGCCCACTCCGTCTTCACTGCCAAGCGTGCTGAGCTGCAACGTCGTTGGTCCGAAACCAGCTACCGCATCGCAGCCTTGCGAGATGACGCTGCCAGCGCCAAGGAAGAATTTGATGCATTGCTGGACGCTACTGATCCCGGCTTGTCGGCGCATCTCAACTTTAATCCGGCGGATTTCGTTGCCTTGCCGGCACGCCCCAGCTTGCCAGCTGCCAAGGAGTTTTCAGCGGATGAGGCATCTGAGCTGAATGCCGCGCTGGATGGCAGTGCGGCGATTGATCTGGCTGGTGTGGCCGTCGCCCCGCTGGTTGGTGGCGCGCGTCCGCGCATTGCCATCCTGCGTGAGCAAGGTGTCAATGGTCAGGTTGAAATGGCGGCGGCATTTGAGCGTGCCGGTTTCGAACCGTTTGACGTGCATATGTCCGATTTGCAGAGCGGCCGTGTGTATCTGTCCGACTTCAAGGGCTTTGCGGCCTGTGGCGGCTTTAGCTACGGTGATGTGCTGGGTGCAGGGCAGGGCTGGGCGAAGTCGATTCTGTTTAATGACCGTCTGCGTGATGAGTTCGGCGACTTCTTCTTCCGTGCCGATACCTTCGCCTTGGGCGTTTGTAACGGCTGCCAGATGATGAGCAATCTGGCGTCCATCATTCCGGGTGCTGAACACTGGCCGACCTTCCACCGCAATCGTAGCGAGCAGTTTGAAGCCCGCTATGTGATGGTGGAAGTGCTGGAGTCACCGTCGATCTTCCTCAAGGGCATGGCTGGCTCACGCTTGCCGGTGGTGGTGTCCCACGGTGAAGGCCGAGCCGTATTTGCAGGCAACAATCAGCAGCAAGCCATTCAGTCGCTGCGCTACATCGACAATCATGGTGCTGTTGCCACGACCTATCCGGCCAATCCGAATGGTTCGCCTGACGGCATTACCGGCGTGACAACCGCTGATGGTCGCTTCACCATCATGATGCCGCACCCAGAACGTATCTTCCGTAATGTGCAGATGTCATGGCGTCCAGCGGATTGGGATGAAAAGCTGGGTGATGACTCGCCATGGATGACGATGTTCCGCAGTGCGCGGCGTTGGGTGGGGTGATCGTCTGAGCGGAGATTCCGCACGACGATATACACCACACGACAAAAAGGGAGCCTGAACAACAGGCTCCCTTTTTTATTCCGTATTCACAATTGGGCTGCTATCAGTAGCGCTGACTGACAACTGACCAGGCAATAAAAAAGGCACCCGAAGGTGCCTTTTTCGTCGTGCCTTGCTGACCAGAATTACTGAACCTTGGCCTTTGCGCGCAGATCGTTCACGTGCTTCTCAACGATTTGCTGAGCCATGCGCTGGCTAATTTGCGGCTTGGCTTCTTCAAACGTTGGCAGCTTCAGCTCGCGGCTGTCTTCCAGCAGGATGACGTGGAAGCCGAAGTCGCTCTTGACGGGTTCCTTGCTGTAGCTACCGCGTTGCAGAGCAACCAGTGCATCAGCAAACGGCTTGACGTAAGCGGCTGGGGTGGACCAACCCAGATCGCCACCACGTTCCTTGCTGCCTGGATCCAGCGATTGCTTAGCCAGATCATCAAATTTTTCACCCTTGTTCAGCTTGGCGATGATGGCCTTGGCTTCATCTTCCTTTTGAACCAGGATGTGGCGTGCCTTGTATTCCTTGTCGCCTACGCGCGCCTTGATGGCTTCGTACTCTTGGCGGATTTGCACTTCGCTCGGTGGGTTGTTCTTCACGAAGTCTTGCAGGTAGGCGCCAATGACGACTTGCTGGCGAGCCATTTCAACTTGAGTTTGCACATCAGCCTTCTTGTCGATGCCCTTGGCTTGTGCAGCCTGAACTAGGATTTCACGACGAGCAAGTTCTTCACGCACAGCTTGGCGCAGCTCCGGGCTGTCCGGCTGACCTTGTGCCATTTGGCCGGCGATCATGGTGTCAACGCGGCTCTTAGGGATGGTCTTGCCATTCACGACGAGCGGAGCGTCTTGGGCAATGGCGCCATGCATGGACAGGGCGGTAACGACAGCGAAGACTGAAGTGCGGATCAGTGCGGATTTCATGTGTGGTCCTTGATGATATTTGGATTTGCAGCGTAGCCAGTGAACGCAGGCAATGGGAAAATCATACACCATCAACCATCGGCTAATCTTGCGGTTTGGTGACAATTCTTTAGGCATTTCCGCTTCGGCTGTTGGATTCATCATTTTTTCCAAGCCAGCGTTGCAGGGCTTCATCAAGCGTTTTTGGGCTGATGGGCTTGGGGAGGTAGTCATTCATGCCAGCTTCAAGAACCCGCTCTCTATCACCTGCCATGGCGTTGGCTGTCATCGCCACAATCGGAATATGGCGATTCAGCACCCCACCTTCGCCATCACGAATAGCGCGCGTGGCCTCGTAGCCATCCATGACAGGCATGCGGCAGTCCATCAGCACAAGATCGTAACGCTCACGGGCAAGCGCCTTGATTGCTTCACTGCCGTTGTTGGCGGTATCGACTCGATGGCCAAGTTTTTGCAACAGGATCACCGCCAACCGTTGATTGACCGGGTTGTCTTCAACCAACAAGATGCGCGCCTGCCGATCATGTTCGCGGAAGGTGTGACGCGTGATGAGGGGGGAATCCTTACTGTTGTCGCCACTCAAGATGGCTTGCAGGCTGCGTAGTAGCAGCTCGCTCTTAAGCGGCTTGGTTAGATAAGCGCGGAAGCCCGCCACGGCGACTCGACTGGCTTCGCCACGCATGGCAACAGAGGTCAGGAGGAGCAAGGCGATATTTGCGGTGTTGGGGTTAGCTTGTAGCGTGGCAGCGAGGTCGTGGCCGTTGACGATGGGCATCTGCATGTCGATGATGGCGGCGTGAATGATTCGCCCAGCGTCGACTTCTGCCGTGATCAGATCAAGTGCGACTTGACCATTACTCGCCATCAGCACCTCGCATCGCCATTCGCGTAGCCACAGATCGAGCAGATGCCGTGTCGTTGCGTTGTCATCAACGACCAGAATGCGACGTCCAGCTAGGACTGCATCGCGTTGTTGATGATTTTCCGACAGGAGGGGGCCCACTTGCTGGGTGGTAAAGGGAAGGCTAAACCGGAAAGTGGTCCCCTGATCCGGCGTACTTTGCAGGCTGATCTCGCCGCCCATGAGGTCCACCAGACGCTTGGCAATAGACAACCCTAGTCCGGTGCCACCGAATTGGCGAGTGGTAGAAGTATCTGCCTGCATGAAGGGGGAGAACAGCAGAGGCTGTTTATCCGTAGGAATGCCAATACCCGTATCGCGCACTTCAAAGCGTAGTGTGACTTGGTTAGTGTTTTCAGACACCAGCTCAACACCAAAGGATACTTCGCCGCTGTTCGTGAACTTGATGGCGTTACCAATCAGGTTGATCAGGATCTGGCGCAAACGGCCGGGATCGCCAATCAGCAATGAGGGCACATTCGACGAAATCAGGCAGATGAACTCCAGCCGCTTGTCGGCAGCGCGTAGGGCGAACATGTCAGCGATTTCATTGAGTAAGGCGCGCAGATCAAAGCGGATGGCTTCAATATCCAGCTTGCCGGCATCGATCTTCGAGAAGTCGAGAATGTCATTGATGACATTCAGTAGCGACAAGGCGCTTTGATAGACCGTCTCGGCATGGGAACGCTGATCAGGGTTGAGCGGGGTGTCGAGCAACAGTTCGGTCATGCCGAGCACGCCATTCATTGGCGTACGGATTTCGTGGCTCATATTTGCCAGAAAATCGCCCTTGGCGCGGTTCGCTGATTCGGCCGCGTCACGCGCTTGCAACAGCGAGGTTTGATTGCGTTCGCGCAGAATAGCCAAGGCGGCGAGCCGGGTACAGGCTGTCAGGGTTGCACGTTGCTCCTCATCAGGCTCGCGGTCAGCCGGAACCACCAGCGATAACAAACCCAAGGAGGCCGCTTCCGGGTCGCGGATGACGGCAGACCAGAGCGTGACATTGGCGCTGCCAGTGAGCAGGCGTCCCAGTGCGCTGCAAACTGGCATGGTGGTATCGGAGTTGCAGTGCAGGATGGCAATGTCAGCATTGCCCTCTGGCCATGGACATTCCGCCGTACCCATTTCGAAATGCTCAATGCGGTGATACAGATCTGATGGAATGCCAGGTGCAGCAGCTAGATGCAGATGTGAGCCGTTTTCACTGAGCATGTGAATCAGGCATTGGCCATCTTCAAAGCGGGTTTGCGAGAAACGGGCAATTTGTTCTAGTACTTCGCGTGCAGTCGAGCCTAGGGCAATCATTTGCAGCAGCTCGTTATGATGGCTGATTTCTTGGCTACGCGAGGCCAGCAGAAAACGTGAATGGCGAGTATTCGTGATGTACGTCATTGTTGCCCCGACCCCGCAGATCAGCAGGATGCCAATGATGCTCAGCAGGACAAATAGCGCAATTTTGTCGCGATCAATGGTAGGTATTTCTGGCAGTGGCTGCAGAATGCCGACGCTAAGGTCCCAAGCACTCAGCACATGCATACGCACCATGTATGGCGTGGGCTGCTTGTTAATCTTGGTGAGGGCGGGATAGCGTAAATCCGGCCAACGTTCAAAGTCGAGTTGAGGAAAGGTGGCGCGCCGGTAGCGATTCAAACGATCTTCTTCGCGCAGTTGAGAAAACGTGCTGTCCGGCATCGTATGCATTTCAATCGACTTGTCGCGCGCGAGTACGATCACGCCATTTTCATCAACCAAAATAGAGTTGGCTTGGCTCAGCGTTGCAGATAGTTGAATCAGATCGAGTTTGGCTACCACCACGCCAACTATGCGTTGATCGATGACGACAGGAGAGGAGAAGAAGAGTCCGGGAATGTTGGTCTTGCGACCGACGGCATATTGCCGCCCACTACGACCCTGCATTGCTTCTGTAAAGTACTTACGGTCAGCAAAGTTCGTACCTATCAAGCTCTCGTTGGTGTCGTAATTGCTGGCGGAGATGCAATTGCCGTGGAGATCGATCACCCAGACAATGCTGAAAGTCCCGATATAGCGGCGGATGTCTGATAGCTGATGATGCAGATTCTGTAGTTGCGGCTGCGCAGTCCACTGCTGACGCCGAGCAGCGTAGTCATTCTTTGGGGGGCTTTGGTTTGTCAGTTTCAGTGCATTCGCCAGCTCAGCGCTTTGCGAAAGCGTTGCTGGAATACCCTGCAAAATCGATAGGTCACGTTCAAGGCTAACTGCAATCGCATCGCTGCTTTGGTTGAGCTGGGTCTGATAGCCGTTCAGTGTCTCTTCCGCCCGCCAATGCGCGTATTGCGTTGTGAGCAGCCAGGCAGTGGTAAGCCACACCACCGTCAGCAGGGCCACGACGAGCAAGGTGAACGTCGCCTGCCTAGGCTCTCGTTGCTTGACGCTATTGGGCAGGATGGAGGGAAGGGTCAGCATATTGCTACTCGTCGTGACGACCCGGTCAGAGTATCAATTTTGTGACGGCAACTCAAATTAACACGTGAATTGCTGCTTAATACAAATACTTAAGGGTGAGGCCTTTCTGCACCACCTCAAGATTAGTGGTGATGGCTCGGGCTTTGCTCACTATCTAGCAATCCCGGCCATCTGTAGCTTTCTTGTATGCGTGAGTAGGCACAGAGGGTTGATGCCAAACTGAGCATTAGCTGTTGCCTTAAAAAGACATCAAGGTTGCCGGTATTCTGTCTGTCGGTCTGCAGTAAGTTGATCGGGTCTTATTAGGCAAGTTCAACAGAAGGGCTAAATCCCTCACTTCCTGAATTTTTGGAATAATTGTTGCTTGTGGTTCTATTTTGCATTTCATTCCTTCAATGGCACTCACTGTTTCCAACATTCTTCTGGCTGCTAAGCAGCACGAAATCGCAGAGCTGAAGCGGCTTTCGAGCAAGGCGCAGCTAGTGGGGGTGCTTGGGCACCTGATTCATGCATTGCAGAGCGAACGTGGTGCATCGAGCATTTATTTGGCCTCGTCAGGCCGCCGTTTCGCCGAAACGCGCCTACAGCTGATTCAGGAATCTGAAGGCATCGAGCGTGCACTGCGCGATGCCTTTGACGAGCAGATGAGTAAGGCCTCGTTTGGTGATGCGCGCCAGTTCTACCTCATGGCCTGGGCTTTGTTCGGGCTGGACTCTCTGCCGGCTTTGCGCCAGCAGATCGCAGATCATGCCTTGTCATCGGCGCAGGCAGTAGCCGCCTTCAGCCGCCTCATTGCCGGCTTAGTCTCGCTCGTGTTTGAAGTCACCGACACCGTGCTTGATCCGGTGGTGTCGCGCTCCTTGGTGGCTTTGTTCAATTTCATTCAAGGCAAGGAGCATGCAGGGCAAGAGCGTGCCGTGGGGGCGCTGTCGTTTGCCTCAGGTCTGAACGATGGTCGCCATCAGCAGCGCATCATTCATTTGATTGAGGCGCAGGAGCGTTGCTTTCATGTGTTTGATGAGTTCGCCAGTGAGCCAGCGCGTCAGCAGCTGGCGCAGAGCGGGGCGATTGAGTCGACGGCTCGTCACGAACGTCTGCGTAACATCCTGCTTGAGACAGCGCCGGGTGCGGCGCTGGATGCCAATTTGAGTCGTGACTGGTTTGATAGCTGCACGGATCGTCTGAGCCTGATGTGGTCGGTACAGCAATTTCTGGTGGATGAGTTGCTGGAGCGTTGTGCGGCCTTGATCCTGAGTGCGGAAGCAGAGTTGCAGGATGCCGAGGGCATGCTCAAAAGCTTGGTTGAGCATCCGCCCGCCAGTACCTGTGTAGTAGATCGCTTCTTTGATCCGGAAACCAAGATTGATGTAGCGCTGCAAATCCTGCCGGGGCAGGGCATGGGCACCGGGCTGGGGGATTCGATTGTAGAAGTGCTGCTTGCTCAGTCAGATCGGCTGGCCAGTGTGGAGAATGAGCTAGAGCAAGCCAAGCGGGCGCTGAATGAGAGAAAGGTGATCGAGCGGGCCAAGGGCTTGCTGATGGCGCGTAAAGGTATCAGCGAAGAAGCCGCCTACAAGATGCTGCGGCAAACGGCGATGGAGCAAAACAAGCGCATGGTCGATCTGGCCGAAGCCATGCTCTCCTTTCAGGATTGGTTTGGCGGGCTAGGGCCAGATACGCCACCGCGCAAGTAATCCGCAGCAGATGGCGTTTGCGTTGTTGTCAGCCGTAACGCCGCGCGGCCTCAACCGCCAGCCCGGCACCGATACTGCCAAACAGATCGCATTCCACCGCCTGTGCTTGCGGCAATAGCGCAGCAATACGCTGACGCAAGCGCGGGATACCGCTTGAACCACCCGTAAATAACACCGTATCAATCTGGGTTGCCGCTACACCAGTATCACGCAGCAAGGCGCTGACCGTCTGCTCAACCTGATCCACCAGACCCACAGTCGCTGCTTCAAAGGCATCGCGGCTCAGGGTTTGTTCCAGATCGGCTTCAAGTCGATCTAACTTCAGTTGCGTGCTCGGCGCGTCCGAGAGGGCAATCTTGCCTTGCTCCACCTCGTTCGCCAGCCAGTGTCCGGAGCGGTCTTCAATCAGGCGCAGTAGGCGGGCTGTTTTCTGCGGCTCGGCAGCTTCAATCGCCAGCTGCTTCTGGTCAGCCAGCACTTGCCGTGTGTAAGCCGAGTTGATGGTGTGCCAAGTCGCCAGATTAAAGAAGATATTCGATGGCATCTGGCGCTGGGTTTTGAGCAGGCTACGGTAACCCAGCAGTGGCATCACGCTATCAAGGCTGAGCAGGCGATCAAAGTCGGTGCCACCGATATGCACGCCGCCATTGGCAAGCAGGTCCGCCTGTCGGTCAGTCAGCTTGGCGCGCTCGGGCGACAGACGAATCAGCGAAAAGTCGGACGTACCGCCGCCAATGTCGGCAACTAGGACAAGTTCTTCGCGCTGAATTTCGGTTTCGTAATGGAAGGCGGCGGCAATCGGCTCGTACTGAAAACTGACGTCCTTGAAGCCAACGTTATGGGCAATGTCTGCCAGCGTGTTCTCGGCGGCCTTGTCCGCAACCGGGTCGCCATCGACAAAGTAGACCGGGCGGCCCAGCACCACTTGCTCGAATTCACGCCCGCCTTGGTGGTCGGCACGTTGCTTGAGTTCGCCGATGAACTGGCCGAGGAGTTCGCGGAACTTCAGGGAGCGACCATGCACCTCGGTCTGTCCATCAATCAGGCTGCTGCCGAGCAGGCTCTTGAGCGAGCGCATCAGGCGGCCTTCATAACCGGCCAGATAATCGTTGAGGCCGGCGCGCCCAAAGCGGGTGCTGCTGTCTTCAGCATTGAAGAATACGACCGAGGGGAGGGTGATCCTGCCATCTTCCATCGTCAGCAAAGTGGGCTGACCCGGACGCAGGCAACCCACGGTTGAGTTGGAGGTGCCGAAGTCAATGCCGCATGCGCGGGCAGGAGAGGCGTGAGACATGTGCAGAAGAGAGAAGCTTAAAGGGTCAGCACTATGCGCGTGCTTGAGTAACCTTACTTAAGGTTGTCGTGTGTAAATCAATACGCGGTGCTGTTGAGCGCCAGTATGTCGGCGCTGCGGGCATTTACTTGCCGATACAGCGCTGCATCGTTTTGCAAGGCGGTTTCGCGGGCCGGGAAAATCTCTCCCAGCTTGCTGCGCCATTCGGCTTGGCGGCCGGCAAAGCAGCGCTCGATCAGCTCCAGCATGATGGGCACGCTAACCGACGCACCCGGCGATGCGCCCAGCAGCGCAGCAATGCTGCCATCGCCGGCCGACACCACTTCGGTGCCGAACTGCAGGATGCCGCCACGCTTGGCATCCTTCTTGATGATCTGCACGCGCTGGCCGGCAATTTCTAGGCGCCAGTCGGCCGGGTTCATTTCCGGGTAAAGATTGCGCAGGGCGGCTAGACGGTCGTCCTGCGACTGCATCACTTCCTTGATGAGGTAGCGCGTCAGATCCATATTGTCGCGGGCGACGGCCAGCATCGGGCCGATATTGCCAGGGCGCACTGAGCAGAACAGGTCAAGGTAGGAGCCAAACTTGAGGAACTTGGTGCTGAAACCCGCATAGGGGCCAAACAGCAATGCTGTCTTGCCATCCACCACGCGCGTGTCGAGATGCGGCACCGACATGGGCGGGGCACCAACAGCGGCCCTGCTATACACCTTAGCGTGGTGTTTCGAGACCACCGCCGGATTGTCGCAACGCAGCCATTGGCCGCTGACGGGGAAGCCGCCGTAACCCTTACCTTCCGGGATGCCCGACATCTGTAGCAAGGGCAGGGCAGCGCCACCGCCGCCGAGGAAAACAAAGCGGGCTTGTACGTGGCGTAGCGCACCGGATTTTGTGTGCTTGATGGTGACGCGCCAGCCATCTGCGTTGCGGTCCAGGCCGATCACGCGCTGTTGGCAGGTGACGCGTGCATTGTTCTGCCGCGCCAAGTGCGCCAGCAGTTGCGTGGTCAGGCTGCCGAAGTTCACATCGGTACCGGTTTGCACGCGCGTCGCGGCAATCTTCTCGTTCGGGTTGCGCCCCTGCATCGTCAAGGGCATCCACTCTGCCATCAAAGCGCGATCTTCCGTATGCACCATCGAGGCAAAGAAGTGATGCTGCGATAGTGCTTCGTAACGCTTGCGTAGGAAGGACGTGTCCTTTTCACCGGACACAAAGCTCAGATGCGGTGTCGGATTGATGAATTCTTTGGGGGAACCAAACGTGCCTTTAGCGACCAAGTGCGACCAGAATTGCTTTGACACTTCAAACTGGCTGTTGATCTGCACTGCCTTCTTGATATCAACCGAGCCATCGGACGCTTGCGGGGTGTAATTCAGCTCGCACAAGCCGGCGTGGCCGGTACCTGCGTTATTCCACGGGTTAGAGCTTTCCACAGCACCCGAATCGCCTTGCTCAACAACCTCCAGCGCCATACCGGGGTCGAGCTCCTTGAGCAATACTGCCAAAGTGGCACTCATGATGCCTGCGCCCACCAGAAGGGCATCCACGGTTTCGATGTTATGTGCCATTTGCGCGTGATTGAGGTGGGTGAAACAGGGATCAACAAGCGGCAGCTAATAGCGCCTGCAAGCGGCGAGCTTTCGCGTCGATCGTAGATAAAGTGGACATCGTTTTAGCGGCTGGCGAGCTAAACCTTCTGTGCCAACCACAAGTTGCCGCAATTATAACAAAGCCTCATCCATACTCATTTTTCAGAGTCGTGATGTGCTACGTCTTGCAAAGGCAAAGCGCGTCAGCCTAGCCCAGCCCGGTTTCTGTGGCCACATCGCGGGTCGATTCGCGATAGCGTTGCACCTTATGATGCTCAACTTTTTCTGAGTACATCATGGTGTCAGCAGCTGACATCAGTTTGTCCGGCGTTGTTTCGGGCAGGCTGGAGGCCCAGCCTACGCTGGCTGAGATGAATGCATCAGGGGCGATTTCAACCTCCCGCAGATAGCGGGTCAAGTCATAAGCGTAATTTTCCAGCACCTTGGTGGGTACATTGGGGCAGATCAGCACAAATTCGTCGCCTCCAAGACGCCCTGGGCTCCAGTCGCGGGGGCACCAGTCAATAAGCTTCTGAGCGACATCCACCAATGCTTTGTCACCCATGGCATGGCCATGCTGGTCGTTAATAGCCTTGAAGCCGTTCAGATCGAGCAGCAGGACGCCGATTGGTCTTTGCTTGCCGCGTGCGGCAATGATTTCCCGATCCAGCTTGCGATAGATCCCCGTACGGTTGAGTAGGCCAGTGAGGTTGTCCGTAATGGATGAACGATCCGCCTTTTTGCGTTCTCGATGCATACCCATCAGGATGACGCCGAAGTTGATGAGCGACAGCAGGAAGGCCAGCGTCTGCGCAAAGCGTAACTTGCCAACAACATCGACCGACTGCTTTTCCAGCGCATTGGTGAGCTGGTTCATCGACTCCAGAATGGTCTGGTTATTGGCTACTAGAAAAGCTGAGAACGCTTGCAGGGATTTTGGATCGTTGGGCAGGTGCTCATAGTTGCCTACTAGCGCCAGTACCTTATCCACGGGTTCCATCGCCGTGCCATGTACGCGATCCAGAACCACCGGCTGGCCCGCACCGCCACGCGCCTTGCCGCCCTTGGCAAAGGCGCGCAAGGTTTCAAGGAAAAGTTCGTAGGCGGCATTGGCCTCTTTGACCGCAGCCGTGCGCAGTGGAAGGGCGTTTTTTTCGTTGGTGGCAATGAGCACAGCCTTGGTCGCGCGTTGTGACAACATGCGCTGACGGCCGGCTAGATTGATGGCGACCGCATCTTTCTCGACTTGCCGGGAGATTTTGTAGCTAAAAGCCAGGGTGCCAAAATCCAGCACGACGAACAGCGCGATAGCCAGCATCAAGCGCTTGTTCCCCGAGAAGAATGTATTCACTGGCGACTCCTGAATCTGGTGCCTGGTGTCAGTTCGCGCAGTGTGGGTTTAGGCGTTGGCAGCAGGGGGGATGCAATGAAGCGATGCAAAACGTACGTATCATGCAAAAAAACCAGACGATTTTCATCATCTGGTCTTCAGAGCTTTCTAAAATCTGGTGGGCGGTACTGGGATCGAACCAGTGACCCCTGCCGTGTGAAGGCAGTGCTCTACCGCTGAGCTAACCGCCCAATCTTCGGTTTCGGCGCTGCCAAAACCGCGATTGAGGGCGCGAATTAGACCATACCGTGCGGTTTTGGTCAATCGTCGGGCCAGCGCATGCAGTAAAATGCACGGCTTTGCTGCATCAGCATTCACCTACTCGTCTCCGACCATGACCGTTCGCACCCGTTTTGCCCCCAGCCCCACCGGTTTTTTGCATATTGGCGGCGCCCGTACTGCGCTGTTCTCGTGGGCTTATGCCCGTCGCCATGGCGGCACGTTCATCCTGCGTATTGAAGATACCGACGTTGCCCGCTCCACGCCAGAGGCTGTGCAGGCCATTATCGACGGCATGAACTGGCTCGGTCTTGCGCATGACGAAGGCCCGTTCTATCAGATGCAGCGCATGGACCGCTACAAGGAAGTCATCGGCCAGATGCTTGCGGCTGGTACCGCCTATTACTGCTACACCTCCAAGGAGGAGTTGGACGCGCTGCGTGCCGAGCAAGAGGCCAAGAAAGAAAAGCCGCGCTATGACGGGCGCTGGCGCCCAGAAGCCGGCAAGACTTTGCCGGCTGTCCCCGCAGGCATTGAGCCTGTGGTGCGTTTCAAGAACCCGACCAGCGGCGTCGTCGCTTGGGATGATCAGGTCAAAGGTCGCATTGAAATTAGCAATACCGAGCTTGATGACTTCATCATCGCCCGCGCCGACGGCACGCCGACTTATAACTTCTGCGTGGTCGTGGATGACTGGGATATGGGCATCACCCATGTGATCCGTGGTGACGACCATGTGAACAATACCCCGCGCCAGATCAATGTACTCGCCGCTCTCGGCGCGACCGTGCCGCAATACGCCCATCTATCAATGATCCTCGGTGATGACGGGCAGAAGCTCTCCAAGCGCCACGGTGCCGTGAGCGTGATGCAGTACGACGAAGAAGGCTATCTGCCTGAGGCTGTGCTCAACTATTTGGCCCGCCTCGGTTGGTCGCACGGTGATGAAGAATTGTTCAGCATGGAGCAGTTTGTGCAGTGGTTTGATCTCGACCACATCACCGCCTCCGCCGCCCAGTTCAACACCGAAAAGCTCAACTGGCTGAATGCCCAATATCTTAAGCAGGCCGACAATGCCCGTCTCGCTGCTGAAGTGAAGCAGCGTTTGCAGAAGCAGGGCGTCGATACCGCCGCCGTGCAAGATATGGAGCGTGTTATCGGACTGTACAAAGAGCGCGTCAATAGCCTGAATGAGCTGGCCGATGCTATTCACCCCTTCTGCGTGGTGGTGCATGCCTCCGCCGATGTGCAAGCACAGCATTTGACCGATGCCGCCAAAGCCACGCTAGCAACCCTTAAGGCCAAGCTCACGGCCGTGAGTGAATGGATTGCCCCCAACCTGAACGCCGCGATCAAGGAGACAGTTGCTGAACACGCCGTCAAGATGCCGGCTGTGGCGATTCCGCTGCGCGTGGTGCTGCTCGGACAGCCACAATCACCGTCGATTGATCAGGTGCTGGAGGTCATGGGCCGTGAAGGTGTGCTTGCCCGTCTGCAGTCGGTCTAAGTCGACCAAGGTCTATCTAGACACCCTAAAAGCCGGCCGCTGTGCCGGCTTTTTTGTTCCCGCTTATTTTGCGGACGCGCCTAGGCAAATGCCATGGCTTTGCAATGTAATGCCGAATTACCTCGCTGCTCAAGGGTTTAGCGCCAGTGTGCTAGCGCGTGCCTGCGTCATAATCGCCGTATCCTTAATTTGCTTCACCCCACCATGACCAACCCGCGCTCTGACCGTGTGCTTGCCATTCTTGCCCTGACGTTGCTTGGGGGCGGCTGTCTGTGGGTACTGTGGCCCTTTCTCACGGCGCTGTTGTGGGCGGCGATTCTGGCCTCAACCAGCTGGCCGGCTTTCCTGTGGCTGGATCGTGTCGTCGGTAACCGCCGCAGCTTGGCGGCCACACTGATGACCTTGCTGGTGACACTGGTTGTGCTGGTGCCTGTGGTGGCTGTTGCAATGGGCTTAGCGGATAACGTGAGAGAGCTTACGCGTGCTGCCTCTGGGCTCATCAAAGATGGCTTGCCCGATGCGCCGAGTTGGATGGTCAGTCTGCCCGTTGTTGGCGACACCATTCATAACTATTGGCAACAGTTTGCACACGATGGCCACCGACTCATGCTGGAGTTGGAGAAGTACGCAGGCCCAGCCCAAAGCGCAGCATTGCTGGGCGGCCGCATGTTGGGCAAGGGCGTTGTGGACATTGGCTTGTCGGTTTTTCTGGCCTTCTTTTTCTTTCTCTACGGCGAAGGGCTGGCAACCCGCCTAAGCATTGCGCTTGAGCGTCTTGCCGGCACGCGCGGCACTTACTTAATGGGCATTGCGCGTGGCACGGTGACTGGCGTGATCTACGGCATTCTCGGTACCGCATTGGCACAAGGCATTCTGGCAGCCATTGGCTTTGCTATCGCGGGCGTGCCCGGCGCCGTGTTGATGGGGGTGGGTACATTTTTCCTCTCCGTGATTCCGGTGGGACCACCGCTCATCTGGGGTGGCGTTGCCATCTGGCTGTTTCAGCAGGGCGAGCCGGGCTGGGCAGTGTTCGTTGCGATCTGGGGTTTCTTTGTCGTCAGCATGGTGGATAACGTCATCAAGCCCTTCATCATCAGCCGTGGCTCCAGCCTGCCGTTTGCCATTGTGTTTCTTGGCGTACTCGGTGGCGTGCTGGCCTTTGGCGTCATTGGGCTTTTCATCGGCCCAACCTTGCTGGCCGTTGGGTATCGACTCATGATTGAGTGGACGACGAACAATCCAAGCCCCGGCATGGTTGATGATGGTTCACAGTCGCTAGACGAGGCTCAGTAACATGCTATCGACGGATTCCTCATCACGGATCACTGCCATTGACACCCTGCGCGGGTTTGTCATGGCACTCATGCTGGTGGATCATGTCCGCGAATATTTCTACCTGCATCTTCAGGTGCCGGACCCCATGCTGATTAGCAGCACGCCACCTGAATTGTTTTTCACCCGCCTGACCAGCCATTTCTGCGCGCCAATTTTTGTTTTGCTCACAGGCTTGGGCGCTTGGCTTTACGGGAATAAAGCCGGAAGAAGCCGTGCTGATGTTTCTGCTTATCTTTTCAAGCGTGGGCTTTTTCTTGTTGCCTTAGAGCTCACCGTCATTAACTTTGCGTGGAGCTTTGCTTTCCCGCCGTCCATCCTTTACTTGCAAGTTATTTGGGCAATTGGCTTGTCGATGGTCGCGTTGGCAGCCTTGTTATGGCTACCCTATCCGGCTCAGATTGCCTGCGCCTTGCTTATTATCTGCGGCCACAACACCTTGGATGTCATCCAATTTCAAGCGGGGGAGTGGGGCTTTATTCCATGGGCCATTCTTCATGACCGCAGTGTTATTGAGGTCAGCGCCACCCTCAAGCTCCGCACCTCGTATCCGGTGCTGCCGTGGGTTGGCGTCATTCTGCTTGGCTATGCCTTAGGGCCTCTGTATCGCTCAAGCATTGCCGCTCATTATCGTCAGCGGTGGCTTACCCGCATCGGCGCAGGCATGCTCATGGTCTTTTTTGCATTGCGCAGCTGGAATGTCTATGGCGACCATCCGCGGGCTCAAGACGGCGCGGCGCTTGAATGGGTGATGTCCTACCTTAATGTAACTAAATATCCACCCTCGCTACTCTTCCTAGCACTGACACTGGGTGTCGGGTTGATCCTGCTCGCATGGTTTGAGCGCAAGCAGCCTTTGCAGCCTCTGCTCCAATTGGGGCGAGTGCCAATGTTCTTTTACACCCTGCATCTTTACGCGCTCCATTGCCTTTACCTCGTCTTTAATGCGCTATATGGCGCTAACCAAGGCAGCCGGTTTGGGTTTGCAGAGGTCTGGCAACTATGGCTATGTGCAATTGTGCTTCTCTGCATTTTGTACTTCCCCTGCCGATGGTTTGCCCAGTACAAGCAGCGCAGCCGTGCGCCGTGGACGAGCTATTTCTAAGGCTAGTCAGCGAGCAAAGAAGATTCATCGTGTGTCGATGATAAAATCACGCCATGTCTAGGGTTCGGACTCATCTTCTTGCAGCACTGCTGATCGTTGCCACGTTTGCGGCAGCAGTACTGCCGCCGTTCGTGCATGTCTATCTGCACGACCACAGCAAAGATGGACACTCCCTTCAAGCCTGCAGCCATTACGGGGTAAAGCTGGTTCATCTGCCGAGAATGGCCGATGAGATGGCTTCAGAGCCAACCCAGAGCCAGCTTGAACACTGCCCCTTCTGTACACAACATGCCAGCCATGCGTTACCGGCAGTCATTGTTTTTACTGAGGCAGCAGCCGATACCACTGCCGATTTTGTCCCTCCGTATTCCCTCTGGGCTCCCAGGCCTCTCATCGCCTGGCTCATGCCTGCCTCGCGCGCACCCCCCTCGCAACTCTCCTGAAATTTACGATCCCCATGGCGTTCCTACGCCATGAAGCCTCCTGTCGCGACTTTTGCGAGGGGAGGTGTTTGTTATCGGACACGCGATGTCCTCAGAGAGAGTTTCAACATGAAAAGAAAAATTTTGCCCGTGGCGGTGGCTTCCGCTCTGTATTTCATCAGCCATGCAGCGAGTGCAGCTGATCCTGTGATTGTCCTTGGTGAAGTGCCTGTTAAGTCTGGGCGCGGTGGCCCGCTGCTCACCAACAACGTCCTGACGTCTGTCGACATCATGGGTGGCGACAAAGTAGAAGACAAAAACGTGATGAATAGTTGGGAGCTGGTCGGCCAGATGCCCGGCATTCAAATTACGCCCACGGCTATGGGCGCTGAGTCAGGAAAAGTGACCTTCCGTGCCTTCAATGGCGAAGGCTATATCAACGGCATCAAGGTCTTGATCGACGGCATTCCCAGCAACGTCAATAGCGGCAACCAGCGCTTTATCGACATGATCTTCCCGCTGGAGATCGACTATATCGAAGTCGTACGTGGCACCAATGATCCACGCTACGGCCTCCATAACATTGGCGGCAACCTCAATATTGGCACGCGTCAAGGTGGCAACTATACGGATAGCCGCTTTACCTACGGCAGCTTCAATACGCGTGAATTACAAGTCGCTGTGGGGCGTGAGAAAGACGGCTTTGCCCAAAACTACTTCTTCGCTAAGCAGGATTCGGATGGCTTCCGTGATCACTCAAAGTCAGAAAAGTATTCCGCAGGTGCCAAGTGGTTTGTAACGTCTGCTGATGGCCAACTCAAGACAGGCCTAGTCGTCCGCAGCTATAACCACAAGTCAGAAGCCCCCGGCTTCCTGACAGCAGGTGAGCTCAACGCTAATCGCCGCCAATCGCCTGCCAAGAACGCTAATGATGGCGACGACCGCGATATGAAGCAGATCAGCGCGCATCTCGACTGGCAAATCACACCGGATGCCTTCTGGAGCAACAAGCTCTATTTCAACAGCTATCAAGATGATCGCCGCGTGACCTTCACTAACTTTGCGGGCGACAATTCGCCGCGTCAGCGCCGTATCTGGGATGAGGATCAGTTTGGGTTTATCAGTACGCTGACGTTAAGAGCCAATGACAAAGTCACCATTGATGGTGGCGTAAATGTTGAACGGCAAGATAACCGCTTTCAGCGCTTCCGCTATAACTTCAGCACACCAACCAACTTCAACGCAACACCTGCCTCGACCTCGAATGACGATACCTATACCCTCAACAATGTTGGGGCTTATGTGCAGGCAGTGATCAAGCCTATTGAGTCACTCAAGATCATTCCTGGCATCAGAACGGATAAGTTCACAGGCGATACCCGCATCAACACCACCGGCGTAACAGCGCCATTGCAAAACTCAGGTTGGATCAATCAACCCAAGCTAAGCATGGTGTATGACCTGAACAAGGCCACGAGTATCTACGCCAACTGGGGGCGCACCTTCCAAGTGCTCACGGGTTCGCGCGCGCCTGCCTATCTCACGCCGGGTCAAACAACGTTTAAGCCATCAATCAACACGGGTAAAGAAATTGGTGTGAAGCTCTCCCCGGCTAAAGGAACAGACTTCCGCCTTGCCCTATGGCAACAAGATGCCACGGATGAGGTCGCCAATATGCCAGCGACAGGTACAACAGTGGGGCTTGGCCAAACGCGCCGTAAAGGGATTGATTTCCAAGTGAATCACCAAGCCAGCGACAAGCTTAGCTTGTGGCTCTCGCACTCACTACAAGATGCCCGTGTTGTGAGTGCCTTCACTACAACAGGCGTTTCGCTTGCCGGTAAAGAGGTGTTTTCGACACCACGCTTTATTAGCAACGTGGGTGGTGAGTACCGTGCTTCAGAGGCTTGGCGCTTTGGCCTGCAAGGGCGAGCACAAGGGAGTTATTTCATTGATAACTTAAATGCCCAAGGTAAGTTTGGTGGTTTTGTACTGTTTGATGCCAACGTTCGCTACGCGCTCTCAAAGACCACCAGCATTGACTTCCAAATGAAGAACATTGCCGACCGTAAGTATGAGTACGTTTGGTACGACAACTTCTTCTGGGGTGGCATTAGCGATCAACCCATGTTCTCCCCGGGCGCGGGTCGTGCTGCCTTCGTTTCCCTAAATATGAAGATGTAAAGATTGCCATCCCGAACAAAAAAGCGCCCCAGCAATGGGGCGCTTTTTTTGTATGGTTGGGCAGTTAGAAGTTGTACTTCATGCTGCCAAGCACAGTCCGTGGTGCACCGGGCACGATCTGCGCTGTACTGGTTGCCGTGTCCCAATGACCTGCTCCCCGATTTAGTCCGAAATACATTTAGAGTTTGCGGTTAAAAAAACTGTCTGCGAACTGGTCAGGGGTTTGATAGCCTATGGCGCTATG
>LNDZ01000012.1 GCA_001464495.1 Betaproteobacteria bacterium Ga0074130
TCTTCCGCCGTCAGGAAAACCCCCAAGGCTTCGGCCAGTTTTTGCGCTGAGCGTGAGGGGGCGCCATGAATCGCCTTAAGGCGCGGAATGCCCATCGGCCAAGAGGCACTGTTCCCGGTATCCGTGACACCCACATACGCGGTGGCAGAGTCAAGGAAGAAGATGTGTAGGCGATGATGGCTCTTGTCGCTAAGCAACTCGCGCGTGCGCAACGCCTTTTCCATATGCGGCTGGAATTTGCGGCAGAAAGCCGAAAGCTCCTTGGCATCGTTGGTGTCGGCGGTTTCCAGCCACACTTCCGCAAAGCGTAGCCCGGCCTGCTGCGCAATGCTGGCCGCAACGTCGGCCAAGGGGGCTGCCCGATTGGTGGTGGGCAAGTTTTCAATCAGTGTGGCCTGATGAACGAACTGACGCGGAAAGGTGAATGCCGAAAACTGCAGTTGCCCCTGTAAGCGTTGGGTAGCGCTATCTTCGTAAGGCACGAACAGTAGCCAACCAGAATCCGGCTTGCTCTTGACGTAACCATCGACGCCATTGGCGCCGGCAAAGTGGCTGATTTCCTGCGCGCATTCCCGTTCAAAGCCGGGCCGGCAGTAGAGCAATACGCTTGGGTTCATGGGACAACACTGAATGGATGGGAGATCGCCTCGACCGATCGTGCGTCAAGGCTCAGCAAGTGACTTGGCCTGCGGGTAATGGGTGAGCGCTTGTCAAAGCGGCGTCACGACGCCCTCAGGACTGCTTGTTGGCGGACTTGTTGCCCGACTTTGCCGGCGGGGTTTCAGTGGCTTTTTCCGGTGACTTTTCGGCTTCTGCATCGTCTTCATTGGCGGAAGACTTATTCTTGCTTGCTTCTGATGGCTTTACTTCAGCGGGCTGTACGGTTGGGACGACTTCAATCTTGTTCTCACGCATGTAGCCATCCATGTCGCGCCAGCCGTTGTAGATTGCGGCCTTCGAGATTTTTGGGCTGGAGCGGTAGCAGTCCTCAAGCGCGCGGCCAGCGTGACGGCAAGCACCGCCCACCGCTTTGCCTTCGGCTTCTTGGCGGGCCAGCGTTTGTGCAGGCGTTTCGACACCCAGCTGATCGCAACCCGACAGGGTCAGGGCAAACAATAGCGGCAGCGCGGCAAAGGCAAACGATCTTTTCATGGCGAACCTGACTTGCGGGACGATGGATTGGCAACAGGCATCCGAATGCGTGAATTGTACGGCATGTGCCCCTGTCTTGCCCGGGCAGGCTGTTGGTCACGAGCACAGGTGTGGTGTCGGTGTATATTCTCGCTTCCGCGCTTGGCCATTTGGTCGGGCATTGATGTCCTGAATTGATGACAGGAGAATCTGTGAAGCATTGGATCATTGGCGTGAGTTTGGCCGCCTCGGTAACGCTAGCTGGCGCACAAGAGGTGGTGTTGCGTCACAACTTGCAAGGCAAGGCACTGGATACGCTGGCCACGATGACCCTCAAGTTTAATGACGCCCAAAAGGGCAAGGCCAAGGTGGTGCTGCAAAACGCGAACAGTCTGTCCCCTGTTGATAAGGCGCACTTGCCACACGCGGCACTGCTTGATCTGGATGAGTCGTCGCATTACTTCAGCCAGCGCCCACGTTTCGTGCCCTTCCACCAACTGATCAAGGACAGTGGTGAGAAGATTTCTGTCAGCGATTTCTACCCGCAAATTGTGGATGCCGTGGCTGACAGCAGCGGCCGCATGCAGGCATTGCCGGCTGGGCTGGCGATTCCTGTTTTGTTCCG
>LNDZ01000013.1 GCA_001464495.1 Betaproteobacteria bacterium Ga0074130
ATGCCAATGATTTGTTCTTCCGTGAATCGCTTCTTCATGTTGCCTCCGTTGAGGCAAACTCTAATTCAATTCCGGACTATTCTCGGGGAGCAGGTCAATGAGGTTAAATTGTTTTATGCAGTGGGTGATGGTTATAGACTGCGAATCAAAGGGAAATAAAAATTACCTCTTTGTTTTTTCCCGCAACCTTCAATAGGTAAGCTTTTGCAAGGGGGATGAGGGGACGAGGTGGTTGAATCTAATAGCGTCATCTATGCCTATCGAACTCCAATATAAATTTGCAATACTGGCTAACGTAAGGGGTCTCAGTGAAAAAGATCATCTTTGAAGAGCAAGGCTATTTTTGGTGGAGCGATGAAGACATACCCCCCGAGAACTTTGCATCTGATGTGGGTGTAACTGGGGCTCTAAAGATAGATGAGACAGGATGGATTGAACTCGAATTACATGATGTTCTAACACCTAACGCCGATTGGATTTTTCATCTAAGTAACGATCAAACTGAGCTCCCACCACACAAAGGTATCCAAGGGATATTGAAGAGCAACAAATATGTTTTACTTTTGGAAGTGTTCAGAAATGGTGGGTCATTTAAGAGCAGTGGAGTTTCTTATGAAAAATTTTCAGCTCTCAATTGTTTGATAGGAAGCAGGCTATTTCCCTCTACAAGCACACCAATAAAATTTCGTAGCTTGCTTGTTTCCTTAAAGGGCTACGAGAGTTGGTTGCGCATAGGTTCTATAGAGTCTCAGCGTACTAAGAAAAAGCTCTCTGCCGTATATCGGCCTCCCAAGAACGATACCTACAACTTGGATGATGGGAAGCTAGAGATTCAATATGATTTATATGGCCCTTTTTGGGGTAAGCAAAGCCGTCATGAAATGACGCTGACTGAAGAAGCCTCGATTGCTTATTTCCCTAAGGCGGGGTGCTCACTTGAGACTGCTAAAGAGCAATATCGAAACTTAGCCGATTTGATGGTATTGCTAACCGGCGCAGATTACGGTTTTGATTGGCCAACTCTTAGCTACGGAAGCAAGAAAGAAGAAACCAGATGCACTGCGTATTTTTGGTCGCAGAAAAGAGGTGATCTGGTTATACCTGATTGGCACAAGTGTTGGACGAGCTTCCCTGCACTTCGACCGTTTTTTGGTGATGTCTTTTCTAATTGGAGAGTTAAGCGAGATCAATTTGGTCCTGGCTTTTATCTGTACTTATCGACCAAGAGGGATGTGAGTCTCTATGCGGAACACAAATTCGTAAGTCTTGTTTGGGGACTTGAATCCCTGCATCGCCGAAAAGCGCCAAAAGGAATTTTGAACAGTAAGTTAGCTGAAAAGGTCGATCGGATATTGTCGCAAGTTGCAGTAGCGAAAGATAGAAATTGGCTCAAAGCGCAACTTAAGTACGTGGGTGAGCCCTCATTGAGTGAGCGTCTCTATGAGATATTAAAGAACTCTCCGTTAAGCTTCACTGAGCGATCACTCCGAAAATTCTGTGACGAGTGCGCTAAATTGCGAAACGATATTTCTCACTTTGGCGGGCAACGCCATTCAGGGGGATATCAACCGTTCTTAGATGAGCTTGTGTTGAAAAGTAGTGCGCTCTCTTATATCTACCATGCTGTACTGCTAGACGAAGTCGGTGTGGATAGAGCCGATATTACTCATTACCTACTTAAAGGTTTTGGTTCGTTTTCTGCGAAGCAAGTGCTTGCGAAGGTCGGACTTCAATGGGTGGAAAGGATAAGCTGAATAAATCGGCTTTGATTCCATTTTCGTTGATGCCCACATCGGCCGGTTGCTCAATCGCGTAAGCGATAGCGCGGCCGACTGAGTCCGCGAGGAAGACGGTCTTGTAGAACTCGACACTATTGTTGCGGCTGGCTTCGTCGCTGGCGCCGTGCTTGAGTTCGCTATCCATCACACGTGCTGTGAGCCTTAGCGCACAGACGCCGCACAGGCTGCCCGCTACAGTGCTGGGATGATCCGAATTGAATTAAGTATTGAGTTGAACTACCAAGTCGACGCTATGGGCGCTGACTTTATCTTTAACGTCCATGCGGCGAGAACGCCATGGCAAACGGTGTCCCACGAAAACCTGCAGGTTAGCCAGCCGGTGCCACTTGGGCATTACACCGACCCAAGCAGTGGCAATCGCTACCTGCGCTTGCGGGCTGATCCTGGCAATTTGACGGTGTCTTATCAGGCAACGGTGGATGTGGCTCACGTCTTTGCCGAACCCGACCAGATTGCCGAAGTGCCGGTGCAACATCTGCCGCCGGAAGTGATGGTCTATCTCTACCCCAGCCGCTATTGCCAATCCGACCGGCTGATCAAGCTCGCCATTAAAGAGTTTGGTCAGATGCCTCAAGGGTATGCGCGGGTGCAGGCCATTCGCGACTGGGTCAGCAACCGCGTGACGTTCACATCGAACACCACCAACTCCAATACCTCAGCAGTGGATACGCTGATTGAAGAGGTGGGGGTGTGCCGCGATTTTGCGCATCTCATGATTGCCTTGTGTCGCGCACTGAGCATCCCCGCACGCTTTGCTACCGGCACTGACTATGGCGCGCCTGCTGTATTGGGCCCGCCGGATTTTCATGCGTATGTAGAGGTGTATCTGCAAGGCGGCTGGTATATCTTCGACCCGTCAGGCACGGTGGTGCCAATGGGCCTCATCCGTTTTAGTACCGGGCGCGATGCGGCCGATGTGGCGTTTGCCACCATCTTTGGTGGCGTCATGTCGCAAGCCCCGTGGATTCAGACCATGGCGCTGGAGGATGCTAGCAATGGCATTTTGCTCCCCCACCCCTGTTCGCAAGCGCTATCGACAGACGGTGCTGTTCTGCCTCATGCAGCTAATAGATGAGCGCTTGTCATCGCCTAAGCGCCTGAAGCGCTAACAGCGTTGACTGAAAAAGGCCCGCCCCGATTGTGTGTAAATCGAGGCGGGCCCTGCTTCATTGGGGTCTCTTCGGAACGCTTAAAGACCAATCATGTAGTTGAAATACAGCGTGGTCGAGCCGGTGCTTTGGAAGGGCAGCTGTTGATAGAACAGATCAGCGGATAGACGCTGTGTTCTCGATAGCGCGTACATCATGCCGATGGCGGCAATGGGGCGGGTCTTGTCAATCTCGTTTGAGAAGTTCTCGGACGTGATGCCGCTTACGCCAGTGGCGGTCAGACGATCCACCTTGTGCGAGAGATCATGTTCGAGGCCAAGGCTGGATGTCAGGGTGATTTCTGGTGTCAGGCGATGTTGCATCTTCACACCCATTAGTGCGGTGGTAGAGCGGTCGCGGATAGCACCGTAACTCAAGGGCAGGGAAGCACTGGTTTCAGTGTAGGCATCTTGCTCAATCTCGGTATATCGCATTGCGATATACGGTCGCAGCAGCGTATTAGCCCCGTAGTTGAAGGCGTAGCTTGCCTCGCCCACATAGCTTTCTGTTGTAAGCGTGGTGTTGCCTCTGCCAACTTCGGATGTACCAGCGACATCACGTGCAGTCGTCACACCCGAAGACTGATACGCATTGGCCAGTTTGAACTGGTAACCCAGCGCATCCACCTGCTGGTTCCATACGATAAACATGCCCAGCAGCGGGTTCTTGTTCGAGATGGAAATGCCCGTGGGGGCGTTGTTATTCAGGCTCTTGTCGAGAAAGCCGCCAACGCGAATTGTTGGCGTTGCCCTGTAGCCCAACACAACTACTGCGCTTGTGTTCTCAGAGCCCGAGGAGTCGGTCACCGTGTAGCGGCCCCCTGTTGAGACGCACATGCCTTTCTCGTCAAACAGGTTGCAGTCGTAAGTGTTCATGTTGGCGTAGTTAGAGCCAATTGCCGCTCCATTGAAGACCCCTCGCATCTTTTGGGCCATGAGGGCCAATGAGCGCTGTGTTTCGGCAGTCGAGGCAAGGAGCCTTACAACCGCCCAGTTGAAGTTGTCGGCATTAGTCACGCTGTCGGCATTTCCAGACTGAGGGCCGCAACAATAGCTGTTGCTCCAACTATTCACATAGCCCCCACCAGACCAACCCGCGTCCACCGTGTAGTTGTGAGCAAAACCGGTATTGTCGGGTGCCTGAGTGTTCAGTGCATTCACAAATGTACCGGTCAGAGTGGAATCGTTCCACCAAACCTGCGACGACAGCAAAGCCTGATTTGCCGAGAAAGTACTGACGGTGGAGAAGCTGTAAGTGCTGCCGTTGAGGGTGAAATTGAACGCCTGTGCAGAGGAGGTGAGACTGAAAATCAGGGTGATGAAGAAGAGGAGCTTTTTCATGGGGGACGGGCTGGGGGCGGGCGTTCGAGCGAGCCTGCAATCTCTCATGTAACTTGATAAACAACAATAATTACTTGGCGTTTGTGATGACGGTGGCGTATTTGCGCAACGGTGCACTGAGCGATGAGATCAAGTTTTCAGCGGCGGCGCCGTTGAAACGACATTAGTCTTTTAGGTTCAGCAATGAACATCTCCCCAACCCTACGAGCGAATTGGGCTGCCTCGCCAGACAAGCCGCCCATGCAGCTAAAGGCAAACACCAGTACGCCGGTGTTCGCGCCTAGATCGGACGCTAACGATGCGCTGAGCAAACGGCTCCAGAAGATGAACGAGGCCGTGCAGCAGTTGCAAACCATGGCCGACCCACGGGAGATGGCCAAAGAGCGGATTGCGTTTTTGAAGCAGCGGCTGGACGAGCTCAAAGCCCTGCTGCGCTATGCCAGCCCCGAGCAGGCCAAAGCACTGGCGAGCCAGCTGCGCAGCATTGCATCGCAAATGGCATCGGCTGCGAAGGCGGCGGCTGGTAGTGGCGGGCAGAGTGTTGTACCGAATGTCACGACTGGTGCGGCGGCCGCTGCGGCAACCACATCAACTACATCAACCACATCAACCACATCAACCACATCAACCACATCAACCACATCAACCACATCAACCACATCAACTACAGCAAACATCGCTGCTGTTGAAACGACGCCTAGCGATACGGCTTCAGAAGCTGCGACCAAGGTCGCGACCAAGGCCGATGCGTCAAGTACTGTTGCCGAGGCAGGGCAGGCCGAAATTGACAGGGGTGCGAATCAACGCTCCTTGAGCAAAGAAGGTTCATCCGCCAAGGTTGATGACAACAGCCTGCGCGAGTTGCTTGAAGAGGCGAAAAAATCGCTGCGCGAGGCGGTCAATAAGCTCAAGGCGAAGTTGCGCGAGCTGGATACGGAGGCCCGGCAGGCCCGGCAAGATGTGGCCGCTGCCGAGAAGTCGCTCAGTGACATTGAGAAGGTCACATCGTCATTGGATACCAACACCACGATGAGCACGCTTAGCAGCAGCACCTATGCGGGGTTGGGCGGGCTTGCTGGCAGTGGCGGGTTTTCTGCGATTAACGTGGCAGTCGCCAGCCCGCTCGGGCTGGCGATCAACACCGCCGTTTAAGCCCTAAATAAGCCCTAAAAGGCGGGCTGCCATTCACCTTGCACAAACTGCACTAGCCCGTTTTCTGTAAAACGCATGAGGTGTAGCCATTGGTGCGTGACCAGATGCGCGACGTTGGCGTGTTTGTGCAGCACCGCTTCAATGCTCTCCGCCGGGGCATCGATCACGACGGTGAGGCGCAGTGGTTCATGCACCCAGTCTTTGCCGTTGTGTAGCGACTGCCGCGAGAGGCCCACGCGCAGATCGCCACCGTTGCCTTCAAACACACCGATATGCCCACCCACGACGTTGTGCAGCACTTTGTTGCCGCTGCCCAGATGCAGTGGGTCGCACAGCGAGGCGTGGTATTGCCAGTTGATCCAGTGGGTGACAAGCATGGGGGCTGTCATCAGTTGCTCTAGCAGCGCGCCGCTTGGGTCGAGTGTGGCGTCGTAGTCGTGCAGGAAGGTGCGGCCTTGCAGCACGCAGCCTTGGCTGCGATGGCGCGGGGCGATGATGAAGGCGGCGTTGCCGGCCAGCCCAAATTCAGGCCGGGTTTCAGCGCCGTCGTTGGCGCGGCGGCGTAGCTGCATGAGCAGTTCTTTGTGCGGTGCGCGTGGGTTGAGGCCGAGCTTGGGCGCGCGTTCGCGGCGCACTTGATCGCCGGCCTGCACGAAGGCGGCTTGCAGTTTTTCCCAACGCGCGCTGGCGTGGATGGGCAGGTCGTTGATATCAAAGCCTTCGATTTCGTCGGTGGTGGTGTTGTGCAACGCGGCGACAAAGGTGGTGGTGGGCGGGATGATCAGGCCACGTTCGTGCAGTAGTGCGCGCACCGGCAGTTCGTTGAGCAGGCGGGTAAGCACGCGTGCATTGACCTCGCCGGTTTGCCCGCAGCAGGCGCCGCAATCTAACGCTGCGGCGTGGGCGTTGTTGGCCGACTGGCTGCCGTGACCGACCAGCACCACCAGCGGGGCGAGGAAGTTGGTGAGGCCCATGCCTTGAATCACACGTGCGGCAATGTCGGTGCGCGTGGCGAGATCGACGCCTGCGAGCATGGGGCGGCACACCTGCCGGTAGCGGCTGGGCAGGCCATCAAGATCGTCGCGCTGGCGCGGCCGGCTGGAGGGGCGCAGCCATTCGCCAAGCTTGCCTAGATAGCTGAACCCCGCAGCTTCCACATACGAGAACGTCGCGCCCGGCCAGCGGCTGGCAGCGTGCCAAGAGGCGGCCATGCCGGCGTGGTTGCGGCGCGCGCGAATGGCTTCTTCGCGCAGTGCGGTGGTGTCGTCATCGGTTGCGCTGGGATGCGCGCTGATTTCATCGGTGACTTCCATCGCCGGGGCCAACAGGCCCGGTAATTGGGGGCGCTTGATCTGGCTGGCGAGCGGGGTGTAAGCGACGGGCAGGCCAAAGAAGCCAGCAAAGCCGATGGTTTGCACGCCCGGCCATGCGGCCTCTAGCGCGCGGCGTAGTGGCTCGCTGCGGACGTCGATGCAGAAGGCGGCTTGCACTTCAATCTCGCCGCGCGCTGGGGCAATGTTTGAAGCGTAGGCGAGGCGTTGTGCGAGGTCGCGCTGGTAGGCGATCTCGAGTGCGAGTTGGCCAACTTCATCGAGCAGTAGCGCGTTTTCGGCTTCTTGCAGCACCACGGGGGCGTGTTGCCACGCTTGTTGCAGTTGGCCAAAGGCATCTTGTGCAGATGCGTCGTCGCATGCTTCGAGCACCACGGCGCCCCACGCCAGACGGATGGCGAGCAGCTCACGCAGGTGGTGGTCTTCGCTGCCTTCGAGCTTGGCTTGCCAGGCGAGATAGGCGCACCACGATGCCCAGCCATTGACGGTGAGGAGCATGGATTCAAGGTAGTCCGCCCACACGGCTTGGGGCAGGCCGAGACGTTCCAGCACCCAGCATTCCGCCTCGGCGCGGGTGGCGGGCAGGCTGTGCAGATGCTTGCCAAGATCGGGAATGCCCATGAGCAGGCCAATGCCGTGGTCATGCTGCAGTGTGTTGCGCCAGAAGGTGTAGAGGTCGGTCTGGCCTTCGGGGCGCCACTCGCCTTGATAGTCGTCGAAGAAGGCCGCGCAGGTTTGGCTCACTTGGTGCGTAATGGCCTGCCGCCATGACAGCCGGGTGTGGCGCATGGGGTCGTTGTCGAGCACATCAATCAGCAAGGGCAATTGCGGCAGCGGTGGTGGGGTCTGCATGGTGGCTGCCCACTGGTCGGGCGTGATGCCTAGCGCCTTGGCCTCAGGGGTGCGTGCGATGGCGCGCTGCAGATCGTCGGTGGTGATGCGGCCTGTGTTCCACGCGCTGAGTAGGTAGTCGCGCGAGGGGAAAACCTGAATGTTGGCGAGCGCGCCCATGCGCGCAGCGACGGTGCGCACGGGCAGGCCAACGCGCGTCCAGTGCGGGTTGACCGCGATGGCGCGGTCTAGCGGCCATACCGGGGCGATAGCATCGCAGGCTTGTTTGCAGGCGGCATCGATGTGCTGCAAAAAGGCGGCTGAGCGCGTGCCGTCTTGCGCATGCGCAAGACCTTGCGGGTGCCGTGTATCAGCGTGATCGAGGGTGGCTTGCACGTGGGGTCTCCTAGGGTGACTGGTGTGTGACTAATGGGTGACTAATGGGTGACTAATGGGTGACTAATGGGTGACTGATGGGTGACTAATGGGTGACTGATGGGTGACTTATTTAAGATCGCTACGCGTTGCGTCGGCAGCGTCGGTAGCGGAATAGATCGCCGGGGCCGCTTGCGTTGTCCACACGGTGGGCCACAGGCGCAAGGCGAGGCGGGTGTAAATTTCATCGACATAGAAGCCGGCATAGCTCCAGCGCCGCCAAGTGGCAAGCACCTCGGGCCGGGTTTGCAGCACGACCAGACACAGGTAGAGCAGCGTCATGCCCAGCATGGCGATGATGCCGAGATCGGTGTGCGGGGTGTCGTGCAGGCCAAAGGGCAGGGCGTGGCCCAGCAGCGTGGCGATGGTGAGCGCGACGACCGAGATGAGGCCCATGCCAATGACTTTATCTACGGCAGGTGCAGGATGGTCGCTGGCCTTGCTGGGGGCGCGTGGCACCCACAGTAGCGGCGCCCAGGCGAGGCCGAGAATGACTGACCACCACCAAGGCCACGCAGCGTGGTCAAGGCTGTTGGAGACGTCGGCCAGTAGCATCACGATGGGGATGGTGATGATGGGCGCGAACCACAGGCTGAAAGGTTCTTTGGTCATGGGGCCGTGCAGCATGTCGCGGCGCGTGTTGCGCACTACGGTGGAGGCGGCAAGGAAGGTTTGCGCCTTGTAGAGCGAGTGACCAAGCAGGTGTAGCAGTGCCAGTGTGTAAAGGCCTAGCGCGCACTCAAGCACCATAAAGCCCATTTGCGCCGCGGTGGACCAAGCCAGCCGCACCTTGATGCTGATGCGTGTGAGCATGACCATGCCAGCGAGTACGGCAGTGCCCAGCCCAAAGACCATGAGCAGCCAGCGCGCTAGTTCAGTGTGTTCAAGCAGCGGCGCGAAGCGAATGAGTACCACGCCGCCTAGATTGACAACCCCGGCATGCAGCAAGGCAGACACTGGCGTGGGCGCTTCCATCACTTGAATGAGCCAGCCATGGACGGGCAGGAGTGCCGTGCGCAAAATCACCCCGGCGGCGAGGCAGAGGGCGCTGGCTTCAAGTGCCCAGTGCGCGGGCGCGGTGGCGAGATGGGCGGAGAGGGTTGAGATCGAGAGGGTGCCGGTTGCGTGCCAAGCCAGGGCAGCAGCGGCAATCAGCATGACATCGGCGAGCCGATCGGCCATACGCTTTTTGTGCGCGGCGAGGAGGGCGAAGGGCCGGTTTTCGTAGAAGCAGAGCAGACGTTGCAGTGCAAAGCCGGTGGCGGCCCACGCGGCGATGAGCACGCCCCAGTGATCGGCTTGCAACAGCACCTGAACCGAGGCCAGCACGCCGGCGAGCGCGGCGATGTAGGCACGTTGCCCTGACTCGCCTTCTAGGTAGCGCGATGAGAAGACGCCAATCACGGTGCCCAAGAGCTGGACCAACACGGCAAGCGTGAGGCTCAAGGTGCTGGTCACGAGCCACGGGGACAGTGCCGACAGTGTGATGACCCCAAGCAGCGCAAGTGTGCTGAGTGCCAGGGTGCAGACCGACAGCACCGTGAAGCCGCGCCATAAGGTTGGCAGTGAGATTGAGTTTATGGCGGGCAGCGCAGCCGCCAGCAACATGAGGCCCGGCAGTGCCAGCAGGGGGGTAATTGTCCAAATGTGTTGTAAATCCATGACGCAAGCCCGGTGTGAAACGCAGGCCGCATCTTGCTTTTTTATTTATGTTCTGTAAATTTCAATGATTCGAATGTTTTGATATTAAAAACAGAATGATTAACCTTGATCAGCTCAATTTCCACCACCTGTTCTATTTCTGGCGCGTGGCTAAAACCGGCCATCTCACGCAGGTGGCTAAGGCCCTGCACACCTCGCAATCGGCGCTGTCTGTGCAGATTCGACAGCTGGAAGACCGGCTGGGGGAGCCCTTATTCAGTCGCGACGGGCGAAAACTGGTGCTGACGAGCACTGGTCAGATGGTTTTTACGTATTGCGAAGACATTTTCGGGCTTAGTCAGGAAATGCTGGGGCAGTTGGCTGGGCAAAGCGCGGGCATGAGCCGTTTGCGTATTGGCAGCGTGGCCACGATGTCGCGGAATTTTCAGGAGAACTGGATTCGCCCGCTAATGAGCGAGCCGTCGCTGCTGCTCACGCTGGAGTCTGGCCCGTTGGAGGGGTTGTTGGATCGCCTGCGCCAGCATCAGTTGGATGTGGTGCTGGCCAATGAAACTGTGCCGGCTGACCCTGAGCGTCCTTTGTTCTCGTGGTTTCTTGGTAGCCAGCCGGTGTCACTGGTGGGGCCGGTGAATGAGTGGAGCGGCCGTCGCTTACGGCTGCCGGAAGATCTGGATGGCCTCGATATCGCCGCCCCGGCCCCGCGCCATGCGCTGCGCATGCAGTTTGATGCTTTGTGCACCGCCGCAGGTGTACGCCCGCGCATCCGTGCCGAGGTGGAAGATATGGCAATGTTGCGTCTGATCGCCCGAGACAGCGGCTGGCTCACCGTGCTGCCCGAGGTGGTGGTGCAGGATGAGCTGCGCACAGGCATTTTGGTTACCGTAGGGCGCTCGTCCGAACTCCAAGAACACTTCTATGCCATCGCCAACCCACACCGCGACCCAAACAAACTATTCGAGCGCTTGCTAGAAAAACGATCGATGGTGTAACGCCTTATGCGCGTCATTTCTGGCGGAGTGTGGGCAGGGCCCGGCTGACTGCTTACATGCGGTTGAGTTTTACAGTTGGCTGTAGGGTTATATACAAGGCGAAAAACGAATTGTTCATGCCTTAGATCGCCGGATGAAAACTGTTCCGTTTTGGGTGAAGCTTGGTAAAATGGCCAACTATGAAAACGAACTTTCTCGAATTTGAGCAGCCAATCGCCGAACTTGAAGCGAAAATCGAACAACTTCGCTTTGTTCAGGAGGATTCTGCTGTCGATATCTCCGAAGAAATCGGGCGGCTAGAAATCAAGAGTCAAGCACTGACCAAGGATATCTACGGCAAGCTGACTTCTTGGCAGAGCGCCCAAGTCGCGCGCCATTCGCAGCGTCCTTACACCCTTGATTACCTGAACTTGATGTTCACGGATTTCGAGGAGCTGCACGGTGATCGCAACTTCGCTGATGATCACGCCATCGTTGGTGGTCTGGCCCGTTTCAACGGCCAACCCTGCATGGTCATTGGTCATCAAAAGGGTCGCGATACCAAGGAAAAGATTTTCAGAAACTTTGGCATGCCGCGTCCAGAAGGCTATCGCAAGGCGCTGCGCCTCATGAAGCTGGCTGAGCGTTTTGAAATTCCCGTCTTCACATTTGTGGATACCCCGGGTGCTTACCCCGGTATCGACGCGGAAGAGCGCGGTCAGTCTGAGGCCATTGGCCGCAATCTGTTTGAAATGGCCGAGCTCAAAGTGCCTTTGATCGCCACGATCATTGGTGAAGGTGGCTCAGGCGGCGCGCTGGCCATTGCGGTTGGCGATGCGGTGAATATGCTGCAATACTCGGTGTATTCGGTGATCTCGCCGGAAGGCTGTGCGTCGATTCTGTGGAAGAGCGCAGAACGTGCAAACGAAGCGGCTGAAACCATGGGTATCACGGCAGCACGTCTTAAGACCCTTGGCCTGATTGATCGTGTGGTGACCGAGCCCTTGGGTGGTGCGCATCGTGATCATCAAGGCATGGCAGCAACGCTGAAGAAGGTTCTGCAAGAGCAACTGAAGCAATTGTCTGCACTCTCCACCGCTGAACTTGTCGAACGTCGCTTCGAGCGCGTCATGGCTTATGGCAAGTTCAAGGAACAGCCGATCCACTGAGGATCTACATCGGTCAGTGCGGGAGCGGCTTGCTGAGCTTATCCCGCCTGGCCGGCGTATCGCGGTTGCTTTCTCCGGCGGGCTGGATTCGACAGTCCTCCTGCACATCGCTGCTGATCATGCAGCGGCAACACATTCCCCCATTTCCGCAATTCACATCCACCATGGCTTGAGCCAGCATGCGAATGCGTGGGCGTCGCATTGCGAGGCGCTGTGCGCATCTTTGGCGGTGCCGATTACGGTGGTGCGTGTGTCCGTACCTAGAGATGCGCCCGAAGGTCTGGAGGCTGCTGCCCGCACGCTGCGTTATGCGGCGTTTGCCGAGCTTGGAGCCGACCATGTGCTGCTTGGGCACCATGCCAACGACCAAGCCGAAACCCTGATCCTTAACCTCATGCGCGGTGCGGGGGTGCGCGGGGCGGCAGGTATGCAGTCTGTGCGTGGGCCGGACAATCGCTATGTGCGCCCCATGCTGTCATGCACGCGCGCTGAGTTGGAGGCTTATGCCAATGCGCATGGCTTGCGCTGGGTGGAGGATGACAGCAATAGCGATCAGAGCTATGCGCGTAACTTTGTGCGGCAGGAAGTATTGCCGGTACTGACTTCGCGCTTTCCCGCTGCAGTTGAAAATCTGGCGCGGTCTGTTGAGTATTTTGCGGAGTCGCAAGACATGCTGGACGAGCTTGCCCGGCATGATTTGGGCGATGCGCCCGCGACATTTCCGGTGTCTGTGCAACTGCTCAAGGGGCTGAGTGAGGCAAGGGCGCGTAACCTGCTGCGCTATCTGTTGGCTGAGGCTGACTTGCAAGCGCCCGCCAGCAAAAAGCTGGCGGAGGTCTTGCGTCAATTCATTGAGGCTGGGCCTGACCGTCACCCCAGCCTTGATTTACCGGCGTATCGCTTGTACCGGGCCAAGGGTGAGGTGAGGCTTGAGCTACCTTAGTTGGTGCCTTATTCCTGAAGCGCTGCGTCGCGCTTTTTACGGACAGCAGGCGCAAGGACGACGATGATGGCGACGATGGACAGTGCCAGCATCACGGCGCTGATTGGGCGGGTCAGGAACACGCTAGCATCACCACGCGACAGCACGAGGGCACGACGCAGATACTCTTCCATCAGCGGCCCAAGGATGAAGCCCAGCAGCATGGGCGCAGGCTCGCACTTGAGCTTGGCGAAAACATAACCCAGCACCCCAAAAATCGCCATCATGTAGATGTCGAATTCAGCGTTATTCAGGCTGAAGACACCGATACAGCAGAACACGAGGATGGCTGGATAGAGCAGGGGGTAGGGCACGAGAATCATGCGCACCCACAGGCCGATCATCGGCAGGTTCAGGATGACGAGGAAGAAATTACCGATCCACATGGAGGCAATGACACCCCAGAACAGCTGAGGTTGCTCGGTAATGACGGATGGGCCGGGCTGGATGCCTTGCAGAATCATGGCGCCGATCATCAGGGCCATTACCGGGTTGGACGGAATGCCCAGCGTCAGCATGGGGATGAACGAAGTTTGCGCGCCGGCATTGTTGGCTGATTCTGGCGCAGCGACACCTTCAATAGCGCCTTTACCGAACTGATCCTTGTTCTTGGAGATGCGCTTTTCGAGGGAGTAAGCAGCAAATGCACCCAGAATAGAGCCACTTCCCGGCAGAATGCCCAGGGCGGAGCCCAGCGTGGTGCCGCGCAAGATCGGCCCGATGATGCGTTTCATGTCATCTTTGCTGGGCCAGAGGCCTTCGATCTTCTTGACCATCACCGAGCGAGTCGCTTCGTTCTCGATGTTGTTGATGATTTCACCAAGGCCAAACATACCCATGGCGATGATGACAAAGCTGATGCCATCGGCCAGTTGCGGCATCTCAAACGTAAAGCGCGCCATGCCGGAGTTCACGTCGGTGCCGATCAGGCCGAAGAGCAAGCCCAGCACGACCATGCCAATGGCGTGCAGCAACGAGCCTTGCGCCAAGACGACGGCAACAACGAGGCCGAGGACCATCAGCGAGAAGTATTCAGCTGGGCCGAACTTGAGGGCGACCTCGGCAAGCGGCGGCGCAAACAGTGCGATCAGCACGGTCGCGATGGTGCCGGCAATGAACGAGCCAATAGCCGACGCGGCAAGTGCCTTGCCAGCACGGCCTTGGCGAGCCATCTGATAACCATCAAGGGCGGTAACAACAGAGGCTGCTTCGCCCGGCAGATTCACCAGAATGGCAGTGGTGGAGCCGCCATATTGCGAGCCATAGTAAATGCCGGACAGCATGATGAGCGAGGCGATCGGCGGCAGGCCGAAGGTTACCGGCAGCAGCATGGCAATGGTTGCGGTCGGGCCAAGGCCTGGCAACACGCCAATGGCGGTGCCTAAAAACACGCCAATCAGGCAGTACATCAAGTTGGTCAGCGTAAACGCTGTTTCGAAGCCGAGGCCTAAGTTTGCGATCAGTTCCATCTAGATATGCCCCGATTAGTTGCCGAACCACGTGCCAAGCAATGGCAGCGGGATGCCCAGGCCTTTAACGAAGACCAGGCTACAAAATGCGGTGAGTCCAACTGTGAGCAGGGTTGTGCGTAGCAGGTTGAAGTGCGCGCTTGCGTAAGCGCTGCAAAAAATCAGGACAGGGAGTGCGATCAGTAGGCCGGCCGTCCGGATGAGGAAGGCGAAGAGCATGATCGGGCCTGCGATGAGGATGATGCCGCGGATATTGAGGCGCGTGACGGCGTCGCCTTGAACGCGCAAGCCACGGAGGACCGAAATGATGCCAAGGGTGGTGAGCAAACCTGCGAGCAGCATCGGGAAGTAGCCAGGCCCCATGCGCAGTGCGGTGCCAAGCCCGTAATCTTGGGCGGCAACGATGCCGGTTGTACCAAAGGCGATGTAGATCAGTCCTGCCCAGAAATCGGCTGGGTTGCGGATTCCAGTATTCAAAGCTTTCTCCTGAGGGGAGCGGTGTAGAAAATAATAAAGCGGGGCGGAATCGTTTTCACGATTTCGCCCCGCTTTTCAAGATGGATCAATCGGCGTAGATGCCGGCCTTCTTGATGATTGGGCTCCACTTGTCGATTTCACGACGCAGGTGAGCACGCAGTGCTTCTGGTGTTGCACGGTTTTGCGCAACTGGCTCGGTGCCTAGGTCAGCAAAGCGTTGCTTGACGGTAGGGTCGGTCAAGGCTGCTTGCAGTGACTTGTTGAGGCGATCAACAACAGCGCTGGGCGTGCCCTTTGCTGCATACAGACCATGCCACACCGCCACTTCGAAGCCCGGAACGCCTGCGCTATCCAACGTAGGAAGGTCGGACAGTGATGGCACCTTGGTCTTGGTGGTGACAGCGTAGGCCTTGATCTTGCCGCCCTTGATCTGGCTGGTCGTGTTGGTGGTTTGATCGCACATGAAGTCGACTTGGCCACCCAACAAGTCATTCATGGCCGGACCGGTACCCTTGTAAGGCACAGTGGTCAGGTCAGTCTGAATTGAGGACATGAACAGCATGCCGCACAGGTGCGAGGCGGAACCAATGCCAGCATTTGCATAGGTCACTTTGTCCTTGTTGGTCTTCACGTAGGCAATGAGTTCCTGCATGTTCTTAGCAGGGAATTCCTTGCGTGCGACAAAGGTCATGGGGACGTCAGTGATCAGGCCGATCGGTTCGAAGTCTTCCGTAGGGGAGTACGCCATCTTGCGATACAGCGATGGCGCGGTGGAGTGGCCGATGTGGTGCAGCAGCAGGGTGTAGCCATCACCCGGGGCACGGGCAACGCGTCCTGCACCAACGGTACCACCAGCACCACCAACGTTTTCGACAAGAACGGTTTGTTTCAGGTTCGCACTCATGGCCTGCGCCACAAGACGTGCCACGGTGTCGGTAGGACCACCTGCAGCAAATGGAACAACAACAGTAATGGGTTTATTTGGGAAGTCTTGAGCTTGACTGGTTGCAACACTAAAGAGTGCTGCTGCGGCTACCAGTGCGTGGGTGAGTTTAAATGCCATATCTCCTCCTAATTCGCTACGGGTTGAGTGGGTCCCGGATCTGTGTCCGGTTTTGCGGCTGCCGTCCGCACTTTACCGGAGAAAGCCCCTTGTTGTCACACAGTTGCAAGGAAAGTTGTCGCCGCTGCAGGCTGCGCGGCAATAAGTTGAAAATAGTGATTAGATATGCGCCTGAAAGTTGACTCTTTGCCTGTCGTCCTCCTGTTTAAAAGCTGGGGAAATGGCTTGGAATGCGATAAAATGGGCGATTACGCGGAGTTGATCTGGATTTCATCCTTTTTGACGAGTTCCGCAGAGTCTGTTGCTTAATTCCTACTGGAGAACCAAATGGCTGTTGAACGTACCCTGTCGATCATTAAACCTGACGCTGTTGCCAAGAATGTGATCGGCAAGATATATACGCGTTTTGAAGATGCTGGCCTCAAGGTCATCGCTGCACGCATGGCCCAGCTCTCCCGCCAAGAGGCTGAAGGTTTCTACGCTGTTCACCGTGAGCGTCCTTTCTTCAAGGATCTGGTTGATTTCATGATCTCCGGCCCAGTAATGATCCAAGTGCTGGAAGGCGAAGGCGCCATCCTGAAGAACCGCGACCTGATGGGCGCTACCGACCCGAAGAAGGCTGAGAAGGGCACTATCCGTGCTGACTTCGCTGACAGCATCGATGCCAACGCTGTTCACGGTTCCGACGCACCGGAAACCGCTGCCGTTGAAATCGCTTATTACTTCCCAGCACTGAACGTTTACTCGCGTTAAGCGGCTATTGTCCAGCGCACATCCTCAGTGAATCTGCTTGATCTTGATCCCGAGGCTCTGACAGCCTACTTTGCCGGCCTGAACGAGAAACCGTTCCGGGCTCGGCAGGTGCTGCGCTGGCTGCATCATTTTGGTGCTGAAGATGTCGGTCAAATGACCGACATCGCACGCAGCTTGCGTGAAAAGCTGGCCGTTGAGGCCAGCATCATTGCCCCGCCTGTTGTCAGCGACAAGACGTCGCATGACGGCACGCGCAAATTTTTGTTCTCCGTCGGGAATGGCAATGCCATCGAGACGGTGTTCATCCCCGAGGCAGATCGCGGAACCCTCTGTATTTCCAGTCAGGCTGGCTGCGCATTGGATTGCGCATTTTGCTCGACCGGTAAGCAGGGCTTTAATCGCAATCTGACGACGGCAGAAATCATCGGTCAGTTGTGGCAGGCCAATAAGTCGCTCGGGCGTGACCCTAAGGGCGACCGCATCATCAGCAATGTCGTGATGATGGGTATGGGTGAGCCTCTGACCAATTTCGACAATGTGGTTGCTGCACTACGGCTGATGCTGGACGACAATGCCTACGGCTTGTCGCGCCGCCGTGTGACCGTCTCCACTTCAGGCATCGTGCCTGCTATGGATCGCCTCCGTGATGCTTGTCCGGTTGCGCTGGCGGTTTCGCTCCATGCGCCGAATGATGCGTTGCGCGATGAGCTGGTGCCGATCAACAAGAAATATCCGCTGGTAGAGCTGTTGGCGGCTTGCAATCGTTACCTTGAAAAGGCCCCGCGCGATTTCATTACGTTTGAGTATGTGATGCTCGATGGCGTGAATGACAGTGATGAGCATGCACGTCAATTGCTCGACATTGCTGCACAGGTGCCGTGCAAGTTCAACCTGATTCCTTTTAATCCGTTTCCTGCGGCGCATTTCAAGCGCAGTTCGCAGGATCGCATTCGTCGCTTCGCCGATATTCTGATGCAGAAAGGTATTATCACCACCACGCGAAAGACGCGGGGCGATGATATCGACGCCGCTTGTGGGCAATTGGCCGGGCAAGTGCAGGACAAGTCGCGACGGGTGATCCGTCTGCAGAATGCTGGACATGCTACAAACCGGGAGGTGTTGCAGTGAGGCAGGTGCGGATGATGGTGTGGCTGTTGGCAGCTGGTTCGCTGTCGGCATGTGTGACAACCCCAAGCGTACAGGATGCGCCACGGGTCCCCGCAGTTCAGGCGATTTCCCAACAGGCGGCGCAAAGCGATGAGCGTCAGCGGGCAAAGACGCACACCGAGCTGGGCGCTTTGTATGCCCAGGACGGTCGTTTTGCCGTTGCACTGGAAGAGGCTCGTATCGCCCTAAACGCTGATTCCAGCTATGCGCCTGCCTACAGTTTGCAAGGGCTGGTACATATGTTCTTGGGGGACAAGGCGCAGGCAGAAGAGGCGTTCCGCAATGCGCTTTCAATCGCGCCGAACGATCCAGAGACAAACAATAACTACGGGTGGTTTCTGTGTCAGACCGGTCGTGAGGCCGAGAGTATTCCGCGTTTCAAGGCGGTCTACCGTAATCAGCTCTATCTCACCCCAACCAAGCCCTATACCAATGCTGGGATCTGCTTGTTGCGCATGAAGGACTATGCCGCGGCTGAAGAACACCTAAATACAGCATTGCGTTATCAACCTGGCAACAGCCAAGCGCATTATTGGCTGGCTGAGCTGTATTACCAGACCAATCGCCTGAACGATGCAAGGATGCGTGTGAATGAGCTGAGCCGAATGATCGAGCCTTCGGTCGAGGTAACTTGGCTCGGCGCAAGAATCGAGCGCAAGCAAGGCGATCGCGAGGCAGAGCTACGCTACACCACCATCATGCGTCGAAAGTTCCAGGACACGGCTCAATATCAAAAAATGTTGCAGGGGCAGTTCGAATGAGTGAACACGACAACGACATCATTGAGCCTGCAGAGCCGGTAGCTGAGCCAGTTGTTGCTGCGCTGCCGTTGCCGGGTGCTCAATTGCGTGCTGCACGCGAGGCCCATGGCCTCTCCCTCGGGGAGGTTTCGCAAGCGCTAAAATTTGGTGTGAGGCAGATCGAAGCTCTTGAGAATGATGATTTTTCGACGCTGACGGGAACCACCTTTATTCGCGGCTTTGTACGTAGCTACGCGCGTTATCTCCGTTTGGATGAAGCGCCTTTGCTGGCTTCCCTTGAGGACCAAGCACCCGCTGCCATACCTGAAGTTCGTGGTGTTGAAAGTATGGATGCCGAAATGCCTGTCGCGGGTGCGGATCCAAGCAAGCGTCTTTATTGGTTGGCGGTAGGGGTGTTGCTGCTCGGTGCTTTTGCTTGGTTCGCTTGGCAAGGTCAGCCGCTGGTTGCCCCTATCTCGGGTACGTCAGATACGCCGGAAGTCGCTGCGCCTGTTGAGGCGCCGAAGAATGATGTCACCATCCCTTTGCAGCCTGTGCCTGTGACGCTCCCGATTGAGTCACCCGCTGCTGTACCCGTTGAAAGTAAACCTGGATCAGAAGTGGTATCACCAGCTGCTTCGGCTGCCGAGGCCGCAACAGCAGCGGTGGCCTCCCCGAATGATCGCGTGTTGGCATTTTCTTTTGCCGATGTGTCCTGGGTTGAGGTGCGCGATGCCACCCAGCGAGTGGTGCTGACCGGCAAAAGTGAGCCCGGCACTCGCCAGACGGTGCGTGGCCGCCCGCCGTTTCAACTGGTGATAGGCAATGCTCAGACAGTCAAACTCCGTTACGAAGATCGCGCCGTGGATCTTCTGCCTTATATCCGTGCCGATGTCGCACGCCTGACGCTTGATGACAACACAAAGCAATAATTTTCCTGTCCGTCGCAAAACGCGGCAGGTTCATGTAGGCAAGGTTCTGGTTGGCGGTGGTGCCGATGGCACCGAGATCGCCCCTGTTGTTGTGCAGTCGATGACCAACACAGACACCGCCGATGACTTTGCGACCGCCATGCAGGTTGCCCAACTGGCGCGTGCGGGTTCCGAGGTCGTTCGTATCACGGTGAACACCCGCGAGGCCGCCGCCGCTGTGCCTAAGGTGCGTGAGCGTCTGGCGCAGATGAAGATTGATGTGCCACTGGTGGGGGATTTTCACTTCAACGGCCACCGTTTGCTGACCGAGTTCCCGGAATGTGCGGAGATGCTCGACAAGCTGCGTATTAATCCCGGTAATGTTGGCAAGGGCAGCAAGCGCGATGAGCAGTATGCCCAACTGATTGAGATTGCCTGCAAATACGACAAGCCGGTCCGCATTGGTGTGAATTGGGGCAGTCTGGATCAAGCGCTGCTAGCGCGGATCATGGACGAAAACGCAAAGCGTGCCCAGCCCAAGGATGCGACTTCCATCATGCGTGAGGCGATGGTGACCTCAGCATTAGAGTCGGCGGCTCAGGCGGTCGAGTTTGGTCTCTCGCCAAACAAGATTATTCTGTCTTGCAAAGTGTCGGGTGTGCAGGATTTGATCGCTATTTACGCTGATCTTGCTGGTAAATGTGACTATCCGTTGCATTTAGGCCTGACTGAGGCCGGGATGGGCTCCAAGGGCATCGTCGCGTCGAGCGCCGCTATGGGCGTGCTGCTCCAGCAAGGGATTGGTGACACCGTCCGCGTGTCACTGACGCCGGAGCCGAATGGCGATCGCACCAAGGAAGTGGTGGTGGCACAAGAACTGTTGCAGACGATGGGTCTGCGCGCCTTTACGCCGCTAGTTGCCGCATGCCCGGGGTGTGGCCGCACCACCAGCACCTATTTCCAAGAGCTGGCGCAGGACGTACAGACGTATGTGCGCGACAAGATGCCCACATGGCGTTTGGAGCGCATTGGCGTTGAGAACATGACGCTTGCTGTAATGGGCTGTGTGGTGAATGGCCCGGGTGAAAGTAAGCATGCCAACATTGGTATCAGTCTGCCAGGGACCGGTGAGTCGCCAGTAGCCCCCGTGTTTGTGGACGGCGAGCACACGATAACGCTCAAGGGTGACAACCTGATCAATGAGTTCAAGACCATCATTGATGACTATGTGTCTCGTACTTACCCGCTGCATCGAGATTGATCTCAGTCCTGCCACTGGACGTTAAACACAGATTCATCGTGCCTTTGGCGCACTTCAATAAGCGCATTAACAAACACCCATCGTCATGATCTGCATGGCGCGTGAAATAGATACAGATTTATGAGTCAAACATTGCAAGCCGTCCGCGGTATGAACGACATCCTCCCTGAGGAGGCCGAGTTGTGGGAGCAGTTTGAGGACATGATTCGCGATTGGTTGCGTGCCTACGGCTATCGCCCGATCCGCATGCCCCTCGTTGAGCCGACGCCGCTGTTCTCCCGTGCGATTGGCGAAGTAACCGATATTGTTGAGAAGGAAATGTATTCCTTCGAAGATTCGCTGAATGGCGAAAAGCTGACCCTACGCCCTGAAGGTACAGCCTCTTGCGTGCGTGCAGTGTTACAGCACAATATGCTATACGAAGGACCAAAGCGCCTGTGGTATCAAGGCCCGATGTTCCGCCATGAGCGTCCGCAAAAGGGCCGCTACCGCCAGTTCCATCAGATTGGAGTCGAGGCGCTGGGCTTCGCTGGTCCGGACATTGATGCCGAACAGATTTTGATGACGGCGCGGCTCTGGGATGATCTCGGCTTGGAGGGCATTCGCCTTGAGTTGAATTCGCTAGGCAGTGTGGAAGAGCGCCAGCAACACCGCGCGGCACTGATTACGTATTTTGAGCAACATGCCGATCAGCTGGATGCCGACGCGCAACGTCGCTTACATAGCAACCCACTGCGCATTTTGGATACCAAGAATCCAGCCATGCAAGCGCTGGTGGAAGCTGCCCCCAAGCTGATGGATTATCTGGGCGAGGAATCGCTAAAACACTTCGACGGTGTGCAGGCCATTCTCAAGGATGCGGGCATCCATGCGCACGTTAATCCGCGTCTGGTACGCGGGCTGGATTATTACAACCTCACGGTTTTTGAGTGGGTGACGGATCAACTCGGCGCGCAAGGGACTGTGTGTGCAGGCGGGCGTTACGACGGCCTGATCTCCCAACTGGGTGGCAAGCCGGCACCTGCATGTGGTTTCGCGATGGGAGTTGAGCGTCTTTTGGCGCTGTGGAAAGATCAAGGCAATCAAGCCAGCGCGGTAACGCCCGATGTTTATCTGGTGGTGCAGGGTGATGCCGCCAGCCGCTTTGCTTTCCGCGTGGCGGAAGAGTTGCGCAGTAGCGGATTGGCAGTCCTCCACCATTGCGGCGGCGGTAGCTTCAAGTCGCAAATGAAGCGTGCAGATGGAAGCGGTGCCCCTTTGGCTGTGATTATTGGTGACGATGAAGTCGCCGCAGGTGAAGTTACACTTAAGCCTTTGCGTGATGCAGTAGAACAAAAACGAGTGGCCTTGGCTGATCTGGCCGAAGCCGTAAATAATCTGATTTTCTCGACGGAAGACGACGATGGCAGTGTATGACCACGAAGAGCAAGAGCAGCTCGATACTCTGAAGGCCTGGTGGCGCGATCATGGCAACAAGGTGATCAACCTAGCGTTGGCTGCCGCGCTGGTAGCTGCAGGTGTTTCCGGTTGGAAGTGGTGGCAGGACCGCCAAAGTGTCGGTGCTGGCGCCTTATACGGCCAATTGCAAGCAGCCGTGGAAGCACGTGATGTCAAGGCTGTCCGCGATACCGCAGTTGAGCTCGCCGAAAAGTACGACGGTACCGTTTATGCCGGTATGGGCGCGTTACTGGCCGCACGGGTGCAAATGGATGCAGGTGATGCCAAGAATGCAAAAGCCCAACTTGCGTGGGCAGCAGAGAAGGCAAGCGACCCTGCACTGCGTGACCTAGCGCGCCTGCGTCTGGCCGGTTTGTTGCTGGATGATAAAGCCTATGACGAGGCCTTGAAGCAGTTGAGCAAGGACCCTGAGGCTAGTTTTGCGGTGCGTTTTGCCGAGCTCAAGGGCGACATCTATGCAGCCCAGGGCAAGGCCGACGAAGCGCGTGCTGCGTATCAAGTCGCACTTGGCAAGCTGGAAAGTAAGGGTGGTGTGGATACGCCCGCGACCCAGCGTGAAGCCATGTATCGCGAACTGATGCAGGTCAAGCTCGATTCGCTCGGAGGCAAGGCCTGATGAGTTTGATGGCGCGCACCGCTGTGCTGTTGGCAGTCGCCACACTGGTGAGCGGCTGTTCGACCATGGGTGAAGTGTTCGATAAGCTCAATCCACTGTCATCTTCCGTACCTACCAAGATTAAACCGGCTGAGCTGGTAAGTTTCCAGCCTACAGTGAAGTTGAGTACGGTCTGGCAGCGTAGCATTGGTACGAGTGGCGAGTTCACACTGACCCCTGCGGTAGTTGGCGATTCGGTGTACGTTGCCAGTAATGGTGGCATGCTGGCGCGCTATGACAATGGTCAGGAAGTGTGGCGGGTCAATGTCGGCCAGCCGATTGCGGGTGGCGTTGGCGCGGATCGCGAAGTGGTTGCAGTGGGTACATCCAAGGGTGAGGTACTGGCATTCAACAGTGCAGATGGCAAGCCCAAATGGAAAGCGCGTGCGTCATCCGAGGTGCTGGCTGCGCCAGCCGTGGGCGATGGCTTGGTCATTGTGCGTAGCGGAGATTCGCGTATTTTTGGTTTTGATCAAGCGGACGGTAAGCGTCGTTGGGTTTATCAACGCACGATCCCCGCACTGAGTTTGCGAACCAATGCGGGTGTATTGCTCGCTGGTAAGGGCCTGTTGGTCGGTTTCCCCGGCGGCAAGCTGGTAGCCATTTCAACCACCAATGGCGCGGCCTTGTGGGAAATCACGATTGCTCAGCCTAAGGGGGCAACAGAGCTTGAACGTGTGGCTGACATCACTAGCTCGCCGGTGCTGGATATTCGTCATGCGTGTGCCGCGGCTTATCAAGGCCGAGTTTCTTGTATTGACGTGAATACCGGCAGCACTATCTGGTCGCGTGATGTGTCGAGCAGTGCTGGCATCGATATCGATAGCAAGGCAGTCTATGTCAGTGATGACAAGGGTGCAGTGCACGCATTTGATCGTTTCACCGGCTCAAGTCTTTGGAAGCAAAGTGCGCTGACCAACCGTGGTTTGTCGCGTCCGATTGCCATGGGTAATCACATTGCGGTGGGCGATGCGCAAGGCTACATTCACATTCTGCGCCGCGACGATGGTGCATTTGCCGCACGCATGAGCACCGATGGCAGTGCAATCTCGGCTGAGCCACAAGCGCTGGAGCGCGGCTTTGTCGTGCAGACCCGTAATGGCGGCGTGTATTCGCTAAGTATTGAGAAGTAACCGATTCAAACAAGGGGCGGTGCCCCTTGTAGCCCCCTGAGGAATCGGGGACGCAATTTTGCAGCACCTTTAATTCGTACCGTCATCATGAAACCCACGCTGGCCCTGGTTGGCCGTCCCAATGTCGGCAAGTCGACACTCTTCAATCGTCTGACCCGGACGCGGGATGCGCTCGTCGCGGATATGCCGGGCCTCACGCGGGATCGTCACTATGGGCATGGCCGCATGGGTGACCGTCCTTACCTCGTCGTAGATACCGGCGGCTTTGAGCCGCGAGCCAAGGACGGCATTCTGAAAGAAATGGCGCAGCAGGCCGAGGCAGCGATTGCCGAATCAGACATGCTGTTGTTCATCGTCGATGGCCGTGCCGGTTTGACACCGCAAGATGTCGCTATCGGTGAGCGCCTGCGTAAGAGTGGACGCCCCTTGTTGCTGGTGGTAAACAAGGCCGAAGGCATGAAGGCGGGTTTGATTAGTGCCGAATTCCACGAGCTTGGTCTCGGCGATCCTCTCGTGATTTCAGCCGCTCACGGCGATGGTGTTCGGGATCTGATTGATCAGGCCTTGTCAGCGTTTCCTCTGGAAGAGGAAGAAGAGGATGACGCGCATGGTCCGAAGGTCGCCATTGTCGGTCGTCCTAATGTCGGCAAGAGCACCCTGATCAACGCCATGCTCGGCGAAGACCGGGTGATTGCCTTCGATATGCCGGGCACCACACGTGATGCGATTGAGGTGCCATTCGAGCGTAATGGCCGCGCCTATACGCTGATCGATACGGCGGGCTTGCGTCGTCGCGGTAAGGTGTTTGAGGCGGTCGAAAAATTCTCCGTGATCAAAACATTGCAGGCAGTTGAAGCTTGTAATGTCGTTGTTCTGATGTTGGATGCCAGCCAAGATATTTCCGATCAGGATGCGCATATCGCCGGCTTCATTATCGAGTCAGGTCGGGCCCTGGTGATTGCGGTGAACAAGTGGGATGCAATCGATAGTTATCGACGTGAGCAGATCAAGGGTGACATCAACCGCAAGTTGAACTTCCTCGGTTTTGCACGCCTGCACTTCACGTCTGCATTGAATGGCGAAGGCATTGGCCCTGTGCTGACTTCTGTGGACAAGGCGTATGCCGCAGCCATGATCAAGCTGCCGACGCCGAAGCTGACTCGCGCTTTGGAAAATGCGCTTGAAAAGCAGGCGCCGCCGCGCCATGGCCTGTTCCGCCCCAAGATGCGTTACGCGCACCAGGGCGGCAGCAACCCACCCATCATCGTGATCCACGGCAATGCGCTGGACAATATTCCGGATTCATATACAAGATTTTTGGAACGAAGTTTCATGGAGACCTTCAAACTAAAAGGCACTCCACTGCGTATCCAGTACAAGACCAGCAAGAATCCGTTTGCCGAGAAATAGTCTCATTTGGGATTGGCATGCTGGTGAAAAATGGATTACAGTACAGAGGCCTAGCGGCGTCCGCCTGAATACAAGGCGGACAAGACAACGCAAACAAGAAGAGGCAGAGCAATGAGCAACAAAGGGCAAATGCTACAAGACCCGTTTTTGAATACCTTGCGCCGGGAACATGTTCCGGTTTCCATTTACTTGGTAAATGGCATTAAGTTGCAGGGCCAGATCGAGTCTTTTGATCAATATGTGGTCCTTCTCAAGAATGTTGTGACGCAGATGGTCTACAAGCACGCGATTTCAACTGTCGTGCCCGCGCGTCCCGTCAATTTCGCTGCTGATGCAGGTGGTGCCGAGCACTGATTTGCATATCTATCTGGCAGGTAATTGACTTACCTGCCTTCCCCTGATGTTTGAACGTCCCGCGAGCGGTGAGCAAGCCGTACTCGTCCAACTTGACTTTGGCGAGGGCGATTACGCCGAACGTCGGGAGGAGTTTCGCCTCCTCGTCGGCAGTGCTGGCGCCACTCCATGCGCAGACATTCGCGGCAAGCGCAGCTCACCCGATGCAGCAACCTATGCGGGTAAAGGCAAGGTCGCTGAAATCAAGGAGGCCATGACGGCGGTTGGCGCTGACATTGTCATCTTCAATCATCAGTTATCTGCGGCGCAGCAGCGCAACCTAGAGCGCGTACTGGAATGTCGGGTAATTGATCGTAATGCCTTGATTTTGGATATTTTTGCCCTGCGAGCGCGCAGCCACGAAGGCAAATTACAGGTGGAGCTTGCCCAGCTGGAGCACTTGGCAACACGGTTGGTCCGTGGCTGGACTCACCTCGAGCGACAAAAAGGCGGCATTGGTTTGCGTGGCCCAGGGGAAAAACAGCTGGAAACTGACCGCCGTCTACTTGGCAAGCGGGTTTCCTTCCTGAAAGACAAGCTCAAGACGCTTGAAAAGCAACGAGCAGTGCGCCGCCGCTCGCGCGATCGTAATCAAGTACTGGCAGTATCACTGGTCGGCTATACCAATGCTGGCAAATCGACCTTGTTCAATGCATTGACGAAGGCCGGCAGTTACGCTGCTGATCAGCTATTTGCTACGCTAGATACGACCTCGCGGCGTTTATATGTCCCGGAAGTCGGAGGCCAGATCGTGATTTCCGATACTGTTGGTTTTATCCGTGACCTGCCGCACTCCTTGGTGGCGGCTTTCCATGCCACGCTTGAGGAAACGGCGAATGCGGACTTGCTGTTGCACGTCGTAGACTCCGCCAGCGCTGACCGAGACCAGCAAATTGATGCTGTAAACGGCGTGCTGAAAGAGATTGGGGCGGCTGCTGTTCCGCAGATTATTGTCTGGAACAAGATCGATGCAACTGCGGCCAGTGCCGGGGTTGAGCGAGATGAGTATGGTAAAATCGCGCGCGTTCGAGTGAGTGCACGTACGGGTGAGGGGTTAACCCTTTTACGTAGTGCGCTGGCCGAAGTCGCAATTGATGCAGCCGAAGCCGAAAATTGGGCACAGGCTGAACCTGGCACAGAAGTCCCTGTCGAATGACCTTTGCGGGCCCCGGTCCGATTCTAAAAAGCCAATATCGTGATAACTGGAATTCTTCTGTCTATGAGCAATCATGGTTGGGGCAACGACCCCGAGTCCGGTAACAACAAGGACAAGGATAAGCGCAAGCCTCCTACCGATGCCCCACCAGATCTTGAGGAACTGTGGCGTGACTTTAGCCAGCGCCTCGGGGGCTTGTTTGGCAAGCAGCAACGCCCAAGCGGCAATGGTGGTTTTGGTGGTGGTACGCCAAACATTACGCCACGGCAGTTTGGTGGCGGTGTGGGCGTAATCGCTGCACTGCTTGCGGCAGTTTGGCTTGCCAGTGGCTTTTATATTGTGGATGCGAGCGAACGCGGCGTTGTGCTGCAGTTTGGGCGCTACAGCGAAACTACCAGTCCAGGCCTGCGTTGGCGCATGCCGTGGCCGATTGAAAGCCATGAAGTGGTCAATCTTTCCGGTGTGCGTCGTCTGGAAATTGGCTATCGTGGTTCGGAAAAAAACAAGGTACTGCGCGAGGCGCAGATGCTGACTGACGATGAAAATATCGTCAACATCCAGTTCGCCGTCCAGTACTTACTGAAAGATCCGCAAGCTTATTTGTTCACTAATCGTCAGCCTGATGAGACCGTGATGCAGGCCGCCGAAACCGCGATTCGCGAAGTGGTCGGTAAGAGCAAGATGGACTTTGTGCTCTACGAAGGGCGCGACCAGATTGCCTCGAACACACAAAAGCTGATGCAGGAAATTCTGGATCGATACAAGACCGGCATTCAGGTCAGCAGCGTGACCATGCAGAACGCGCAGCCACCAGAACAGGTGCAGGCAGCGTTTGAAGATGCCGTCAAGGCGGGTCAGGATCGCCAGCGTTCAAAAAATGAAGGCGAGGCTTACGCCAATGACGTGATTCCACGTGCCAAGGGTACGGCGTCGCGACTGTTTGAAGAAGCCGAGGGTTACAAGCAACGCATGATTGCCACCGCCGAGGGTGATGCTAGCCGCTTCAAGCAGATTCTGGTTGAGTACAACAAGGCGCCTGAAGTCATGCGGACGCGTTTGTATCTTGAAACCATGCAGCAGGTCTACACCAACACCAGTAAGGTCATGGTGGATGCCAAGGGCCAGGGTAATCTCTTGTACCTGCCTTTGGACAAGCTCATGGCGGCTTCTGTGGCTGCAACGCCGGCGACCCCTGCAGCTGATCCAGCTGCAGCGCGCCCGTCGCAGGGTGGTTTGCCTTCAATCTACGATTCAAATGCTGTGCCGCCACAGCTTGAGAAAGCACCACTGGTCGATGGGGGTTCTAGCGATTCGCGTCGTCGCGACTCACTCAGCCGTGATCGGGGAGCACGATAATGCAACGTACTACATCTTTCTTCCTGTCAATCGCCATCGCACTGGCACTGCTGCTGTCGTCATCGGTCTTTACGGTAGATCAGCGTCAATACGCCATCATTTTCCAACTGGGTGAAATTCGCTCTGTGCTGTCCGAGCCAGGGCTGGCTATGAAGTGGCCGCTTGTGCAGAACGTTCGTTTCTATGACAAGCGCATCCTGACGTTGGACTCTGCCGAACCTGAACGTTTTATTACCGCTGAAAAGAAGCCGGTACTTGTGGATGCCTATGTCAAATGGCGTATCCATGATGTTCGCCAGTTTTATGTGAGCTTGTCGGGTGGTGATGAAGCCGTGGCTGCGACGCGTTTGTCGCCTATCATCAATTCCAGCCTGCGCGAAGAGTTTGGTAAGCGTAGCGTGCATGATGTGGTGTCGGGCGAGCGTGACAAAATCATGGCCGACGTACTCAAGAAGACCGATGCCGATGTGCGCGGCATGGGTATCCAGATTGTAGATGTCCGTATCAAGCGCATCGAGTTGCCGCCGGGTGTATCCGAGTCTGTCTATGGCCGTATGGATACCGAGCGTAAGCGTGTCGCTAATGAGCTGCGCTCTCAAGGCGCTGCAGAAGCCGAAAAGATCAAGGCTGATGCAGATCGTCAGCGCGAAATCGTGATTGCCGAAGCCTACCGTGATGCACAGAAGATCAAGGGTGAGGGCGATGCAAAGGCTGCGTCTATTTATGCGCAAGCGTTTGGTCAAAACCCAGAGTTCTACGCTTTCTACCGCAGCCTGGAAGCCTACCGCGGCAGCTTCAAGAGCAAGAACGATGTGCTCGTACTGGAGCCGAATTCCGACTTCTTCAAGTATCTGAAGAACCCCGGTCGTAGCGGCAAGTAATTATGCTGAACACGGTGCTGATTGCGCTCGGCCTGATGCTGGTGCTGGAAGGGCTGTTGCCCTTTCTGGCGCCGAGCGTCTGGCGCGAGACTTTCCGCCGTATCACCGAGTTGGCCGATGGTCAGCTGCGTTTTATGGGGCTGACCTCAATGCTGGTTGGCCTCCTCATCATTATTTTTTTCAAGTGAATTTGCATGCGCCGCTGGTTGTTGCCTGAAGCGATTGAAGACATTCTGCCGCCCGAGGCTGCGCGTATCGAGGCATTGCGCCGGCGCATTCTCGATGGCTTTCGTGGCCACGCCTATGAGCTGGTTACCCCGCCTTTGCTCGAGTACGTTGAATCACTTCTGACCGATGGCGCACATGATCTTGACCTGCGCACCTTTAAGTTGGTTGATCAAATTTCTGGTCGCACCCTCGGCATTCGTGCAGACATCACGCCTCAAGTCGCGCGCATTGATGCGCATTTGCTTAATCAGAGCGGTGTCACGCGTCTTTGTTATTGCGCCAATGTGCTGCATACGCGCTCTGACAGCCTGACTGCAACGCGCGAACCGCTGCAAATTGGCGCAGAAGTCTACGGTCATGCTGGCATTGAGGCCGATATTGAAATCATCCGTCTGCTGTCAGATACGCTCGCACTGGCAAACTTATCCGCAGCACGCATTGACCTAGGCCATGTGGGTATCTTCCGTGCGCTGGTGAATCGCGCTGATCTCGACGATGATCAGGTGGAAGAACTCTTTACCGCGTTGCAAGCCAAGGATGTGCCGACACTGGCCGCTTTGACTGAGTCCATCGCCGAGCCGGTGCGTACCGCACTGCGCGCGCTACCAGAGTGTTACGGCGGTAAGGATGTGCTGGATCGCATTCAGGCATTGATCGACGACGATGAAGTTGCCGCTGCCGTAGCAGATCTGCGTCAGCTGGCCGATGCATTAGCCGGTTTGCCGATCAGCTTTGATCTGGCTGACCTGCGTGGTTATCACTATCACAGTGGCGTTGTGTTCGCTGCCTATTGCGCGCGCCATCCCAACGCCATTGCCTTGGGTGGCCGTTATGACAATATGGGCAAGGCCTTTGGCCGGGCCCGTCCCGCCACTGGCTTTTCGATGGATCTGCGCGAAGTCGTGCGCTTGTCGGGAAATGCCGTTGCTGCGAAGAAAATACTGGCGCCTTGGAGCGATGACGCGACGCTGCAGTCGGAAGTTGCACGACTACGTGCTGCCGGCGAAGTTGTTGCCATAGCGCTGCCTGGGCACGATGCCGACTGGCGTGAGACTGGCTGTGACCGTCAGCTTGTTAAGCGCGGGACGCAATGGATTATTGAAGCACTAAACTAAAAAAAGCATTTAGGGAAAAGACAATGGCAAACAACCAGAACGCCAAAAATGTGGTGGTGGTGGGAACCCAGTGGGGCGACGAAGGCAAGGGCAAGATCGTCGACTGGCTGACCGATCACTCGCAAGGCGTTGTACGCTTCCAAGGCGGCCACAATGCCGGCCATACGCTGGTCATTAATGGCAAGAAAACCGTCCTGCACCTTGTGCCTTCGGGCATTCTGCGCGACGGCGTTGTTTGCTATATCGGTAACGGCGTGGTTGTGTCGCCTGAAGCCCTCATCAAGGAAATCAAGCAGCTCAATGAGGCTGGGATTGATGCCGCAGCGCGCATCAAGATTTCCGAGGCTTGTCCACTGATCCTGCCGTATCACCAGGCACTGGATGTCGCGCGCGAGATTGCGCGTGGCGAAAACAAAATCGGCACGACCGGCCGCGGTATCGGCCCTGCTTACGAAGACAAGGTGGCACGTCGCGCCATTCGTCTGCAAGATCTGCTTCGGCCTAAGCGCTTTGCCGACAAGCTGGCTGAGCTGCTCGAGTATTACAACTTCGTTCTGACCAAGTACCACAACGCGCCAGCTGTCGATTTCCAGAAGGTCCTGGATGAGACGCTGGCCTATGTGCCGGTGCTGGAAAAGATGGTCGCAGATGTCCCGCGTGCACTGTATGAAGCCAACAAGGCGGGTGCCAACCTATTGTTTGAAGGTGCCCAAGGCGCGCTGCTGGACATCGACCATGGGACATATCCCTTTGTCACTTCGTCGAACTGCGTAGCAGGTGCTGCTGCTGCGGGTGCGGGCGTTGGTCCAGGCATGCTGCACTATGTGCTCGGTATTACCAAGGCTTACACCACGCGTGTTGGTAGCGGTCCTTTCCCGACCGAGCTCTATGATGCCGTCGACAAGCTGGATCCCGTCGGCAAGCATCTCGCCGACAAGGGCCATGAGTTTGGCGCTACCACCGGTCGTGCCCGTCGTTGCGGCTGGTTTGATGCCGCTGCAATGAAGCGTTCGATTCAGATCAACGGCGTTTCCGGTCTGTGCATCACCAAGATGGATGTGCTGGATGGTGTTGAAGCGTTGAATATCTGCATCGGCTACAAGCTTGATGGCAACAGCGAACTGACCGACATCCTGCCAGTTGGTGCAGAAGAGCTGGCCTGCTGTGTGCCTGTGTATGAGACGCTGCCCGGCTGGAAGGAAAACACCTTTGGCGTAAAGACGCTGGAAGGTCTCCCGGCGAATGCACGTGCCTACCTCAAGCGCATCGAGGAAATTTGCGGTGTGCCCGTGGATATGATTTCGACCGGTCCTGATCGTGAAGAAACCATCGTGCTGCGTCACCCGTTTGCCTGATAACACCCTCAGTGATTCCCAACAAAAAGCCCCGCACTGCGGGGCTTTTTGTTGGGTAGTAATTAACAGCGATTAGCTGGGTCTGAAGTGAAGGTTTAGCTTGTCGAGCAAGTCAGCAACTGCCGTGACTGCCAAGCTATTGATGCCAGCCGCAGCGGCGCGCCCCCCACCATTGGGAAATTGACGACATAGACTGTCGGCGCCCTGTGGTCGATTCAGTGGCGAACGAATGCTTACGGTGTAGGTGTTGTGAGTCGTAGGGGTCAGCACTGCATGGGCGCGGTCTGGGTTTGCGTGTGCTAGCTGATTTGCCAAAATCCCGCTGATACGGCGCGCCCAGGGTGCATCTGGTAATTCAAAGGCAGCTGCATGGGGCGTGTCGAGTACGGCATGTAACTCGCTGGCTAACTTTAGGTCTGACTTATAGCCGTCATACAGCTTGCGGAAGGCGGGCGCTTCTTGGATGAAGTCCTGCGGGATTAAATAGGGTCGGATAGCTTCATACAGCTCGGCGGGGTGAAACCATAAGTCATTAAGGCTTTCGCCATAGCCGTTGTAATTCAAGCATTCGCCGAGTGTTTGCAGCGATTGACGGATCTCTGCATCCAAACCTAGTTTGTCAGCAGCGATATGCGCGCTGCGATGGAGGTTATCGCCAAACGCACCGGTTACGGCCCAGAGGCGAAACTGCCCATGTAGCCAGCGGTCGACAATGAGGCTTGTACAGATATCGGAGGCGGTATCGATATGTGCTACAAGGCTTGGATGAGCGAAGGGCTTCTCACCGGCAAAGTGATGATCGAAATAAAGGACCTTGGCACCACTGGCAAGAATTCGCTCCAGCGAAGCGCGGTTGGTGTCGAGTGAGATGTCGAGGACGCTGATGCTGTCCTCCGCACTGGGTGTGATTTGATCAAGCAGGCGGGTATCGCGCTTGAAACCCGTAATCAGATTTGCATCGGGGCAAGGCTCGGCAAGGCGCAGCTGATGCAAGGCGCAAATGCCGTCTGCGTCACCATTGAAAACATCGAAATGCGCCATTGGATTTGTTTAGTCCATGCTGAGTGACATTACTGTAGCGCAGAGCAGCCGTACAGTGGGTACGCAGTGTCCTGAGACGGAGACAAATGCCACATGATCACGTTTCTGATCGAGGTGTGAGCACTTTAAGGAAAGGCAAGTCTTGGGAGTGCGGAAACAAAAAACCGCATGTAGCGCAAACTGGCTATCATGCGGTCTGTTGCTCTTGCTTGGTGCCCAGGAGAGGACTCGAACCTCCACAGTGTTGCCACCGCTAGGACCTGAACCTAGTGCGTCTACCAATTCCGCCACCTGGGCGGCACCGAGAAGAGGCGCGAATTATAAAGGAAGAATCCGAATTGTCAAAGCCACCTAGCAAAAAAACACTAAAAATAAGCAAAATCCGCCAGGCGGATCCGATGCTCGCACGTGAGCTGGAAACCTACGAAAACCCCTTGCCCAGCCGTGAATACATCCTGCAAGTCATTACCGAGCAAGGTGTCCCGCTGAGCCCTGAGCGGCTGTACACGCTGCTGGATATTCGTTCCGAAGAAGAAGAATTTTTCATGCGTCGCCTTGGTGCGATGGCCCGCGATGGTCAATTGATGCAGAACCGTGGCGGCAACTGGTTGCTGCCTGATAAGGCCAATCTGGTTACGGGCAAGGTTCAAGGTCATATCGATGGCTTTGGTTTCCTCGTGCCGGATGACGGTAGCGCTGATCTGTTCCTGACGCCGCGCGAAATGGAAAAGGTCATGCATGGTGATCGCGCGATTGCGCGGGTTGCCGGTACAGATCACCGTGGTCGGCCGGAAGGCAAGATCGTTGAGGTGTTGGAACGTGCCAATAGCAAGCTGGTTGGGCGCGTCCACAATGAACATGGCGTCTGGTTTGTTGAGCCCGAAAACAAACGCATCAGTCAGCGCATTCTGCTGACGCCGCCCGAGAAGACCGCTCGCAAGGGCGCCAAGGCGCCTGCACAACCCGTGGCGGGTCAAGTGGTGATGGTCGACATCATCGAGCAACCCTCACGCAATGCGCAGGCCATCGGCCGTGTGACTGAAATTGTGGGCAACTATGCCGATCCAGGCATGGAAATCGAGATTGCCTTGCGCAAGCATGAGCTGCCCTACGAGTTCTCGAAAGAGGCTGAGGCCGAAGCCAAAAAGCTGCCGGATATCGTCCGCCCAGTCGACAAGAAGGGCCGCGAAGATATTACCCACTTGCCGCTTGTGACCATCGATGGCGAGACTGCGCGCGACTTTGATGATGCAGTGTATTGCGAGCGTCAAGGCAAGGGCTATCGCCTCATTGTGGCGATTGCGGATGTCAGCCATTACGTCAAAGAACGTGGTGATCTGGATCTCGATGCGTATGAACGCGGCAACTCGGTGTACTTCCCACGCCGTGTGATCCCCATGCTGCCGGAGAAAATCTCCAACGGCCTGTGTTCGCTGAACCCACAGGTCGAGCGCCTCTGCATGGTATGCGACATGGACATCAGCCCGACGGGCGAGGTGAAGCGTTATCGCTTCTATTCGGCGGTGATGTTCTCGCATGCTCGCCTGACGTATAACGAGGTGGCGGCAGCGATTCACGAAAAGGAAATCCCGGCGCGCCGCAAGATTGGCAAGTTGTTGCCGCAGTTGGAAATGTTGGACGAGCTGTATCGCTTACTGGTGGCGGAGCGCAAGAAGCGCGGTGCGATTGATTTCGAAAGCACCGAAACCCGGATGATCTTCAACGACAACGGCAAGATCGATCGCATCGTGCCGGATGAGCGTAATGAAGCGCACAAGATCATTGAAGAGTGCATGCTCGCCGCCAACGTCTGTGCTTCGGCTTTCCTCGCTGAGAATGAGCAGCCGTGCCTGTACCGTATTCACCAAGGACCCTCGCCAGAGCGGCTCACCAAGCTGCGTGATTTCTTGGGCACGTTTGGTATGCAACTCGGCGGTGGTGAAGAGCCCAAGGCCAAGGACTATGCCGCGCTGATTGAGCGCATCAAGGGCCGTCCAGATACTCAGCTGTTGCAAACCGTGATGTTGCGTTCGTTGCGCCAGGCCATCTACAGCCCGGACAACGTCGGCCACTTTGGCCTTGCCTACGATCACTACACGCACTTCACTTCGCCGATCCGCCGCTATCCGGATCTGCTTGTGCATCGTTCAATCAAGGCGGTGCTGGCGAAGAAGAAGTACGAGCCCAATCACGACCAAGGTGATTGGGAGGCGATTGGCCTGCATTGCTCCATGACTGAGCGCCGTGCCGATGAGGCCACCCGTGATGTCGAAGCTTGGCTCAAGTGCTTCTACATGCAGGATCGCATCGGCGAAATTTTCACCGGAAGCATTGCATCGGTGGTGCAATTTGGTATCTTCGTCGCCCTTGATGATGTGTTCATCGAGGGGCTGGTGCATGTGTCCGAGCTGGGTGCTGATTACTTCCACTTCGATGACAAGCAACACGCCATGGTGGGCGAGCGCAGCGGCAAGCGTTATCGCCTGTCCGATCGCATCAGCGTGCAGTTGGTGCGCGTTGATTTGGCAACCAACAAGATTGATTTTCGTCTGGCCCCGAATGCGGTCGACAAGATCATTGGCACTGCAAAGCCGCAGGCAGAAAAGCGCACTGAGCAAAAACGTAACGAGAAGTACGCTGACAAGCCACCTGCCAAGCGCACAGCAAGCAAGCCGGCCAGAACCCCCGCCAAGAAGGCAGCTTCTGGCGGGCGCAAAAGCAAGGATGTGGTCAGCGCCATGCCCGGTGGCATTGCACCGGTGAAGCAGGGCACTGGTGCGCGGCGTGGCGGTACAGCAGCACCTTCGACAAGCCGCAAGAAGCGGCGTTAACAAGCGCGCAAAGCGCGGGAGATTGGTTTGTCTGAAACACGAATGATCCACGGCTTTCATGCCGTTACCACACGTCTGCGTCAAAACCCGGATAGTGTGATCGAACTGTATGTCTCGGCCCAGCGCCAAGATGCCCGTCTGCGTGATCTGCTCAAGGTGGCTGAACTGCACAAGGTGCGTGTTCTGCCGGTGGATGCAGCACGGCTGGATGGCATGGGTGGTGGCACGCGGCATCAAGGCGTGGTTGCCAAGGTCAAGGTCGTTGTTCTCGCCCATGGGATTGAGGATGTACTGGATGTATTGAATGAGCCGCCCTTGTTGCTGGTGCTCGATGGCATCACCGATCCGCATAATCTCGGCGCGTGTCTGCGCGTCGCCGATGCTGCCGGTGTGCATGCCGTCATCGCGCCGAAGGACCGCGCCTGCGGTCTTAACGCCACGGTGATCAAGGTGGCCAGTGGTGCCGCGGATACCGTGCCGTACATCACGGTGACTAACCTCGCACGTACCCTGCGCGATCTCAAAGATCGCGATATCTGGGTCGTCGGCACCGCTGGCGAAGCTGAAAAGAGCCTCTACGCGGTTGAACAGAAGCGCCCGATTGCGTGGGTGATGGGCGCAGAAGGTGACGGCATGCGCCGCCTCACACGCGAAACCTGCGATGAGCTGGTCAATATCCCCATGGCTGGCAGCGTGGAAAGCCTCAATGCGTCGGTCGCTGCGGGCGTGTGCCTGTTCGAGACGCGGCGTCAGCGTCTGGCCTGAGCCGGTAGAACGGTGTCGCGGTGAAGCTCCAGCAACTGCGCTTTCTCGTTGAGGTGGTGGACAACAACCTCAACGTCACAACCGCCTCGGAGCGTTTGTTCACCTCCCAACCGGGTGTCAGCAAGCAGATTCGTTTGCTGGAGGAGGAGCTGGGGGTGACAATTTTCGAGCGTGTTGGCAAGCGCTTCACCGGTCTGACACCAGCCGGGCTGGCCGTGGCAGAACGCGCGCGGCGTGTTTTGCTGGAGGCAGAAAATCTGCGCCGCGTCAGCGCCGAGTTCAGTGACGAAGCCGCTGGCACGCTGACCGTTGCAACCACGCATACGCAGGCACGCTATGTCCTGCCGCGCATCGTGGCTGAGTTTACCCGCCAATTCCCCCGCGTGCGTCTGGCCATCCGTGCAGGTAACCCGCTACAGGTTGCCGAGCTGTTGCAGCGTGGTGAGGCTGAGCTGGGTCTGGCGACTGAATCGCTCACTGCTTCTGCCTCGCTGGTGTCACTGCCTGCCTATAGCTGGACACACAAGATTATTGTTCCCGAAGGACACCCCTTACTTGCGGAGCCCAGTCTGTCGTTACAGGCCTTGGTGAAATATCCCATCGTCACTTATGACCCCGCATTCTCCGGGCGGACCAAGGTTGACGAAGTCTTTGCCCGCGCGCAACTCACGCCCAACCTGATTTTGACTGCGGTGGATTCCGATGTGATCAAGACCTATGTTGGCATGGGGCTTGGTGTTGGCATTCTGGCCGGCTTGGCCTTTGACGCCGAACGTGACCGTGGGCTGGTAGCGCTTGATGCCGGACATCTCTTCGGGGTGCAGGTCACGCGCGTTGCCCTGCGACGGGGTGTATTGCCACGCCGCTTTACCTCAGCGTTTCTGGAGCTGTTGTCGCCACAGCTAACACCCGCTGCGGTTGCTGCCGCCAGTCGCGAAGGCGGAGAGCACAACTACTCGATCTAGCCGTCATCGATCACAGCAGTGCCGAATTGCGGGTAATAAAAAAGGGAGCCGAAGCTCCCTTTTTCTTGTCTGGCTATTTGTGGCGGAGGTCTTACCAGAGCTGCCACCATGGCACTGTGCGGCCAAAGCCCTTCTTGTAGTACTCGCTATCCGGGAAGTTCTTACGCATCACGCGCTCGGCATCATCGCGCAGATCTTTCATGTTCATGGCGTCATAGGCCTTCACCATGATGAGCAGCGCCGCTTCATTGGCGGGCGCATCCGGATACGTCTTGATAGAGTTCTGGGCACGGTTCACTGCTGCCACATAAGCGCCGCGCTTCATGTAGTAGTTGGCAACGTGCACTTGGTGCGAAGCCAAGGCATTGATCAGGTACTTCATACGCGCCGTGGCGTCCGGTGTGTACTTGCTGTCGGGAAAGCGGGTGACCATGTCACGGAAGGCGTCAAACGATTCTTTGGCCGCTTTCGGGTCACGTTCGGTCAAATCCTGATTGCTGATGTGGCCCAGCATGCCAAGGTCTTCGTTGAAGTTCACCAGCCCCTTTAGGTAGTACACGTAATCAACATTCGGGTGGTTGGGGTGCAGGCGAATAAAGCGGTCGCACGCCGCAATGGCGGATTCGACTTCGCCTTGCTTGTAGTAGGCATAGGCGGCCTCGATCTGCGCCTGTTGCGCGTAGCGGCCATAGGGGTAGCGTGACTCCAGCTTTTCGAAGTACTTGATGGCCTTGTCAAAGGCGCCATCCGACATCGCATCCTTGGCCTCGGCATACAGCTTGTTGGCAGACCAGCCTGAGGTCTCATCAGCCTGATCGGGCAGCAGACTGCAACCGGACAGGAGCAAAGACAGGGCGATAACCAGAGAAACCGCTAAACTACGCATGATGAATGATGCCTCGAAAGTTGACGCCACAAACGGCGTCGTAAGGGACGCTGGCGATTATAGCCCAGCCACCCATGCCCCTGACCTTGCCGATGAGTCTGAAGATGTAATGCTCGTGGCCGTGCCCGCCGAATATAGCGGTTTGCGGCTGGACGCAGCATTGGCCAAGATGTTCCCCGACCACTCGCGCAGCCGCCTACAAGGCTGGTTGAAAGAGGGGCATATCCTGCTGGATGGCGAGTCCCGCGATGCCAAGCACAAGGTATGGGGCGGCGAACAGGTCAGCATGGAAACCGTGCTGGCGCCGCAGGATATAGCGGCCCAGGCCGAAAACATCCCGCTCAATATTGTGTTCGAGGATGACACCCTCATTGTCATCAACAAGCCAGTCGGTTTGGTGGTGCACCCGGGCAGCGGCAACTGGTCCGGAACGCTGATGAATGGGCTGTTGCATCACGCCCCGCAACTGGCCGAAGTGCCGCGCGCGGGCATTGTGCATCGGCTCGACAAAGATACCAGTGGCTTGCTCGTCGTCGCCAAGACGCTCACTGCACAGACTGCGCTGGTGCGGCAGCTGCAAGCGCGGACCGTCCGTCGCCACTATCAGGCGCTGGCTTTGGGGCAGGTTCTTCAGGACGGTCTGGTGGATGCGCCAATCGGTCGGCATGCGCGCGACCGCACCCGCATGGCTGTGATGGGGGGCGGTCGTGAGGCGCGAACCCACTACATCATCATTGAACGCTTTACCCGTTGCACCTTGCTTGAGTGCCGGCTTGAGACGGGGCGCACTCATCAGATACGGGTGCACATGGCGAACATTACTCACCCGCTGGTGGGCGATCAGGTCTATGGCCGCAAGGTCAGCGGCGATGCCCGTCTCGATGCTTTTCCACGCCAAGCCTTACATGCCTGGCGTTTGGCGCTGGAGCATCCGGTCACCGGGCTTGAAATGGCGTGGGAAACCCCGTTGCCAGAGGATTTCTCCAGCTTGCTGCAAGACCTGCGCGAGCGTCCATGAGCAATCCCTTTATCCTGCCCGATTGGCCTGCACCCGCAGGCGTTCACGCGCGGGTGACAACGCGTGCGGGCGGGGCCAGCGTGGGGCCTTGGCAAGGGCTAAATCTGGGTAGCCATGTTGGCGACGACCCCGCGCATGTCGCGCTGAATCGCGCGTGGTTACGTTCACATCTGCCCTCAGACCCGCTGTGGCTCAACCAGACACACGGCGTTGATTGCGTTGTCGCAGAAACGGCACTCGCTGGGTGCTCGGCAGATGCCAGCGTTAGCTTCAGTGCCGGGCACGTCTGTGCTGTATTGACTGCAGATTGTCTGCCCGTCTTGTTTTGCAGTCGTGATGGCAAAGCTGTCGGCGCAGCCCATGCAGGCTGGCGCGGCTTGCTGGCGGGCGTTCTGGAAAATACCGTGCGTCAGATGCATGTGCCCTCGGCTGATGTGCTGGCCTGGCTGGGGCCAGCCATTGGCCCACAAACATTTGAGGTGGGCAGTGAGGTGAGGGCAGCCTTTGTGGCCCACGACCCTGCGGCAGCCAGTGCTTTCGCACCCAAGGGTAAGGATGGGGATAAGTGGCTCGCAGACATCTACCAGCTCGCCCGGCAGCGTCTGCAGGCTGCGGGTATCACGCAGATCTACGGCGGTGAATTCTGTACCGTCAGTGATCCACAACGCTTCTATTCATACCGCCGCGATGGCACAACTGGCCGCATGGCCAGCCTCATCTGGCGCGACTGATCGCTAAGGCACGCGCTTATAGCGTGTGGCAGCGGCATCAGGCGACTCTCTCAGTTCCAGCCGCCCTTTAGCGCTGAGGGCAACCCAGAACTCAAACGATAGACTTGCGTCAGTCTTGCTGTCTATTGTTAAACGGCACTGCTTGAGCGACCAGCGAGCACCCGTAATCTCCGGGCGTTGATGCAGCCAAGAATCAAAGCGCCGCTGCTTGCCATTCACTGCAAAAGCCATCTCCTCAAAAAAGCCCTCGTCATTCAGCTGCGTCCATGCCCCTATCAGCTGCTTTTCGGTCACGCGGCACTCAGCCATGGCCGCGAAGGAGAGCGTGGCGAACAGGCAGGCAATACCGGCGTTGAGGAAGCGTGTTGTCATTAGCAAGGCATCGAGTGTGGTTGTAGAAAAGCCTCTATGCTCCATCGTCTTAAAGCACGGTGTGGGCCATGATTGCAGCCTAACGTTGGAGGTAAGGGGTTGCGCCGTACAGGCAGCAGAGGAAGCCAGCCACGCCGGTTCCGCAACCCCCTTTGACCGACAGGTTTGCGTTAAGACACTTCAATTCCAGCCCCTTTAGCAATGAGTGGCGCAATAAGAGCGCCAATGACTGAAGTAATTGTTCCCCATAGAAAAACGGCGACATAGATCATTGAGGCCCCACCCCCAGAGTAAGGGCGAATGCAGTCGGTGTAGTAGGCAAGAACAAGCCATGGCGCGAACAAAGCGCATGCGCCCACAGCCCGCAATGGGTTTTTAAGTGGGAGGGAGATAAGCGCAGGGAGAAGTGGGACCGCTAACAAGGTAAATGTCACCGACAGGAAGGTGGCGACATCGTGCTGATAGCAACTGAAGCTGTTGAATGCCTGCAGGAGAAGCACCCCACCCACAGCAGCGACACCTCCCCAGCGAGCCTGTTTACGTGAGATGACCATAAACACTAACGTTGGCGGTAAGGGGCGGCTGGAGGCGGCACGCCGGAAGACGGACCCGCTTGACCGAAGGGTTAGAGGTCACGACGTACATCCCAGTGGCCTCTTAAGTGCAGCGACCATTTCTTCCCAGGTCGAATAGCCTTGCGCCAAATAAAAATTATGTGTCGGAAATTTTTGGCGCGCATCCTGATGGTATCTATTGCTTAAATCATAGGCTCGGCAAGCCTTGACGTTGTCGCCACTTTCTCCATATAGCCTACCAAGCTGGAACGTTGAAAATCGCTGCCCCTCTGGGTCGGACGCCTCGGTAAACAGGGCTAATGATTTCTCAAGATAGTCAATAGTTGTCTTTGGCGTCGGGTCGTACTTTCCTGAGTCACGCCAAAACTTTTCATAGCTCCTGTAGGCCGTTGAGTTCAGCATGAGCCCATATTGCGCATAAGCGTTTGCCAATCCCTTTTTGTCATTCGCCAGAGAAAACGCATCGATTGCCTCTCGGATTAATCGCTCCGCCGGAATAGGTCGATTAAGAGATAGCAACTCTTGGGCTTGAGAGAGCTTTGTGCTTGGATCGTTTGACTGCGGCACAAGAGCAGCAGCGCATCCCCAGAGAAGAAATGACACAAAAAAAAGCGACAAAATTTTCATAAGATCTCTAACGTAGAGCTAACCGGCGCTGCGCGGCTTAATCGCGCAGCGTCAGGTGGATTGATGGGTTAGGCTGCACCCGCTCCCTCTGCGAGAGCCTTTAGATTGCGCAGTGTGACCGGAAGGCCTAAGTTCAGTTGTTTGGACAGCATAGGACCTAGAACAAAGGACAAGAATCCTGAGAATGTAACCCTGTGGATGACCTCTGTCGCTCCTTCCACAGGAACGAGCTCGTGCTCGAATAGCATGCGAAACAGGGGAATCTTCGATTCGACCGTGAAGCACTTTCCGGGCTCAACTTGAGTAAGAAGCATAGGAACCGTCATGCCCTTAGGAGGCGTAATCCGGCCGCGGCTGCCGACACGAAATGGACCTTCAAGAAAGGCCTGCTTCGTGTCCGGGTCCCACGTGTGCCAGTTTTGGACATCTTCGTATATCCGGAAGACAGTTTCGGGGGACGCAGCGATTGCGATTCGGTGTTCAACGTTCATTTAGAACTTTCAGAAAGGGGAAAAGTGACGTGCACGGCCTAACGTGAAAGTGAGGGGGCTGCGCGGCTTTTCGCGCGGGACCGCTCGACGGCCGGGTTGGGCGTCATCCCACCTACTCACTAGCTGGATAGCGATCGTACTTCGGCAATTCGTGCGCATGCTCCATCCAGCTGATGCGCTCTGCGACTTGAATATGAATTCGCGCGGGTACGGCATCTGGCTCGTCGTACGTTGCGCTCTGAACGTCAATCAGACCGGGGAGCATAGAGGCATTCGAGTAGAAAAGCCCTGTCCCGCAGTCTGGGCAAAACTGCCGTCGGCCATGTTGCGATGACTCGTACGTCTTAGGCTCACCCTTCGTGACCTTGACGGCCTCCTGTGGATACATCGTCCACCCCACCATTGGCGCGCCAGAATGCCTCCGACAGTCAGAGCAATGGCATAGCGCATGCGTCAGCGGCTCGCCTTCAACTTCGTACCGAATGGCGCCGCAATGACAACCCCCAGTTAGTTTCATAAATTCCACCTCCTATAAGTGATGACCTCTGCAGGAGGTCACGAAATCAGATGCCCAACGTTGGAAGTAAACGGCTGCGGCGCGCAGGCGATTGAGGAAACCCGCCACGACGGTTCCGCAGTCCCGCTTGACCGAAGGGTTAGGAATTGGCGCCATTAGTCCTTAAGCTTTCGCAGTGGCCCAAAACAAGCATCTAGACTTGGGTGACCACAAACGACATGCATTTCTCCAGATGGATGAAAAAGCACATAGTTGCTGCTGCTTTGGCCTGTGCTGTCATCTGTTGTGTCCGCACAATCTTTGCCCCCGTAATCTTTGGTGATGGTTGACGTGACCTTGTAGAAGCCATTGGCGTCAGGAGAAAAAGCTATTGTGTAGGTGTTGTCAGTTTTCTCTTTCCCACTTTCGACAAATAACTTTCCATCAGCACGGTAGTCGTAAATTTCTGTGCAGTTGTTAGTGTCTCGCGTCCATTTCCATTTACCAACGATAGAGGGCCGAACTCCTACTCCAGGTGTCGGGAGAATTGGGGTTGCATATGTCGCGGCTGAAAACAGCAAGGACAATATAAGAAGCGATAGCCGAAGCATGGAATTCCTAACGTTGAAGGTAAACGGCTGCGGCGCGCAGGCGATTGAGGAAACCCGCCACGACGGTTCCGCAGTCCCGCTTGACTGATGGGTTAGCCGTTCTGAATTTCGACATGCTTCTTGACGTTGTTCAGGATGCTCTGCCAGCCTTGCTTCTGTTGCTCAGCTGAATTCTCATCTTCTGCTTCAAAAGTTTCTGCTACCCGTGTTCCATTCGCGCTCTGCTGGAACTCGATGGTTACAAGCCTGTCGTCTCCGAGCTTGAAGTGCAACGACTGCTGTGGCGCAACCTTGGTGAAGACTCCTTCGAAATCAAAGCCAAATGATCCATCTTTAGCCTCCATGCGGTATTTGAATGTACCCCCGATTTTCAAATCAATTTCCGCCCTTGGGCAGCACCACTCATCAATTGCAAAGTTCCATTTGGTTATGTGATCTGGGGTTACCCAGGCATCCCACACTTGCTTGGGTGGTGCTGAAACTTCGGTTTCGACTGTGATTTTCATGGCTGACTCTAATTATTGAGGGGGGTGATGGCTAACGTTGGAGGTAAACGGCGCCGCAGCGCGCAGCTTGTTGGGCGTCCGGTTGACCGAAGTGTTAAGTCTCGACACCATCGTGCATCCTTAACATTTCAAGAGCGTAGGCTGTGACAATTACTTGCTCTTGGAGGATTGCCATTGCTCCAATCCAGCGTCCCCCTACCTCAAGCGTCTCGTAGAGCACCACAGATATGCAGAAGCGCGCGGATTCTCCGAATAGTAGCTTCTGCAAGGAAGTAACAGCAGACCATGGGAAGGAGCCAGCACGAAAGGAAAGCGCCCGAATTCCATCTCCGTAGAAGTCTTGATTGTGGAACCAGATATCGGAGCCCTCCCATGGCCCAACTAGAGGTACCAATACGTTTTCGAGCGCTTCTTGCAAGTCGCCATCAATGTGTCCGTGTGCATCACCCTGTTCGTCAAAGAAATCAGACGAGCCCTTGAGGCGTTGGACCTCAGCCCAGTACTCTGCCTCAGAAGACGCCAAATGAACTGACGAGCCCATTGCCATAGAGACTTAACGTTGAAGGTGAGGGGCGCGGAGCCGGCTTGCCGGCGGAGCGTCCCTCTTGACAGAAGGGTTAGGGCAGCAACCTACCACCACGCAAAAAGACTGCCGGTAATCGAAGAAAGGGCTAATCATTACGACGGCGCTTAGATAAACCAACGTATCCAATAACAGCCGCTATCGGCAGTGCCACAACCGCAAGCAAAAGTAGTTTGCCTAGCGTGCGCCCGGCCACCCAAGTTGTGAAATCAGACAAGACTTCGAGCATGGAGGAGTCCAACCCTAACGTTCGAATTGAGCGGCCTTGCGCGGCTTTTTGCGCAAGGTCCGCTCGAATGAAGGGTTGGGCATCACTTCTGACCTTCCACCTTCGTTACGTGCCACGCGAAACACTCAGCCAATGGCCGAGGAATACCCTTCGTCTTGCCCCTCGAAAGCGTTCGCATTACGTACCTTTGGTCGTTTTCAGAAAATGCGTCGGGCCACGCTAGAAGATAGGAATGGCTTACCGGATCACCCTTGTAGAACAGGAACGCCTCATCTGATGTCTTTGGATCGACGTAGAGGATGTACCAGCCCTTGTAGTAATAGGACTCAAGCACCTCCACAGACTGAATGTCGATCTGACGCGCAACCTGCTTCATTACAACAGGTGCAAGAACAGCCTTGCGATCTGGCGATAGCGATTGGTCTACTGAATCGCAAGGAGATGCGATGCAAGCGGCGGACGCAATCAACCAAAGGGGTGGGAGCAGGCGCTTCATGATGCCCAACGTCAAAGTTCAGGGGCGCGCCGCTTGTCGGCGCGTCCCCTGGAACGAAGTGTTAGAGGCCACATTAGAGTACCCAAGACTGCGAGCTGAAGTAGTGGAAGCAACCATTCAAACGACAGCGTGGCGACGCCAAGAACCCACCGGCCGTCGCTGAATTGCTTCGCAGCGAGGTGCCACTCGGTTGCTAGGGTTTGCCATACAGCTAGCGGGAGCGAGTAATACTCAAGCTTCCACCACACGAACCGCCCAAAGAAGCGCAAGAAGTAGAACGCCAAATATAGTGAGCCCGCGGCTAAGAGAATGGACCTCCAAAAGCGCCACGACAAGAAGTGGCCGGCGCAGCCGACTATGCCCAACACCGCAAGAAGCAGTTGGATGAAGTAGAAGGGCACGCGACTCTCTTCGCTCAGCAGAAGCCCGATCAGCACTATGGCCGCGAGAAGAAGCCAGGTGCCGACCGCGAGAATGACAACGTTGCGGAGGGGCCGAGGAGATTGGATGTCGTGCGGCATTGTGGCCTCTAACGTTGGAGGTAAGCGGCGGCCGGAGCGCGCAGCGCGGAGGGAACCCAACGGCGCAGCCGTTGGGCGGTCCGCTTGACCGAAGGGTTAAGTGTCACGTGAGTCACCCCAACTTTGATTTAATGACTACTACAACAGCAACGATGACTGCTATAAGCGCGGCAGACCATGAGGCGAAAGGTAAATGGCTCACCCAATCTAAAGCAGTTGTGTAAAACCGGATTGCATTTAGTACCCCCCACCCAATTGCACCAATAGCAATCATCCAACGAAATTTATAGGCCCGGAAAAACGCGGCCCCAATAAAGAAGAATGCTCGCTTCTTAAATCCAGGCTTTGTGCCATAGCCCCAATTACCAACTCGCCTACCGAATGAGGTCACTCGATAATCTAAAGAAGGTGGCACCAATTGTCTGCGCACTTGCGTACTTTACGAGAGCATTCAGAAGTTGGTTTTGTTGTTCAGCGTTTTGAGGGTCGTATTTCTTCCCTTCAAACGTTAAATTCTCGCGCTTGAATCGATTTTCAATGTCCGACCAATTCAACCAACCATCCGACGAGTGACCGCCGCCGGGTAAGGGGCGGTAGACCACGATACCGTGGAACAACTCAAACCAAAGACGTAGATCGTCGCCGAGCATAGTGACACTTAACGTTGGAGGTAAGGGGCTGCGGCGCGAGGGAGACTGACCGGAGAAACTACGCCGGTTCCGCAGTCCCGCTTGACCGAAGGGTTAGGCGCGCTCACGTCCGTCAATGAACAACCAGTCATTTGGGTGTTTTTGAATAGTAAGTTGTTGATCGACAGTGATTGAAAATGTCCTTTCAATGTACTGCGCATCGACTTCAGCGGACTCTTCTTGAGAATTACCCCGAAAGTCTTGAGGTGAGCTACGTAACTCAACGAATGCCTTTTGGGCCGGAACGTAGATCAGGGTCGCAGTCCAATCTTTTTGAGTGCCACTATATCCGGAGCAAACATCAAACACCGCGTCCAGATCGAACTGAATACGCGCACCAGATAGCGAAATGTAGTCGCAGGGCATCATAGGTAAGCGCCTAACGTTGGAGGTAAGGGGCTGCGGCGCGAGAGCGATTGACCGGAGAAGCCACGCCGGTTCCGCAGTCCCGCTTGACCGAAAGGTTATGCACTTCGCAATACCTCCTGGATGGTTTTATCTAATAGCTCTTCGTCTTCAACTAGCTCACGATACTGTTCGTACGAAAGCACCCCATCGTTTAACTGTTTCTCGAAGAAAATTTTAAGTCTCCACGCGTCTGGGTTCGGCTTATCGAAATCAAAGTCGACTCCACCAACCTCTGGGGTTTTGAAGATGTCGACGCCGATACCATGTGTCCTCACGAACCAGACTGTACCCGGAACCTGATGCCGCCCTCTGTGCTCGGTGCTAAGGATGTCTTGTGCCTCTTTGAGGGCGAAGGCATTTACCAATAGCACTTTTGCCCAAGCCACTTGAGCGTGCCAAAGGGGAATTAAATTCCTGACGAGATCAATATGCGATTGAGTCATAGTGCATAACGTTGGAGGTAAGCGGACTGCCGCTTGCGGCAGGTCCGCTTGACCGAAGTGTTAGACGGATGAAGTGTCATGACTGGAAGATAAACAACACTTCGCCAGTGGTTTGTTGCTCCCATGTTTGAGAGCGAGAGTTCAATACGACAACACCGTCGAGTGCAAAAAGGCGAGAGTGACCAAACAAAATGGTTGCGGTAACCCATAGGCTTTGTGGCAAGAAAGAAATGCGCTTTAAAAACGACGATTTTTTAAAGTCCCGGCTTTGAACAGTCCGGACAGTCTCGATAAACGACACAAGTGCTTTTGCGTGATGGGAGGGTAACAAGACCAACAACTCTCCATTCTCCATAAGTAGAGAGTCAGCGCGCTTACTTTCCAGCTCAGCGTAGTAAAGAGGCGAAGGCATAGGGCTGCCGTCTAACGTTTGAATTCACCGGCCTTGCGCGGCTTTATGCGCAAGGTCCGGTGGAATGATGGGTTGGGCCTCAGCTGTGTGACGAGACAGACCATAAGACTACTTCTCGACTGTAACGCGCTTAATGGCATTTTCATGACCCCGATGACCACCACCATTGAGTGAAGTCGCTACCCAATTCTGCTTCTCGTAGAAGACCAGAGAGACCCTATCGATTCCAGCGAGTGGAAGTGATTGTCTCGCCAACTCTTCAACAACACGAATGTCGTTAGGTTCGACGATTTCGTAGAACGTGAACGACGGCACGCACCCAGGGGCAACGTAATAGATCTTGCCGCTGTGAGTTCTGTCGGCACTCGTTCGATTCGCAAAGGAGTAGTTCTTCTCGATGTGTTTGGCAACGATATCTGCGACCGCATAGGCATCACCACCCGGCACGCCAAAATGACAGACAAACGAGCCGTTGCTTCTCTGGCAACCAAGGAGGAGGAAGCAAGAGATAGCCAGTAGGGCTGAAATTCGTAGAGCGCTCATGAGGCCCAACGTTGAAGGTAAGGGGCTGCGGCGCGAAAGAGATCGACCGGAGAAACCACGCCGGTTCCGCAGTCCCGCTTGACCGAAGTGTTAGGCGTAACTTTCATTGAATTGGCACCTCGTAACTTGGCTCAACCCTCTGCCTTTTAGCGATGGGGAGAAGAAGAAATACGTAACTACCATCATTAGACATTTCATTTCCGTGTGCCGCATCAACTGCACGAACGTACTGCTCGAGAATCTGTAGGCGGCGATATGAAAAATGGCAGATGAGGCCGTAGAACCTGAACACAATAAGCTCCCATAGAAGACGAAAAAGCCCAGGGTCTGTGAGGTAATTCTTTTCAAGCCTATCTCTTTGGTTAAGCATCAATAAGAGAAGTTTCCCTTGCGATGGCGTTAGCTCAACTCGCAAGCCACCGAAGCGTTTGTGAAAGTCTGCAACTGCGTCACGAGTCAGCTCCGAGTAGCGTAACGTTGGAGTTTCCATGTCCGCGCCTAACGTCGGAGGTAAGGGGCTGCGGCGCGAAAGCGATTGACCGGAGAAGCCACGCCGGTTCCGCAGTCCCGCTTGACCGAAGGGTTAGGCTCACCCAGTGACGCAAGTTTTTTTCTGGTAGTCAAACTTCCCTCCACTATCAAGGCAACCGTCTATTGCTATTTGGCCGGACACATACTGATATGCGTGATACCCGACAACCCCAACAAGCAGCCAAAACCCTATACCGACAAAAACTACCCAACCACTTTCAGGCTCGATGTCTTTTTTTGCGAGACGGCATATCAGATAGCCTGGACCTTTGATTGCGATCTCAAGAACGACATCTACGATGATGCTGCCAATGAAACGAGCAACGCCACCAAGAACTTCACCGGCAATTTCACCTAAGGGCATGAGCGGCTATGCCTAACGTGAAGTAGACGACAAAACGGGAAATACATTTTTATTGGACGACTTGTGTCGCGCCAGAATGATTTTACTGTTATGTTTCATAACGGTATTTATTTCTTCGTGGGTGTCATTATGTCTGATAACACAACATCACAATCGACTTCAGCTTCTGCGCCTCGGTTGATGGATCAGGTGCGTGATCGGTTACGGCTGAAACACTATAGCTTAAGAACTGAAACCGCGTATGCGGGCTGGATCAAACGTTTCATTCTTTTCCATGGCAAGCGCCATCCATTAGAGATGGGCAAGGAGGAGGTGGAGGCATTTTTGACCGCGCTTGCAGTGGAGCGCGATGTAAGCGCAGCGACGCAGAGCCAGGCGCTGTCGGCGCTCCTCTTTCTTTACAAAGAGGTGTTGCAGGTTGAGTTGCCTTGGCTGAATAACGTGACGCGGGTGACGCGGCCGGCACGTTTGCCTGTGGTGCTGACGCAGGCAGAGGTGCAGCAGTTGTTTGCGGTAATTGACGATGTTTTGTTGCTGCTGATTGCGCAGCTGATGTATGGCACGGGGATGCGGGTGCTGGAGTGCCTACGCTTGCGGGTTAAGGACGTAGATTTTGCGCGGCGCGAGATTATTGTGCGTGAGGGCAAGGGCAACAAGGACCGCGTGACGATGTTGCCAGTGGGGCTGTTGGAGCCATTGCGGGCACAGGTGGCCTTTGCCAAGCGCCAGCATGATGCAGATGTGGCTGTGGGCGGTGGCGAGGTGTGGATGCCGGATGCACTTGCGATCAAGTATCCAGCAGGGGCGCGGAGCTTTGGCTGGCAGTATGTGTTTCCGGCCGCAAAGTTGTCGCGCGACCCAAGGAGTGGTGCAGTGCGCCGCCATCATGTGGATGAAAAGCGTGTGCAGCGTGCGATTCGTCGTGCATCCGAGGTTGCGAACTTGTACAAGCCGGTGTCACCGCACACGCTGCGCCATTCCTTCGCCACGCATCTTTTAGAGGGTGGTTACGACATTCGTACCGTGCAGGAGTTGCTGGGGCATTCAGATGTGTCGACAACCATGATTTATACCCATGTGCTTAATCGTGGCGGGCGTGGCGTGGTGAGCCCGCTCGATAGGCTATAGGAAGGCTGTGGCGCGGCCCGGCGCGTTATCATCGCTGCGGTTTGTTTTAAGGAATAAGGCAATGAGCGAGATTCGTAAAGTGAGCTTTCCCTGTGGCATTAGCGTGCCGGCGTTGGGGCAGGGGACGTGGTACATGGGTGAGTCGGCCCGCGACGAAGCGGCAGAGATTCGCGCGCTGCAAGTGGGGCTGGATTTGGGTATGACGCTGGTGGATACGGCGGAGATGTATGCCAACGGCGGCTCGGAAAAGGTGGTGGGCAAGGCCATCGCCGGGCGCCGTTCGGAGGTTTATTTAGTGAGCAAGGTGTTGCCGTCCAATGCGTCCCGCCGTGGCACGCAGTCGGCCTGCGAGGCCAGCTTGCGCCGCTTGGGCACGGACTATCTGGATTTGTATCTGTATCACTGGCGCGGTGGTTATGGCTTTGACGAGAGCATTGAGGCGCTGGAGCGGCTGGTTGATCAGGGCAAGATTCGCCATTGGGGCGTGAGCAATCTCGATGTTGATGACATGGACGAGTGGGTGGCCGAAGATGGCGGTGACCGCGTGCAGACTAACCAAGTGCTCTACAACCTGACCCGACGTGGCATTGAATATGACTTGCTGCCCTGGCTAGAAAAGCGCAAGGTGCCTGTCATGGCCTATTCCCCGATTGAGCAAGGGCGCTTGCTGCGCCATCCGGCGCTGGCCAAGATTGCGCAGCGCCACAACGCCACATCCGTGCAGATTGCGCTGGCTTGGGTGATGCGCTTGCCGAATGTCATTGCCATCCCTAAGGCCGGGCTGGAGGCGCATGTGAAAGAGAACCGCGCCAGTGCTGACATTGTGTTGACGGCGGTTGATCTGGCCGAGCTGGACGCAGCTTTCCCGCCGCCCACACGCAAGCGCTCGTTGGAAATGCTCTGATTGCATGAGCGAAGCAGCCGCCCGCAAGTCTGATTTCGCCGCAGCACTGACGCTGCTGATTCACTGTGTTGACGGTTTGCGCCCAGCGGCGCCCGACAACATTGAGGCGGCTGAGGCCAACATTCGCGCCTATGCACAGCGCCTGCACGACAACCCTGATCAGGCGCATGCCCTCAGCGGCGCGCTGTGGCAACTGTTGGGTACGGCGCATCAGGCCTCGCTGTATGCCGAGTCGGGGGTGCGTTCGGCGCTGGGGTTTGGGCTAGAGCTGTCGCAGCGTATTGGCGCGCGCCTCTTGCCGCCGGTGCCGGTGGAAGGGCAGTTGCGCGATGCCTTAGGGCTGGTGTTTCATGTGGCGGACGACCATGTCTGGGTGAGCGGCGTTGCCGACACGGTGTGGCTTGAGTTGTTTGCTGCATTGCCGCCACCAGAAGAGTCGGTGCATATGCAGGCCTTGCTGCCGGTGATTGAGGCGATTCGCGTGTTGTCGTATCGGCTGGCTGGCACGGCGTTGGATCGCGAGCTACTGCGTGCCGAGCCGGCGCTGGAAGAGTATGAGACGCCGTTTCTGGCACAGAACGCTGAGCTGCTGCCGCTACTAGCGCGAGAGCGCAATGATGGGCACTTGGTTTTCGAGCGCGATTTCGATCAGCTCAAGGTGTTGCTGGATCAATGCTTTGATGTGCTGGAGCGGGTGCGTCGCCGAGCCACCACGCGCGGCATCAGCGTGCGCCTGACGTATTTGCTGGCGCGGCTGGAGCAGCTCACCCGGCGGTTGGAGCTACTGCTCGATTTTCTGTCGGCGGATGAACGTTGCCTGCCCGGTGTGCGCCTGTTTAAGGTGCTGGTGGTGGGCGAAAAAACACGTAATCAGATTGGGCCCTTCATCGGTGACAACCTGAGTTTGCTTGCGCGCAATGTGACCGACCACGCCAGTCGGCATGGCGAGCACTACATCGCCGGCAGCCGCGCTGAGTGGCTGGCCATGCTGCGCTCAGCCGCAGGGGGCGGCGTCATCATTGCCTGTATGGCGCTGATTAAGGTGCAGCTATCACTGCTGCATTTGCCGCCGCTGACCGAAGGGTTCTTATTTGGGCTGAACTATGCGCTGGGTTTTGTGTTGATCCATATGCTGGGTTTTACCGTCGCCACCAAACAGCCGGCAATGACGGCTGCCGTGTTGGCGGCAACGCTGGAGGATAGCCGCCCGCGCGATTTGCAACGCATGGTCGATGTGACGCGCAATGTGGCACGTACGCAGTTCATCGCGATTATCGGCAATGTCTCGCTGGCGCTGCCGATGGCGATGTTGATTGCGCTGGCATGGCCGCTGCTGTTTGATCATGCGCTGGCGCCGCTGGGCAAGGCTGAGAAGATGTTGGCGGAGGTGCACCCATTTGCCAGTGGTGCGCTGCTGTTTGCCGCAGTGGCAGGGGTGGGCTTGTTCTTGTCCGGCATTGTGTCCGGCTATTTCGACAATCGCGCCCGCTATATGCGGCTGGCAGAGCGGGTTGCTGCCCATCCTTTGTTGTGTGCTGCGCTCGGGCAGCAGCGGGCGCATGCGCTGGGGGAGTATTTCGACGAGCACCATGGGGCTATTCTCGGCAATCTGTTCTTCGGCATGTACTTGGGATTGATCGGCAGTGTGAGTGTGTTGACCGGTCTGCCAGTGGATATTCGCCATGTGGCGTTCGCTAGTGCCAACCTGGGCACCGCGCTGGTGTTGGAGCAGTTTGCCGTGCCGCTGATGGTGTTGGCCTGGACAGTGGCCGGGGTGGTTGGCATTGCCATGGTCAATTTGCTGGTGAGCTTTTCATTGGCCTTGTATGTGGCCATGCGCTCTCGCCGGCTGGGCACAGTCCAGCTACTACGCTTGGGTGGGTTGGTGTTGGTCGATTTTCTGCGTCATCCGCTCAGCTACTACCTGCCGCCGCCCCCGGAAAATACCGAGGTAAAACCGGCCAGTGGTGGCGAGTAGTGGTGAGTAGGCAGCTCAATAAGCCGTCGTCTGCTGCTTGACAGCCTGCCTGTGGTTAGGCTCTACTTGCACTTCGTATTAGTTGGCCTGTGGGTCGCACTTTATGGATCGGCAGGCACTGTCATTCCTCACAGGAGAGTTTGATGTCCAAGCGTCCGCAAGCCAGCTCTGTCGATGTGACTGAAGAGATTGGGGGGGCGACATATCGACCCTCTCTGGGTAGTCACCTGACCTATACCGTCGGCAAGGATGCCCTCACCGCAACACCGCGTGACTGGTTCAATGCGACGGCGTATGCCACCCGCGATCATCTGATCGGGCGTTGGATGGAAACCATGCGCAGCTATTACGAGAGTGATGCCAAGCGCGTGTATTACCTGTCCATGGAGTTCCTGATGGGGCGCACGCTGATGAACGGCATGCTCAATCTAGGTATTGAGCCAGAGTGCCGTGATGCGCTTGCTGCACAAGGCGTTGAGCTGGACAAGATCCGCGAAGTTGAGCCAGATGCCGCCTTGGGCAATGGTGGCTTGGGCCGCTTGGCTGCCTGCTTCCTTGATTCAATGGCGACGCTGCAAATCCCCGGCTATGGCTATGGCATTCGCTATGAATACGGCATGTTCTCGCAGGAGATCGATAAGGGCCAGCAAGTCGAACATCCGGACAATTGGCTGCGTTACGGCAACCCATGGGAGTTTGCGCGTCCTGAGGTGATTTATCAGGTCAAGTTTCACGGCCAAGTGTTCCAGTACACCGATGAACAAGGCGAGCTACGCCACAGTTGGGTGGATAGTGACGATGTGATGGCCATGGCCTATGACACCCCGATTCCGGGCTATGCCAATCGCACCGCTAACAACATGCGCTTATGGGCAGCCAAGGCGACACGTGATTTTGACCTCGGCTATTTCAACGAGGGCAATTACATCCGCGCGGTGGAGGACAAGAACCAGTCGGAAAATTTGTCCAAGGTGCTGTATCCCGACGACACCACGCGCATGGGCCGCGAGCTGCGCCTGAAGCAGCAGTATTTCTTTGTGTGTGCGTCGTTGCAGGACATCCTGTATCGCTACAACAAATATCACAAGAATTTTGATTCTCTGCCCGACAAGGTGGCGATTCAGCTCAACGATACGCACCCGTCTATCGCCGTGGCCGAGCTGATGCGCATTCTGGTGGATATTCACCATCTGCAGTGGGATAAGGCCTGGGGCATTACGCGTCGTGTGTTTGCCTATACCAACCATACACTGATGCCAGAAGCGCTGGAAACCTGGCCGGTGAGCTTGTTCGAGAGCGTGTTGCCGCGCCATTTGCAGATCATTTACGAGATCAACCACAAGTTCCTGCTCGAAGTGATGCACCAGTATCCGGGCGACAACGAGCTCTTGCGTCGTGTCTCCATCATTGGCGAGGACGGCGAAAAGCGCGTGCGTATGGCCCATTTGGCGATGGTGGGATCGCACAAGGTGAATGGTGTTGCCGCAATTCACACCGAGCTGATGAAGCAGACGATCTTTGCTGACTTCCACAAGCTCTACCCGGACCGTATCGTCAATATGACCAACGGCATTACACCGCGCCGTTGGCTAAATCAGGCTAACCGTGGTTTGTCGGCGCTGATCAGCAGCAAGATTGGGCCGGAGTGGCCCAAGCAACTGACCGAGCTGAAGAAGCTGGAGGCCTTTGCCGATGACAAGGCGTTTCATGCTGAGTTCGTTAAGGTGAAGCGCGCCAACAAGGAACGCTTGGCGGCTTTGGTAGAGAAACGTTTAGGTCTGAAGATCAGCACCGATGCGCTGTTTGATGTGCAGATCAAGCGCATCCACGAATACAAGCGGCAGCTGCTCAATGTGTTGCATGTGATCACCCTCTACAACCGCATTCGCCATGGCGCTGATACGGTGCCACGTGTGATCCTGTTTGGTGGCAAGGCAGCACCGGGCTATGTGATGGCTAAGCGCATCATCCGCCTGATTAACGATGTGGCGGATATTGTGAATAACGACCCGCGCATTGGTAATCGTCTCAAGGTGGTGTTTGTGCCGAACTACGATGTGTCGACGGCTGAGGTCATCATTCCCGCTGCGGATTTGTCGGAGCAGATTTCCACCGCAGGCACCGAGGCCTCAGGCACCGGCAATATGAAGCTGGCCTTGAACGGCGCGCTGACCATCGGCACGCTGGATGGCGCCAATGTCGAGATTAAGGAAGAGGTCGGTGATGACAACATCTTCATCTTCGGCCTGACCACGGATGGTGTGGATCAGCTGCGTGCGCAGGGCTATCGCCCGCGTGATTTTTACGAGAGCAATAGCGAGCTGCGCGAGGTGATTGACATGATCGCGGGTGGCTACTTCTCCCCGCACGAGGCTGACCGTTATCAGCCGATTGTCGATATGTTGCTGGGCAGCGATCATTACCTGCTGCTGGCTGACTATGCCTCGTATGTGGCGGCGCAGGATGCGGTGGATCACGCGTATCGCGATCAGACGAGCTGGGTGCGCAAGGCCATTATCAATGTGGCGAATATGGGCAAGTTTTCCAGCGACCGGACGATTGCGCAGTACGCTGAGAAAATCTGGAACGCTGTGCCGGTTGACCCGGCCGCGAAGTAATCAGCGCAAAAGTAACCAGCAAAACAGTAATCAGCGCAGAGCCGCCCTGCTAATCGACGCTACTTGCCCGTCGAGTAGGGCGGCAATTTCGCTCCGCAATGCATGCAGAACCCGGCATCAGCGGCATGCCCTTCGGTGAGGCATTCATGACAGGTGCGGGTTGTGGGTTTGTTGGTGAAACGTTGGGCAGTCAGCTCCGACGTGACGATCCCAGTGGGCACGGCCAGTGTGCCCCAGCCTAGTAGCATCATCAGGGACGCGATAAATCTGCCTAAGTCGGTCTTTGGGGTGATGTCGCCAAAGCCAACCGTGGTAACCGTTGTAATCGCCCAGTAGATGCTGGTTGGTACGCTGGTGAAGCCATGTTGCGGGCCTTCGACCACATACATCAGCGTGCCGAGGATCACCACGATCATCATGACCACGGACAGGAACACCATGATCTTGCGCCGGCTGGCATGCAGCGCCTGCCCCAGCGCCTGATATTCCCACATGAAAGCAGACAGCTTGAGAATGCGGAATACGCGTAGCAGCCGCAGGATGCGGACATCGATCAGGGCATGGGTTTCCGGGAAGAAAATTGCCAGATAGGTGGGCAGGATGGCAAGAAAATCGACGATGCCGTAGAAGCTCAAGGCATAGCGCAAGGGCTTGCGCACGCAGGATAGCCGCGCCACGTATTCCGCCGTGAATAAGAGCGTGAATCCCCATTCAAGGATGTTCAGCGGCAGCCGCAGCGAGCTGTGCACGCCTTCTACGCTGTCGATCATCACCACTGCAATGCTGACCAGAATAGCGATGATCAGGCATTGGTCAAAGCGCCGCCCGGCCTTGGTATCGGCCTCGAAGATGATGGTGTAGAGCTTGAGCCGCCAACCGTCGAGGGGTTTGCCAAGGTCGTCCGGGAATGTGGTCATACGTGTCAGTAGGCTTCCAGTTTGCCGCCGTCGAGTTCGAGCGAGTGACGCCAGAACTGGTCGTCACGGTCGAACAGACGATAGGTGCCACGCGGGCCCCAGCTGCCGGCCGGGTAGGTATTGATGAATTCGCGCTCCATGGCCCACACCTTGAGGATGGGGTCGACCACACGCCACGCGTTTTCGACTTCGTCGATACGCAGGAATAGAGAGTGGTCGCCTTCCATGGCATCCAGCAACAGGCTTTCGTAGGCATCAAAATCGCCATCGCCATCCTTGCGGTAGGTGGCGTCCAAGCTCAGCGTTCGCGCTTGCAGATCAAGGCCTGGTTCCTTCACTTGCAGTTCAAGCTTCAGGCATTCATTGGGTTGGATGCCGAGCATGAGCCAGTTGGGGCGGCTGAATTCACCCTTGATGTTACGCAGGATGTTTTGCGGTGGATGTTTGAAGCGAATGCTGATGGCAGATGCGCCTTCAGCCATGCGTTTGCCGGTGCGAACGTAAAAGGGCACGCCGCTCCAGCGCCAATTGTCGATAAAGAGCTTGAGTGCGGCGTAAGTCTCGGTGGTGCTGTCCTGCGGGATGCCTTTTTCTTCCAGATAGCCGGGCACAGGCTGGCCGTTGATCGTGCCGCTAGCGTATTGCCCGCGGAAGGCATGGGCATGCACGGCATTTTGCGTGATTGGGCGAATCGACTTGAGGACCTTTACCTTTTCGTCACGCAGATGCTCGGCGGCCATGCTCACGGGCGGCTCCATCGCGACCAGTGTGAGGAGTTGTAGCAAGTGGCTCTGGATCATGTCACGCAGTGCGCCTGCACCATCGTAGTAATCGGCACGACCTTCGATGCCCAGCGTTTCGGAGTGCGTAATCTGCACATGGTCGATGTAATGCCGGTTCCACAGCGGCTCAAGCAGGATGTTGGCAAAGCGGAACACCATTACGTTCTGCACGGTGCCTTTGCCCAGATAGTGGTCGATACGGAAGATCTGCTTTTCGTCGAGGTAGCGTTCCAGGCCACGCTGCAGCGTTTGCGAGCTGATGAGGTCGTAGCCAAAAGGCTTCTCAATCACCACGCGGCGCCAGCCGCTCTTTTGTTGCAGCAGGCCGACCTCGCCAAGCTTTTCGATGATCGACGGAAACTCAGCCGGACGCACCGCCATGTAAAAGAGCACATTGGGTGGGAATGTTTTGTCATCCTCGATGAGCGACTTCATGTTCGGATAGGCATTGCCGTCACCAATTGCATTGGCGTGGTAATGCTGGCGTGCGATAAAGCGCTCCAGTGCGGTTTTGTCCACCCCCTGCGGGTATTTCTCCTTGAGGAAGTCCTGCACCTTGATGATCCATTGATCGCGGGTGAGGTTGTCCAGACCCGATGCCAGAATCACCATGCGCTCGGGCAGGCGTCCCGCCAGCTCGAGCTGGTAGAGGGCGGGAATCAGCTTGCGCCGCGATAGATTGCCGCCAGCCCCAAAGATGACGAGTGTGCAGGGATCGATGACATCCATAGTGTTTCCTTTGTGCGAGGTGACGGTTGGACGAAGCGGGTGCTGTGTGCGTGTGAGCGTGTGAGTGCTACTTGGTCTTCATGCTGTGGCCGCCAAAGGCATTGCGCATCAGCGAGAGCAGGCGGTAGCTATAGCCCTTTTCATCTTGGCTGGCAAAACGCATTTGCAGGGCAAGGGTGAGGACTGGGGCGGGAATGCCTTGTTCGATGGAGTCGATCACGGTCCAGCGGCCTTCGCCTGAGTCGGGCACGTAGGGTTCAATGTGCTCCAGCTTTTGATCCTGCGCTAGGCCTTCTGCGGTGAGGTCGAGGAGCCAGCTACGTACGACCGAGCTATGACGCCACAACTCGGTGAGCTGCGCCAGATCGAGATTAAATTCTTCCTTGCCCTTGAGCAGATCAAGGCCTTCTGCCAGCGCTTGCATCATGCCGTACTCGATGCCGTTGTGAATCATCTTGCTGTAGTGGCCAGCCCCCACCGGACCGACATGCGCCCAGCCACGATCAGCTGCTGGAGCTAGCGCCTTCAGAATGGGCTCAACCGCTTTGGCGGTTTCGGGTGTGGCACCTACCATCAGGCAGTAGCCATTCTCCAAGCCCCACACACCACCTGAGGTGCCTGCATCCATAAAGCCGATGCCTTGTTCGGCGAGCCAAGCGCCACGGCGCTGGCTGTCTTTGTAATTGGAGTTGCCGCCATCAATGATGATGTCGCCTTTGGCGAGCTGCGGGGCGAGTTCGCGAATCTGGTTTTCGGTGATGTCGCCGCTAGGCAGCATGACCCAGATGATGCGTGGTTGCGGCAGCTGTTTGACTGCATCGGCAACCGAGCTGGCAGCGAGCATGCCGGCTTCTTGGCCTAAACCTGTTACAACGTCAGTGGCGCGATCAAAGCCGACGACTTCAATCCCGTTGCGACGAAGACGGCGAACCATATTGCCGCCCATCTTGCCCAGTCCTATCATTGCCATGCGCATGGTTCGTCTCCGGATCAATTTTGCGGGCGGCGCCCGCTGAGGAATTACATGACTACTTTAAAGCCAAATGCTGCGGCACAGCAATCCCGATGGCATGTTTTTGCAAGTCTTGTGGAATTGGAGGATGCCGCGCTCGAACGCATCCTCGCTGCGGCCGATGATGCCATCGCGGCACGCGGTGCATTTCATCTGGTGTTGGCCGGTGGCACGACCCCCCGGCACATCTACGAGGCGCTGCGCAGCGAAGCAGCAGATTGGAAGCACTGGCACATTTGGTTTGGTGATGAGCGCTGCCTGCCGCCCGAGCATCCAGAGCGCAATAGCCGCATGGTGATGACGTCGTGGCTGGCGCACGTGCCGATTCCTTATGCACAGATTCATGTCATTCCCGCCGAAAAGGGTGCCGAGGCGGCGGCGCATGACTATGCTGAATTGCTTAAGCCGCTGCCCCAGTTTGATTTGGTGTTGCTGGGGCTGGGGGAGGATGGTCACACTGCCAGCCTGTTCCCCATGCAGGAATGGGAGCGTGCCATTGCATGGCCGTCTGTGCTGCCTGTGCATGATGCCCCCAAGCCGCCCGCCGATCGCGTGAGCCTGAGCCCGGAACGTTTAAGTGCAACCCATGCCTTACTCTTTATTGTGACGGGCGCAGGCAAGGCAGATGCTGTTCGGGATTGGAAAGCCGGCGTGGCCATTCCTGCCAGTCGAATTGGCGCGCAGCAGACAGTCGATATCTTTCTGGATATAGAAGCGGCAGGGCAGTAGCGTCCGAAAACATTTGAAACACGGAGGACGGTTGCCGTCACACCCCTGACACGTCTGCTGTTTAGGCTTGCAGTTTCGGATGTACCAAGCAGGCGATTTACGTTTTATTTTGTTGGTCTGATTTTCGATAGCGATTGGCTATGTGGCGAATGCGAAAAGGCAATTTTATCTGCCGAGCATGTCTCCCTATACTCAACTCATCCCTGATCCATCTGTTGTTAAACATAAGGAGAAAGACCATGAGCGAGCAAAAGTGCCCTTTCCACCACGCGGCCGGTACCGGCACCACCAACAAGGACTGGTGGCCGAATCAGTTACGCGTGGATCTGCTGAACCAGCATTCGAACAAGTCTGACCCGCTCGGCGGGACTTTCAACTACGCAGAAGAATTTAAGAAGCTTGATTACAAGGCGCTCAAGGCAGACTTGGTTAAGCTCATGACCGATTCGCAGGATTGGTGGCCGGCCGATTTCGGCCACTATGGTCCGCAATTCATCCGTATGGCCTGGCACTCGGCCGGCACCTATCGCACGCTGGATGGTCGCGGTGGTGGCGGACGCGGGCAGCAACGTTTTGCGCCGCTCAATTCGTGGCCGGACAACGTCAATATCGACAAGTCGCGTCGTCTGCTGTGGCCGATCAAGCAGAAGTATGGTCAAAAGATTTCGTGGGCCGACCTGTTCATCCTTGCAGGCAATGTAGCGCTTGAATCCATGGGCTTCCGTACCTTCGGCTTTGCCGGTGGCCGTGAAGATGTGTGGGAACCTGATCAGGATGTGAACTGGGGTGCCGAGACTAAGTGGCTGGCTGACGATAAGCGCTTCCATGGCGAACGCGAGCTCGACAACAACCTCGCTGCAACACACATGGGCTTGATCTATGTGAACCCGGAAGGCCCGAATGCCAGCGGTGATTACCTTGCTGCAGCGCATGACATCCGCGCTACGTTCAGCCGCATGGCCATGAACGATGAAGAAATCGTGGCTCTGATTGCCGGTGGCCACACCTTCGGCAAGACGCACGGTGCTGCACCTGAACATCACAAGGGGCCGGAGCCTGAAGCTGCACCGATTGAGGCGCAAGGCCTCGGCTGGATCAGCAACTATGGCAGCGGTCATGGCAAGGACACAGTCTCCAGCGGCCTTGAAGTCACCTGGACCAAGACGCCCGCACTTTGGAGCAATAACTTCTTCGAAAACCTGTTCAAGTATGAATGGGTGCAAGAGCTGAGCCCTGCGGGTGCCAAGCAGTGGGTGGCCAAGGATGCGCCGGAGAACATTCCGGATGCGCACATTCCGGGCAAGTTCCACAAGCCGAAGATGCTGACCACCGATTTGACGCTGCGTTTCGATCCTGAGTTTGGCAAGATCTCCAAGCGTTTCTACGAAGATCCGCAAGCCTTTGCGGAAGCCTTTGCCCGCGCTTGGTTCAAGCTGACGCACCGTGATCTCGGCCCGAAGGCACGTTACATCGGCCCAGAAGTGCCGAAGGAAGACTTGATTTGGCAAGACCCGCTGCCCGCCGCAACGCATGCGCCTACGGCTGCTGACATTGCCGATGTCAAAGCGAAGATTGCCGCTTCAGGTTTGACCGTGAGCCAGCTGGTATCCGTGGCGTGGGCGTCGGCGTCCACCTTCCGTGGCAGCGATAAGCGCGGTGGTGCCAATGGCGCACGTCTGGCGCTTGCCCCGCAGAAGGATTGGGCGGTGAACACTGGCGCAGTGCAAGTGTTGCCGAAGCTCGTTGAGATTCAGCAGGCCTCGGGCAAGGTGTCGCTGGCTGATGTGATTGTGTTGGCGGGCAGTGTCGGCGTTGAGCAAGCCGCCAAGGCTGCTGGCGTTCCCGTGGATGTGCCATTCGCCGCAGGTCGTGTCGATGCCACGCAAGCACAGACTGATGTTGAGTCCTTTGCTGTGCTGGAGCCGCTTGCCGATGGCTTCCGTAATTACAAGAAGGGACGTATCGGTGCACCGACCGAAGCGCTGTTGATTGACAAGGCACAGCTGCTGACTTTGACTGCGCCTGAAATGACAGCACTGATTGGCGGCTTGCGTGTGCTCAGCACCAACGCGGATGGCAGCAAGCATGGTGTGTTCACCGACAAGGTGGGCACACTGTCCAACGACTTCTTCGTCAATCTGCTCGATATGGGCGTTGAATGGAAGGCGACGGATGCGACCGCTGAGGTGTTTGAAGGCAAGGATCGCAAGAGTGGCCAGGTGAAGTACACCGGGACTCGCAACGACCTGATCTTCGGCTCTAACTCTGTCTTGCGTGCCTATGCTGAGGTCTATGCGAGTGCTGATGGCAAGGAAAAGTTCGTTAAGGACTTTGTTGCAGCCTGGACCAAGGTGATGAATCTTGATCGCTTTGATCTTGTCTGATGGCGCTGCACTGACGGGTAATCGCCAGATTGCATAACATTTGAGCGCCACCGGAAGCGTGATTTTCGGTGGCGCTCGATGTTTGCGATGTTTGATTTAGGGGCTTTTGCATGATTGACGCAGTGCGCACTTTCATCGGCGGTAGCTGGCTGTTGGCGGCACGTGAGCAGGCGCGTGCTGCACCCATCACGACAGTCGGATTGGCGTTGGCAGTCGCTGCGGTCGTGGTATTGCTGCTGCAAAGCCTGCAGCGCATTCTCAGCGGTGAAGTTGAGGCGGTCGTGCGTTACGCCATGCTCGGCGGCTTGGCCGGATTTGTGACAACAGCTGCCGGGGCGTTGCCGGCGCTGGTGTTGCGCAGCATCCCGCAGAAGCTAGAAGACAGCATGCTCGGCATGGCTGCCGGGATGATGCTGGCCGCGAGTGCGTTCTCGCTGATCCTGCCCGGCCTTGAGGCCGGCGAACAACTGATGGGCAGTGGCGGAGGTGCCGCAGCCGTGGTGGTGCTGGGGATGGCGCTTGGGGTGGCGCTGATGCTGGGGTTAGATCAGTTCATTCCGCATGAGCATCCGGAAACCGGGCCGTGTGGGGCGGGCCATGAGCGCTGCAGCCGGGTGTGGCTGTTTGTGCTCGCGATTGCCTTGCATAACTTGCCAGAAGGCATGGCGATTGGCGTGAGCTTTGCACAGGGTGATCTCAAGGTCGGTTTGCCTTTGACAACAGCGATTGCCTTACAGGATATTCCGGAAGGGCTGGCGGTTGCATTGGCATTGCGCACGGCTGGTTTGAGCAATGGCCGGGCCGTGCTGATTGCTGCGGCAACCGGCCTGTTGGAGCCGCTTGGCGCTCTGTTGGGCGTTGGGCTGTCATCCGGTATGGCAATCGCATATCCGGTTGGCCTTGGGCTGGCTGCCGGTGCTATGCTATTCGTGGTGTCGCACGAAGTGATTCCTGAGACCCACCGTAATGGTCATCAGACGGCAGCAACCATCGGTCTCATGATTGGGTTTGCCGTGATGATGACGCTAGACACGACGCTGTTTTGATCTGCATACAACACAAGGAGAACACACATGGCTATCGATATTGGTATTGCCGACAAGGACCGCAAGAAAATTGTGGCTGGCCTTTCCAAGATGCTGGCTGACAGCTACATCCTTTATCTGAAGACGCACAACTTCCACTGGAATGTGACCGGGCCGATGTTTAACTCGTTGCACGTGATGTTCATGGGGCAATACACCGAGCTCTGGAACGCCCTCGACCCTATCGCTGAGCGTATTCGTTCGCTGGGCTATCCAGCACCGGGCTCGTACAAGAAGTTTGTCGAGCTGTCGTCGATCAAGGAAGAGGAGGGCACGCCTTCAGCAACCGAGATGATCAAGCAGCTAATCGCTGGCCAGGAAGCGGTGGCGCGTACTGCCCGCGCAGCCTTCAAGATTGCCGATGCGGCTGATGATCAGCCGACGGCCGATTTGCTTACGCAGCGTATGGAAATCCATGAAAAGAATGCGTGGATGCTGCGCTCATTGCTTGAGAAGGGCTGATTGGTTTTTCAGCCGCCTGAATAAAAAAGCCCACCAATCTGGTGGGCTTTTTTTTTTGTCTGCTATTGGGCGAAATAGAAACTCAAGTCGTCGGTTAGCCTGGGGTCGTCTTGAACAAGAACCACGCACGATCAATGTCAGCCACCCACACCAGACCATCACCAATCTGCCCGGTTTGGCTGACTGCAGTGATGCAGTCGACGATGGGTTCGACCACTTCATCTGGTGCCACGATCTCAATCTTGACCTTGGGGGTGAAGTCGACCAGCTCTTCCTTCAAGTTACCGAGGTAGTTACGTGATGGTGCGCTACAGCCGTCGACCTTGGCTACGGTCATGCCGGGAAAGCCCGGCACCTGCATCAGCTTGTCACGCAGGGTGATGAGTTTGTTGGGGCGAATGATGGCTTTGATCTCTTTCATGCTTCAGCTTCCTTCTCATCGAACCAGCGATACAGGGTGGGCAGCACCACCAGGGTTAGCAGGGTGGAGGTGATCAGACCACCGATCACCACGATGGCCAGCGGGCGTTGCACTTCCGATCCCGGACCATCCGAGAACAAGAAAGGAATCAGACCCAACATGGCGACCGTTGCTGTCATCATCACAGGGCGGAATCGTTGGGTAACGCCTTCGATGACAGCTTCTCGCACACTCATGCCATCCGTACGCAGTTTGCGAATATAGGAGATCAAGACCACACCGTTCAGTACGGCAATACCCCACAGTGCAATGAAGCCTACGGAGGCGGGCACCGATAGGTACTCACCACTCACGAACAATCCAATAATGCCGCCCATTGAGGCAAACGGTAGCACCATGATAATTAGCGAGGCCATTCGCACCGAGTTGAACAGCAGGAAGAGCAAGAAGAAAATTGCACCAATGGTGATTGGGACAATAATCATCAGGTGTCCTAATGCACGCTCCATATTTTGGAACTGTCCGCCCCATTCGAGATAATAACCGTCAGGTAGCTTCACTTTGCTTTCGACTTTTTCTTGAAGCTCTTTAACGAAGCCGCCTAGATCACGGTTTTTGACATTTACACCAACAACGATGCGTCGTTTGCCCAACTCACGAGCGATCTGTGCCGGTCCATCGGCAACATGAATCTTTGCAATATCAGCCAAACGTGCCTGAGCCCCAGTTCGAGACTCTAGCAATATGTTTGAGATTGCATCGATGTTATTCCGGAATTGTTCAGGAAGTCTAACAACAGCCGAGAAGCGTCTTTCACCCTCAAAGATTTTTGTCGCCTCTTTTCCGCCCACTGCGGTTTCGATGACATCATTTACATCGGCAACATTAAGCCCGAGCCGCGCAATTGCCTGACGATCAATTTCGATCTCCAGATACTGCTGACCTGATACCTTCTCAACACGCAAGTCTTGCGCACCTTGTAGTGACATTGCAACTTTAGCAATTTGCCCAGCTACATTCCGTAACTCATCAATGTCATCACCAAAAACCTTAACTGCGATGTCAGAGCGTACGCCAGTGACCATTTCGGCAACTCGTGCAGAAATAGGCTGCGCCATGGCGATTTGAATCCCGGGTAGAGCAGATAGCTTCTGTCGGATTGCATCAGAAATATCGTCTTGGTTCCAGCCATCTGGCCATTCACTCCGAGGCTTCAGGCTGACGATTGGAGACGACTCATGAATGGCTTGAGGGTCTGCTGGCGATTCACCCCGACCAACAGTTGCGACTACCGACTTTACCCCTGGGACTTCCATCGTCAACTTGGAAGCTTGCATTTCCATCTTGATAGATTCATCAAGTGAAATATTGGGTACGCGAGTGATGCCTGGAACGATAGAGCCTTCCTTCATTTCCGGAATGAAGGCAGTTCCAAGGAAGGGGATCATCGCGAGAACACTCACAAACACTGCCAAGGTAATACTGACTGTCTTCCGTTCATTTGAAATTGCTTTGTGCAGTAAAGGCATAAAGCGTTTTTTCATTTCACGGATCAAGCGTGTATCGTGATCCCCATCATGCGCTGGTGGTTTCAGAAGGTAGGACGACAAGACCGGAGATAAAATGAGTGAGAGAACCAGCGAAATAGCGAGTGCAATAGCAATTGTGTAAGCAAGTGGGGCAAACATCTTGCCTTCCATCCCTTGCAGCGTCATGAGCGGGAGGAAAACAAGAATGATGGTGCTGATGCCAAAAATCACGGGTGTTGCGACTTCTGTTACTGCGCGCAAGATGATGCGATTTGGTCGTTCCCCTGCGTTCTCTGGATTACCTAATTGCGCATAAGCATTTTCAACCATCACCACTGAGCCATCAACCATCAGGCCAATGGCGATGGCGAGACCGCCGAGTGACATGAGATTGGCTGAAATACCCAGCTTGTTCATGCAGAAGAAGGTGAGTAGCGGCGTCAATATGAGTGTTGCGACAACAATCAGTGAAGAACGAACGTCACCCAAAAATAGGAACAGCACAACGACGACGAAGAACACACCTTCCAAGAGTACCTTGGTGACCGTCCAAAGCGCAGCATCAACAAGCTCAGAGCGGTCATAGAAAGGCACGACTTTAAGGCCACCAGGGAGAATGCCCTTGCTGTTGATTTCATCAACTTTTTTCTTGATGCGACCTACAATTTCCTTGGCGTTGCCGCCGGCGAGCATCATTACAACTGCTCCCACCGCCTCAGTTTGGCCATCCTTCATCATGGCGCCGGCACGAACAGCACTACCTAGAGTGACGGTCGCTACATCACGCAGGTAAACAGGTGTTCCGTCCTTTTCACGAACCACGATCTGCTCTAGGTCAGTGACGTCTTGTACAAGACCTATGCCCCTGATCAAGTATTGTTCAGCAACATGCGGCAAAATGCCACCGCTAGAATTAGCATTATTTCGTGCGACTGCCTGATAAACGTCCTGCAAGGGAATCTTGTAGTGACGAAGTCGATCTGGATTGACGAGTACTTGATACTGCTTTTCGTAACCCCCCATCGAATTAATTTCAGCAACACCGGAAATCGAGCGTAGCATCGGACGCAATACCCAGTCCTGAACGATACGTCGCTGTGTTAGCTCTTCAGTAGTCAGTTCTCGTTTGCCATCATCATCACGCTCCAGCGTGTATTGGTAAACTTCTCCGAGGCCGGTTGAAACGGGACCAAGTACTGGGACAAAGCCAACGGGAAGGCGTGGAGTAACCTCAAGCAAGCGCTCCATGACTAGCTGTCGAGCGAAATACACATTGGTCTTGTCAGTAAACACCAAGGTGATTAATGAGAGACCAGGACGGTTGAGAGACCGCATTTCCGTCAAGCCGGGCAGGCCGGTCATGGCGATTTCCAGCGGTACTGTGGCGAATCGCTCAATTTCTTCTGGTGAGCGACCTAGTGCTTCCGTCGCAATCTGCACCTGAATATTGGTGACATCGGGGAAGGCGTCAACAGAAAGGCTACGCGTTGCGAACAGGCCAACAAATAACCCTGCAACTGCAAGGACGACAACGATTAAGCGCTGTTGAAGCGCTCCACGAATGAGAGACTCAATCATTACTCCGCTTCCTTGCGGTTGCGTTCGTTATTTAGATGGAAACTACCATCCACGACAATTTGATCGCCCGCCTTGATACCATCAATGACCACCCGATGGCCATTAGACTCAGGGCCTAGCTTGACGCGGGTGAGGCGAAATTGATTATCGGAGAGTGCAACAAATACGTGATCTGTATCATCTTCACGGACAACAGCAGACAGTGGCACTACGAGTCGATCTATAGGTGCAGACTCGATTAGCATTGAAGCCAGCATTGCCGGTTTGAGACGGCCGGCTGTGTTGTCGAGCTCAGTGCGGACCAGCACGGTACGCGTTTCCGGGTTAATTGTCTGGCCGACAAAGATCAGTTTGCCCAGTAGCTTTTCATTATTCAGTGCCGGGACTTCAATACGTACAGTCTGTCCTTCCTTAACTTGACTGACCTGTTGTTCAGGCACCTGAGCAACAGCCCATACTCGAGAGAGCTCAGCAACAACAAATAGGCTATCCGCGGGTTGTACCACTTGACCAGCAGCAACCTTCCGCTCAACCACAACGCCCTTGATGGATGAAATCACCGGCGCTACTGAGTCAATCGCACCTGTGCTGCTGAGATGATCAATACTGCTTTGCGGTAGACCCAATACACGTAGCTGATCACTCGCTGCTCGCGTTTCTGCACTCGCAATATCAAACTCATTATTGCGGCGTTGAAGCTCTGCATTACTAATCACGTCGGTTGCAAAAAGTGATTGTGCGCGTTCCACATTTCGGCGATGCAGCTCCATTTGCGAGCGTGCCTTCAAGTAGGCGAGTTGAGCACTCGATAGTTCGTTGCTGTGGAGTCGCGCGAGTACTTCACCTTTCTGAACATCCTTCCCCAGAGTTGCGTAGATATCGGTCACACGTCCATTTACGCTGGAACCAATCCGGGCAATCCGCTGTTCATCAAAATCGATGCGGCCAGCGACACGAAGAATGTCACTTACTGCCGAGGTTGTAGCCGGGGCTGTCTTGATTCGCTCCAGCAGCGGGCCTTCCGCCTTGACGATCATCGGATCAGGCTTGACAGCGTCCTCAGGGGCCGCGTCTTTTTTGTTGCAGCCGCTTACTAAGGCGGCGATCAACATTAAGGGGAGCAGTCGTGAGAAGGTCTTGTGTGGCAGCCGGTTTGCAGTCATAGACTTGTCAGTGGTTAAAAGTTGGGTGTGATGGAGAGTCATTTTTCTGTCGGCAGTTTGGCGCGAAGACGCTCAATTTCTGCCCAGATTGAAGCTGCTTCGTAGCGCGCATTGATGAGTTCGTTTCGGGCGGCACGGAAGACGCGTTGCGCATCAAGTACTTCGAGAATGCCGCGCTCACCAAAGCGATAGGCATGTTCGGCAATGCGCACTGCACTTTCTGCCTGCCGTACGATGCCTGACTCCAAGGCATTGACCTGAGCTTGGGCGATTTGATATTGCTCATAGGCAACTTCAACACTGCGATCCAGCGAAAACTCGTAATGGGCAAGCTCATTAGTGGTCCGCGACAGATTGGCACGTGCCTCACCGATTGGGCCACTACGCCTATCCCATAGGGGTATGGTCATGACGACACCCATGCGCGATAACTGCAGTTCAGGGTCAATGTCACGGCTGGCGCGGATAGATAGTGTTGGCAGGCGCTTGGCGCGCTCCAAATCTAGTTGTTTTGTCGCGCGCTGTTGTTCGGCGCGAGCACGCAACAGATCGGGGTTGGTTACGCCAATCTCTTTCCGCAGCGTATCGATATCGCTGATTTCAAGGGGGTCTTGCAGGCGCCCTTTAAGGACAAAATCTTCTGGCAAAGCTGGGCCGATCAATGCGCGTAGTGAAGCTCTTGCCTGTGTTACGCGCAACTCTGCCGAGTAGGCATTTTTTTGCGAATTGAGCATTTCAGCGTCTGCTTTGATCAACTCAAAGCGAGGGGCTTCGCCGGTCTCAACGCGTAAGGCGATACGGTCGCGTACGCCTTCCATTTGTGTCTGGTCCTCAAGTGCGGCTTTGAGTTCAGCCTGCCGGCGCAATACGTCGAAATAGCGCTGGCGAATACGCGCAATGATGTCGGCTTCCAGCCCGCGCCCCAAGGCTGACACTGACTCTAGACTGGCCTCAGCAGCACCAATACGCGCATTACGGATCCAAGGAAGATCAATCGGCTGGGTGATCGTATAAAGACGCACATCACCAGGGACGCCAGTTGGTTGTCGCGCTGTACTTTGTCCTTTTTGATATTCGATTTCAGGATTAGGAAAAGCGCGGGAAGTAGTGACTGCGGAGGTCGCTGCTTCAATCTGGTTACGCGCAGCTTGTATGTTTCGGCTAGAAACATGAGCTAGTTTTTCCAGTTGCTCGCGGGTAAAGCTTGGCGGCTCGGATGCTGATGTCGCAGTAGCGATCATCAGCATTGAGACTAGCGGGAGGGTAAAGCGCGTGCATTTTGGGTTCATGTGTCACATTTAGCAAAAAACAGACCATCCGTGAATTTTAGCTCACGGTTGTAGCGAACGTAGATCAGACCTTTGCCGTTTTTGAAAGTTCCGTGCAAGGTTTCTACTCTTTTGTGTTGTGCTGCAGCATTCTATGAGGCCTATGCTATCGAGTGCTTGCAAGGAGGATGACACTGAAAAATCTAGTCTTTGTGGCTATTTACACACTTTGTCGTCGGTGAGGCTGAGATTCTATGCGAAATTTCTAATTAAACGCACTAAAGATGTGCGTCAGGTTTTTGTCAGACACGTTGCCGGTGCATGCCAACAAAAAAGCCCGCCAAAGGGCGGGCTTTTTTGTTGGCCGAAGGCTTACTTATAAACCCCACAACCAATAATCATGTCACCCACCCGGCGGATATAGGACGTCTTGCTTTCGACCTCCTTGGTTTCCGGATTGAGGAACATGTAGTCTTGCCAGCCACTACCGTCCTTACGGGCGATCTCTATGCGCTCCTGAATGAAGCGCTTGCCGTGGGCATCCGTAGCAGATGCCATGTTTTTACCAATCAAGGTTGGGTTGCCGCCGTGGGCAAGGACCGTCCCATCCATGCCATAGACGAAGATGTAAAGGTCACGGATGACAAATTCGCCATTAGGGTCGTTAATCTTGGAGAAGGACGTCTGGCGACCACTGGACTCAACCATGGAGGCTGCGCGTTCAACCAAGCTTTTCGCATCGTTGGCCGTGCCGCCTGAGAATGCACTGATTGCTTGCTTGAGCGCAGCCGCAGTCTTGTCGAGATGGTTGGCTTCAGCGGAAATTTGTTCGAGGCTGGCGCTGTTTTCCTGCGTCATGATGGAGATGCGCTCGACATTGTTGGCGATGTCGATACTGGCCGTGCTTTGTTCGCTGACTGCATTTGCAATCTCATGAACCATGTGTACAGCTTCTTGGGCGCCATGGTTGATGTCATCAAGTGCGGTGCCCGCCTTCTGGGCTAGGGAAACGCCTTGCATCACCTGTTCGGCACCCGCAGCCATGCCATCAACCGCTGCGTGCATATTGCTCTGGATGGTTGAGATCATGCCGCTGATCTCGTTGGTGGCGCCGGCGGTGCGTTCAGCCAGCTTGCGTACTTCGTCTGCCACCACGGCAAAGCCGCGGCCTTGTTCACCGGCACGGGCCGCCTCGATGGCGGCATTCAGGGCCAGTAGATTGGTTTGGTCGGCAATGTCTTTGATTACTTGGACGATGCTGCTGATTTGCTGTGTACGCTCGCCAAGGGCGGTCACTTGTGTGGATGACGTTCTGAAGGACTCGGCGATGCGTGTCATTTCAGATGAGGCCTCACGTACCACGGCAGCCCCCTCCTCGGAGAGGGTGGAGGCCTTGCGTGAGACTGTTTCGGTATCGCTGGCTTGATTGGACACGTGATTGATACTAGTCGTGACCTCTTCAACAGCGGCGGCAACGCTAGCAGCGGCATCGCTTTGCTGTTGTGAGCTACGGGCGATCTGTGTGGTCTGGACCGACAGTTTGGCGACGGCGTCAGATACCGCGTTAGCCTGGCTGGACACATCCGCAATCATGCGCTTGATCGCCTTTGCCATGCCATTGAAGGCGGTGGCAGTGGCACCAAACTCATCCTTGGTTTGTAGTTGGGCACGCGCTGAAAGGTCGCCCTTAGCGAAGCGGGCAATTGCGCTGCCGAGAATCTTTGTGTTGTTCATGAGCGATAAGTACAGGCCAATGAACAAATATGCACCCGACGCGGCAATAAACATGCAGACCCACAAGATGTAGCGCACCCAGTCAGGCAGGGTGATGACATCCATCAGATCGACGTAGGCAATCGCCGCAAGTGCGGTAAAGGGAAAGCCCAGCAGGACGACAAGAAATAAGAACTTTTGGCCGAGGCTCAGTGAGTCGAGTAGCTTACGGGCTGGGGTGAATATTGCTTGCATAGGGCTCTCTCCACATGTCACTTGTTTTTATGCATCTATCGCGAGCCGAACGCTGCTGATGTAGGAGCTAAGCTTGAGTTCAGATTCGCTTGATTGACCGACTTGCCAGTCGGTCAATTAGATACGCTTATTGCAACTCTAATTACATTCTAGCGGCACTTATGGATAAAGTACCGCTAAATATGAAAAAAAGTGAATCAAAAAGTCCTGTTGTGATCAGGGGGTCATATGGAAACTGTATCGGCCAGTTCGCGGAATTCTGCAATCTGGTCGAAGTTCATGTAGCGGTAAATATCACCAGCTTTCTCGTTCACGATATTGACCTGTGTTAAGTACTCTTCCTTGCTTGGTATCCGTCCTAGCAGTGCGCAAACCGCCGCTAGCTCGGCCGAGCTCAGGTAGACACGGGTATCGATACCCAGTCGGTTGGGGAAGTTGCGGGTCGATGTCGATACCGCAGTGCTACCCTTTTTGATCTGTGCCTGATTGCCCATGCACAGCGAGCAGCCTGGCATTTCCATGCGAGCGCCGGATTTTCCAAGGATGGCGTAATAGCCTTCCTCGTTGAGAATCATGGCGTCCATCTTGGTAGGCGGGGCGATCCATAGGCGGGTCGGGATGTCCGTTTTTCCGTCCAGCACCTTCCCTGCAGCGCGGAAGTGACCAATGTTGGTCATGCAGCTGCCGATAAAGACTTCATCAATCTTGTCTCCGGCGACTTCCGACAGTGGCTTGATGTCATCAGGGTCATTCGGGCAGGCGAGCAGGGGTTCGTGAATCTCGGCCAGATCGATTTCGATCACAGCGGCGTATTCAGCATCCTTGTCCGATTCAAGCAGTTGCGGATTGGCAATCCAAGCTTGCATGGCCTGAATGCGGCGTGAAAGAGTACGAGCGTCAGCGTAACCTTCAGCGATCATCCACTTCATTAGTGTGATGTTCGAGTTCAGGTATTCAATGATCGGTTCCTTATCGAGCTTGACCGTACAGCCGGCGGCAGAGCGCTCAGCCGAGGCGTCGGAGAACTCAAACGCCTGTTCTACCTTGAGCTTGGGCATTCCCTCGATTTCAAGGATGCGGCCAGAGAACACATTCTGCTTGCCCTGCTTGGCCACGGTCAGCAAGCCTTGCTTGATCGCGTAGTAGGGGATGGCATTGACCAGATCGCGCAGGGTAATGCCCGGCTGCATTTCGCCCTTGAAGCGCACCAGCACCGATTCAGGCATGTCCAGCGGCATCACCCCGGTAGCGGCGGCAAAGGCGACTAAGCCGGAACCAGCGGGGAAGGAAATGCCGATCGGGAAGCGCGTGTGCGAGTCACCGCCGGTGCCGACGGTGTCGGGCAACAGGAACCGGTTCAGCCATGAGTGGATAACGCCATCACCCGGACGCAGCGAGATGCCGCCACGTGCAGTGATGAAGGACGGCAGGGTGCGGTGGGTTTTGATGTCTACCAGCTTAGGGTAGGCGGCGGTATGGCAGAACGACTGCATCACCAAATCGGCCGAGAAGCCCAGACAAGCAAGATCTTTCAGCTCGTCGCGGGTCATCGGGCCAGTCGTATCTTGCGAGCCCACTGAGGCCATGCGCGGTTCGCAGTAGGTGCCGGGGCGGATGCCTTGCTGGTTGCCATTGAGGGTCGGCAGGCCACAGGCGCGGCCGACCATCTTTTGTGCCAGCGTGAAGCCCTTGCCGGTATCAATCGGTGGCTTGGGTAAGCGGAACAGCGTCGAAACGGGCAGGCCGAGGGCTTCACGCGCACGCGTGGTTAGGCCGCGCCCGATGATTAGGTTAATGCGGCCACCAGCGCGGACCTCGTCCAGCAGCACTTCAGACTTGTAGCTGAAGGTCGACACGACAGAACCGTGCTTTTCCACCTTGCCGGCCAGCGGGAAAATGTCGATCACATCGCCCATATTGAGTTGCGATACATCGCACTCGATAGGCAGGGCGCCTGCGTCTTCCTGCGTGTTAAAGAAGATGGGTGCAATCTTGCCGCCTAGGCAGTAACCACCGTAGCGCTTGTTCGGGACGTAGGGAATGTCGTCGCCCGTCCACCACAGCACGGAGTTGGTGGCTGACTTACGTGAAGAGCCGGTGCCGACTACATCACCGACATAGGCAATCGGCACGCCCTTGGCTTTGAGTTCCTGCAGGAACTTGATTGGGCCGAGTTCACCGGGTTTGTCGGGGGTGATGCCATCGCGCGGGTTTTTCAGCATGGCCAGTGCGTGCAGCGGAATATCTGGACGGCTCCAGGCGTCTGGGGCTGGCGAGAGGTCGTCGGTATTGGTTTCGCCCGTGACCTTGAATACGGCAACCGTGATTTTTTCAGGCACATTCGGACGCGATGTGAACCACTCCGCATCCGCCCATGACTGCATCACGTCCTTGGCATTGCTGTTACCAGACTTGGCGAGTTCGGCCACGTCATGGAAGTAATCGAACATCAGCAGGGTGTGCTTGAGGGCGTTGGCTGCAGTGGCACCTACCTCAGCGTCCGCAAGCAGGTCGATCAAGGGCTTGACGTTGTAGCCACCAAGCATGGTGCCGAGCAGTTCGGTCGCACGTGCGCGTGAAATCAAGCTATTGTTTTCTTCACCCTTGGCAACGGCAGCCAGAAATTTGGCCTTGATCTCTGCTGCATCATCGACACCCGCGGGGATGCGATAGGTAATCAAGTCCAGCAGCTCTTTGCCATCATGGCCAGCGGGGGCGCGTAGCAACTCGATCAGGGCCGCTGTTTGCGGCTTCGTCAGCGGGAGGGGCGGGATGCCTTGGGCGGCGCGCTCGGCGACGTGTTGGCGGTAGGCTTCAATCATGGCGACTCCTGATAGCTAAATGCTGAAAAAACGTTGCTGAGCCTGCTCGGGCAGGACCATGCCGGTGGCATGTGCGCGCTGGAGCAACTCCCAGTAGTAACGGAATGATGCGCGGTCGTGCAGCTTGCCGGCATGCTGAATCGGGCCCCAGTCGGCATCTTGCGCAGCGCAAATGATGGCGCTGGCCATATCGACTTCAGAGTAATCGGGCTGCATGGCTTCAACGATGGGGCGAATCTGGTTGGGGTGAATGCTCCACATGCGCAGGAAGCCAAACTCCTTGCGCGCTCGCTTAGCGTCGTCCGCAACAACCTGCGGGTCACGAATCTCGGTGGTCACATTGTGCGCCGGGACGACATGATTCGCCAGCGCGGCAGCTGAAATCTCGGTCTTGGCACGCGCCATCAAGGGGTGCGAAAACTGACCCGGAGAAACCATGGCGCTACCCGGCACGGCACCGTGATGGCTGCTGACAAAATCCATGATGCCAAAGTCGATGCTCTCTACATGGGGAAGGGCCGCAATCTGCCAGGCATCACGCAGGGCGCCATGTGTCTCAATCAGGACGTGTACAGGGATTTCGCGGCGCACACCGTAGCGAGCGCGGGCGGCATCGATGATGCCGATTTGCGTCAGCACATCGGCGGCGCGCTCGGGCTTAGGGAGAACAATATAGGCAATTCGCTCGCCAGCGCGGCTGATCAGAATGTCAATGTCCTGACGCCAGTGAGGGTGGCTAAGGTCATGTATGCGCACGCCAACGCGGTTAAATTTATTGGCATCCGAGTTGATGAGATCAGCCACCATCTCTGCATGCTCGCGTTCGCGCCCGGTGGCAGCACCATCTTCGCAGTCGCAGGTCAGATCGAAAACCGGGCCGGCTTGCGTGCTCATTTCGACCTGAAGTGCGAGTGCCTTGGTGATTAACTTTTCATTACCTGCGTAATGTTCGCAAGCGGCTAGGGCCGGGAAACGTTTGCTGCCATCGCCATAGAGGACTTCATTGGGGTGCTGTTTACTCATGAATCATTTCAGTAAGTGTTTGATATTGTCGCGTTCTTCTTGAAGTGTGCTTGCGTCAGCATCGAGTTTGCTACGGCTGAAGGCATCAAGGCTTAGATTTTGCACGATGCGCCATTTTCCGTCCTCGGTGGTGACTGGCATGCCGTAGATGAGGCCTGCCGGAATGTCGTAGGAGCCATCGGAGCATACCCCCATGGTAAGCCATCGCCCCTCGCTACCGAGCACCCAGTCTCGGATGTGCGTTAGCGCGGCATTTGCGGCTGATGCAACTGCAGCAAGGCCGCGCGCTTCAATCACCTGATTGCCACGTTTGACGATGGTTGGAATGTATTGGCTGTGATACCAGGCTTTGTCGAGTTTTTCGATGATGGGCTTGCCTTCTACGGTTGCATAACGCAGGTCCACATACATTTGGGGAGAATGAGTGCCCCACACAAATAGGCGATCGATTGAGGCGATCGGTTTGCTCAAGTGGAAGGCCAGTTGTGTAACGGCGCGGTTGTGATCCAGGCGCAACATTGCGGTGAAATTTTCGCGAGGCAGGTCGGGGGCGCAGCTCATGGCGATCAGGGCGTTGGTATTGGCCGGGTTGCCAACGACCAGCACCTTGACGTCGCGCGAAGCCACTGCATTCAATGCCTTGCCTTGCTGGGCAAAGATGGCGGCATTGGCGACTAGCAAGTCTTTCTGTTCCATGCCTTTGCTACGGGGGCGCGCGCCAATCAGAATCGCAATATCGGCATCCTTGAACGCAACCATTGGGTCGTCGGTGTGCACGATGCCTAGCAGCAGGGGAAAGGCGCCGTCTTCAAGTTCCAGCAAGACACCGCCGAGTGCCGGCAAGGAGGGGGTGGTTTCGAGCAGTTGCAGTATGACTGGCTGATCCTTGCCCAACATGTCTCCGCCGGCGATGCGGAATAGCAAGGCATAACCAACTTGACCAGCTGCGCCTGTAACGGCAATGCGGATAGGGGCTTTGCTCATAATGCCTCCTGTGGATGTAGATACATTAAACCTGTCGTCATTCTAAACTGATGACCACCCGTCGAGAGTCGGACCCTCTTTACTAATCACTTTAGTTTTGGGCTTAATTACAGTGTAGGTGGCTCCGTTTCATTTGTAAATATACATTATATGTCTTATATAAGACATGAATTAAGGTATGGACGATGGCAAAAATTTGTGTTTTACTGAAACTAAGTTAAGTAACTGGCATGATTCCATGAGTGGTTCTCCGACTTTCAGCCCTTTGTATCGCCAGATTAAGGCTCTGCTGCTGCAGGCTTTGGATGCTGGAGAGTGGCGACCGGGTGCCGCGATTCCGAGTGAGTCGGAACTGGCCGTCCGTTATAGCGTTAGTCAGGGCACAGTCCGTAAAGCCATAGACGAGTTAGCCACTGAAAAGCTGCTGATACGCCGCCAGGGCAAGGGCACTTTTGTTGCTACCCATAACGACCCCCGTCAATTTTTCCGCTTTCTTCGGCTCGTACCGACGAATGGCGAGGTAACGCCTGCGCGCAGTGTGCCGCTCGAGTGCTGGCAGGCTAAGGCAGGCCCTGAGCCTGCGCGCATGCTGGATGTGCCGCATGGGGCTCCGCTCATCGTGGTGCGTCGCGTGTTGCAGTTCAATAAACGCAATGTGGTTGGCGATGAAATCTATTTGCCGGCCGAGCCGTTTCGCGGGCTCGACATGGATATGCTTAAAGCCCACGAGGGTTCGCTTTACAGCTTGTTTGAGGCTAAATTTGGCGTGCACATGATTCGGGCGCAGGAGCGTGTTCGTGCAGTTCTCGCGGATCGGGAGGGCTCTGAATTGCTCGGTGTTGAAGAGGGTAGCCCGCTGCTCTCCGTGGAGCGTATCAGCTACACCTATGGGGATCGCCCAATGGAATGGCGGCGAGGTTTGTACTCCACCGTTGATCACTGTTATCTCAACGAGTTGAACTAAATATGATCACGCACAAACTTTCTGGGCCCTTCAGTCACCAAGTTGCGTCATATAATCCAACCGTCATTGTGCGGTGCAGCAGGGGTGGTCTGGCGACCATCAGCATTAACTAATCTGTGGGGAAAGTGCATGGCCGCGCCGCGTAGCATTCAGTCACCCAACAAACAGCGTCCTAAATTCCTGACGCTGACAGCGATACGCCTTCCCTTGGCTGGCGTTGTCTCTATCATGCACCGCATCAGCGGTTCTATCCTATTTCTGGCCTTGCCAGCATTGATTGCGCTGTTCGGCCTGTCACTTGAGTCGCCAGCGGGTTTTGAGCGGGCCGGCAATCTGGTCAAGCAGCCCATGATAGGGATTCCCTTATTCGGTCTAGCGTGGGCCTATATCCACCATTTCTGTGCCGGTATCCGTTTCCTTCTTCTTGATATGCATATCGGGTTGGACAAGGATGGCGCGCGCCGTTCTGCGGTTGGCGTACTGGTAGTCAGTTTGACGCTGACTAGCCTGCTGGCCCTGAAACTTTTGGGGGTGTTCTGATGCGTACCACCACAGGTGCCCACTATGGCTTGCGCGACTGGATCGCGCAGCGCATTACGGCTGTATTTATGGCGGTTTTCACCCTTGTCGTGATTGTGGCTTTGTTCACAGGGGTGGCCGAGTCGGCCGAGCGCTGGCGCGCTTTCTTCGGTTTTGGCCCGATGCGTTTCCTGTCTTTCCTGTTTGCCATGAGCCTGTGTTACCACGCATGGATTGGCATTCGCGACATCTGGATGGACTACATCAAGCCAGTGTGGATTCGTCTGACACTGCATTCCCTCACCCTGTTGGCGCTGTTCGGCTATGCCGGCTGGTGCATTGAAATCCTCTGGAGACTTTGACCATGGCTGTTGCAGTCCGCAAGTTCGATGCAGTCATTGTGGGGGCCGGTGGTGCGGGTTTGCGCGCTGCTATCCAATTGTCCGAGGCCGGCTTGCGCACAGCCGTTATTTCCAAGGTGTTTCCTACGCGCTCGCACACCGTTGCTGCGCAGGGCGGGGTAGCCGCCTCCTTGGGAAACTCTGAGGAAGATCATTGGCACTGGCATATGTATGACACGGTCAAGGGCTCGGATTGGCTGGGTGATCAAGACGCCATCGAGTTCATGTGCCGCAAGGCCAACGAGGTGGTGATTGAGCTTGAGCACTACGGCATGCCCTTCGACCGCCTCGATAACGGTCGCATCTATCAGCGGCCGTTTGGTGGGCACATGTCGAATTTTGGCGAAAAGCCTGTCGCTCGTTCCTGTGCTGCGGCTGACCGTACGGGGCATGCCATGTTGCATGCGCTGTACCAACGCAACATTAAGGCCAATACGCACTTCTTCACCGAGTGGATGGCGCTAGACCTGATTCGCGATGAAGATGGTGATGTGCTGGGTGTGACTGCCCTTGAAATGGAAACCGGCGAGGTTGTTGCCTTCCATGCGCGCGCCACGATCTTCGCTACAGGTGGTGCGGGTCGTATCTATCACTCGTCAACGAATGCGTTTATCAATACGGGTGATGGTCTTGGCATGGCAGCACGTGCGGGTATTCCGCTCGAGGATATGGAGTTCTGGCAATTCCATCCGACCGGTGTGGCCGGTGCCGGTGTTCTGATTACCGAAGGTGTGCGCGGTGAAGGTGGCATTCTGCGCAATGCGCAGGGCGAACGCTTTATGGAGCGCTATGCTCCGAATGCTAAGGATCTCGCTTCGCGTGACGTCGTGTCACGCGCCATGGTCACCGAAATTAACGAAGGGCGCGGGTGTGGACCGAACAAGGATTTTGTCCTGCTCGATATTACCCACCTGAAGCCTGAGACCATCATGAAGCGATTGCCCGGGATTCATGAAATCTCGCTGCGCTTTGCCGGGGTCGATCCGATTCGTGCACCGATCCCAGTGGTGCCAACCTGTCACTTCCAGATGGGCGGTATACCAATCAACTATCGCGGGCAGGTGGTTGCTCCCAAGAGTGGTTCACCGGAAGTGCCCGTGCCTGGTTTCTATGCTGCTGGGGAGTGCTCCTGTTCTTCGGTGCATGGTGCCAATCGTTTGGGTACCAACTCATTGCTTGAGCTTCTAGTGTTTGGAAAGTCGGCCGGCGAAACTGCTGTCAACGACCTGCGCATGGGTCGGAGAGAACATAAGCCGCTGCCCAAGGAGGCCATTGACCGCACCCTCGCGCGTCTGAGCCGTTTGGAGAACCAGAAGGACGGCGCCGATGTGCATGAAACACGTCTGGCAATGCAACGCGTGATGCAAAAACATGCCGGTGTGTTCCGCTTTAAGGATTTGCTGGAAGAGGGCGTGACCGAGATCATGAAGGTCGCTGATCAAGTCAAGATGGCGCAGATTAACGACAAGTCGCGCGTATTCAACACGGCACGTATCGAGGCCTTGGAGCTAGATAATCTGATCGAGGTAGCCAAGGCCACCATGGTGTCGGCCGAGGCGCGCAAGGAATCGCGCGGCGCGCACGTCCGAGATGACGCGCCCGACACGCCAGAGCATCCGGATGGCCGTGATGATGACAACTGGATCAAACACACGCTCTGGTATAGCGAAGGCAATCGGCTTGACTACAAGCCTGTGCATCTGGATCCGCTGACGGTGGAGTCTTTCCCACCGAAGAAGCGTAGTTACTGAGGACCGCGTGATGGAAACCCGTACCGTTCAGTTCCGCATCTACCGCTACGACCCGGACAAGGATGCCAAACCATGGATGCAGGATATTGCGCTTGAGCTTGAGAGTACCGATCGCAAGCTCTTGGATGCCATCGTCAAGCTCAAGGCTAAAGATGACAGCATTGCCTTCCGTCGCTCCTGTCGCGAGGGTGTGTGTGGCTCTGATGCCATGAACATCAATGGCAAGAATGGCCTCGCCTGCCTGACCGATGTCGATGATCTGAAGCAGCCGATTGTGCTGCGTCCACTGCCCGGCTTGCCGGTGATTCGCGATCTGATCGTGGACATGACGCAATTCTTCAATCAATACCACTCGATCAAGCCCTATTTGGTTAACCACGACCCGCTGCCAGAGCGCGAGCGTCTGCAATCGCCGGAAGATCGCGATGAGCTGGATGGCCTGTATGAATGCATCCTCTGCGCTTGCTGCTCGACCGCCTGTCCAAGCTTTTGGTGGAATCCGGACAAGTTTGTCGGTCCGGCCGGTTTGCTGGCGGCCTATCGCTTTATTGCTGATACGCGCGATCAAACCACCAGTGAGCGCCTCGATAATCTGGAGGATCCGTACCGCTTGTTCCGCTGCCACACCATCATGAACTGTGTCGATGTCTGCCCGAAGGGCCTAAATCCGACCAAGGCGATTGGCAAGATCAAGGACATGATGATGCGGCGGGCAGTTTGAGCACGACTGCTGCGGATTCGCGCCACGCTCGCGATGAGCGGCTGCGTTGGCATTGCCGGCGTGCTTTGCTAGAGCTCGATATTGTCTTCACTCGCTTCTGGGCAGAGCGTCAAGGTCAGCCGCTCGACGACGAGGAGGCTGCCAGCCTAACGCGCCTGCTGGCGCTTGAGGACTACCCACTGTGGGATTTAGTCAGCGGCAAAAATGAATTTATCCCTCCAGCAGATAAAAAGCTGCTGGAGCTGCTACGCAGGCTTTAGAATCAAAAGCATTTTCCGCGCTGCGCATCAGTCGCAGTCGGGCAGGCATCAAGAGATCGACACTGAAAGGAAGCGGTAATGACGACAAACCGAACCACTACGCTGACGCTAGACGGCAAAGAATTTGAATTCCCCGTCATGCAAGGTACGCATGGCAATGATGTTATCGACATCCGAAGCATGGGGAGCAAGGCCGGCGTATATACGTATGACTCGGGCTTCCTCTCTACTGCTAGTTGTCAATCGAAGATCACGTATATTGATGGTGACAAGGGTGAGCTGCTTTACCGCGGCTATCCCATCGAACAGCTCGCGGAGAATTGCTCCTTTTTGGAAACTGCATGGCTGTTGAGAAACGGCGAACTGCCAAACGCCAAGCAAAAAGCAGATTTTGAAAACACCATCAAGAGCCACACGATGGTGCATGAGCAACTGGTCAAGTTCTTCCAAGGCTTCCGCCGTGACGCGCACCCGATGGCGGTGATGGTGGGTGTGGTCGGCGCGCTGTCGGCCTTCTATCACGAAGCGATGGACAGCTCTGATGCCGAACATCGGAGCGTCAGCTTCAACCGCATCGTGGCCAAGATGCCGACCATTGTGGCGATGGCCTACAAGTACACGATCGGTCAGCCTTTCATGTATCCGCGCAACGATCTGGATTACACCGCCAACTTCATGCACATGATGTTTGGTACGCCGTGTGAACAGTACAAGCCGAATCCTGTCTTGGTACGTGCGCTCGATATCATTTTTACTCTGCATGCCGATCACGAACAAAACGCCTCGACCTCAACGGTACGTCTGGCGGGTTCGTCAGGTGCCAACCCCTACGCCTGTATCTCTGCAGGTATCGCCTGCCTGTGGGGCCCCGCGCATGGCGGTGCCAACGAAGCATGCCTCAATATGCTTGAGCAAATTGGTGACGTTTCGCATGTTGGCGAATACATCAAGCGCGCCAAGGACAAGGATGATCCTTTCCGTCTGATGGGCTTTGGTCATCGCGTCTACAAGAACTTTGATCCGCGCGCCAAGCTGATGAGCAAGGTGTGCGCCGATGTGTTGAATGAGCTGGGGCTGGGGAATGACCCGCTGTTCAAACTGGCCAAAGAGCTAGAGCGTATTGCGCTTGAAGACCAGTACTTTGTCGATCGTAAGCTGTATCCGAATGTCGATTTTTACTCCGGCATTGTGCAGCGTGCTCTGGGTATTCCAACATCAATGTTCACCTGCATCTTCTCGTTGGCTCGCACGGTCGGCTGGATGACGCAGTGGGAAGAAATGCTGACCGACCCGGAATACAAAATCGGTCGTCCGCGCCAGCTTTATATTGGCGCTGCCCGTCGCGATGTTCCATCGATAGACAAGCGTTAAGCAGGTGGCAAGGCAGGGGGGCGAGTGATCGCCCCTTGTTGTTTGTCCCGATAGGTTTGTCAGTTGAACTCGTAACAAGCTTAAGTTGTCGTAGCGTTGTAGTCGGTAATGATGAGGTGACGCCATGTTGCAAATGCTTTCCAACTCGTATCTATTCGGCGCCAATGCGCCTTTTATCGAAGAGCTGTACGAGGCCTATCTCGTTAATCCAGGTGCGGTAGACCCAGTGTGGCGCGAGTACTTTGACAAGCTAGCAAGCATGCCAGGCGCTGGCAGCTATACCGGACCGGATGTGCCACACGCGCCTATCGTTGCTTCGTTTGCTCAACGCGCAAAGGAAGGGGAACTACGTACCAACGGCCGCCCTTCGATTGCCGAGGATGGCAAACAGCACGGTGTGTTCCGTTTAGTCTCCGCCTACCGATTTTTAGGCAACCGATGGGCGCAGATTGATCCGCTCAAGCGCGCCGAGCGGCCCAATATTGTCGAGCTAGAACCAGCTTTCTACGGTTTTACAGAGGCTGATCTCAGCCACACTTTCAGCGCCGGCTCATTCTCTGGCGTATCGGAAAATGCCACCCTAGGCGAAATCATCGATGGCCTGCGCCAGACGTATTGCGGCAGCATTGGCCTTGAGTACATGTACATCTCGGATGTGGCGCAAAAGCGTTGGCTACAGGCACGCTTCGAACCTATCCGTGCAACGCCGTCCTACAGTCCCGAGCGTAAACGTCATTTCCTTGAGCGCCTTACCGCTGCCGAGACGCTGGAGCGTTATCTCCACACCAAATATGTTGGCCAAAAGCGCTTTTCTTTAGAGGGCAGTGAGGCAACCATTCTTGCACTGGATGAACTGATCCAAGTCGCGGGCCGCACGGGCGTGCAGGAGATTGTGGTCGGCATGGCGCACCGGGGCCGCTTGAATGTGCTGGTGAATACGCTGGGTAAATCCCCCAAAGACTTGTTCTCGGAATTCGAAGGCAAACAGGCAGAGGAACTGACCTCTGGTGACGTGAAGTACCACATGGGCTTCTCCTCCAATATTTCGACTGAAGGTGGGCCTGTTCATTTGTCGCTCGCCTTTAATCCGTCCCACCTTGAAATCGTCAATCCGGTGGTCGAAGGTTCCGTCTATGCGCGCCAGCGTCGCCGCGGCGACAAAAGTGGCGATGGCGTACTGCCCGTGATCTTGCACGGCGACTCCGCCGTGGCCGGGCAGGGCGTCAATCAGGAAATGCTCAACTTCTCCAAGACGCGTGGCTACGGCGTGGGCGGGACGGTGCATATCATCGTCAATAACCAAATCGGCTTCACGACGTCCGATCCGCGCGACTATCGTTCGTCCACGTATTGCACCGACATATTTAAGATGATTGAAGCGCCGATTTTCCATGTCAATGGTGACGACCCGGAAGCGGTGGCGTATGTGACGCAGGTGGCGATGGAGTTCCGTCAGGAGTTCAACACGGATGTCGTGATTGATCTGGTCTGCTTCCGTAAGCTCGGCCACAATGAGCAAGATGAGCCGATGGTGACACAACCCCTGATGTACAAGCGCATTCAGGCACACCCCGGCTCACGTCAGCTGTATGCCGATCGTCTCGTAGCACAGGGGATTTGCGCTGCGGGCGAACCCGAACAGTTCATCAAGGATTACCGGGCAGCCCTTGATCGCGGCGAGCTGCTTTACAACCCAGTGCTGACCAACCACCCGATGACGTTGGCCATCGATTGGACACCGTTCGCCGGCCAAAAGTACACCGATGAATGCAAGACTGCCGTGCCAATCCCCGAGCTGCAACGGATGGCGCAGGCACTGACCAAGATTCCTGAGGCGTTCACGCTGCATCCGCGGGTACAGAAGGTGATTGATGACCGCCGCATGATGGGCGAGGGCAAGCTGCCGCTTGATTGGGGCATGGGCGAAAACCTAGCGTATGCCACGCTGCTGATGCAAGGTTATGGTGTGCGTGTATCGGGTGAGGATGTTGGCCGTGGCACCTTCTTCCACCGTCACGCCGCCTTGCACGATCAGAACCGCGAGAAATGGGACATCGGCAGCTACATCCCGCTGCAGAACATTGACCCTAAGCAGTCCCCCTTCATTGTGATCGACTCGGTTCTTTCGGAAGAGGCCGTACTGGCGTTTGAGTATGGCTACTCAACCGCCGCACCGAATGAGCTGGTGGTATGGGAAGCACAGTTTGGCGACTTTGCCAACGGCGCCCAAGTGGTGATTGATCAATTCATTTCCTCTGGCGAAGCTAAGTGGGGGCGCCTCTCCGGGCTGACCCTGATGCTGCCGCATGGCTATGAAGGGCAAGGCCCCGAGCACTCCTCAGCGCGGATTGAGCGCTACATGAGTCTATCCGCAGAGATGAACTGGCAGGTCTGTGTGCCGTCGACACCCTCGCAAATCTTCCATCTGCTGCGTCGTCAGATGCTCAGAAAGCTACGCAAGCCGCTGGTCATCATTACGCCCAAGTCACTCTTGCGTCATAAGGATGCAGTGTCGAGCTTGGATGAACTAGCCAATGGTCAGTTCCGCACCGTGATTGGCGAAACCGAGGCGCTAGACCCGAAGAAGGTGGAGCGCGTGGTCTTCTGCGCTGGCAAGATTTACTACGAGCTGATGGCGCATCGTCGCGAGCAGAACATTACTAACACGGCGGTATGTCGCATTGAGCAACTGTATCCCTTCCCAAACGACGAAATTCAGGCCGAGCTGCTGAAGTGGCCGAAGGCCAAAGAGATCGTCTGGTGTCAGGAAGAGCCGCGCAATCAGGGGGCGTGGTACTGGCTGGCATCGCGTTATCACATTGCCAAGCGTGTCGCCTCCGGGCAGGAGCTTTTCCTTGTCAGTCGGCCGGCATCGGCATCGCCGGCGGTGGGCTATTACGCCAAGCACCATGCGCAGCAAAAGGCAGTGATCGAGGGGGCGTTTGGCCCGCTCGACAAGAGTATTTGAACGGCAAAAAAGCAACGGGTATACGGAGAGAATAAATGCTGATCGAAGTGAAAGTGCCGCAGTTGTCCGAGTCAGTGGCTGAGGCCACGCTGGTGTCCTGGCATAAACAGCCGGGCGAAGCCGTCGCACGTGACGAGAATCTGATCGATATCGAAACTGACAAGGTTGTCCTTGAATTGCCCGCGCCGGGAGACGGGGTGCTGATCAAGGTGCTCAAGGCCAATGGCGCCACGGTGGTATCGGGCGAAGTGATTGCGCATCTGGATACTGAAGCTAAGGCATCGGCGGCGCCTGCGGCAAAGCCGTCTGCCAGCAAGGCGGCCGCACCCGCGCCGCAAGCTGCTGCTACCGAGACTGTGGTCATGCCAGCCGCACGCAAGCTGCTGGCCGAGTCAGGGTTAGATGCTAGCCAGATTGAAGGCACCGGTCGCGGAGGGCGCATCACCAAAGCCGATGTGCTGAGCACCACTAAGCCGGGGACTCAGGCCGTAGCACCTGTCGCTGTAGCGGCGCCGGTATCACCTGCGTCTGTCGCTAGTCCGGCTGCTGCCCCCCGTGCTGCATTGCCGCAGCCTGCCGGCGTGAATGTCGATACTTTGCTTGCCGGCCGGCCTGAGCAGCGTGTGCCCATGTCGCGTTTGCGTGCACGTGTGGCCGAGCGTCTGCTGCAGTCGCAACAGCAGAATGCCATCCTGACCACCTTCAACGAGGTCAATATGGGCCCGGTGATGGAGTTGCGCGCCAAGTACAAGGACAAGTTTGAGAAAGAACATGGCGTGAAGCTGGGCTTTATGTCTTTCTTCGTTAAGGCCGTTGTGGCTGCACTGAAGAAGTATCCAGTGATCAATGCCTCGGTCGATGGCAATGACATCGTCTATCACGGTTATTTCGATATCGGCATTGCAGTAGGTAGCCCGCGAGGTTTGGTTGTCCCAATCCTGCGTGATGCTGATCAGATGAGCCTTGCCCAGATCGAAAAGAAGATCGCCGAGTTCGGTAAGAAAGCCCAAGATGGCAAGCTGTCGATGGAAGACCTGACCGGCGGCACGTTCTCGATTTCCAATGGCGGTGTATTCGGCTCAATGCTGTCGACCCCCATCATCAATCCGCCACAATCGGCCATCCTCGGTATTCATGCCACCAAGGATCGTCCCGTGGTCGAGAATGGGCAGATTGTGATTCGTCCGATCAACTACCTCGCCATGTCTTATGACCACCGTATCATTGATGGCCGTGAAGCCGTCTTGGGTCTGGTGACTATCAAGGATGCGCTGGAAGATCCGGCCCGCCTCCTGCTTGATCTCTGAGGCGGAGTACAGCGATGAAAGAGTTTGATGTTGTCGTGATTGGTGCAGGCCCCGCGGGCTATGTGGCAGCAATTCGTGCTGCCCAGCTGGGTAAGCAGGTTGCGTGTATCGAATCGGAGTCGTATGCCGACCCCAAGGGGCAGATCCGTCTTGGGGGTACCTGTCTGAACGTGGGCTGTATTCCATCCAAGGCCTTGCTGCAATCATCGGAGCTGTATGCCCAAGCCAATCATGCGTTCGTGATGCATGGCATTGGTGTGGACGGCGTGCGCATGGATGTGCCCACCATGTTGCGACGTAAAGACAATATTGTTACCCAACTGACTAATGGCATTCGCAGCCTGTTCAAGAAAAACAAGGTGACGCAATTGTCCGGACACGGGCGCTTTGTGGGGCGTGAAGGTGATCGCTGGATTGTCGAGGTCAAAGGCAAGGACGGTGAAGAGCTCGTAGCTGCGACCCATGTCGTTGTCGCGACGGGTTCAAGTGCGCGGCATCTGGAAGGGGTGCCAGTCGATAACCGCATCGTCTGCGACAACATCGGTGCTCTGAATTTTGAAAGTGTCCCGCAGCGACTGGGCATTATCGGTGCTGGTGTGATCGGGCTTGAACTTGGCTCGGTCTGGAAGCGTCTGGGTGCTGATGTCACAATTTTGGAGGCCATGCCGGACTTTCTGGCGGCTGCTGATCAAGCCGTGACCAAAGAAGCGTGGAAGGTTTTCACCGCAGGCCAGGGCCTGAAGATTCAGCTTGGCGTGAAGATCAATGCAGTGCTGCCGTATGAGAACGGCGTGCGCATTGAATACGAATCGGCAGACGAGAGCATTGTGCTGGAAGTGGATCGCCTGATTGTTTCGGTGGGGCGACTTGCCAATACAGCGGGCCTGGGTGCCGATGTGGTTGGACTGCAATTGGATGATCGTGGTCGTGTCGATGTCGATGCCGAGTGCCGTACTAACCTGGAAAATGTGTGGGCGGTTGGCGACGTGGTGCGTGGTCCTATGCTTGCGCATAAGGGCATGGAAGAGGGCGTGATGGTGGCCGAGCTGATTGCGGGACAAGCGGGTCATGTGAACATGAACACCATCCCTTGGGTGATCTATACCCATCCTGAAATTGCTTGGGTCGGCAAGACAGAGCAGCAGCTTAAGAACGAAGGCGTTGACTATAAGGTTGGTCAGATTCCCTTTGTGGCCAATGGCCGTGCCTTAGGGCAGGGCGATACCACCGGCTTTGTCAAAATGCTGGCGTGTGCCCAAACTGACCGCATTCTCGGCATGCATGTGTTCGGTAACAATGCCTCGGAGCTAATTGCTGAGGCGGTGGTTGCCATGGAGTTTGGTGCCTCTTCGGAAGACATCGCACGCATCTGCCATGCGCATCCGACATTGTCGGAGGCTGTGCATGAAGCAGCCCTGGCAATCGACAAGCGCGCACTACATTTTTGATGCTCATTTCCCGGCTGGTATATCCAGCTAGGGTTCGTGGATAGATGGAAGCGCACCTGATTCTCAACGTGCCTGAAAAAGGCATGCTCGAACGATTTGCCGAAGTGGCAAAGGAACGTGGCATCACGCCAGACTCCGCTCAGATGGCGGCGGCAGATCGTTTGCAGCGGTTTTATGATGAGCTGATTGCCTTTAAGGCAGCGCGGCGCACTGCACTGCGGCGCTTGCTATTGAATCCGGACCTGCCCCGCGGCGTGTGGATATGGGGTGGCGTGGGGCGTGGCAAGAGCTTTCTCATGAACTGCCTCTTCGAGGCCGTGCCCTATACCAAGAAGCGGCGCGTGCATTTTCATGCCTTTATGCAGGAAGTGCATGCTGCGCTGAACCAGCGTCGTGCCGCTGGCGACAGCAGTGCATCAGACCCGCTCGCAGCCATCGCCCGTGATATTGCAGATAAGACTCGTCTCATGTGCTTTGACGAGTTTCATGTCAGCGATATTGCAGATGCCATGATCCTCGGCCGCTTGATGCAGGCCCTTTTCGATGAAGGGGTGGTGTTCTGTATTACCTCGAACTACCCGCCCGGTAAGCTTTATCCAGATGGCTTGCACCGGGACCAGTTTGTTCCAGCGATTGAGTTGCTGGAAGACAGGCTCGACATCGTCGAATTGGATGCAGGGGTGGATTATCGTGGCCGCACGCTCGCCATGAGCGACACCTACTTTATTGATGCTGACGAAGGCGTTTGGTTTCAGATGCAGCAATCCTTCACCCGCATTGCCGGGGGCGTGGGGAATGACATGCCACTTGAACTGGGGGGGCGTGAGCTGTTGGTCGTGAGGCGAGCTGCGGGCGCAATCTGGTGTGACTTTCATGCCCTGTGCGGCGAGCCGCGTGGACAGGCTGATTATCTGGAGCTTGCGCGCAGCTTCCACACGCTTTTTCTCACGGGTGTACCGCGTATGCTGCCTGGACAGGGGGCGGAGGCGCGACGCTTTACCTGGCTGGTCGATATTCTCTACGACGCTGCCGTACAGATCGTTATTGCTGCAGATTGTTCAGCCGAGGAGCTGTACGTGGAGGGTGTGCATGCCGATGAGTTTCATCGCACAATCAGCCGCCTCAATGAAATGCGTTCTGCCGAATATCACGCGCAGGCGCACCGGCCACCTCCTCGCGCCTGAATTTCTCCTGACCTCCTGAAATATCTGCACAGAAAAAGCCGATACGAGAAAGTTTGATCTAGAATCGACCCAGAGGTTAAAAAGCCTCAGGGGAGAAAACAACATTGTTCAGCAGGAGGCAGCATGCTGCATGTTGGTCAGACAGTACCGTCTTTCGAATTGCCGGATGCGGACATGGAAATGTTCAATCTTGCTTCCCTGCGCGGCAAGTCGCATGCCGTCTTATTTTTCTATCCGCGTGACGATACGCCGCTCTGCACCATGGAGGCGGCTGATTTCAGCGACCACGAGAGCGAGTTCAACCAGCATCACTGCGTCATCCTCGGTATCAGCAGGGATGACTGCCTCAAACACGCCGACTTCCGCGATAAGCACGGACTCTCGATTCGCCTGCTTTCCGATGTGGGCGCCAAGGTTTCAAAGCAATTTGGGGTCTGCCACTATAAGGAGGTGGACGGCATCAAAAAGCTCTGTGTGATACGCTCTACCTTCGTCATCGACATGCACGGGGTGGTCCGGCACGCTTTGTACGACATACACCCTCGCGGGCATGCCGCTGAGGTTTTTCAACTCGTGAAGGAACTTGATCGCACATGCAGATCACCAAAGACACAGTTGTCACGCTCGACTATCGCGTGACCGACAGCGACGGCGTCCTCGTTGACGACGGCAAGCACCCCCTGACTTATCTCCACGGCGGCTACGGCGGCATCTTCGATCGTATCGAAGTCGAACTGCAAGGCAAGGCGGTGGGCGATAAGCTCGACGTCAAGCTGCAGCCAGAAGAGGCTTTCGGCGACTACGATGAATCCCTGATCGCCATTGAACCGCGCGACTTGTTCCCTGAGAACATTGAAGTCGGTATGCAGTTCGAGCGTGGCAGCGAAGATGAAGATGATGAAGACATGCTCTTCACCATCACCGACATTACCGACGATAAGGTGATTGTCGATGGCAATCACCCGCTGGCAGGCCAGTCGCTGATTTTCAGCTGCACCGTCACCGATGTACGCAAGGCCTCTGCTGAAGAGCTGAGCCACGGCCATGTGCATGGCCCCGGTGGTCACCACCACTAAGCAGCATCGCTCAATAAAAAAGCCGGCTTTGTGCCGGCTTTTTTATTGTCCTTAGTGTGCTGTCGGTCAGGCTTGTCTCGTCAGTCCACAGCGACTTTGCGCAGGAATAAGGGCACAGGTTGCCCCATGGCCAACGAGATCACCAGATAGCCGCCTTTGTCGGGTTCCTGTTTCACGGTGTAGCGGCAGAAAGCCTGCAGACGATTGCGGATGCAGGCAATACGTGTTTGCGTGTGCCATTCTTCTGGGAAGTATTGTTGGATTTCCTCGGCACTGGCGACCTGATAGTCACAGTCGAGCTGACAGGTAATTTGCATCCAACCGCCACCAAACTGCTTGCCTTCAAGCTGCCATTTTGCCTCGCTGCGCGACAAGCGGTAGTAAACATCCGTGGCGCGAAAGTGCTGATCGAGCACGACATACGCACCAACATCCTCATCCGTTAGCTTGTCTGCAGCATGGCTGGAGCTGGCAATACAGAACAGCGCACATAGCAGGGCAGTACGCATCCACATACTATTGATTCAGCCGTTTGAGCCGGTAGAGTTGCTCGAGTGCTTCGCGAGGCGAGAGGCTATCAGGATCGAGGGCTTCGAGTGCACTCACCAAGGGATGCGGCTCCGCTTCGACGGGTGGCGGTGCCGCAAACAAGTCGGCTTGGGGTGATGCAAGCAGTTCGCGATTTTCCAGCGCGACTAGACGACGCTTGGCATCACGCACCACGCTGCCGGGGATGCCCGCAAGAGCAGCCACCTGAATCCCGTAACTTTGCGAAGCCGGACCTTCTTCGACCGCATGCAGAAACACAATGCTGTGGCCATGCTCAACGGCATCCAGATGCACGTTTGCGCATTCGATATAGTCTTCTGCCAGACGGATCAGTTCGAAGTAGTGAGTTGAGAAGAGGGTGAAGGCGCGATTCTTCTCTAGTAGATGTCGAGCAATCGAAAAGGCCAGCGCCATACCATCAAAGGTGGAAGTGCCGCGACCGATCTCGTCCATCAGCACCAGCGAACGTTCTGTTGCGCTGTTCAGGATGGCTGCAGCTTCCGTCATTTCGACCATGAAGGTCGAGCGACCGGAGGCCAGATCGTCGGAAGCGCCAATGCGCGTGTAGATCGCATCAAAGGGCCCGATCTTTGCCGCCGCAGCTGGCACAAAGGCGCCGCAGTGGGCCAGCAATACAATCAGGGCAACTTGTCGCATATAGGTCGATTTACCACCCATGTTCGGGCCGGTGATCAGCAGCATGCGGCGAGTGACCGCGAACTTGACCGGATTCGCGATGAACTGCACGCCATGCTGTGCTTCAACTACTGGATGACGGCCTGCTTCAATATCGAGCACCGGCTCGGTCACTAATTGCGGCCGGCAATAATTTCGTTCGCGTGCAATCGCCGCAAATGCGCAGAGGCCGTCCAGTAAGGCGAGGGCGCGGGCGATACGCTGCAGTTGTGGAATATGCGAGGCCAATGTGTCGAGCAAGGCCTCGTACAGTTGCTTCTCCAGCGCCAGCGCCCGATCATTGGCCGAGAGTGCCTTGTCCTCAAAGGCCTTGAGCTCTGGTGTGATGTAACGTTCGGCGTTCTTGAGGGTCTGGCGCCGACGATAGTCGTCGGGAATCTTTTCTGTATTGGCGTGAGTGACTTCAATATAGAAACCATGCACACGGTTGTATTCGACCTTGAGTGTGCTGATTCCAGTACGTGCCTTTTCGCGCGCCTCCAGCTCCAGCAGGAAGGCGCCGCAATTGCTCTGAATGCCGCGCAGCTCGTCAAGATCGGCCGAGTAGCCGTCAGCGATCACGCCACCTTCGCGCAGCACACTCGACGGCTCGGCGGTGATGGCCGCTTGCAGCAGGTGCAGTGCAGTTTGCGGAATGGCGATATCGCTGCTGATGTCTTTCAGCAAGGGGGCTTGCGTGCCTTGCAACAAGGCTTGGACTGCGGGTAGCGCCGCCAGACTGTCGCGCAGAGCCGACAGGTCGCGCGGACGTGCAGACTTGAGGGCGATACGCGAGGTGATGCGTTCAATGTCAGCTACCGGGCGCAAGGTGCGGTGCATGTCGGCGCCAACACCACGGCCTGCTTCGCCGAGCAGTTCAGCGACCGCAACATGGCGTGCGCTGGCAGCGGCTTGGCTCGCTAACGGGTGATGCAGGGCATGGCGCAACCAGCGCGAGCCCATGCTAGTTGCGCAGGTGTCAAGGAGTGATAGCAGCGTTGGCGCAGCTTCGCCGCGCAGCGTTTCTGTCAATTCAAGGTTGCGTCGCGTGGCTGCATCAAGACGGAGGAACTCACTTTCTGATTCCAGCCGCAAACCCGTAAGGTGCGCTAGGCTGCGCAATTGTGTTGCCTGCGCATACTGGAACAGGGCACCTGCAGCAGCAAGCGCCAGGGTGGGTTCATCCGGGCCACTGTCGGGAATGCCAAAGCCAGCCAAGTCTTGCGTGCCGAAATGGGTGGTCAGCAATTGTCGGGCTGTACCAAGATCAAAATGCCACTGTGGCAGTTCGCGGGTCGCTGCTGCGCGTAAATCGAATGAAGACAATACCTCGCTGTCAGCCAGCAAAATCTCTGCGGGTCGCAGGCGTTCAAAGTGCGTAGGCAAGCTATCGAGTCGTGTTTCAAGCAGGCTGAAGCTGCCATTGGCTAGGTTCAACCATGCCAAGCCGACACGCTGGCGCTCGATATGCAACGCCAGCAGAATGCTCTCGCTCTTGTCATCAAGCAAGGCGCTATCTGTGACGGTGCCCGGCGTGACGATTCGTGTGACCGCACGTTCAACTGGCCCCTTACTGGTAGCCGGGTCACCGATCTGTTCGCAGATGGCAACCGACTCGCCCAACTTCACCAGCCGTACTAAATACTGTTCTGCTGCATGGTAGGGCACACCTGCCATGGGGATAGGCTGGCCGGCCGACTGGCCACGCTTGGTCAGGGTGATGTCGAGTAGCCGCGCTGCCTTCTCGGCATCTTCGAAAAACAGCTCGTAGAAATCTCCCATGCGATAAAACAGCAGGAGATTCGGATGCGCAGCCTTGAGTTTCAAGTACTGCTGCATCATTGGGGTGTGCGATGGGCTTGGCTGCGTCATGGACATGGAGGGCGGAGTGCAGCCATGGATTTTAGCGTGTTGTCCCCTTGCTGCGATCACTCATGTGAATTCGCTGTGGTCAGGCGAGTTTCAGCCTCATCGCTACTTTGTAGAGCGCCATTCACCATCCTCTGTGTTTGTTGGGCTGTGATCTGGTTATTATTAATAAAGCCATACATTCTAAAACTTGCTTTTTAAACATTTAGTGACGTGGTGACACCTGCGCAAGCCTTGATGGTGGTGGTGCCTCAGGACAAAACGCTGGAGGTCGAAGCGTTCCTTGAGAACAAAGACATCGGCTTCGTCAATGCAGGACAGGATGCCGCAGTGAAGGTTGAGACCTTCCCCTTCACCAAATATGGAACGATTGAGTCAAAGGTGATTCACGTTTCGAACGATGCGATTCAGGATGAGAAGCGAGGCTTGATTTACTCAACGCGTGTGCGTTTGGCGAAAGCGACCATGCAGGTTGAAGACAAACTGATCAATCTGACGCCGGGTATGGCGGTGACGGTGGAGGTCAAGACTGCGAGTCGGCGGGTGATTGAGTATTTCTTATCGCCGTTGATGCAGTACAAGGATGAGAGCCTAAGAGAGCGGTGAGTCACATAGTCGCTAAGAAGTCAGATATACCCAAGGAGATTCAAATGCAATCTGTAATGCATGAACTGAAATACACATCAAAACAACGGATGTTGATGTTATGCATTGGGCTCTTACTTAGTGCATGTAGTAGCGGTCCTTTTGTGAAGGCGGCAGCTGATGATGAGGTACGCCGCTTATGCGCTATTGATGGAGGCATAAAGGTGTATGAAACGGTAACACTGCCTCCGAATAAGTTTAATCAGCATGGACAAGTGAATTTCTATAAGCCTTTGCAGAATGAGAATGCACTTGGAAGCGAATATAAATTCGAAATGGCTCGTAAAGCTTATATAGCGGGTGTTCCAACGATTAACCCTAGTCATCTAGCGCTAGAGCGTGTCGAGATCAAGGTGACACGGAGGGCTGATAACAAGATGTTAGGGATGGCAATCGGGTATGTGAGAGCCGGGGGCGATTTTCCGGGGCCATCGATGCCATCTTCGTTTTCATGCCCAGATGTATCGCTTGTAAATGAAATTACTTTATTTTCAAAAATTTTCGTTAAGGGGGTGCCAAATGAATAATGTTGAAACCTTGTATCTGCAATCGTCCCTTGCGCTAGCAGCATACGGCACCTTTTTGTCTTCTGGTGAGATATCAGTCCGAGACCTTTCTGATCCCAATGTAGGCATGGCCTCTGATCAAGCAAAGACATTCGCCAGTGAATGGGAGACTGCAGCCCCAACCTTCACTGGAGCACTTGGTCTGTCAGCAACCGTCTTTCGCAACAAGATCGACGGTTCACTTCATTTGGCGATTCGTGGCACACAGGATCTCTTAGATTATGGGGCTAACGCAATATTGGCCCTAGGCATCAGTAACAAGCTGAACGCGCAATGGCTCTCGCTTGATAAGAAGCTCACCACAGACTGGCTGAAACCTGGCGGTCTGCTGAATGGAGTGATGCCCACAGTCTCAGGACACAGTCTCGGTGGTTATCTCGCTGCTGCCGTTAAGCAAAAGTATTTCGGTCAATTTAGCGGCACGTATCTTTATAACGCACCAGGCACAGGAGGTATTCTCGGCACACTGGGAGGTCTGCTCAGCAACCTGTTCGCGCAGGCTGCTCCAGGCGACTATGACATATGGAACGTCAAGGCATCAGAGGGGTTATCAATCATTGCCGGTCTGGGCGGTCAGCTGTCCGGTAGTTTGCCTATCGATAGATACAGCAACTACAGGCGCTGCTTCAATTAGGTTTGCTGAGTTTTGCGCTCAGAACAGGAGGTCAGTCCCCTTGCTGCGATCACTCATGTGAATTCGCTGTGGTCAGGCTGATTTCGACCTCAGACCACTGTAAGCATAAAAAAAGCCCCCGGTGACGGGGGCTTTTTTGCGGATGGCGTCGAGCTTTATACGCGATAGATACTGACAGCAGACTTGATGGCCATTGCCATTTCGTCGAGCTGGCGGGCGCCATCGGCAGTGTTGGCCGATTCAGCCGAGTTTTCCTCAGCCATTTGCGCGATCCGTTCCACTTCCTGCGCAATGTGCGTGGAGGCAACGCTTTGTTCCTTCACGGCGTCGGTGATCTCGGTGACCATACCCACCATGTCACGCGCGCCGTTTTGGATCTTCTGAATCGCATCGCCTGCACTATGCGCAGATTCGACACCCGCAGAGACAGCAGATACGGCATCGTCCATGCTGCGCGAGGCGTTGATGGCACCATCTTGTACGCGGTTGAGCAGGGTGGCGATTTCTTCGGTCGACTTGGCGGTACGCTCGGCCAGCTTGCGTACTTCATCGGCCACAACGGCGAAGCCACGACCTTGTTCGCCCGCACGGGCGGCTTCAATTGCCGCATTGAGTGCCAGCAAGTTGGTCTGGTCGGCAACTTCCTTAATGACGGTAACGGTCGAGGAAATGGTGTCACCCAATGTCTTGAGATTGGTGATTGCCTCGGCCGATGTGCGCACCGGTCGCTAGGATCACTTCAGCACCCTTTTCAGCTTCCTTTCCGGAGTTGCTGGCATGGCTACCGACTTCACTTGCGCGGGTCGCGATGTGATTGACGCTGACCGTCATTTCTTCAATGCTCGCTGCCATGCCGGAAGCAGAATCGCTTTGGGTCATGGAGCTGCTGGAGATTTCATTGGCCGAGCGCGACATGCCAGCGGCTGCAGCGTAGACACCATCAATGCGTTCCTGAATTTCACGGAAGCTCTGTTGCAGCTTGCTTAGCAGACCTTCGTACGCTTGCACAGCCTGACCGATTTCGTCATTGCTCTGCAGATTCAGGCGATGAGTGAAGTCCAGATCACGCGTGGTCGCAACCAGCGAATCACGCATCGCGATGACTGGTGTGGTGATGGAGCGGCCAATGGTTAAGCCAGCAACAGCAACCACAATCATCATTACAACGGCAAAGCCGATGCTGAGGCGTGACGTGGTCTTGAAGTCGGCGTCGCTCTCTGCTGCAACTTGAGCCGCAACATCTTCATTCACCTTAATGACCGCGCCGATGCTGTCAGTCAGTGCCTTTCGCTTGGGGGTTGCTTCTTTTGCCATGAGGGCTTGTGCGCCGGCCTTGTCGCCTGAGCGAGAGGCTGCAAGTACTTTGTCGGCAAATTCAGAGTAGGCAGCAAATGCTGCCTTGCTATCTTTGATGGCCGCACGATCCGCATCGTTAGTGACTAGCTCTTTCTCGTAACGCTCAAGCTCACTTGTCACCGACTTTTTGAAGTCTTGGATGCGCTCGGCCTGTTTGTCCATTTCCTTGTCCTCGTTGGCAAGAACATGGCGATATACCACCGCATGCATCACGGTGACGTCACGTTGGATGACGGACGTGGCTTTCAGGCTTGGAACAATATTGTTATTCAGTTCTTGTAGTTTGGAGTTCAGGTTGTACTGACCACGAATGGTGATAGCACCCAAGATCAACAGGGCGATGATAGGCAGGATTACCATCAGGGCAATTTTTTTTGCGATGGGCATGATTCAACTCCGTTTTCTGACGACCAACAAGTGACTTCCCCTGCTGTCAGGTGTTTTCAACAACCCGAGAGCCTTATGTCAGTATAAGTGACATTTATTGAAAGGGCAGAATGCCGTTGGGATTTATCTTCATCGTTGTTGATGTTGCGCAATAACCTGCAACAGTTGCCCAAATATCTTAGGGTTGCCGGCAACCATGTCGCCATTGTTAAGGAAGTCTTGCTCGCCTTTGCTGTCGCCGGTCAGACCACCTGCTTCGGTGATCAGCAAACTGCCAGCCGCCATATCCCAAGGCGATAAGCCAAATTCCCAGAAGCCATCGATACGACCGCAGGCGACCCAGGCCAAATCGAGTGAGGCGGCGCCGGGGCGGCGCATGCCGGCGGTCTTTTGCGTCAAATCCTTAAAAATGGATAGATATTCGTCTACGCGGTCAAACACGCGGTAGGGGAAGCCCGTACCGATAAGTGCGTCGCTCAACTTGGCGCGGCCACCAACGCGGATACGCTTGTCGTTGAGGAATGCGCCGCCGCCCTTGGTGGCGGTGAAGAGCTCGTTACGGTTGGGGTCGTACACCACACCTTGCTGCATGACACCATTCAGTGCGAGGCCGATGGAGACCGCGTACTGAGGAAAGCCATGGATGAAATTGGTCGTGCCGTCGAGTGGGTCAATGATCCACTGGTAGTCTGAATCGCCCTCGCTGCCTGTGGATGCGCCAGACTCCTCTGCTAGAATCGCGTACTTCGGATAAGCGTCGCGCAACACCTCGATGATAGCGGCTTCGGCAGCTCGATCCACCTCGGTCACATAGTCGCTGTGCTGTTTTGTGGTCACCCGTACCTGACCAAGGTCAAGACTGGCACGGTTGATAATTTGGCCGGCGCGGCGCGCCGCCTTGATGGCGATATTGAGCGTTGGGTGCATGGATTCTGGACTTTTTCAGGAACGGTGCATCGGGTGGTGACAAGCACTGCCCGCGCGAATACCGACATTTTAACTGATTACGCCCCATGAACGCTCCTCTCTCGCGCATCCGCATCGTGCTTTCACGCACCAGCCACCCCGGCAATATCGGTGCGGCAGCACGCGCCATGAAAACCATGGGGCTGGCGCGCCTGTATCTGGTCGCCCCGAAGCACTTGCCCGAAGAGCAGGCAATCGCCATGGCCTCGGGTGCCGATGATGTCCTGGCATCCGCCATCGTAGTGCCGACGTTGGAGGATGCGCTGGAAGGTACTGTGCTTGCAGTGGCCATGACAGCCCGCCGTCGCGACTTGTCGGCACCGATTGTCTGGCTCCGTGATGCCGCTATTGAGGCAGTTGCCACCACCGCTCACGGTGAGGTTGCGCTGGTGTTCGGCAATGAAACCGCTGGGCTGACTAATCAAGAAACCGACTTGTGCCAACGTCTGGCCATGATCCCCGCTCATGCTGACTACAGCTCACTGAATCTCGCCGCCGCTGTGCAGGTGGCGAGCTATGAATTGCGGCTGGCGGGTTTTGATGTTGGGACGCCACCGCCTACCAACGAAGCCGGTTTGCCGGCCACGCATGAGGAAATTGAAGGGCTGATCGGCCATCTCGAAGCCGCGGCTATCGAAAGCGGCTTTCTCGATCCAGCCCAGCCCAAGCGACTGATCCCGCGCATGCGTCGTTTGTTTGCCCGTGCGATGCCGGAGAAGGAAGAGATCAATATTCTCCGTGGCATGTTGGCGGCTCTAATGAAGAAGTAATGATATGGTTATCGACTTAGCTGATTTTGCGAAAGTGGAGTTCCCGAATGTTTAGCCAACTGCATGAGGATATTGCCAGCGTGTTTGCCCGCGATCCTGCGGCGCGTTCGACGTGGGAAGTCCTTACTTGCTATCCGGGGCTACATGCCTTGACGATGCACCGCCTGGCCCATTGGTTTTGGCAACAGCGTCTGCGTTGGCTTGCGCGTTTCACTTCGCATTTGACCCGTTGGATGACCGGCATTGAGATTCACCCCGGCGCGACGATTGGTCGTCGTGTGTTTATCGATCACGGCATGGGTGTTGTAATCGGTGAAACTGCGGAAATTGGTGACGATTGCACCCTCTATCACGGCGTGACACTGGGCGGTACCTCGTGGAACAAGGGCAAGCGCCATCCCACCTTGATGCCGGGAGTTGTGATCGGTGCTGGTGCCAAGGTGCTAGGGCCCATTACCCTGCATGCGGGCGCCAAGGTGGGCTCGAACGCGGTGGTGGTCCGTGATGTACCCGCCGGTGCAACGGCAGTGGGCATTCCTGCCCGCATTATCGAAGCCGAGCGCGACAAGGTGCGTGAGGAAAAGGCTGAAGCCATGGGCTTTTCCGCTTACGCCGTCACGCAGAACGAGGACGATCCCTTAGCCAAGGCCATCCATGGCCTGCTTGACCATGCGGTTGAGACGGATCGGCGGATTGAACACCTGCTTGCCCAGCTTGAGCGGGCGGGGGTTCCGGTCGAAGACGACCTCGCGACAGCCGACAAATTTGACCCGAATTATCTGGGCAAAATAGTTGACTGATTTTGTCGGACTCCGTATAGTTGACTGAAACCATCGGGTATTAGTTTATTCAGGGCTTTCATAAACGTCTCTTAGCGCGTCATATCGCTGCTCAGATACGTTAAGTTATTGAAAAACAAGGCGATGGTCATTAAAAGCAACCGTGTCCGTAACTTATGCTGGCCTATGGGAAAGCCATAAGTGACGCTCCCGACAGGAGTAACGAAATGCGTTTGACCACCAAAGGCCGTTTTGCCGTCACCGCCATGATTGACCTTGCCATGCGCCAGCATGAAGGTCCGGTCACGCTCGCCGGTATCAGCGACCGCCAGCGTATTTCTCTGTCCTACCTTGAGCAATTGTTTGGCAAGCTGCGCCGGCATGAGCTGGTCGCCAGCGTGCGCGGACCCGGCGGTGGCTACTGCCTTGCCAAGACCATGGACCTTATTTCGGTGGCCAGCATCATCCATGCCGTGGATGAGCCCTTGGATGCAACCCAATGCGGTGGCAAGAAGAATTGCCAAGACGATCGTACCTGCATGACCCACAGCCTGTGGACGAACCTCACCGATCGCATGAATGAATACCTAAGCTCGGTCAGCCTGGCCGATCTCGTGGCTGAGCAACGTAAGCACCCAGAAAACAATGTGCCGTGCACGTCGGTGTTACGCGATCAGCGTGGCCTGCGCCATGGTTGTTCAACGGATGCGGCGACCACCGCCTGATCTCCCATGTTTGCGCCGGCCTACCTCGACTACAACGCCACGACGCCGCTCGAACCAGCGGTGTTGGCTGCCATGCTGCCGTATCTCGAGCAGCAGTTTGGCAATGCGTCGAGCCGCCATGAATATGGCCGTGCTGCCCGCAAAGCCATTGACGAGGCGCGGCAACAAGTGGCCTACGCCGTGGGTGCCCACCCAACTGAAGTGATTTTTACCAGCGGCGGCTCCGAGGCCAACAATCTTTTTATCAAGGGCGCGGCCGCTACTATGAAGCCGGGCCTGATTGCGGTTTCTGCAATTGAGCACCCCTGTGTCCGCGAGCCGGCTAAGGTGCTGAAGCGTCAGGGCTGGCAGATGCATGAAATCGCAGTCGATGAAGCTGGGCGTATCGCTGCTGATGACTACGCAGCGCTGCTGGCACAACAACCGCAGCTGCTCTCGATCATGTTGGCAAACAATGAAACCGGTGTGTTGCAAGACGTCGCTGCATTGGCTGCACACGCCAAGCAACAGTCGCCGCGTGCATGGTTTCATAGCGATGCCGTACAGGCATTAGGCAAAGTGCCGGTCGATTTCCGTGCGTTGGGTGTGCATGGTCTAACCGTATCGGCGCACAAGATTGGCGGTCCGAAAGGCGCTGCTGCGCTAGTTGTCGACAAGCGTGTCGAAATTGCGCCACTTATTTCTGGCGGTGGCCACGAGCGCGGTCTGCGTTCAGGCACTGAGAATGTTGCCGCCATTGTTGGCTTTGGTGCGGCTTGCGAGATCGCATTGCAACGTCTGGATACCGAGCCGCTGCGCCTGCGCGCGCTGCGCGACGAGCTGGAACAAGGTTTGGTAGCGCAGGGCGCACGGATCTTCGGTTCTGCTGTCCAAGAATCAAGGCAAGCATCAGGCGGGGCTGCAATTCCACGCCTGCCGAATACCGTTTATTTCAGCATTCCCGGCATCGACGGTGAAACGTTGGTGGGCAAGTTGGATCGGGTTGGTTTTGCTGTGGCCAGTGGAGCCGCATGCTCCAGTGCGCATCCGGAGCCATCGCATGTGCTGATGGCTATGGGCGTTGACGGTGATGTGGCGCGTGGGGCGGTACGCATCAGTCTGGGGGCTGCCAATACGCAGCAGCAGATCAAGGATTTTCTCGTGGCGTTGCGCGAGATGGTTGGGCAACTGAAAGGGCTGTCGTCCCTGGTTACGTAAAGTTTGACGTGAATCGAATTTGATATTGAAAGATTGGCGAGAAGCCACAGGAGAACAAAAAATGAGACTACCCATCTACCTGGACTACTCAGCAACAACCCCGGTTGATCCGCGTGTTGCCGAGAAGATGATTCCTTACCTGACCGAGATGTTCGGCAATCCGGCCTCGCGTTCGCATTCCTTTGGCTGGGATGCAGAGCGTGCGGTGGAAGAGGCCCGTGGCCATGTCGCCGCACTGGTTGGCGCTGACGCCAAGGACATCATCTTTACGTCGGGTGCCACCGAATCGAACAACCTCGCCATCAAGGGTGCTGCGCATTTCTATGCGGGCACCAAGGGCAAGCACATCATCACCGTGTCGACCGAGCACAAGGCCGTGCTGGACGCCTTCCGCGAACTCGAGCGTGAAGGTTTCGAAGCCACTTATCTCGATCCGCTGCCCAATGGTTTGATCACCTTGGATCAACTCAAGGCCGCGATTCGTCCGGATACCGTATTGGTCTCCGTGATGGCCGTGAATAACGAAATTGGCGTGATCCAGCCGATCGCTGAAATCGGCGAGCTGTGCCGTGAAAAGGGCATCATCTTCCACGTCGATGCTGCACAAGCGACCGGCAAGATGCCGATTGATCTTGAGCAACTGAAGGTTGATCTGATGTCCTTCTCGGCCCACAAGACCTATGGTCCTAAGGGTATTGGTGCCCTGTACGTGCGTCGCAAGCCGCGTATCCGTCTGGAAGCGCAAATGCACGGTGGTGGTCATGAGCGCGGTCTGCGCTCCGGTACACTGGCAACGCACCAGATCGTTGGCATGGGTGAGGCTTTCCGTATCGCCAAGGAAGAAATGGCGACTGAAAACGATCGTATCCGCATGTTGCGTGATCGCCTGCTCAAGGGCCTGCAGACCATCGAAGAAACCTACGTCAATGGCGACATTGAGCAACGTGTCCCGCACAACCTGAACATCAGCTTCAACTTTGTCGAAGGCGAGTCGCTGATCATGGCGATCAAGGATCTGGCGGTGTCGTCCGGTTCGGCCTGTACCTCGGCCAGCCTGGAGCCATCGTATGTATTGCGTGCGCTGGGTCGTTCCGACGAACTGGCACACAGCTCGATCCGCTTCTCCATCGGTCGCTTTACCACCGAGGAAGACGTCGACTACGCTGTCAAGCTGCTGCAAGGCAAGATCGACAAGCTGCGTGAGTTGTCGCCGCTGTGGGAAATGTTCAAGGACGGCATTGATCTCAGCACCGTTCAATGGGCAGCACACTGACGTGTGCAGCCCGGTGGGCAAATGAGTAGCCCGCCCCCCATCCCCCGCCCCGTGGGCGGGGGCGACTAGTTAGAAGGAGATACAAAATGGCCTATAGCGAAAAAGTACTCGATCACTACGAGAATCCACGCAACGTCGGCAGCTTTGCCAAGGACGATGACGAAGTTGGCACCGGCATGGTGGGTGCACCAGCTTGCGGCGACGTGATGAAGCTGCAGATCAAGGTGAATAAGGAAGGCATCATCGAAGATGCCAAGTTCAAGACCTACGGCTGCGGTTCGGCAATTGCCTCCAGCTCGCTCGTCACCGAGTGGGTCAAGGGCAAGACACTTGATCAAGCCTTGGAAATCAAGAACACGATCATCGCCGAAGAGTTGGCCCTGCCGCCGGTCAAGATTCACTGCTCCATCCTCGCTGAAGACGCGATCAAGGCAGCTGTGGCCGACTACAAGACTAAGCACGGCAGCTAAGGAGTTCATCATGGCAGTCACCCTTTCGGAAAGCGCAGCCAAGCACGTTGCTAACTTCATTGCCAAGCGCGGCAAGGGGTTTGGCTTGCGTCTGGCGGTGCGTACCTCGGGTTGTTCCGGTATGGCCTATAAGCTTGAGTTTGCCGATATGGCAAACGAAGAGGACATCATCTTCGAGAGCTATGGCATGAAAGTGCTGGTCGATCCGAAGAGCCTGCCCTACATCGACGGCACCGAGCTCGACTACACCAAGGAAGGTTTGAACGAAGGTTTCAAGTTCAACAATCCGAACGTGAAAGATGAGTGTGGCTGCGGCGAGAGCTTCAACGTCTGAGTGTGCTGATGGGCGCTCCTGACATCAGTCGCGATCACTTTGCGCTGTTCGATATCGCCCCAGCCTTCGGGCTGAATATGGCGACGCTTGAGCAGCATTTTCGCGATCTGCAGGCGCGCGTGCATCCTGACAAGCATGCGCATCTGAGTGATGCTGAGCAGCGTGTGGCCATGCAATGGGCAACGCAGGCGAATGAGGCATTCCAGACGCTCAAGGCGCCGATCAAGCGTGCGCAATATCTGCTGCAGTTGCGCGGTGTTGATCCGCAAGTTGAGCGCAATACAGCGATGCCCATGGAGTTTTTGGTGCAGCAGCTTGAGTGTCGTGAGGCCGTGGCTGATGCGCGCAGCGAAGGCGATATTGATGCGCTGGAAAAGCTGCAGCGCGACCTGCGCAGCGAAATGAAAGCCGATTACCAGCTGCTCCAGCAAGAGCTGGATACAGACCAAGATAATCAGGCCGCAGCGCAAACTGTGCGTCGCTTGATGTTCAAGGACAAACTGCTGAACGAAATCGAAGATGCAATTGAAGCCGCCGAAGCGGCATAAACGCTCGCCTGACTGAGCAGAAAAACAAGAATGGCACTACTCCAGATTTCCGAACCCGGCGAATCCACCGCACCACACGAACACCGTTTGGCGATTGGTATCGATCTGGGGACGACCAATTCCTTGGTTGCGACGGTTCGCAGCGGGATGAGCGTTGTCCTCAAAGACGAGCTGGGTCGCTCGCTGCTGCCATCGGTGGTTCGTTACACGCCGGAGCAGACGATTGTTGGCTTTGAAGCGCAGGCTGAGCAATCCCGAGATCCGAAAAACACGATTGTGTCGGTCAAGCGTTTCATGGGGCGCGGGCACAAAGATATTTCCCATATTGAATCCAGCCCCTACGACTTTGTCGATGCCGACGGCATGGTTAAGTTGCGCACCGCGCAGGGGATCAAATCACCGGTTGAAGTGTCGGCCGATATTCTCAAGGCGCTGCGCGTGCGCGCCGAGGCCTCACTGGCAGGGGAACTGACAGGCGCTGTCATCACCGTCCCGGCTTATTTCGACGATGCCCAGCGTCAGGCCACCAAAGATGCTGCCACGCTGGCTGGCATCAATGTGCTGCGTCTGCTGAACGAGCCAACCGCTGCAGCAATTGCCTACGGCCTGGATAATGCCGCCGAAGGTATTTACGCCGTCTACGATCTGGGTGGCGGTACGTTTGATATCTCTATCCTGCGCCTGTCGCGTGGGGTCTTTGAAGTGTTGGCCACTGGTGGCGACTCTGCGCTCGGCGGCGATGATTTTGATCAGCGCGTGTTCTGCTGGATCATCGAAGAGGCTAAGCTGGCCCCGCTGACCATTCACGATGCTCGTCTGTTGTTGACCAAAGCACGTGAAGCCAAGGAATACATTACCTATCACGGTGCCGCGCCCATCACCGTACGCCTGTCCAGCGGTGAATATGTGGATGTCACTCTGACCACCGAAATCTTTACCGAGATCACCCGCAATCTGGTGCAGAAGACCATTGCGCCGACCCGCAAGGCCTTGCGTGATGCTGGACTGACGGTGGAAGAGGTGAAGGGTGTCGTCATGGTCGGCGGCGCTACGCGCATGCCGCAGGTACAAAAAGCTGTAGGCGACTTCTTTAATCAGGAGCCGCTGAATAATCTTGATCCGGATAAGGTTGTCGCGCTTGGCGCAGCGACCCAAGCCAATCTGCTCGCGGGCAACCGCGCCCCAGGTGACGACTGGCTTCTGCTTGATGTGATCCCGCTCTCGCTGGGGCTGGAAACCATGGGCGGGCTGGTTGAAAAGGTGATCCCGCGTAACTCCACGATCCCCGTTGCCAAGGCGCAGGAGTTCACCACCTACAAAGATGGCCAGACGGCCATGGCGATTCACGTGGTGCAGGGCGAGCGCGAACTGGTGAGTGACTGTCGTTCGTTGGCACGCTTTGAGCTGCGCGACATGCCGCCCATGGTTGCTGGTGCAGCGCGTATTCGCGTGACCTTCCAAGTCGATGCAGATGGCATGCTGTCCGTCAGCGCGACTGAACAGACCACCGGCAAAGAAGCCCGCATTGAGGTCAAGCCATCTTATGGTTTGTCCGACGATGAAATCGCCGCCATGCTTAAGGACAGCTTCAGCAATGCAGCCAGCGATGCGCAGCGCCGTGCCTTGCGTGAATTGCAGGTTGAAGCGCAGCGCCTACTCGAAGCTATTTCATCGGCATTGCGCGAAGATGCGCACTTGCTGAGTGAAGAAGAGCGCCAGCAAATCGACTCCGCCGTAACCCGACTCAACAGCGTGTTGATGGGTGATGACCGTCGCGTGCTCGACGATGCCATGCACACGCTTTCCCACGTGACGGAAGAATTTGCTGCCCGTCGTATGGACCAGGGCGTCAAGCGCGCGCTGGCCGGCAAGAAACTTGAAGAACTTGATCTCTGATCTAAAACGCCATGACCCAAATAGTGATCCTTCCCCACGTTGAGCTGTGCCCCGATGGCGCCGTGATTGATGCTGCTGCCGGTATCAGCTTGTGCGACGCCCTACTGGAAAACGGCATTGACATTGAGCATGCCTGCGAAAAGTCCTGCGCGTGCACCACCTGCCACGTTGTTGTCCGCGAAGGCTTCAATGCGCTGGAACCCAGCGAAGAGCTGGAAGATGATCTGCTCGACAAAGCGTGGGGGCTGGAACCCAATTCGCGCTTGTCCTGTCAGGTCATCCTGAACGAGACGCCGCTGGTTGTCGAAATTCCGAAATACACCATCAACATGGCCAAGGAAGGCCATACCAAGAAGTGACGCCTTTCCCTTAGCCCCTTCTAGACGAAGGCGTTAAGTGGGCAACGCTGACAAGGATGAGGATGTAACTATGAAATGGACCGATACACTGGACATCGCGATTGAGCTCTCTGAAGCTCATCCTGATGTGGATCCAACCAAAATCAATTTTGTCGATCTGATGAACTGGGTGATGGCGCTGCCCGGCTTTGACGACGACAAGAGCCGTTGTGGCGAGAAGATTCTGGAAGCCATCCAGGGTGCTTGGATCGAAGAGGTATCCTGACCGATTGCTGATCTAGCTGGCCACTGCGTCCGGCAGCATCGCGCGAAACTCCTGCTCAATCCGCTGCGTGCGTTCTATGCCCGTGGTTTCAAGCACTTAGCAGCTCATCGCGCGTCGTTGCCGTACGCAACAAATTACGTGCGGCATCGCTGCTGTCGCCAAACATTCTTTCCATTTGGTCGAGTAAATAGAGGCGAGCCAGTGCCAGCGATTTGCGCTGCTTACCAACCACAGGCGCAGGAACAGTCGGTTTGCTGACTGCTTGCAGTACGCTGGGTTGTGCGGCCTGCTTGAGTACCTGTTGCGTCGCTTTCCGACTAACGGTCAAGCCATTGCTGGCGTCACGAATCGAAGTGTCGTTGCTGTAATGGCGACGTCGTATCAGTCCATTAATCAGCATCGACTCCAAAATACTCATGGCGTCAGGCAAACCGGTCATCTTTCGTTGCAACTGCGTGATCTCTGACTTGCCATCGACCATGAGCAAAATGGCGCGGGCAGTCATGGGCAGTTTCAAGGCCCGATGCGCTATCTCGGCCTGACCAATATCCGTGCGCTCAAGTACCCAGTTGCTTTCCAAGACAGTCTCCATCTGCATAGTTGGCGAAGATACTGGATGACTGTTGCAGTTGCGTGACGTACACTTTTCACATGATCGATAGCCACTGCCATCTGGATGCCCCTGAGCTCGACCCTGACCGCGATGCCGTGCATGCACGCGCCATGGCAGCCGGTCTACAAGGCATTGTGGTTCCGGCTGTTGAACGCGCCAATTTTGGTGCGGTTGCCTCGCTGTGTCGCGAGTATGTGGGATGCTTCCCGGCCTACGGCATCCACCCCATGTATGTCGACAGGGCCGAGGAGGGCGATCTCATCGCCCTGCGCGAGACGCTACAGCGTGAGCAAGCGGTTGCGGTAGGGGAGATCGGGCTGGATAACTTTGTGCCGACCCGAAATGGTGAACGACAGACTTTCTTCTTTACCGAGCAACTCAAGATCGCCCGCGAGTTTGAGCTGCCCGTGATTCTGCATGTTCGCAAGGCGATTGATGAAGTGCTGCGTGAGCTCAGAAAGTACAAGCTTCGCGGTGGTATTGCCCATGCCTTCAACGGTAGCCGTCAGCAGGCAGATGAATTCATCAAGCTGGGTTTCAAGCTGGGCTTTGGTGGCGCCATGACATGGCAACGTGCGCTCCGCATCCGAGAGCTCGCCGCAACACTGCCGCTTGAATCAATCGTGCTTGAGACTGACTCGCCGGACATTCCACCAGAGTGGCGCGGCAATGACGGTCGCAATGAGCCTGCCGAATTGTCACGAATTGCTGCTGTGTTGGCTGAGCTACGCGGCATGCCCGTCGCCACGCTAGTTGCACAAACGACAGCGAATACCCGCGCCGTCCTCAATTTCCCGAAAGTTTGACGTGCCCTTTGCCCGTAACCCTCGCGCCATGGCGGCGCTGCTCTTCCTTACGCTCGCGTGGGGCTACACCTGGATTCTGGCCAAGATCGCTTTGCGTGAGGTTGCTCCATTCGCCTTTGCGGCACAGCGCTCACTGGCCGGAGCGGTCTGCCTTTTCATTGCGCTACCGCTGATGGGGCGGTCCTTGCGCCTACGCGGCTGGCGCAAGACCCTGATCATTGGCGCCATCCAGACTGCGCTGTTTTTTATTCTGCAAACGTGGACACTGGTTGAATCCGGACCGGGCAAGACAGCAGTGTTGATTTACACCATGCCGATCTGGACCTTGTTTCTGGGGCGCTTGATTCTGGGGGAGCGCATTGCCAAAACCCAATGGGTAGCCGCCACCATTACCTTGGTGGGCTTGCTGTGCATTATCGAACCGTGGAATTTCCATGGTGGCAAGCTGGCGATTGCGCTGGGTGTGCTTGCTGCCGGTAGCTGGGCATGGGGCACCATGCTGGTGAAGCAATGGCGCAGCGAACTAAACGGTGATCTGCTGGTGTTCACCGCATGGCAGATGATGTTCGGTGCCATCCTGCTCTGCGGTATTGCCTGGATCGTCCCTGAGCCAGCGACGCAGTGGACTACCCATTACCTGCTCATACTCGCGGCACTGGGTATCGTCAGCAATGCCATCTGCTGGTTCCTCTGGCTGTACGTGCTTGAGCATCTGCCAGCCTGGCAGGCGAGCTTGTCGATTCTGGGCGTACCCGTTGTCGCCCTGCTTTCATCACGGCTGCAGCTGGATGAACAGCTGGCAGTGGTCGAGCTGATTGGCGTAGCACTGATTGGTTGTGGTCTGCTTTTGCTATCGCTGATCAATTGGAGTAAGAGCCGCCATGAGGCAGACCCCAAGGCCGCACCCAGGCCCGACCATCTATCCAGCTAGTCACCAGAAGCTGCTACTCTTGCAAAGGGGTGTATAAAAAGCTGTAGTACAAAGCTGTACATAGGAAGGACATTCATGTCGTTTTCCGTCCGCAATTTCTCGCTGCGTACCAAGCTGATCATCGGCCTGCTGGTCACGACATTGATGTCGACCGCACTGGTCGGTAGTATTGCCTACATCCGCCTCACCGAAAAGTTTGATGATCTGGTCATGCAGGAGGCGGTACGTCGCTTTCGTGCCGACGTCAGCGATTATTTTCGTGCCTATGGCAGCTGGGAAGCCGCGCATAAACAAGAAAGCTTCCGCACCTTCAGTCAGCGTCGCCATGCCTTGCTGGGGCATGTACCGGGCGAGCTCGGCATGGGCCGACTTGATCCACCGCGCGGGCCGGTGCTACCGGGCATGACACCCGATTCGTTGGCCATGGCACCTTTACCACCGGACCATCTGCCGCCGCCTGCGGACATGCAGGGGCCACCTTTCCGCTTTTATTTGTTTGATAACGATTTCCACGCATTGTTGCCGCTGCCGCCTTACAAGGTGGGCGAAAAGGTACGTCCCGAGGATGTGAAGCGTCTCAGTCCGATTGAGTCGGAAGGGCGCATCGTTGCGCACTTTCTGCCGCAGGGTAAGCCAAACTATTCTGCGCTCGATCTTGGCTACATTGCCGCCATGCGCGAGGCGCTCATCATCAGTATCGTGGCTGGGGTATTTCTCACCTTGATTTTCGGTATCGGGATGGCAGCGCATCTGAATCGGCGTTTGCGCAAGCTCACTCGTGCGGTCAAGGCCATGGGGCAGGGCGAGCTTGGCAAGCAGGTGACGGTCGAGGCCAACGATGAGGTTGGTATTCTCGCAACCGCGTTCAACCGCATGAGCAAGGACCTTGAGCGGCAATATCGCGAGCTGCAAGACTCCAAGGATCGAATCGAGAAAATGGCGATTCAGTTGCGTGAGCTGAGTATCCGCGATGCGCTGACGGGACTCTATAACCGCCGCTACTTTGATGAGAACTGCGCTCGCCTCTTCCAGCACGCTGTACGTTATCAGCGCCCCTTCAGCATCATGCTGGCCGATATTGATCACTTCAAAAAGATCAATGACACCTTCTCGCATGCCATGGGCGACGAAGTGCTACGGCGTATTGGCGAAATACTGAGCAGCAAGACGCGTGCAACCGATCTGGTGGCGCGCTATGGCGGAGAAGAGTTTGTCATTGCTTTCCCGGAAGCCTCCTTACAGCAAGCGGAGGAAATCTGCGAGGCCTTGCGCCAGCGTATCGAGGCTTATCCCTGGCATGAGGTGCACCCCGATCTTAAGGTCACCATCAGTATCGGGTTGAGCAGTGATGTCCGCGTAAAGACCTTCAATGCCATGCTTGAAGCCGCGGATACCTTGCTTTACCGCGCCAAGCATGGCGGGCGCAACCGGGTATGCAGCAGCGATACGGCGGAGGGATTATTCCAAGATGGATCGTGAAAGAAAACGCATCTGCATATCGATATGCCAATAATGTCTCATTACTGCTTCAGCACCATGTTACGGTTACATCAGCAGTGCCTCTGCAATTCCAACCAACAACAACGAGGAGAAAACCATGTCACTCCATCTCGGTGATATTGCACCTGACTTTGAACAAGACTCTAGCGAAGGCCGCATCAAGTTCCACGAATGGCTGGGCAATAGCTGGGGCATCCTCTTCTCGCACCCCGCCGACTTCACCCCCGTTTGCACCACAGAGCTGGGCCTGACCGCCAAGCTCAAGGGCGAGTTTGAAAAGCGTGGCGTCAAGGCAATCGCCCTGTCCGTTGATCCGGTTGAGTCACACAAGCAATGGATCAATGACATCAACGAAACCCAGAACACCGTCGTGAATTTCCCGATCCTTGCCGACGGCGATCGCAAGGTGTCTGAGCTGTACGACATGATTCATCCGAACGCGAATGCCACACTGACGGTGCGCTCGCTGTTCATCATCGATCCGGCCAAGAAGGTGCGTCTGATCATCACCTATCCGGCCAGTGCCGGCCGTAACTTCAACGAAGTCTTGCGCGTGATTGATTCGTTACAGCTGACTGATAGCCATAGTGTCGCTACACCGGGCAACTGGCAGGATGGAGATGATGTGGTGATCGTGCCGTCCTTGCAAGACCCGGAAATCATCAAGCAGAAATTCCCTAAGGGCTACAAAGCCATCAAGCCGTATCTGCGCATCACGCCGCAACCGAACAAGTAATTTCGCTTCGTTGCGACTGCAAAATGGCCACCTGCGGGTGGCCTTTTCACTGGCGGCTATGCCAAGTTTCGGGTTGCTGTTGTCTGACTCAGATAGCACAGGCTGTTTTGTGCAGTGCATGCAGGTAAACTCCGCCTGTGACCAAACCGCTGCCATCTCCTTTACCCGTCAAAGACACCATTCCGCCCAGCTACGCTTGGTTGCCAGAAGGCAGCTGGCCGAATCTGCTGGCGTGGCTGGTGACGCGCTTTCCGCATCTTGACGTTGAAGTATTGAATGACAGGCTGGCGCGTGGCGAGATTGTTGATGAAGCTGGGCGCATCATGGCGGCGGATACGCCGTACCGTGCCGGTTCGCGCATTTGGTACTACCGCGAGGTGCCGCAGGAAACGCCGGTACCGTTTGATGAAGTCATCCTGCATCGTGATGAACATCTACTGGTCGTTGATAAGCCGCACTTTCTAGCAACCATTCCCGGCGGCCGCTATCTGCGCGAAACCCTCTTGGCGCGGCTACGCAGCAAGCTCGGCCTGCCTGAGCTGACACCTATTCATCGGCTGGATCGTGAGACGGCTGGCTTGGTCTTGTTCTGCATTCATCCACCCAGTCGCGGCGCGTATCAACAGCTGTTTGAACAGCGCAGCGTGAGCAAGGTGTACGAAGCGATTGCGCCGCATCGACCCGACCTATCTTTGCCTTTGGTGCATCGTAGCCGCTTGGTCGAGAGCGGTAAGGAAGGGGATACGAGCAGCACCCAGTTTTTCACCATGCGTGAAGTGACGGGCGAGCCGAATAGTGAAACGCGGGTGGAGTTGCTTGAGCAGCGCGGCGATGTCGCAAAGTATCAGCTTGAACCGCACACTGGCCGCAAGCATCAGCTGCGGGCGCACATGCTGTCACTCGGCATCCCGATTCAGAACGACCCTTGGTATCCCTTTGTCAGCGTGGACAAAGAAGACTTCTCGCAACCCTTGCAGTTGCTAGCGCGGTCGGTAACATTTACTGATCCGCTTTCGGGTGAGTTACGTTGCTTTGAGAGCCAGCGTCAGCTGGCGTGGTAATGCCTGAATCAAATTACTGATTATTCGGCGCGCTCAAAGCTAATAATGCTCCGCGTCATACCGTGCTCGGCCCAGTTGGGCATCAAGCGCCACGGCGTCAGCACTTGCAGCGAGTTGCCATTCAGCTTGAAGAAGCGCGACTGCTCGGTGCCCACCCATTCCGGGTTCCACGCCACTTCAACCTTGGTGATCCATTTATCGCCTTCGGTGCGGTAGCGGCCGGTATAGGCCACCATCGTATCGAGCAAGTGCGCGTGGTTCTCGGCGGTGTGCGCCGGGTCTGGCTCGCGGCCTTCAGCGGTGAGCATGAAGAACACGCGCCCGGTCGGCAGGAAAGCCACATAACCCGTGGGCTGCTCGCCCATGACCTTAAGAATCTTGCCGCTTTCCTGCGCCTCGATCACATAGGAAACCAGCTTCCATGTGCCGACCATTGGTGAACCGTTTTCGTCGTGGCTTGCTTGCATCGTCTTGTGTCTCTCAAGAAAGCAGTGCCTCTAGTGTATATGCCGGATGGATGACTGATCAACACCCGGCAGCACTGTTTTTTGCGCTGTAAATCGGCATTCGATGCTGTGTTTCAGTTTGTGCCTGAACCAAGCCGATTGAAAATACGCAGTAGATGTTCAGTCAGCAGCATCAGTTAGATACGGGCCCGGCTTTCACTGCGTTGGTGCGCTTGCGGCGCATATCCACCAGCGTAGCGGCGCCCTCAGCGCGGGCACGCAGCTGGCCGCAGCCGCCGTCCACATCTTGTCCGGCGCTATTGCGCACCTTGGTCAGCACATAGCGGCTATGTAGGTATTTGACGATCTCGCGGATACGTTCGGTATCCGGGCGCTCGTAGTGGTCATCTAGCCCTGTACCTTCCATGCTGTTGAAGGGAATCACATTGAGCAGGGCGTACTTGCCCTTGAACAGGCGCAAGATTTCGTCCAGCTCGTCCTGCCCATCGTTAATGCCCTTGAGCAGCGTCCATTGGTATTGGATGGGGTAGCCGGTCGCGCGCGCATAGTCCTCGCCCAGTGCCATTAATTCTTCCGGTGCAATCTTCGGCGCGCGTGGCAGCAAATGCTCGCGTAAATCGGCCTTGGTCGTGTGTAGTGACAATGCCAGTGCGGGGCGCACGCGCTGCAAGGGCAGTTGTTCAAACACACGGCGGTCGCCCACCGTCGAGAACACCAAATTCTTGTGGCCAATGCCACCTTCGGTGCCGAGCAGATCAATTGCCTCCAGCACGTTCTCAAGGTTGTGCGCGGGTTCGCCCATGCCCATGAAAACCACCTTTTTCACCGGGCGCTTGCGCCGCGCCAGCACCACTTGCGCCACAATTTCCAAGCTGCTGAGCTGACGGATCAGCCCACTCTTGCCCGTCATGCAAAAGCGGCAACCCACTGCGCAGCCCACCTGTGTGGATACACACAATCCATCACGCGGCAGCAGAACGCTTTCCACCATCTGCCCATCCGCTAGCTGCACTAGCAGACGGGCGGAATCGTCAGCGCCCGGATGTTCAGAGTGAATGTGCGCTAATGCTTCCAGTGTCTCGCTCAGTGCCGGCAGGCCATTGCGTACCGACAGCGGGAGGAAGTTTTCTGATTTTTGATGCCGTGTCCCGGCATCCAGCGCCTTGCCATTCAGCCAAGCACGCAGCACCCGCCCACGATGGATGGGCAGGGCTTTTAGGTCAGAAAGGCGTTGGTCAAGATCACCAATGTTGAGTAATGGGCGCATGGGGTGTGGATTTTACCCCGTGCGAGAGTACTTCCCAGATTGCGCCGTCAATCTCTTGCGCGCATGCGCGTTTGCACCAGCGACAACAAATCACCTTTGCTCAAGCCCTCGGTAATCGTCATGCCGCAAGCCGCAGCCTCGGCCAGATGTTCAGGGTCGGCGGGGTCTTCCTGGTCATCGCGAACAGGGATAGATTGGCGGATCAGGTATTCGAGGTTTTGCAGGCGGTCTTGGTTAGTCATTCCATGTTCCAGCAAAGATGCGCGCAGCCTCAGCGATGATGGCGTTACTTCATTCCGCTTGGGTGTCGCATGGCCAATCTGATCAGTAACTTTTGATCCAGCGGCTGCCGAAGGCAGGCCGCTGGAATGAATTGTCAGGCTAAACTATTACTGTTGATGGACAGTCTTTTGCACACTCATTTCGGCTGGTATTCCAAAGATGAGTGATGAAGATTAATGCGCAGCTTGCCAGCCTCATCCTTCACGTAACCCCATGTTTTATCAACTGTGGTTACTTTTCCATCCTTGTCTGTTAAGTGAACCTTCCCCATGGTGATGGCGCTATTGCCATCAATGAAAATCGCTGCGTTTACTGCCTCACATTTTTTCCAGCCTTTGAGCGCGAAGCCTTTATCCGGGAAGGATGGATCACCACCCACAAAATAGGCTAAGGCACCTGCACGGGTGGTACGGAACGTTTGTGGATTTACAGTGAGCGTAGGTTTAAAGAGAACCGCGCCCATTTGGTAAGCGTAAGCACTGTCGATGACTTTTTCAGCTAATGCTTTAGCCGCAGCCTGTCCGCTCTTCTCGAAAGTAGCGTTAATGTCAATCAATGCGCCACACCAAGCTTTTTGAGCTTCGATAGCCTCCTTCTCTGTGATCGCTTGATTTACAACCACCACCTCTTTTGCCATCGTCAAACCTGGTGTGAGTGCGACCGCTGCGGTTAACGCCAAAAACTGAAGCTTCATCATTAATTTTCCTCTGGGTTAAAGAACTACGGTTTAAAAAAGCTAAGACTAACGTTGGAGGGAATACGTTCCCGTTTGACCAAAAGGTTACGCCTCACCCTGCTCAGGAGCGGATTGGGGTAGACCGAAGATTCTGTCAAAGGCCCAAGTGAACGCTACTGTATAGATGAAGAAGAAACCGAATATGCCAAGATCTGCTACGAAGGCCTTGAGTAGTGAGGTGTTGAGCCACCAAGCCGTGACAGGGACGAGCATGATAACAAGACCCCCTTCGAATCCAATGCCGTGCACAAGCCGCCTGAGAAGTGATCTATCTCTGACGGTTTGGCGCGCTTCCCAGCGCTCGAACCAGCCGTTGAAGATGTAGTTCCAGCCAAGTGCAACGGTAGACATCAGCGCGGCCAAGCCAATGCTAGAACTCATCGGCTCGCTGAAGAAAAATGCGAGATACGGCCCGACTGCCGCGAGTGCGATAGCCTCATATAGGACTGCCTGAAGAATGCGTCTGATTTTTGGATTCATATGTTGGCGAGCATCGCCCATAGAGAAAGCTGCGTCCCCAGTGAGGGCTAACGTTTGAATTAAGAGTCGCCGTTAGATGTCGCGCTTGAATGATGGGTTAGGCGCTTAAGAAAGCCACACGAAACTGCCCACCAAATAAAAAAGAAAACACTACCAATAACGATTAAGTGAGAGCGCAGTGGTGGGCTAAAACAGGCAAGCACTGGTGCGATGATAATCTCACCGTGACCTGGCACGACAATGAAGCCAAGACCACATGCCAGAAAAGTAGCCCTCAAATGCAGACGTAACTTGGCAGATGAAATGGTTTTGGATAAGGCCCAAGCGCACGCAAACAAAAGTATGCCGTAAATGAAAAACTGAGGTTCCTCTATGCGCATGTTGTAAGGCCTAGCGTTGGAGGTAAGGGGCTGCGGCGCGAAAGCGATTGCCCAGAGAAACCACGCCGGTTCCGCAGTCCCGCTTGACCGAAGGGTTAGGCGTTTCTGTGCTTGAGTTCACTTGCTTCTTTTTTTCTTAGGTTGAGTGAATCCAAATTCGAGAGCAGCCTCTTTAATTGGGACTGTTTTTTCAACCATTGAAGTTAGAACCCAAACCATCCATACGCAAACGGTTAGAAAATCCCCACGCGCCCCCTTGGGGTGAAGGATGCTTCCCGTAGTTTCGTTTTTATATACCTGACTTTTATAAAGTTCCATGACCCGACTTTTGACAGCAGTGTCTTCAAATGATCCACCATGAATGTTGTGGGCAAATTCATTTCGAATGCGTCTAATGAGATGAAGGTTACGAGCAAACGAACCAGATATCAGGCCGAGGCGATGAGCAAAGGCAATCTTTGCGCTGAAAGTGGCAAGAGGCGCATTGGTTCCGTCAAATAGCTCGTCAGTTCCAGAGGCATTTGGAACAAGGTACTGTTTCAACAAGTCGCGGAGAGAGTTGTCGAAGATTGAGGCTGCAACAATTACTGCGGCCCTATCGGATTCTTTGGCAAATTCACTAAGAAAAACATCTGCCCAGTGCTCTGCGTTTGACTTCGACTTCGGTGGCTTCGCTGTCACGAGCTGTGTTTCTTGGGACTTTGGGGCGTCTGACATAGTGTTCGCCTAACAGTTATTAGACGGACTCACCGGTCAGCCTATTGAATCATTAAGAGAGCGCATGCTAACAGGACTTTCAGTCTTATTTTCAATGTCTTGATCCTCTATCTGTCCGTCTATCAACCAATCAAACTACTGACAGGTGGGTGCTGCAAAAACATAAAGGGCTCCGCAAGGGAGCCCTTTGTGTTGAGGCATGAGAGTACTTACCGCTTCAACTTGGCAAACGCAGATGCCATCGCACTTTCCACCTGCGGTGCGCGGCTGTTGCCGCTGTGACGTTGGACGTCGCGGCTGGAGGCGCCGCCGCGGTCATTGCTGCGCTGACCACCCTCTGGGCGCTTGGCTGGGCTGGCTTCGTCGGTCAGGCGCATGGTGAGCGCGATGCGTTTTCGGGGCAGGTCAACTTCCAGCACTTTGACCTTGACCACATCGCCGGCCTTAACGACTTCGTGTGGGTCTTTGACGAACTTGTTAGCAAGCGCGGAGACGTGCACGAGGCCGTCCTGATGCACGCCGATATCGACAAAGGCGCCGAAGGCGGCGACGTTTGTGACCACGCCTTCGAGCAGCATGCCGGGTACGAGATCTTTCAGGTCTTCCACGCCTTCCTTGAAGGTGGCGCTCTTGAACTCAGGGCGGGGGTCGCGGCCGGGTTTTTCAAGTTCCTTCAGGATGTCTTGCACGGTAGGCAGACCGAACTTTTCATCCGTGTACTTGTGGGCGTTAAGGCTACGCACGGTGCTGCTGTCGCCGATGACTTCTTTCACGCCCTTTTTGATGTCAGCAAGGATGCGTTCAACCACCGGATAGGCTTCCGGGTGGACGGAAGAGGCGTCGAGTGGGTTGTCGCCGCCGTTGATGCGCAGGAATCCTGCGGCTTGTTCATACGTCTTGTCACCGAGACGTGGCACTTGCTTGAGTGCATCGCGGCTGCTGAAGCGGCCATTCGCGTCGCGATGGACAACGATATTGGCGGCCAGCGTGCTGTTGAGGCCGGAGATACGGGTGAGCAGGGCGACGCTGGCGGTGTTTACATCTACACCCACCGCATTCACGCAATCTTCAACCACGGCATCAAGGGACTTGGCGAGCTTGGTCTGCGAGACGTCGTGCTGATACTGGCCGACGCCGATGGATTTGGGGTCGATCTTGACCAGCTCAGCCAGCGGGTCTTGCAGGCGACGGGCAATCGAGACAGCGCCGCGCAGTGAGACGTCGAGGTCGGGGAATTCCTTGGCGGCCAGTTCGGATGCGGAGTAGACCGAGGCGCCGGCTTCGGACACAACGATCTTGTTCATGTTGAGCTCTGGCAGGCCCTTGATCAGGTCCGCCGCCAGTTTGTCGGTTTCGCGCGAGGCGGTGCCGTTGCCGATGCTGATGAGATTGACCTTGTGCTTGACGCACAATAGGCCGAGCGTGTGCAGCGTACCGTGCCAGTCGTTACGCGGCTCGTGTGGGTAGACGGTGGCGGTGTCCAGCACCTTGCCGGTGCTATCGACCACCGCGACTTTGACGCCGGTACGGATGCCGGGGTCCAGCCCCATGGTGACGCGCGGGCCGGCCGGTGCGGCCAACAGCAGGTCGTTGAGGTTGCGGGCGAAGACACGGATGGCTTCTTCTTCCGAACGTTCGCGCAGGGCGTTCATGAGTTCCAGCTCAAGGTGCAGCGAAATCTTGACCATCCATGCCCAGCGGGCAGTTTCCATCAGCCAGCGGTCGGCGGCACGGCCTTGATCGGCGATACCGAAATGGGCGGCCACGCGGCGCTCGCACGGGCTCGACATGGGCGGGTCTTGCAGCTCTTCCGGCATTTTGAGCGCCAGACGCAGGATGTCTTCATTGCGGCCTCGGAACAGGGCCAGCGCACGGTGCGAGGGGATGTCAGCGATCTTTTCTGAATAGACAAAGTAATCGCGGAACTTGGCGCCTTCCTGTTCCTTGCCTTCGGCCATGACCGAGGTGAGGATGCCGTTGTCTTGCAGCTGCTCGCGCAGCTTACCCAGCAGCCCGGCGTCTTCAGCAAAGCGCTCCATGAGGATCTGGCGCGCGCCGTCGAGGGCAGCCTTCACGTCGGCAACCGGGTTCTCGGCGCGGTCAGCCGCGACGTACTGGGCAGCTTCGTCCTCTGGCTTGAGGGTCGGGTCATTGATCAGGGCGTCGGCTAGCGGTTCCAGGCCCGACTCCTTGGCGATCTGGGCCTTGGTACGGCGCTTCTGCTTGTAGGGGAGATACAAGTCTTCCAGGCGCTGTTTGGTTTCAGCGTTTTCAAATTCGGCCTGCAGCTCGGGCGTTAGCTTGCCTTGTTCCGCCACGCTGGCAATTACAGCTGCGCGGCGCTCTTCCAGCTCGCGCAGGTAGCCAAGCCGTTCTTCCAGCAGGCGCAGTTGGGTGTCGTCCAGCCCGCCGGTGACTTCCTTCCGGTAGCGGGAAATGAAGGGCACGGTGGCGCCTTCGTCAAGCAGGGCAACAGCAGCGGCAACCTGGACAGGTTTGGCACCGATATCAACGGCAAGGCGGTTTTCGATCGAGGGCAGCATGGAAACATCCAAAACAGTGAGGCACGCACCCTACCGGAGGGGGGAGGCGCTGACAAGACTTGACAGGTGGGCAAGTTCAGCGCGTTTCATTAAATGTGTATATAAAATGCAATGGTCATAATGAAAATATTATATTTAACGTGTCATATTCATCGGCTATTGTTACGTATTGGCTAAGATAGCAATACACGGTCAAGCAGCATGAATCATGGACCGCCCCGACTAGCAAAGGACAATGCATGCAGGATGCTTCAGCTCTGGTGAACACGCATTACCTGCGCCACTTGGTATCGCTCTCGGCGGAAGAGGAAGTGAAGGCCACCGAAGACGTGTTTTCGGCCAGCGGCGTCAAGCTCATCGGTAAAGGCACGCGTATCAGTGAAGGCATGTACGAGCGCATTGTGTCGCACAAGCTGATACGCCCGCTTGAGTCCAGCATCAGTATCGGGGATCCAGTAACGCCTCAGGCATTAAAGCTCACAGCAGAGTCCTTGCTCGACTCAAGCCCATCTTTGGCGCGTTTAATTGGTCAATCCTCAAACTTGGATAGTGCACTTGGTGTTGTTAAAAGTGCGCAATTTGGTGAGCAAGCAGGGGCATTGCTTAAGTTGCATGAAGCAAGATTGCCCGCATCACTCAACCATGGCGTGCTTGTGGGCTTGGTGGCCATGAGTCTCATGAAGCGCATGCGACCCACAGATCGTGGTGCACTCGACCGTTTAATCGTAGCGAGTTTCTTTCATGATATTGGTGAGCTCTATATAGATCCTGCGCTTCACAGGAATCGCTCAAATCCATTCAATGCGGAAGAATGGCAGCAAATGGCAGCGCACCCAGCCATTGGCCATGCAGTGCTGAAGAATATGAGCGGGATTGCTCCCATCATCGCTGAACTTGTCCTTGAGCATCATGAGCGTCTGGATGGAGGTGGCTACCCGCACGGGCGTAGAAAGGGCGAGATCAGCGAGGAGGGGCATATTCTCGCGGTTGCAGAAACCTTGTCACGGTTTATTGGTGACAGTAGCGAGCCCTTTGCATATGCCGAAGTTGCCCTCAAGATTATTCCGGGCGAATTTAGCCATTCGGTGATTGATGCCGTGGCCGCCTGCCGCGAAGAGCTTCGCGCAGCAAGAGTTTTACAAGAAGAGATTGATGCAGTGGAGGGGTTGGATCCGAGTTCGACCGATTTTCAAGTTGGGATGAGCGGACTGTTCACGAAGATTGGGCAGACATGCGATGTCATGGCCCAATTGGAAAGCCAGAGTAAGGAAGCTTCAGCCGGCCTGAAGCATCTACTTTCGGAAAGCCAGCAATACTTGCAGAGAGTAACTCGTGCGATTTCAAGCACGGGCCTCGATCAGGCCTTGAATGGCGTCACCCTTGGTGAGGCTAGCGAAGCCGATTTGTTGCAAATTCGGCTGGAATTTGACGTGACTGTGAGTGAGGTTCACTGGCGTCTCGTCGAGCTGTCTCGCAGACTGATGCAACAACAAACGAAGTTGGCACCAGAAGAGGTAGCCTTACTATCACCTTTGGTGAATGTTCTTGCAAAGCGTGTTTGATGCGGATGTTCATTTATCAGATGACCTTGATTGGGTGAAACAACGGTGATCTGGGCGTGTTTTTAGCACGCCGTTTTTAGCGCAACCGTGGCACATTGCGGCCATGAATTCATCACTCTCTGCGCCAAGCAAGGACGTTATTGCAACCTTGCCCTTGTTTCCTTTGCTGGAGCGTCCGTCCATCGTGCTGGCCGATACACCAGCGGTGATTCAGAAGGCGCTGGCGGAGCTCAAGACCTTTACGGCGCTGGGCTTTGATACCGAATCAAAGCCGACTTTCAACAAAGGTGAAACCTCCGACGGCCCGCATCTGGTGCAGTTTGCGGTAGCGGGTCGTGCATGGTTGCTACCAACCCGCATTCCCGAGGCGCAGGCCGCTGTGGCCGAGCTGCTGCACGATGCCAAGATTGCAAAGATCGGCTTTGGTCTGGCGAATGACACCAGTCAACTGGCGCACAAGTTCGGGATACATCCGCACAACCTGGTCGATCTGGATAAAAACTTTCGCCAGCTCGGCTATCGAAACTCGGTCGGTGCCAAGGGCGCGATTGCAATTCTTTTCCAGCAACGCTTTGTGAAGTCCAAGCGCATTTCAACCTCGAACTGGTCGCTGCCTAAATTGAACGAGCAACAAATTGTGTATGCCGCGAACGATGCCTATGCGGCGATTCGTGTGTTTGAGGCTTTGCAGTCGTGGGGGGCGGTATGAGTGCTTTTCCAGCCTCTTGGTTGGCGTTTTGTGCACCGCAACTCGCCGCCGATGTAGCACGTGCCGAAGCCAATGTCGCAGCGATTGAGCCGCCTGCGACGGTCTATCCGGCTGTTGAACACCGTTATCGTGCCCTCGCCATGCCTCCGGATGCTGTCTCAGTCGTGATTCTTGGGCAGGACCCGTATCACGGTGAGGATGCCTGTATGGGCAGCTTGTTACCCCAGGCGATGGGACTGTCCTTCTCTGTGCCTGAGGGCATGAAGGCACCGCCGTCCTTGCGCAATATCGCCAAGGAACTGGAAAGCGATGTGGGTGCAAGGTTGGATAGTGGCGATCTCTCGCACTGGGCGGCACAGGGCGTGTTGCTGCTGAATACCAGCCTGACCGTGAGCAAGGGCGAGGCTGGCTCGCACAAAAACTTTGGCTGGCAGTCGGTGACGGATCGCATCATTCGCGCCCTTGGTCAGTCGGCGCAGTCACGCGTGTTCATCCTCTGGGGGGCGCATGCACAGGCCAAGCGCAGCTTGATTGGCGAGCAGCATCTGGTGATTGAGTCTGTTCACCCCAGCCCCTTGTCGGCTCACCGTGGCTTTTTTGGTAGCCGACCTTTCTCGCGCACTAACGCTTTTTTGCAGAAGCAGGGCAGGGGCGAGATTCGCTGGTAAGGCTTAGCTGTTCCGCCGTGGATAGCCGTCGGCGAGGATGCGCTCCCAGATCACATCTTTCTGTTCGCGCGTGTAGGTGATCCAGTTTGCGACTTCATTGACGGTGCGCCCGCAACCACGGCAAACATCGTCGAAGGTGGTGGAGCACACGGCTACACAGGGGCTGTCGGGGTAGGGTTTCTTGTATTCCATGCCCCGATTCTAAGCGATGCAGGACAGAAACAAAAACGGCTACCCGCAGGTAGCCGTGATGGTTGGTACTGAATTAGCTTGGGCTTAGCGCGGCAACAGTCTGCCGTTGTCGATGCGCACGCGATCACCGATGCGCCATACTGGCTCGGCGTTCTCGCGGATTTGTTGGAAGGTGCCATCTTCGAGGCGGATATTGATGTCATAGACGGTATTGCTGCGCTGTGACTTCTCAATCTGGTGGCCCGCATAAGCACCACCGGCAATACCCGCAATGCGGGCAACATCGCGACCACTGCCTTTGCCGATCTGGTTGCCGACAATTGCACCTACTACGCCACCGGCGACAGCGCCAAGACCGCTGCCTTCACCCTTTTCGGTGACGGGGATGATTGCGGTAATCGTGCCGCAGGTATAGCAAATCTGCGGTCGGGCATCGTCTGAGCGATACACGTCATTGCCCGCCACTTCATTGTTGCGCGGCTGGCTGGAGTAGGTGGTGACCGGCTTGTGCTCTGGTTTTGCGGCAACTGGCTTGGGAGCTGGCTTGGGCGCGGGGGCAGCAGCCGGGGCCGATGTAGATGATGATGTGGGCGCTGGTGGTGGCGTTACTTCGGCAACCTTCGCCTCCGTTGGCATGGCGACTTCGGGGGCCGGCGTGCTCTTGCCAGTGGGGATCAGCCCGGTGACCGCACCGATGCCTACCAAGCTGAAAAGCGTGACGGCAATGGCGGCAATCCAGAGCATGGGGTGCAGCGTAGACTTCTGGACAGTCTGGGTTTCCATAGGAGACTCCTGATGAGGGTGATGAGCGATTAACGATCCCATCATAGGCCCGGCGGACAGGGATAATGAATTGTTACACCTTGTCTTACAAAGGCTTGCGAGTCTAGGCAGGTTTCTCTGTGCGAACCTTGCGCAATTGATAGCGTGCCGGATCAAGCATTTTCAATACAGACTGTTCGAGCGGCAGGCATTCATTGTTGAGCTGCGCTGCAATCACTTCTGCTGCCATCGGTGCCCAGGTAAGCCCACGTGCGCCAAAGCCGAGCATTGCATGCAAACCGGCTTGTCGTGGCAAGCCGCTTAAGGTCAGGCTGGGGCGGAAGCTGGGGGCGGGTAAGGTGCCGACGAGCGGCAATCTGTCATGGCTGGCGCTGCGGAAGCTCACCCGGCCGTCGAGCTGCGCTGGGTCGAAATGCAGCGTCAGATTAGGCAGCAATGCTTGCAGCCGCGCCAAGTTGTCCTGATGTTCGCTGATCCGCAGTGCTGTGTTTTTGACGTCTTCGACAAAGCTCGCGCCGAGAACGATGGGTGCCTGATCGGGTTGGATCAGATAGCCGGTGCCGCATAGTGCTGTGTTGAGTGGCGTGAGTGTTTCCGATGGCAGGTAGGTCAGTTGACCGCGAATGGCGCGCAGGGTGAGGGTTAGGTCAGGCACGAGGGTATTGGCCGCACTCGCGTTGGCAAGGATGAGATGGTCTGCACTGGCGATACACGTGCCGTCAGCATCTTCCACATGCCACTGACCCGCGTGTGAGTGAATGCGGGTAGCCGTAGCGTCAAAGCGATAGTCCACCGTTGTCTTTGTTTCTGCTGCTGTCAGCAAAGCCTGACAAAACGCCTGTGGCTTAACCCATGCAGCATGCGGAAAGTACCAGCCACCTGCACCCACTGGTGCGCCGGCATGCGCACTGGCGGCCGCTTGATCAATCCAGCTGACGTAATCAGCGGGGAAGTTGAGTGCAGCACAGGTGCGTTGCTGTGCAGTTGCATCGGCCTCGTCTTCGGCCAATTGCAGAATGCCGCATTCGCGCCAGAAGTTTGAATTCGCATCAAGCCGATGCAGCAAACGCAATGTGTAAAGGTAGGCCGCGCGAGAGAAGCGTGCGGCCAAATTGTCATCCCGCGCGAGCAGGGGGTGCAGTAAGCCCGCCGGGTTACCAGAGGCTTCCTGTGCTGGTGCTGCATGCTGGTCAATCAGGGTCACATGCCAGCCGCGCCGACTTAATGCTTCTGTCATGCTACAGCCGGCAATGCCGGCGCCGATGACGATAGCGGTAGGGGGTGATAAGGCGGATGCGGTCGATTGCTTGGATATTCGCGTCGTACCTTCGCCAAGGCGAGCCGTGAGCATGTGCCGCTTGCGCGCAAAGCCTTGCTGCTTCTGCACTGTCCAGCCAAGGCTGATGAGTGTTTTGCGCACGTCACCGGCGACACACCAGCTCGCCAGCGTCGCGCCGGGCGCTGCATGCTGGGTGACGTTAGCGAGCAGCGCCGCTGACCAGAGCTGCGGATTTTTCTGTGGGGCAAAGCCATCGAGATAAATGGCATCAGCCTTGCCCACCAGTTGTGGCAGTGTCTCAAGTGCATCACCTAAGAGCAGTGTCAGGGTGACACGTCCCCCATTCAGTAAGAGGTGATGAAAGCCCGGTGTGAGTGGTGGCCAAGCGTTTTGCAGCTCGCTAGCGAGTAAGGCCAGCTCGGGCCAATGCATATGCAGCGTGGTCAGATCAGCGCGCGTGAAAGGGTGCAGTTCGGTACTGATGAAATGCAGTCGGGTACAGCGTTGCGGATCGTTGCGCCACGCGTGCCAGGTCGCTAGAAAACTGAGGCCGAGGCCAAAGCCGGTTTCAAGAATGGTGAACTGGTGACGACCCTGCCAGGCGTGGGGCAAGCCATTGCGACCGAGGAACACATGTTGTGCTTGTGGCAAACCGCCTTCGGTGGAGTGGTACACGTCATCAAAGCTGGCCGACCAAGGGGTGCCGTCAGCCGTGAGGGCGAGGCTGGCCGGCGTGATCATCGCGGATGCAGAAAACCGTCGAGGACGTCGATGAGGATTTCAATGCGTAGCAGGCTCTTCCGCGTGAAGCGTCGCAAGGGGCGTGCGATGAAGGCGAGGCGCCGCAACCAGGGGAGGGTGCGTTTCAGGGTCTGGCGGATGGCGGCATTGTCAGGATGTGCCGCTACATAAGCACTCAGCAATTGTGGCAACAGCAGGCGCGATTCAGTCTTGTCTATCGGCCCGGCCAGCGATATTGAGTTAAGAAAGAGAATGAGGTCAGTCGCATGGCAAACGGACAGGGGAAGGAACTCACCAAAGTTCTCTTCAAAATCGATGCGCGTGAAGTCTCCGTTCTGCAGCGTGACATTCTTAATCTGCGCTCCACCGTGCCACAAGCCGCGTGCATGCAACTGTCCAAGATCATTCGCAAGGCGCAGCAATACATCGCGCCAGACCGCGGGTGTCCAGCCTTCCAGTTGCGTGGCAACGACGGTGCCGCAATCTTCCAGCAGCAGATAGTCAGTGGTTTGGTGGGCGAGGTGCGGCACGGATGCGCCTGCTGCCGCAAGGCTTTGTAGACGCGTGGCTTCGTAGTGCATGCTGTGCGCAGCTTCCGACAGCGCCAGCGTGCGTAGTGGCAGTGGTTGGCCAGTAATGCGTTTGACCAACCAACGCACAAACAGCGTTTGCAGCAGACGTCGCGGTTTTTCAGCTAGTCGCTTGGCGATGTAGTTCTTGCCCGCATGGCGCACACGGACCGTGCGTTGCTGCGGCTCGGCGGCGAGCGCGTGCTCGGCCGCCGTGATCAGTCCTGCGTCAATCACTCAGCGCGCATCTGTGGGAACAGGATGACATCGCGGATGGCCGGCGAGTCGGTCAGCAGCATGATCAGACGATCAATGCCGATACCGCAGCCGCCAGTGGGGGGGAGGCCGTATTCAAGTGCACGGATGTAGTCAGCGTCATAGTGCATGGCTTCGTCGTCGCCGGCTTCCTTGGCTTGCGCTTGTTGCAGGAAGCGTGCAGCTTGATCTTCCGGATCGTTGAGCTCGGAAAAGCCATTAGCGATTTCGCGGCCGACCATGAACAGCTCGAAGCGCTCGGTGATTTCCGGCGTGGTGTCACTGCGGCGTGCCAGTGGCGAGACTTCAGCTGGGTAGTCGATGATGAAGGTTGGTGTCCACAGCTGGCCTTCGGCAATTTCCTCGAACAGCTTCAACTGCAGGCTGCCCATGCCTTCGTGCGAAAGAATCTTGACCTTGTGGGCCTTCAGTTGCTCGCGCAGCCAAGCTTCGTCATTTAATTGTTCGTAGCTCAGCTCAGGGTTGTACTTCTTGATCGCCTCAACAATCGTCAGACGGTCGAAAGGCTTGCCCATATCAATCGGCTTGCCTTGATATTCGAACACTTCGGTACCCAAGGCTTCGCGCGCGGCGTGGCGCAGCAGTCCTTCGGTGAAGTCCATCAGCATGGTGTAGTCGGCATAAGCCTCGTAGAACTCCATCATGGTGAACTCGGGGTTATGTCTGGTCGAGACGCCTTCGTTACGGAAGTTGCGGTTGATCTCGAACACCTTCTCGAAGCCGCCAACGACAAGGCGCTTCAGATACAGCTCCGGTGCGATGCGCAGGAACATCTGTTGATCGAGTGCGTTGTGATGGGTGATAAAGGGCTTAGCCGCTGCGCCGCCAGGGATGGGGTGCATCATCGGCGTTTCGACTTCGAGGAAGTGGTGATTGACCATGTAGCCGCGAATCGCCTGGATCAGCTTGCTGCGCGCGAAGAAGGTCTGGCGCGAGTCATCGTTGGTGATCAGGTCGAGATAGCGTTGACGATACTTCTGCTCAACGTCTGTCAGGCCGTGGAATTTCTCAGGCAGCGGACGAATCGTCTTGGTTAGCAGATGCAGCTCGGTGACTTGCACCGACAGCTCGCCTGTCTTTGTCTTGATGACATTGCCTGCAGCACCCAGGATGTCGCCCATGTCAAAGCGCTTGAAGTCGGCGTAAATCTCTTCGCCTACATTGTCGCGGCTGATGAAGAGCTGAATACGGCCCGACATGTCTTGAATGGTGGCGAAGCTGGCTTTGCCCATCACGCGCTTGAGCATCATGCGGCCGGCAATGCGCACGCTGATTGGATTTGCTTCGAGCTCTTCGCGGGTATTGTCGGCGTAAACTTCTTGCAGCTTGCCGGCGTAGTTTTCGCGGCGGAAGTTGTTCGGGAAGGCGCGCCCGGTGGTACGCCATTCGGCCAGCTTGGCGCGGCGCTCGGCGATGATGTGGTTTTCGTCCTGCTGGACGGGGGCGTTATTCGTATTTTCGGCTTCGCTCATGGCGGGAGGGGTAAAAGCAGTGCAATAAAGCGCGTAATTGTCGCCGATTGCACTGCTTTTGACCAGCCGGAAGCACCTAAAGCCGGGGATAGCCAGATTCAGATGGCTGCTCAGCGGGGGCTTACCGTTAGCCTTTACAGCCCAAGATCGCTGAGGCCCGGGTGGTCATCGGGGCGGCGTCCCATGGGCCAGTGAAACTTGCGGTCCGTTTCCTTGATGGGTAGATCGTTGATGCTGGCGTGACGCTTCTGCATCAGTCCATTGGCGTCGAACTCCCAGTTTTCATTGCCATAAGAGCGATACCACTGCCCGGAGTCGTCTTTCCATTCGTAGGCAAAGCGTACGGCAATGCGGTTGTCGGTATAGGCCCAGACTTCCTTGATCAGGCGATATTCAATTTCACGCGCCCATTTACGGTTGAGAAACTCAACGATCTTGTCGCGGCCTTGAAAAATCTCGGCGCGATTACGCCACTGGCTATCCTCGGTGTAGGCCATCGATACTTTGACCGCGTCGCGGGAGTTCCAGCCGTCTTCAGCGGCACGGGCTTTTTGCGCAGCAGTTGCAGCGGTAAAAGGGGGTAGTGGCGGGCGAACATTGGGCGTGGTGCTCATGTATTTCTCCTAGTGTTGGTACGGGTTGGCGTGTGTGTTGGTTTTGGACTGTGTTGGATAAGCATCCGGGCAATCGCCTTAGCTTCTTGTGCGGCGCCACTGCGCGGCGTGACTTGCTCTGTCACGATGGCACCCTCCATCAGTAAGGCGAGTTGCTTTGCTATTGCAAGCGGGTTGGTAAGGTGGGCAGCCTGACACAAGGCTTCGATGTCACTTAGGACGCGCTCCTTGTGACGGGCTGAGAGAATATGGAAGGGATGCGCTGGATTGCTGTATTCCGCCGCGGTGTTGATAAAGGCACAGCCGCTGAAGTCGGCTTGGCGAAACCAGTTATCGAGAAAGTCGTAAAGCGCGTAGATGCGCTCAATCGAATCGTCGCTAGCTGCGACGACAAACTCATTCATCGACCCGCACCAGCGCTCATCGCGCAGATTCAGGAAGGCAGCGACCAAGCCATCCTTGGATTCGAAGTGCTGATACAGGCTTTGACGGGCGACCCCCGCACGATCAAGGATGGCCTCAATGCTGGTGCCTCGAATCCCGTTTGTATAGAACAGGCTGCAAGCGGCTTCAAGCAGCGCGTCTTTGGCGGGGGTGGGGCGGCTAGAGGTTCGCATGACCAATCATCCAATGTAGAACGGTTGGTCTATTAAACGTTTTCGCTAAGTAGACTGTCAATCTATGCAGCGAATTGCCTATGTGTCACGTGTTACAGGATTAAATACGCCGGCATTGGCCGGCGTATTGAGGGAGATTTAGTAGGTCTTGTAAGCCAGATACTTGCCCGAGAGGACGATCTGTACGCGGTCGCCATTCGGGTCCGCAACGCGGCTGAGATCCATCTTGTAGTCAATGGCGCTCATGATGCCGTCGCCAAACTCTTCGTGGATCAGTTCCTTGAAGGTGGTGCCGTAGACCTGCACCAGTTCGTAGAAGCGGTAGATCAACGGATCAGTCGGCACAGCGGTGGGCAGCGAGCCTTTGTAGGGCACGGTCTGCAGAAAGGGTGCGGCTTCGTCAGGCAGGCCGAAGATTTTGATGATCTTTGCAGCCTGTTCGGCGGTGAAGGTCATCTGGCCGAGACAAGCAGCCGTGACCCACTCCTTGGAGAGGCCAACTTCGGCAGCGACATCCTTCCACTTGATGCCCTTCCTGATACGGGCTTCGATGATCATTTCAGTGATGTCGTTACGGGTGAGGGTGAGTTCCATGCGCTTCATGCTGGCTCCTGTTGTAGACGGGCTATGGGTGAGAATCGCTCTAGTTGGGTTGGGTCCAAGAATAGCCAGGAGCGTCATGCAGCTACCGAAGTAGCGCATGGTGATCTTCCTGTTGTAGCGATCATAGGGCGCCGCCAGGTAGCCAGCTATCGTGCAGCCCAGTGACTTTGCGTGGGGCTGCCACGACGCCATGTAGTGCTAGCACTACATGGCGTGTTGAGCGTGTTTAATCTGCCGCGCTGGCTTGTCTCACCGCATATAAGGCGAGCTCTACATCATTGCGCACACCAGTTTTTTCGAGAATGCGGGCGCGGTAGGTGCTGACCGTGTTGGAGGAGAGCGCCAGCTGGGTGGCAATTTCCCCCACGCTATGCCCTTGCGAGAGCAACAAATAGACTTGATGCTCTCGATGCGAAAGCAGTTCTTGAATTGGCTTATCGCCCCTGTCGATGGGGCCGGCACCGACCGAGGAAGCGAGTAGCTCTGCCACCGACGGGGTGATGAACACGCCGCCCTGCGCAACCTTGCGAATTGCAGCAATCATCTGTTCTGAGTCGGCGCTCTTATTCAGATAGCCGGCAGCCCCGAGCTTGAGGCTGAACACAGCGTACTGCTTGTCAGAATAGGTGCTGAGGATCAGTACGGGTAAGCGCGGAAACTCGCTCTTGAATTGCTTGAGTATGTCGAGGCCATCGCGTTGCGGCATGGCAATGTCGAGCAGTACGACATCCATGTTGCCATCGACTTCGCGTACCAGTCGAATCGCATCGGGGCCATTGCTGGCTTCACTGATGACTTCGATATCATCGGCATCGGCCAGAATTTGCTTGATGCCTTGGCGCACAATGAGATGGTCATCACACACCAATACCTTGATGGTTTTCTTGTTCATGCAGATTCCTGTTCGCTCATCAGGGGCATGACCAGTTTGACACAAGTGCCCTGACCGGGAAGACCATCAATGGTTAGCTTGCCACCAAAGTGGGCTGCCCGTTCGCGCATACCGACAACACCATAGCTTTGGGGGCTGTTTAGGGCTTCATGCGTAGCGCCGACACCATTGTCACGCACCTCGATATACAGCATGGGCTGTGGTGGTTGATCTACAAGCACTCGAATCGAGAGGGCGCTGGCTTTGGCATGGCGGGCCACATTGCTGAGCATTTCCTGAAAGATGCGGAACACCGCTGTGGCTTGACCGCGCTCAGGTGTGGTGACACCCGCAGCAATATGCATCTGTACGTCTGACTGCAGCTCGGCGCTGTTGATCAACTCCTGCGCCTGCCAGTTCAACGCCGCCCACAAGCCCTGATGGTCGAGAATGCTGGGGCGCAGGTCCGTGATAATTCGGCCGACGTTATCAACGGCAGTATCGATGAACTTGCCCATCCCCTGACACTTTTGCGCGAGTGGTGGTCGATCATCTACACGCTTTTCCAGCCAGTTCACATCCATCTTCAAGGCCACTAACAAAGAGCCAAGTTCGTCGTGAATTTCACGGGCGATACGCGTGCGTTCAGTTTCGCGCACCGTTTCGAGATAGGCCGCCAACTGCCGCAAGTCGGCCAGCGCATTGGTCAGTTCAGAGGTGCGTTCATTGACCCGTCGTTCCAGCTCATCATTGGTTTTTTTGAGCAGCGCTTCGGCTTGTTTGCGTTCGCTAATGTCCTTGATGGTGGCAACGGCACCGAGAATGACGTCCTTGCCATCCGGGGTATGTTCAACGATGGGATGCGACGTGTACTCAGCCTGAAACGAGCTGCCATCCTTGCGCCACAGCACTTCATCCTCAATATGGCAAGGCAGGCCATGGCTGAAAGCATGGAAAATCGGGCACTGATCTACGGGGTAATGACTCCCATCGTTGTGCGTATGGTGGATGAGGTAATGCATGTTTTGATGCAACGCCTCTTCCGGTAAATAGCCAATCATTTCAGCGGCTGCACGATTGATGAAGATGCAGTTTCCCTGCATGTCCACACCAAAAACGCCTTCACCCGTGGACTCGAGCAGGAGGTCAAGTCGCTCGCGCCAGAGCGCCGCGCCGCGTGGATTGGTTTCAGTGGGGAGAGTGGTTGGATGTGAAGATGCATTCATGGGTGCAGCTTAGCAGGCGCTCTGCCGGAAATTCAAGATCAGCCTGTTCTGGGACTTTGGTCTTCCCAGCAATACTGCGTTAGACACTACAATCCATGCAGGACTAATCAGGGTAGCGAGCATCATGATCACTGAGGCAGGGTTGAACCACACGTTCGGAATACCGGGCGCGTTGATTTTTGAGCAGGATGCTGGTGGCCTGCTGTTTGCACGCATGGCAACCGATGCAGGTACGGCATCGCTGAGCCTGCAGGGCGGGCATTTGCTGAGCTGGCAGTCGTCAGCAAGCGCGGAGCCGGTGTTGTGGATGTCGAAACAGGCGCGTTTTGCTGCGGGTAAGTCGATTCGCGGTGGTGTGCCCGTGTGCTGGCCTTGGTTTGGCCCACACGCAACTGATCCATCACTGCCTGCGCATGGTTTTGCGCGCATTGCGCAGTGGTCGGTCACGGGCAGTGATGTGAATGCACAGGGCGAGGTCTCAATCACCCTGGCCCTGCAACACGATCTTGCCCATGAAACGGTCTGGCCACACTCTGCCAACCTCAGCCTGACAGTGACTTTGGGTGAGTCGCTGCGCATGCAACTAGAAACACGAAACAGTGGCATGACGCCATTTGTGCTGGGCGAGGCGCTTCATACCTACTTCAACATCAGCGATATCGAAGCGGTGACAGTGCACGGCCTTGAAGGCGGTGAGTATTGGGACACAGTTGGCGGCGTTGAGAAAAAGCGGCAAGCCGGCCCCATTGAGTTCAGCGCGGAGACTGATCGTGTCTATATCAACAGTGACGCTGCGACAGTGATTGATGATCCCGTCTATGCGCGGCGTATTCATATTGCCAAATGCGGCAGCCTCACCACGGTGGTGTGGAACCCATGGACCGACAAGGCCAACCGTATGGGTGATCTGGGTCAGCCGGATGGCTGGCGGCAGATGCTATGCGTTGAGTCGGCCAATGCCTGGGACAACAAGATCACGCTGGCCCCCGGTGCTGTACATAGCCTTGACGTGGCTTATCGCGTCGAAACACGCTAGGACGTTTGCAATGAAGTGCGATCACAAAAAAGTACTGGATCTTGCCAAGGCTGGCGATTGGGAAACCTCACATGCGCTCGTGCAAGTGCATTCAGACAGCCTGTCGTGTTTAATTCACGGCTATTTGCATCGGGTAGAAGGTGACCTAGGCAACGCCAGTTACTGGTATGGTCGCGGTGGTAGCAAGCTCACGACTAACCCGTTGCCAGATGAATGGGCACGTTTATACAGAAAGGTCGAGGATGAGGCGTCTTGAGGATTTTGATGTCCTAATCTTGCCGGGTGTTGGTGGTGCTGGGCCTGATCACTGGCAGACGTTCTGGCAGCGGGCTTTTCCGAGTTTTCGTCGGGTGCTGCAAGATAACTGGGAGCTGCCGGTTTACAGCGATTGGGCGCTACGGCTGAGCGACGCCGTAAATGCTGCAAAAAAGCCAGTGGTGCTGGTCGGTCATAGTTTGGGGACGTGCTTGACTGTTCGCTGGGCGAATGAAAATCCAACGTTGGCACGTAAGGTGATGGGCGCATTTCTGGTCGCCACAACGGATATTGATCGTTTCGAGGGCAAGGGCGGCACACCCGCCACCGGTTTTGCCCCCGTTATTCTCAAACCTTTACCTTTCCCTACGCTCATCGTCGCCAGTCATAACGATGAGCGCGTGAGCTTTGAACGTGCGAGTGAGTTTGCCAAAGCGTGGGGCGCAACGCTTGCGGATGTGGGCGATGCGGGCCACATCGGCAGTGTGGCCAAGCTGGGCGTGTGGCCGACAGGGCTGGTGTTGCTAGGGCAGTTCATTGCCAGTCTGAGCGCTGCTCAGGGCAACCAATCTACTTAACGCGAGCTACGAATTTCTGTAGGGACGGCAGGTGCGACGAGTGCGCTGCCCACGTAGCCGGGGACATCACCAAAGACGGTATCTGCACCCGTCCGGCCATTCCACGTCGCTGTGGCGGCGGCGATTTCATCGCGTGTGCGGCCGACAAAGTTCCACCACAGCAACACGTTTTCCTCGAATGGCGTGCCGCCAATTAGGAGTACCCGTGCTGCGGCTTTGCAGTGCAGATCCAGCTTGGTCTGTCCCGGTGGAAGGTAGAGCAGGGTGCCGCTGGCAAGGGCTTCGCTTTGAGTCGCTTCCGTGATCTCGACATTGCCTTCCAGCACCAGCACACCATATTCAAAGTCGGCACGTAGCGGGATGACAGCGCTAGCCGCTGTTGTGGCACTGAGATCCAGCCCAAGCAGCGGGCTATGCACGGCAACAGGTGAGACATGCTGATTCAGTTCGCCGACCAATAACGTTGCCGTAAAACCGCCGGCAGCGAAAATAGGCAAGTCGGGGTAATGCTGAAACGCCGGTACGCTATGGCGGTGACTATCGGGCAGCGCGATCCAGAGCTGGGCAAGATGCAGTGTGGGTGGGCGTTGCGCGGGCGACTCTTCCGAATGCGAGATCCCTTGGCCCGCCGTCATCAGGTTCACCTGACCGGGGCGTAGCAACTGCTCATAACCGAGGCTATCGCGATGCAATACCTCACCCTCGATCAACCATGAAAAGGTTTGCAGGCCGATATGTGGATGGGGCCCGACACGCATTCCTTCACCTTGGCTGACATCGACCGGCCCGGCGTGGTCCAGAAAGCACCAAGCACCAATCATGCGCTGTTCGCGGCTGGGTAGGGCGCGGCGGATCAGCATGCCTTCACCAAGAATGCTAGTGCGGGCTTCGATACGTTGTGAGGTCTTGCTCATGGCTGAAAGATCGATAAAGGCGTATCGACATGATAGGGCGGCCTTGATCCCGGCTCAAGTCTGCTATTGCATGTGTGATGTATTAGTCAGGGCAGAGGCGCGCATATTCGCTGCGAACTACGGCATGGCATTCACACCCCCGTTGTTGCAACGCTTGGCGATCCACCACGGTGATCCGACCACGACTGTAGCGAATCAAGCCCTGCTGTTGCAGCCGCCCGGCAACCTCGGTAATGCCTTCCCGACGCACGCCGAGTATGTTGGCAATTTGTTCTTGTGTCATCAGCAGCTGATTGCCCTGTAAGCGATCCAGTCGTAGCAGTAGCCAGCGACAAAATTGCTGTTCAAGAGCGTGGTGGCGATTGCACACGGTTGTCTGTGCCATTTGCGTGAGCAATGCTTGTGCGTAGCGCAGGGCGAGATACTGTAAGTGCTCGCCGAGCGCAAATTCACTCTTCAGTGTTTTTGCACGTAGTCGATATCCATGCCCTGCATGCTGAACGATAGCTCGGCTGGTCGTGCTTTCTCCGCCCATGAACAGCGAGATGCCAACCATGCCGTCATTACCGGTGATTGCAATTTCTGCGGCGGTGCCGTTTTCCATCATGTACAACAGGGAAACGATGCTGTTAATTGGGAAGTAACCCCATTCGAACTGAATGCCGGGCTCGCAGATAACCCATCCTAGCGGCATCTCTACATATTCGAGGTGCGGTAACAGGCGTGCAAGCTCATTCTCTGGCAGGGCGCCGAGAATGCGGTTGCTTCGTGTTGTGGCTTTGGTGCTGGGCGCATTTGCGAGGACGGGCAATTAGAGCCTTTCCCCGCAGGGCGAATGGAGGGCATGGACATGATGCCTATCGGTTGCACCTTAACATCGACTTGGTATGCCCACAAGCCGTGTTTCCGGGCTGTCGTGACAGTCGGCCTATGCCGATCTGTCACGTAGTACGGTCTTACTTTGCTGCTGGGGCTTCAGGTGCTACTGGTGCGGCAGCTGGTGCAGGGGCTGCAGCGGTTTCACGCTTAACGGTCTTGTCATCAACACTCTTTACGCCGGTAAGGCCACGCGTCGTGTTCATGGCGCGATCCATTTGCGGATAGCTGTCGATGGTGCCTGTGAATTCGACCACACCCGAACGCGCTGCGACCTTTATGTTCAGGCCCTTCAGCTCAGGGTCGGCAGCCAAGGCGTCCTTGACAGTGGCGGTCAGCACATTGTCATCGATGACAGGAATGACAACCTCTTCCTTGCCACAGCCAAGCAGAGCGGCGGCGATGGTGCCAGCCAGAACAAGATTCAGGGCATTGCGGTAATGGCGATTCTTCATTGGGTACGCGTCCTTTAGGTTCGATAGGGATCGGTGCCGGGTGGTCGCTCCGGTGATCCTAATCGAGTGTGACTGCGTATCGTCTTTCGGTCTGTGCGGAATCGCACATAGTGGCGTTTATCTGCCACCTCTGTGCATCAGAGCGGCCACTGCTCCAGACGGTATGCCGAATCCCAGAAGATCCACTCAAGCTGCGTTGCTCGTGTGAAAGCCTTGTGCATCTCCGCGATGGTTGCAGGGCTGGCGGTGAGCGCCACACGATCCACCGTATCAATGACGCCGCGTACGGCAGCATGAAAGTCCTCACCGGCATAGGTGTCAATCCAGGCTTGGTAAGGATTGGGTTTGCTTGCACGTGCATGGATGTCGCGCCCGATTTCAGCGTAAATCCAGAAGCAAGGCAGTAGGGCGGCCAGAGCCACCGGATAGGAGGCGCTCCAGGCGGTACTGATTAAATAGCTGGTGTAGTGATCACACGCCGGGGAGAGAGGGGTGGCGGAAAAGGTGGCTGGCGATACGCCAAATTGCGCCATGAAGTCGCTGTGCAGGCTACGCTCGACGATCACCGCGACCTCGGCGGCATGTGAGAACTGCACCAGACCATCGGCATCATCGGCTTTGGCCGCAGCCACAGCAAGGGCGCGGCCGAAGGCGATGAGGTAGTGCGCATCCTGAATCATGTAGTGCTGGAAGCGTTCGCGGCTCAGGGTGCCGTTGGCCAGCTCCTGATTGAACGGCATTGTGCGAATGGTTTCGTAGCGAGCGCTGTTTAAGGCCCAAGCATCTGTGCTGAACGACATGCGGCTTCTCCGTGCATTAACAGTAACGAGGGCGATAGTCTCGCACATTGCCGTTATCAGAATCCACCCCTTAATTGGGCTCTATTCAGACTTTATTCCGGCTTGACTCTGTTTCCAGAGGGCGCATAGTGGATGTCACGGATCGCCTGTTGCAATCTGCCGCGCCCTGGGTGCTGGGGTAAAGGAAGACAAACATGAGTACGGCGTATTTCAAACTGATTCGCAAGAACGAAATGGCGATTGAAGCCGCCATTACCCCCCATCGGAACGAGGCCAAGCTCATGGCTGCCTTGCGTGCGGCCAAGGACTTTATCCTCAACTATCCAGGCTATACCCCTGCTGAAAAGTCGCGTGCTGCCGATTTACGGCAGATGATGGCCAATCTTTGATGCCCGTTACTTGGGCTGCAGGAACTCGCTGAAGTAGGCTGCGCGATCAAAGCACCATTGCGCCGGAAAGTCCGTGTAGTGGGCGAGCGCAAAGCCATCTTCGATGGCAAGGGCTGTCATGACGGCGCAGACATGCTCGAAGTGTCGTGAAGCAATGGTCTGGCGGCCCTGTTCCTTGAAGTAGGTTTCCTCATATGTGCGTGCTTTGGGCGAGTGTGCCACCAGATAGGTCACATAGCGCTGGTAGTCGCTCACAATTGGCTGGTCTGCCTGATAGACAGACCAGTAGCGAAACCCGATCATGTAGGAAACTAGGAAGCCGCCGAGCACAATCAGATGGCTCCATTGGGTCCACACAGCTTTGAGGCGTTCAAGCATGAGCGATAATCTCAGTTAAGAATGTTCCACAGTTTCGCATAAATCATTTGGCGTTGCTGCGTCCCTCGCAGCGCGCTGATGCATTGTCCATAACGAGGCCATGAAGCGACTTTTTATACTTTTATTGCCCACCATGATGTTGGCCTCTGTAGCCAATGCGCAGGTGACAACTGCTGACGCTGATCGCGCCTTGTATTTAGCGTTTCTTGAAAAAAGTACGCAGGCGGGCATCTGTGCTGCACGATTGCCTGACTTTGCGGAGAAATACCCGCCCTTGTTACGCAAGTGGAAAGTGCGTTACGAATCGGTATTGCGTCTTGGCGATGCCTTTATGCGTAGCGAGGCCGTTCGTGATCAGATCAGCGTCGAAGAAAAAATCGAGAAAGCCATACGTTCCTCGGTGAGCAAGCTTGAAGCAGCCAGTGAACCCGATACACAAAAAACCTGCGAAGAGGTGCAGCGCTGGTTTGAGCAACGTGAAGAAAAGCCAGAAGCAAAAGGTGCCTGATCCATGCTGGGCATGACGCTCCTCGGCTTACTCGTCGGTATCATCATGGGGCTGACGGGCGCGGGTGGTGGGATACTCGCGGTGCCAGGCCTGATGCTTGTCATGGGTTGGAACGTGGCCGAAGCTGCACCTGTCGCAATGGTGGCTGTTGCCATGAGCGCAAGTGTCGGGGCTGTGAGTGGTTTGCGCCTGGGGCTGGCACGTTATAAAACTGCTCTGCTGATGGCCATTGCTGCTTTGCCGTTTTCTTCGCTTGGCTTGCAGGTGGCGCATCGATTTCCGCCGGTGATACTCAGTAGCTTGTTTGCGTTGATTCTGTTCTACATATCAACTCGCCAACTCTATGGCTGCTTTAAGCGTTCTTCGCCGCTGGTCGATGAGAATAATGCCGCGCTGTGTCATATGGATTGGCAGACCGGTAAGCTGGTCTGGAATCGCCTGACTGTTGTGCTGATTGCCAGTGTTGGCGCCATGACTGGATTTCTCACTGGTTTGCTCGGTGTTGGCGGCGCGTTCTTCATGGTACCCATGCTACGTCGTTTGACCGATATTCCTATGCAGGGCGTCATTGCGACGGTCTTGCTCGTGACGGCTTGTGTCACTTCAGGCAGCTTGATGCTGGCGAGCTATCACGACATATCCTTACCGACTGAGAGTATTGCGCCCTTCGTGATGGCTGCAGTACTTGGCATGCTGTCAGGCCGTTTTCTCATCCGATACACCAGTAGCCGGGTATTGCAATGTAGTTTTGGTTTGCTGGTATTGCTGGTCGGTCTTACTGTTGCCATCCGTGCCTTACACGGTCTGTAAGCTTATAAAAACATTGAATAAAGTGATGAGGGCTGCGCGCTATAATCTCCCCTCTTTGTATTCATTAATACCCCTTCCGCAATTCTTGCTACCCATCTGCGTGGTCTTGGCACTGAACAAGCGAACAATCATCCTGAGCCGCGACTGACGTGCCCTCGCTAGACATTCGAACCCTGCTTATTGTCTTCATCATCGGCAACCTGCTGGTGGGTAGTCTTATGCTGGCGGCCTTTCGGGGGCGTTTGACGGCCGTCTTGAAGACTTGGATAGCGAGTCTGTTTGTTCAGTCGTTGGGTTGGCTTCTGCTGGGCAATTGTGGGGGCATATTGCCTTTACTCGGCTTTGTGACGCTCAGCTTGAGCTACGGCATGATGATTACGGCGCTCACTTTGCATTTCGGAATTTCACGCCGTTATGGCTGGCCTTGGTGGCCTGTGGGCATCGCGGTGCTTTTCATCATTTGTGTGCCTGCAGAACCATGGATACGGCAGGTGGGCGGAAATTTGATTGCTGCCTTGCAAGTGTTACTTGCAGCGGCCATTACCCTCTGGCAACGAGGGCAGCGCAATTTGTTGCGTGTTTTGATGGGGGGCAGTGGCCTGCTTGGTGCCTTGGTGCTACTGGTCCGTGCCGCTGACATTTACCAGGTAGGCGCAACTTCCTGTGTTGTCGACGGCAGCTCACCGGAACAAGGCTTGACCTTTTTGTGCTTTTTTATCTTCCGCTTCACTTTCATGTTTGGCTTCATCCTTCTGATCGAAGGCAAGCAACGTGAGGCAGTGACTCGACTAGCGACACTTGACTCGCTGACAGAAGCCTACAACCGCCGTACCTTTATTGACCTTGCCGAGCGCGAGCTGCAACGCAGCCTGCGGAATGGCCGGCCCATGTCAGTCATGGTGCTTGATCTGGACAACTTCAAGCAGATCAATGACACGCATGGACATCAGGCAGGTGACTCAGTGCTACAGCACGTCAAACAAGTTGCAGATGAGTGTCTGCGCTCCGCAGACATCTTTGCGCGATACGGCGGCGAGGAGTTTGTTGTCTTGTTGCCAGATACGACAAGTCAGGGTGCCGTGGTGCTGGCTGAGCGTCTGCGTCTGGCGATTGCCGAAAATCGTGCCAGTTGTGGCGTACCGGTGACGGCTTGCATCGGTGTGCATAGCCTAGATAAGGTCAGCAAGAGCGTTACGTTGGCAGAGCTACTTGCCCAGGCTGACAAGGCCATGTATCAGGCCAAGGCAGCCGGGCGTAATTGCGTAGTCGTCGCCGACTAGCATTTCCCTTAAGGTCAGGCGGCGAGGGTCGACTCGATCTTGATTTCGCCGAGCAGGATCTTGTGGATTGGACAAGCGTTGGCGATCTGCAGCAGACGCTCACGTTGATCGGCATCTAGCTGCTGGCCCTTGACGTGAATTTCACGGGTGATCGTGGTGCTGCCCGGGGCTTCATTGGCATACCCTAGAATCACTTCCACACCTTCCAGCGGCCAGGTCTTGCGGCCGGCGTACATGGTCAGCGTGACTGCGGTACAGGTGCCCAGCGAGGATAAGAGAATGCTATGCGGCGTAGGGCCGGCATAGGCACCACCATGTTCAGCAGTGGCATCACCCAGCCATTGATGGGCGCCATCGGTTAGGGTGACGGTGTAGGGAACGTTGCCTATCGAGGCAGTAACAAGTGTCGAGGCCATGATTTTTCTATTCGCTATGTGGTTGGGGATACAGCAAGGTTGATAATAGCCTGACTCGCCCCGGATGCCATCCCCTGATATTGACTATGCGACATAGCGAACGACACAGAACCCACCGCAGTGGCTGGTTGCGCGCCGCTGTTCTCGGGGCAAATGACGGCATTGTTTCAACCGCCAGCCTGATCTTGGGTGTGGCAGCAACTGGTGCCTCCACCCAAGCCATTGTCGTGACCGGCGTTGCCAGTTTGGTGGCGGGGGCCATGTCCATGGCGGCAGGTGAATATGTCTCGGTCAGCTCGCAGGCCGACACGGAAAATGCAGACATCACGCGTGAACGCGCAGAGCTGGCGGACAACCCCAGTCAGGAGCAGGCCGAGCTCAGAGACATCTACATTGCGCGTGGACTTGATCCAGCACTGGCCGCCAACGTCGCCACCCAGTTGATGGCGCATGATGCGCTGACTGCACATGCGCGCGACGAACTCGGCATTTCCGACACGTTGGCTGCGCAGCCGGTGAGTGCTGCGCTCGCATCGGCGGCTGCCTTTGCTGCAGGTGCTTTTCTGCCTGTATTGATGGTCTTGGTTCTGCCTCCTGCCATGCTGATGTGGGGTCTTGCCATCAGCTCATTGCTGTTTCTTGTGTTGCTCGGCATCATTGCGGCCAGCGCCGGTGGCGCACCCGTATTAACCTCTGCCTTGCGTGTGACTTTCTGGGGCGCCCTTGCTATGGCCCTCACCGCAGGCGTTGGCGCACTTTTTGGTGTGGCGGCTTAAAATCGTAGTAACTACATCTGTTCTGTGAGTCTGTGATCCGTGGAAAGCAATAACGTTCTTCCTTTTAAGCGCGTTCCTAAACGCGGTCTACCGGCGCGGCAGGCCGCCGCTGAGTTGCGCGATTTGCTGATCACCTATGACCAGCTGATTGTCTTGCTGAGAGAAACCTATGACGATGGCCTCGACATGCTGACCGATGGGCTGGTTGAGTCGGTGGTGCGCTGTCGTGCGGCATTGTCGGCTGGACTTGACGATACAAGCGGCCAACAGTTGCTCAAGGAAATGCGCGAGGGACTGCGTCAGATGCCGAGCAATCTACGCTCGCTTCTGCCAGGCATCGGCCCGCGTCTTGGCGAGAGCATCGAACGCAAGCTGGGCATCCAGTTTTCCAAGTTCTAGCATCGCCTTCGCGTGAGCCTTCGCCGCGGTTATCTTGCCGCTCTCATTGTTGTCTGCTGCTGGTCGGGCTTCAACATCGTGTCACGCATTGGCGGCAGAAGCGAGCTGACACCCTTTGATATTGCCGCCTTGCGCTTTGGTGTGGCCGGCCTTGTGATGTCGCCCTTGTTCATTCGGGTCATGCGGGACATCGACCATAGCCGCCTGATCCAATATGTCGTTGTCGCCTGCTTTGGTGGCTTGGGCTATGCCTTGCTGGCCTACACCGGCTTTTCGCTGGCGCCGGCCGCCCATGCTGGTGTGTTGGTGAACGGCGGTATTCCTTTTGCCACGGCGCTGATTGCCTGGCTGGCGCTTGGCCAGCGCCCACGTGGGCGCGCTTTGCTGGCTTTGTCGATTGCGCTGGCGGGCATTGTGATGATCGGCCTACAGAGCTTTACGCACATTGAGGCAGGTAGTCGTCAGTGGGTAGGCGATCTATGCTTTCTCGCTGCCGCCACGGCATGGGCAATCGCTGGCTTGCTCATGCGCCGCTGGCAGCTTAAACCCATCGAAACTACCGCCATGATGGTCGGGCTATCGGCGCTGGTCTATTTGCCGATCTATGTCCTGTTCTTGCCTAAACATTTGTTGCTGGCGCCCTTGGGGAGTGTTGTCTTGCAAGGCGTCTATCAAGGGCTTGTCGCGGCGACCATGGCGGGTATTTTCTACAACTATGCCAATCACACCATTGGGCCCCATAAGGCCAGCCTGATGCTGGCGCTGGTGCCGGGTATCACTGCAGTTGCTGCAGTGCCCATGCTCGGCGAGGCGCTTACGCCGCTAGCGATCTGCGGGGTTGTGCTGGTGACGTTCGGGGCGGTGCTTGGGGCGACGCAGCGAAGCTAGCCACTCAGCAGTAGCTGCTATATTGAGAAAGCCGTGGATGACTCATCACCACACCAAGCGTTGCGCGCTTTAGGTCGGGTGAGGCGGGTGGCTCCGGTATAATCGTGGGCTTTGCTTTTACCTGCCGCGTTGATCTGTGGCAGCCCATGCCGTGAGCACACTGACCGAAGAAATCCAGCGCCGTCGCACCTTTGCGATTATTTCCCACCCTGACGCGGGCAAAACTACGCTGACCGAAAAGCTGCTGTGGTTTGGTGGCGCCATTCAGGTGGCTGGCGAAGTACGTGCGCGCAAGGCCTCGCGTCACGCAACGTCCGACTGGATGGAGCTGGAAAAACAACGCGGCATCTCGGTCACATCCTCGGTCATGCAGTTCCCCTACCGGGAGTGCATGGTGAATCTGCTCGATACCCCGGGCCACGAAGACTTCTCGGAGGACACCTACCGCACGCTGACAGCGGTCGACTCTGCCGTCATGGTGATCGACTCGGTCAATGGTGTGGAAGCGCAAACGATCAAGCTGCTAAACGTCTGCCGCCTGCGTGACACACCGATTGTTACCTTCATCAACAAGCTCGACCGCGACGGTAAGTATCCAGTCGATCTGCTCGATGAAATCGAGTCGGTGCTGAACATCGAATGCGCGCCGATGACCTGGCCGATTGGCATGGGCAAGCTGTTCCGTGGGGTTTATCACCTCTACAACGACACCATCGCCTTCTTTGACCCACATGCCGAAAAGGGCACCTCGGAAATTATCGAAGGGCTGAACAATCCCCGCCTAGACGAGCTGATTGGTATGCAGGCCGACGAGCTGCGCAGTGAGGTTGAGCTGGTGCGCGGTGCCTCGCACACCTTTGATTTGGCCGCTTATTTGGCCGGCAAGCAATGCCCGGTGTTCTTCGGTTCTGCGGCGAATAACTTCGGCGTGCAGTCGCTCCTCGATGCGATTGTCGATGTCTCGCCAGGCCCACTGGCGCGTGCGACAGAGAGCCGTGAAGTGGCCCCGGTGGAAGAAAAGTTCTCCGGCTTTGTCTTCAAGATTCAAGCCAATATGGACCCCAAGCACCGCGACCGTATCGCTTTCCTGCGCGTGTGCTCAGGCCGCTTCGAGCGTGGCATGAAGATCAAGCAGGTTGCAGGTGGCAAGCTGATGGCAGTGAACAACGCCATTACCTTTATGGCGCGCGACCGCAACACCACAGACGAAGCCTACGCCGGCGACATTATCGGTATCCCGAATCACGGTTCGATTCGCTTGGGCGAAACCTTCACTGAAGGCGAAGAGCTGCGCTTTACCGGTATCCCTTCATTTGCGCCGGAATATTTCCAACGCGCAATTTTGCGTAACCCGCTCAAGCTCAAACAGCTGCAGAAAGGTTTGCAGCAGCTGGCGGAAGAGGGGGCAACCCAATTGTTCCGTCCGCTGGGCTCGAACGATTTGATTCTGGGCGCAGTAGGTACGCTGCAGTTTGATGTGGTCAAGCACCGTCTGGAGCACGAGTACGGCGTTGATGCGATCTTCGAGCCCTACAACGTTTCAACCGCCCGCTGGCTCAAGGGCTCGGATGAAGAGCTACGCAAGCTGGGTGACAAGAACCCGCTGAATGTGGCGCTGGACGGGGCGGGCGACTATGTCTATCTGGCCACCAGCCGCGTCAACCTGAATCTCACGCAGGAGCGTTTTCCCGAGATCCAGTTTTTTGAAACTCGCGAAGTGCGCTGACACTCGCCGCAATCATGCGCGTTGGCGAGCGGCGCTCCATCGCGGGGCGTTGCTTGCTGGCAGTGCTGAGATTCAAATAAGTGCGTGACGCATCCAGAAACGTATGCAGTGCAGTTAGGTTCAGGTTGTGCTGATTCATCGGTGTCTCCCGTTGTTCTGGTTTAAGTACCTTTATAGACGGTGATGATGCACTCCGGTTCACGAATTTTTATGACACTTTTGCAACAGCATATTGCAATGTGGAATGAGCGCAGTCAGTCATCAGCCCTTGTCTGCGACACCCAGATAAGCTGGCTCGTATCAACGCCAATTGCCTTGGCGTGTTTGACTAGCTGATCCTTGATGTTATCTGGCAGCTGCTTATCCCTCGCAAGTATCCACAGATAGCTGCGGTCAGGTCCAATGACCATGGACCAGCGATAGTTCTGCTGATCCAGTGCAATCACGTGATAGCCGCCGTAGAAGGGGCCAAAGAAAGACACCTTAAGCGATGCCTGCTGAGGGTCGCCAATAAATAGCGCACGGCCCACCGCTTCCTTCCACGCGCTGCGCTTAAGGTCGTAGCCGCGGTTGATGACCGTAACGCTGCCATCGTCTTGGGCACGGTAGGTGGCATTCACATCCGTCATCCCACGCTCAAACGAATGATCAAGCCGCGCAATCTCGTACCACTTACCCTCATATCGCTTGAGGTCAAAGCCATTAACAATCGTCACACCCTCTGGCGGCGCTGTTGCGCACCCGGCGATAAGGGTTGTGAGGCCGATGATCAGGCCATGTAGAAAGCGGGGCAGGTGAGCGCGTGACATGTTGGAAGCCGGGTTGTTGAACTAACCCGATACTAAGTCTTACCAACGCACAAAAGCAAAAGGCCCACCGAAGTGGGCCTTTTGCTTGAATTATTTGGCTCCCCGACCTGGGCTCGAACCAGGGACCTACGGATTAACAGACAAAGTGGGGCGAATTATAGAGGACATCCGCCCTTACGGCAAGGCTTTTCATGCAAAAAGCCTTTAAAGTTTTCCCCGAAATATTTGCGTTTCCATTTCAGGGAGATAGCGCGCCGCAGTACAGCTGTGGCGCGCTGATTTATTACTTTTCTACAGCGGCGATGGCCTTGGCCACGTAATCCAAATTCTTTTCATTAAGTGCTGCGAGACAAATGCGACCCGTGCCAACCGCGTAGATGCCGAATTCGTCGCGCAGGCGATCGACCTGTGCGGACGACAGACCGGTGTAGCTGAACATACCGCGTTGCTTGATGACGAAGGAGTAATCACGAGCCACCCCTTCGGCCTTGAGCTTCTCAACCAAGCCAGTGCGCATGGCACGGATACGGTCGCGCATTTCAGCGAGCTCGTCTTCCCATTGCTTACGCAGCTCAGTGCTGGCGAGGATGGCGGCTACCAACGCGCCACCGTGGGTGGGCGGGTTGGAGTAGTTGGTACGGACCACACGCTTGACTTGCGACAGCACGCGGGCAGATTCGTCCTTGCTGGTGGTAACGAGGGTCAGCGAGCCAACACGCTCACCATAGAGCGAGAAGGACTTGGAGAAGGAGCTGGCGATCAGGAAGGGCAAGCCGGACTCTGCGAACAGTTTAACGGCGATAGCGTCTTCATCAATGCTGTCGGCAAAGCCTTGGTAGGCCATGTCGAGGAAAGGAACCAGACCCTTGCTCTTGCAGATGGCAACAACTTCCTTCCACTGATCTGTGGTCAGGTCAGCGCCAGTAGGGTTATGGCAGCAGGCGTGCAGGAGAACAATGCTGTTCTCGGCCATGGCATTCAGTGCTGCCTTGGTCTTGTCGAAGGCAACACCCTTGGTGTCGGCATCGTAGTAGGCATAGGTTTCAACGGTGAAGCCGGCGGTCTCGAAAACAGCGCGGTGGTTTTCCCAGCTTGGATCGCTAATGTAAAGCTTGGCTTGTGGCAGCAGGCGGCGCAGGTAGTCGGCGCCAACCTTGAGGGCGCCCGTACCGCCCAAGGCTTCGAAAGTGATGCAGCGGCCTTCGCTGATGATGGGTGAGCCTTCACCGAACAGCAGCTTTTGCACGGCTTGGTTGTAGCCAGCAAAACCTTCAATGGGCTGGTAGCCGCGTGCTGGCGTGGCGTCGACGCGTGCCTTTTCGGCTGCCTTGACGGCGCCAAGTAGAGGGAGCTTGCCGCTGGCGTCTTGATACACGCCCACCCCTAGATTCACCTTAGTGGCGCGCGTATCGGCATTGAATGCTTCAGTCAGGCCCAGAATTGGGTCTCGCGGTGCCATTTCTACGTTGGCGAACAGAGTAGCGCTCATTGGGCGGTTTCCTAAGGGAAGTCGGCTAGAATCGTGGGTTGAAACAGCCCGGCATTTTACCCGTGATCGTCGAGTTTCCCAATAGTCCATACAAGCTGTTCCAGCCATTCCCGCCGGCTGGAGACCAACCCACGGCTATCAATCAATTAGTCGAGGGGATTGAGGACGGGCTGATGTACCAGACCCTGCTCGGTGTGACGGGCTCGGGCAAGACCTACACCATGGCCAATGTGATTGCCCGGTTGGGCCGGCCAGCATTGGTGCTGGCGCCCAACAAGACCTTGGCGGCGCAGCTGTATTCTGAATTCCGCGAGTTCTTCCCGGAGAATGCAGTCGAGTATTTTGTGTCCTACTACGACTACTACCAGCCCGAGGCCTATGTGCCATCGCGTGACCTTTTCATCGAGAAGGATTCCGCGATTAACGAGCACATTGAGCAGATGCGCTTGTCGGCGACCAAGAGCCTGATGGAGCGCCGTGACGTCATCATCGTTGGCTCGGTCTCGACGATTTACGGTATCGGCGACCCTGCCGACTATCACAGTATGGTGCTGCATCTGCGCCAAGGCGAGAAGGCAGGACAACGCGACATCATTCGCCGCCTCAGCGAGATGCAGTACGACCGCAACGACATTGAGTTCAGCCGTGGCATGTATCGCGTGCGGGGCGATGTCATTGATATCTTCCCGGCGGAAAACGCGGATCACGCGTTGCGCGTAACCTTGTTTGATGACGAGATTGAATCGCTCGCGCTGTTTGATCCGCTCACCGGGCATACCCGCCAGAAGCTAGGTCGCTTTACCGTCTATCCCTCCAGCCATTACGTCACGCCACGCAGTACGGTGGTGCGTGCGATCGAGGCGATCAAGCAGGAACTGCGTGATCGTGTGAAGCAATACACCGAGGAACAGAAGCTAGTGGAGTGTCAGCGCATTGAGCAGCGCACCCGCTTTGACCTTGAAATGCTCGATCAGTTGGGCTTCTGTAAGGGCATTGAAAATTACTCACGCCATCTGTCTGGCCGCAAGGCGGGCGATGCACCACCCACATTGATTGACTATCTGCCGCCCGACTCGTTGCTATTTATCGATGAGTCGCATGTGACGGTGTCGCAAGTCGGTGGCATGTACAAGGGCGACCGTTCGCGCAAGGAAAACCTTGTCAATTACGGTTTCCGTTTGCCGTCGGCACTGGATAACCGGCCGCTGAAATTCGACGAGTTTGAAAAGCTGATGCCGCAGACTGTGTTTGTTTCGGCCACGCCAGCTGCTTATGAAGAAGAAAAGCAAGGGCAAGTGGTTGAGCAGGTGGTGCGCCCGACGGGGCTGGTTGATCCAACCGTGATCGTTCGCCCGGCCATTACGCAGGTGGATGATTTACTGGGTGAGCTGAAGCTGCGCATTGCCAAGAATGAGCGTGTGCTGGTGACAACGCTGACCAAGAAGCTGGCTGAGCAGTTAACCGAATACTTTGCTGAGAACGGTATCAAGGTACGTTACCTGCACTCGGATATCGATACGGTAGAGCGGGTAGAAATCCTGCGAGATTTACGTCTGGGCGAATTTGATGTGCTGATTGGCATCAATCTGCTGCGCGAAGGTTTGGATATTCCAGAAGTCTCACTAGTAGCGATTCTGGATGCAGACAAGGAGGGCTTCCTACGTTCCTTCCGCTCATTGATTCAGACCATTGGCCGCGCCGCGCGCCATTTGAATGGCACCGCAATTCTTTACGCCGACCGCATGACTGACTCAATGGCCAAGGCTATTGGCGAAACCGAGCGCCGCCGCAACAAGCAGATTGCGTTTAACGAAGCGAATGGGATCACTCCTAAGAGCGTACACAAGCGCATCAAGGACATTATTGATGGTGTGTATTCAGAAGAGGATGGCAAGCGCGAACTGAAGGTGGCCGAGGCTGCAGCACGCTATGAAGCCATGAGCGAGAAAGCGATCTCCAAGGAGATCAAGCGGCTAGAAAAGGCCATGCACGAGCATGCCAAGAATCTTGAGTTTGAAGAGGCGGCAGCGGCACGCGATGAATTAGCCAAGCTGAAGGCGCTTCTGTTCGGCGGCGAAGCCCATGATGCCCCGCTTGCCCCCGAGGCATGAGCTTGCAGTGAAGCGGGTATTGTTTGTCTGTACCGGCAATATCTGTCGTTCTCCAACGGCAGAAGCTATCTTGCGCAAACATGCAAAGGAACAAGGGCTTGATGTGGTGGTGGATTCAGCCGGCACGCATGGTTATCACATCGGCGAGGCGCCTGATCCGCGCTCGGTCAAAGCCGGCGCTCGCCGCGGCTATGACCTTTCCACGATTCGCGCACGCAAAATCACGCGTGAGGATTTCGAGCGTTTCGATTATCTGATTGCGTTGGATGAGGGGCACTTAGCCTTGATGCAAGCGGCGTGTCCGGTGGGTTTACAGCACAAGCTGCATGCAATGATGGTGTTTGCACCGCAGCTTGGTTACAGCGAGGTGCCAGACCCTTATTACGGCCCAGCAGCAGGCTTTGAGCAGGTGATTGATTTGCTGGAAGCTGCAACTACAGGCCTTGTGAAAACACTGTTGCACAAGGCCTGAGTTGGTTTATTTCGTCAGGATCAGTTTGTTTTCGCGCGTGATGCGCAGCAGGTATAGGTTGCCTTCGTGGGCAATGCGCAAGGTGTTCTGATCTTTGAACAGTTGAGCGGTCGTGACGAGCGGCGGTTGCCCGTTGTCGCCCGGCGTCAACGTCACTACTGCTTGCTCAGCCACGATTTTGCTTTCCGCAGACATCACAATTGCCTCAGCGCTTGCTAGTGGTCGGGTTGGTTACAAAGCCAAACTTGGCCAGTCCCGCTTCACGGGTCGCGCCCATGACTTCAGCAATCTTTTCGTAGCGTGCATCCTTGTCTGCCGAGAGGTGAACCTCTGGCTGAGGGGTTACCTGCGCGGCACTTTCAAGACGCGTCTTTAGCTCGGCTGGTGTGACGGCTGCATCGTCCCAGAAGGTCTGGCCGTCGGCCTTGACCGTGAGCTTGATCGTCTCTGGCTTTTGATCAAGTGCCGCAGCATCGACTTGCGGCAAGTCGACCTTGATGGCCTGGGTCATCAACGGTGCGCAGACGATGAAGATGATCAGCAGTACCAACATGACGTCGACCAGCGGCGTCATGTTGATTTCCGACATGGGCTGGTTGTTGCCAGACCCGAAATCTCCACTACCGAAAGCCATTAGCGAACTCCCGTCAGGCGCTTGCCGTTGCCTTGCGTGGTGGCGATTGCACGGCCAGTGGTGAAGTAGGTGTGCAGGTCAGTCGCGAAAGCATCCAGCTCTGAGTTGATCACGCGCAGACCACGGCTCAGGGTGTTATAGGCGAGCACGGCAGGGATAGCGACGAACAAGCCAGCGGCCGTCATAATCAGCGCTTCACCCACCGGACCGGCAACCTTATCCAAGCTGGCCTGGCCAGTCGCGCCGATGGTGGCGAGGGCATGGTAAATGCCCCACACGGTACCGAACAGACCGATGAAAGGCGCTGTGGAGCCGATGGAAGCGAGAAATGTCAGACCGTTTTCCAGCTGGCTGCTGGCACGAGCAATCCCTTGGCGCAGCGCGCGGGTCACCAGCTCGCCCAGCGACAGATGCGCATCCAGGTGGGGATGATCAGTGCTGTGGTCGTTGAAGTGACGTACGGCTTGTGAAGCCCGCTGGGCAACAAAGGCAAACGGCTCGATCGGGGCTATGCGGATCAGGCCGTCTTCAAAGTTGGAGGCTTGCCAGAAGCTCTCGACAAGCTGCGCCGATTGACGACGCAGGCGGAAGATCTGCAGGCTCTTGGCACCAATCACTGCCCAGCTGGCAATCGACAGGATGATCAGGATGATGGCCACGGCGTGAGAGACGAAATCTCCCTGTGCCCAATAGGCGCTGAGGCTAAAAGATTCGGACATGTTTATTTCTCCAGAACGAAAGGAATGGGAACGATGGCTACGCTAGCAATGGCTTCACCACCGCGCCTTGCAGGGGCAAATTTCCAACGTTTCACAGCTTCAAATGCTGAGTCGTCTAGGCGGGGAAATCCAGATGACTTATGTATCGTCACTTTGCTTGGAATGCCGTCGGCGTTGATGTGGACTTCCAGCATCACACGGCCTTCTTCACCGAGGCGGCGTGACATGGCGGGATAAACCGGGCGTGGATTATTCAGATACGCCGCATCATGGGCTGGGACGATGGCCGCTGTTGTTGTGCTCGGCTTGTCCGCACCACTTGGCGCTGTAGTACTTGGCGCATCTGTTGAGGCTTGGGTGGGTGTCGGCTGTGCTTGGCTGATCGCTGTCTGACTGGTGCTTGGTGCCGGCTTCGGCACAACAGTTGGCTTAGGCTGCGCTTGCTTGATTACTGGTTGCGGCTTTGGTGCAGGCGCAGGTGGCGTAGGCGCAGGTGGGCTCATCGGCAGCAGACTGACGCTGAAAATCTCAGGTGCTTGGGGCGGTGTTTGATAAAACAGGAAAGCAAAAGCTACGATTGCTGCATGCGCCAGTGCTGCCCCTACGACCCACGGCATTTGTGTGCTCAGTGGTTTCGGCGAAAAGTAGGAGGAATCCAGGGCTAGGGCGGTCATATTTGACGATTCATGCTGCACCGAAGTGACGGATTGACTTCCCAAAGACTGGTCACGCTCTTCCATTGGGCTAGGGGCAGGGCTCATTCAATCAATATTTACTAATGAATAAATTCATTGTGCTTGATGGCACACAGACTTGCTAGTGTCCATCAATGTTTCCTACAACACATGCTGATGGCTAGATGAGAATTTATCGCATTTGTCTGGATTTGTAAAGATAAATGTGAATAGTTCTTGTTTGTAGTTTTGTGCGCGAGTCTCAGATGGACAAACGGCCAACACAAGGTTGGCCGTTTGCGATTACAAATGCTGCATTGATGATTTAGTGATTCCGCGTTTCTACCATCTGCAGGGGTTCTTCAGGGATGACCGGAGCGGGACGCGGCTTGCGGCCGAGCTGCACTGGCGGTTCTTGAACGGCCGGAGCAGCGGTCTTGACGCTGGTCTCAATCATCACCAAACCGGCACTGCTCAAATCAACGGGCTTTGGAGCGGGTGCTGGTGCTGGCTTTGGCGCTTCGACAACGATAGGCGCAGCAGGTTGTGTTTGCACTGGCGCGGCTTGAACCACGGGTGCAGCCGGCTCGGCTACAACTGCAGGTTCAGCCTTTTCAATGGTCGGCGCAGCCGGCGCTACCGCTTGAATAGGCTCAGGTGAGACAACTGGTGAGGCAACCGGAGCGACAACCGCCGCTTCAGCGACCGGGTGTGGTGCAGGTGCTGCTTGTACAGCCGCTTCTGCTACGTTGGCAGCCGCATCAACCGCATGTTCAGCAACGATTACGCTGTCTTCGGTGGTGTTTTCAGCAGCCTGATTGCGACCATCCGTACGGCGCTCACCGCGACCACGACCGCCACGGCGACCGCGACGACGACCACCTTCACCCGTACTCGTTTGTTGAGCAGCATCGCTACCTGCTTCAATCGTCTGGCTTGCGTCTACAGCTTGAGCGTCAGCATTGGCAGGTGTTTCGTTGCGGGGCGGACGCGGTTCACGCGGTGGGCGTGGTTCACGTTGCTCACGCGGCTCGCGGGGTTCGCGGGTCTCGTTGCGTTGTTCGCCTCGCTCGCCACGTTGGCGGCGTTGTTGGTTGCCCGATTCGGCTTGGCCTTCTTCGCGCTTGGCTTGCTGGCGATTGTCGCCGCGCTCCTTGCGTTCTGGGTCCTTGCGATCCGTGCCTTCGCGATTCTCGTCTTTGCGACCTTCCGCATTGCGGCCATCGCGACGGCTCTCGTTGCGATCACGTCCGCCACGGCGGTTGTCATTGCGGCCACCACGTTCGCGGCGGGCAGGCTTGGAGGCGCTTTCTTTTGCCGCAGGGGCAGCTGCAGGTGTTTCCTTGGGGCTGCCAAGCAGCCAGCCAAACAGCTTGTTGAACAGGCCTGGCTGTTGCGCTTGAGAAGCAGGGGCGGCTTCCACAGCACGATACTCAACGATGGGTGCCGGATGGTCAGGGGTGATGCCCTTGACGGCAGCTTCAGGGCGCGCAGCGCGTACTTCGTTCTGTGCTGATGGTGGTTGATAAGCTACATGCTTTTGCTCGTCAGCCATCAGATAGCTGGGTTGGCCCAAGCCTTCTTGATTGAGCTGGTCATGACGCAAGCGGACGATTTCGTGCTGCGGTGTTTCCAGATGACGATTCGGCACGATCACCAGATTGATGCGGTGACGGACTTCAATGCGCGCAATGTCAACGCGCTTTTCATTCAGCAGGAAGGTGGCAACATCGACCGGCACTTGCAGGTGCAGTGCGCCGGTGTTCTCCTTCATGGCTTCTTCTTCAAGAATGCGCAGGATGTGCAGCGCGGCCGATTCAGTGCTGCGGATATGGCCGGTGCCGGTACAGCGCGGGCAGGTGATGTAGCTGGTTTCAGCAAGTGCTGGGCGCAGGCGCTGACGGCTCAGCTCAAGCAAGCCAAAGCGCGAGATCTTGCCGGTCTGGACACGGGCGCGGTCGTGGTGCAGTGCATCACGCAGACGGTTTTCAACTTCACGCTGGTTGCGCGAGCTTTCCATGTCGATGAAGTCGATGACGATGAGGCCACCCAAGTCACGCAGACGCAGTTGGCGGGCAACTTCATCCGCAGCTTCAAGGTTGGTGCGGAAGGCGGTTTCTTCGATGTCGCTACCCTTGGTGGCGCGTCCCGAGTTGACGTCCACTGCTACCAGCGCTTCAGTGTGGTCCATCACGATGGCGCCGCCGGACGGCAGATTGACCTGACGGACATAAGCCGATTCGATCTGATGCTCGATCTGGAAGCGCGAGAACAGTGGCACGTCATCGTGATAGCGTTTGACGCGATTCACGTTGCCCGGCATCACGACGCCCATGAAGTGTTGAGCTTGTTCAAACACATCGTCTGTATCGATGAGGATCTCACCGATATCAGGTTGGAAATAGTCGCGAATTGCCCGGATCACCAAGCTGCTTTCCAGATAAATCAGGAATGGTGCGGGGTTCTCTGGCTTCTTGGAGCCTTCGACGTAGCGAGGAGTCGCTGCAGCATCAATGGCAGTCCACAGTTGCAGCAGGTAGTTCAAATCCCACTGCAGCTCTTCGGCATTGCGGCCGATGCCGGCGGTGCGGGCGATCAGGCTCATGCCTTGTGGCACTTCGAGCTGATCCATGACTTCGCGAAGTTCCTGGCGGTCTTCACCCTCGACGCGGCGCGAAACGCCACCGCCACGCGGGTTGTTCGGCATCAGGACCAGATAGCGGCCAGCCAGGGAAATGAAAGTGGTGAGGGCTGCGCCCTTGTTGCCACGCTCGTCCTTTTCGACTTGAACGATGAGTTCTTGGCCGACGGAAAGGGCGTCTTGAATACGTGCCTTGTTCGGCTCGACACCTTCCTTAAAGTAGGTGCGGGCAACTTCCTTGAATGGGAGGAAACCGTGGCGGTCGGAGCCGTAATCTACAAAGGCGGCTTCGAGGCTGGGCTCGATGCGGGTGATGACTGCCTTATAGATGTTGCTCTTGCGTTGTTCTTTATTGGCTGACTCGATGTCGAGGTCAATCAGTTTTTGACCATCAACAATCGCGACGCGTAGTTCTTCAGCCTGCGTCGCATTAAAAAGCATGCGTTTCATGTGTGCTCCCGCGCGCGGGAACGGCACGACAAATCCTTACCGGCGGAAATATGTCTCCGGGCGGTTCAATTTCTTCTGCAAGTAATGTGAGTTGCTTTGCATCTCGTGGCAGAGGTTAAATAGGTTTGTCAGTCTTCTTTTGTTTCATGCCGCTGATATGTCAGCCGCATGACGCAATCAATTCGTACCGTTACAGCGCGCAACAATTAAGTTACCTGGGTATAACCAGTTCTGCAGTGTTGGCCATCACCACGAGTCCAGCCGGGGGCCGCAATAGCGCGGAGTCAGAGGCTGAGAATCGCATGGAATTTGAGGACCACGCTTACTTCTGGTCATACATAAATGTCGCTTATTCAGGCTAGCAACCTGCCGGGTTTGCAAACGAGTGGAACAACTTCAGGAAATCCCGCCTGTTTTTCCGATTGCTGCGGTGCATCACCGCGCAGGGAGAAGAGGCTGTCTCGCCAGAATACATCACTCGTTATGTCTTGGTCAGGGAGCGCTTCCATGCTCGATGAAATGAGCAAGAACTTGAACGCGCTCTCAGGTAAAGCCAAAACAACATCTTGAGGGTGTCGCCACCGACGCCACTTCGGGCCGTCGGGCACGCAACCATCAGGATGGCTAACCGGCTGTTATTATATGGCACATGAGTAGTTTAGGCAAAGATGCGGTGACCTGGCTTGAAGTCGGGGAGGATTCCGCAGGGCAACGAGTCGATAATTTCCTTCTGAAAATGTGCAAGGGAGTGCCGCACAGTCACATCTATCGCATTTTGCGGAGTGGTGAGGTCAGGGTAAATAAAGGTCGGATTCAAGCAGATTATCGACTCCAACTCGGAGATCAGGTGCGCGTGCCGCCGATTCGGGTGGCTCAGCGGGAAGATAAGCCCGTCGCACCAGCCCGTGAATTTCCGGTGGTTTTTGAAGATGATGCAGTCCTCGTCATCGATAAACCCGCTGGGGTCGCTGTGCACGGAGGGAGTGGCGTCAGCTTCGGGGTGATAGAACAGTTACGGCGTGCCTACCCCCAAGCCAAGTTCCTTGAGCTAGCCCATCGCCTTGATCGTGAAACATCAGGTTTGCTGATTATTGGCAAGAAGCGCTCGGCTTTGGTGCGCTTGCAGGATGAGTTTCGTGAAGGCGGGATGGGTAAGCGTTATTTCGCCCTGGTTAAGGGGCGCTGGCTCAATCAGTCTCAGCATATCCGCCAGCCTCTGTATAAGTATTTGATTGAAAATGGCGAGCGCCGTGTGCGCGTGGATTCTGAAGGTAAGAGCGCCCATAGCATTGTGCGTCTCGTGAAGCGCTGGCGCACTGGGCAAGGTTATTTCAGTCTAGTGGAGGTTGAGCTGAAGACCGGGCGCACCCATCAAATTCGCGTGCATCTCACCCATGCCGGCTTCCCACTGCTTGGGGATGACAAGTATGGAGACTTTGCCCTGAACAAGGAATTACAGCGATTGGGCCTGAAGCGTATGTTTCTTCATGCCGCAAAGCTCGACTTGAAGCATCCGGTCAGCGGTGAATCACTGGCTCTTGAGGCGCCACTACCGCAGGAGTTGGCTGAGTTCATTCGCCGCCTCGATCTGCATGACAAAAAGGATTACGGTGAAGCAGTTTGATCTGATTGTGTTCGACTGGGATGGCACCCTGATGGACTCGGCTGCGGCAATTGTGACTGCCTTGCAAGCAGCGGCAGTGGATATTGGTGTCGCTCCGCCCAGTGATGAACGTGCGCGGCACATTATTGGGCTGGGACTGCAGGAAGCATTGCAATACGCCATGCCCGATCTGACCTCTGAGCATTACCGTGCGTTGTCTGAGCGTTATCGCTACCACTATCTCGCCCGTGATCACGAGCTTGTATTGTTTCAGGGCGCCAACGAGCTGGTAGATGCATTAGCCAATGATGGCTATATGTTGGCAGTTGCGACGGGAAAAACCCGAAAAGGTCTGGATCGTGCCTTTGCGCACAGCGGCCTTGGTCCGATTTTTCATGATTCGCGTTGCGCGGATGAATGCCACTCCAAGCCACACCCGCAGATGCTGCTTGAGCTCATGGATGCATTTGCTGTGCCCCCAGAAAAAACGCTGATGATTGGCGACACTACTCATGACCTGCTGATGGCGCGAAATGCTGGTACACATAGTCTGGCCGTCAGTTATGGCGCGCATCCCCGTGATGCCTTGGTGGCTGAAGCCAGCGTGGGCTGTGTGGATAGCATCGATGAGCTCACCCATTGGCTAAGGCAGGTGGCCTGACGGTGGAAGCGTGTGGGCAAGTCGTCTGTCGCAGTGATGAGCTGCAGGAGCGTGGCATGGGCGTGCGGTTTGAGTTGCCTTGGTATGGCGTGGCGAGTCCTGCATTTGCTGTTCGCTATAACGGACAAGTCCATGCCTACCTGAATCGCTGTGCGCATGTGCCGGTGCAGCTTGATTGGCAGCAGGGAGAGTTCTTCGATCATTCGCGGCTATACTTGATCTGCGCTACTCATGGTGCCCTGTATGCCCCGGATTCAGGGCGTTGCATGGGCGGGCGCTGCAGCGGCAAAGGCCTGCAGCCGCTTGGGGTAGTAGAACGCGATGGCCTTGTTTATCTGACTTCATGAAGCACACGAACCATGTCTGAACATTCGCAAATGCCGCCTGATTGGGAGCGCAAGGTGCTCGAGAAAATCGCTCTGGATGGACTCGCAGAGCAACGATCGCGCCGCCGCTGGGGAATTTTCTTCAAGCTTTTGGGCTTTACCTATGTGGGGGTATTGCTGGTCAGTTTCCTTGGCTTTGGCTTTGGCTCAGGCGAGGGAATGGGCGATGGCCAGAAACATACCGCCCTGATCCAGCTTAATGGCGTGATTCAGGCAAAGGGTGAGGCAAGTGCGGATAGCATTGTTGCCTCGTTACAGAGTGCTTTTGATGACAAAAATACTGCGGGCGTGGTGTTGCGCATCAACAGTCCTGGCGGTAGCCCGGTTCAGTCCGGTATTGTTTATGACGAGATTCGGCGCCTGCGAGCAAAACATCCAGAAGTTCTTCTACACGTGGTGGTAGAGGATGTGTGTGCATCAGGCGGTTATTACATTGCCGCGGCGGCTGACAATATTTACGTTGATAAGGCCAGTATTGTTGGTTCGATTGGCGTGCTCATGGATGGCTTTGGTTTTACTGGTGCGATGGACAAGCTCGGCGTGGAGCGGCGACTGCTGACGGCCGGCGAAAATAAGGGCTTCCTTGACCCCTTTTCACCCCAGGACGCTAAGCAGAAAGTCTATGCCAAGGAAATGCTCGGTGAGATTCATGAGCAATTTATTGATGCAGTCCGTAAAGGGCGAGGCAAGCGCCTGAAGGAAACCCCAGAAATGTTCTCAGGCCTGATGTGGTCAGGTGCGAGAAGTGTTCAATTGGGCTTGGCTGATGGCTTTGGTACAGTCGAAAGCGTGGCGCGTGACGTGGTGAAGGTTGAGCACGTTCGCGATTTCACGATGAAGCAAAACTTTGCCGAACGGATTGCGAAGCAATTTGGGGCGGATATGGCAGACAGTGCAGTGCGCCTGCTGGGGCGCATCGAGCTGCGCTAGGTCTGCGCCAAGAGTAAAAATACCGTTGGTCGTTTATCGATGGCGGGCGCTGTAGATTTGCGCCAGTCAGCGATGCTCCGTGTGATGATGCTCTCGCCTTCGAGCGTCAGGTCACTAGCGACGCATAGTCGGGTATTTGGCTTGCTGGTCTGTAGCAGCGCCTGAAATATGGCCCCATTCCGGTATGGCGTCTCAATGAAAAGCTGCGTCTGATGTAGTCGCGCCGAGTCTTTCTCTAGTGCTTGAATTGCCTTACTCCGTTCTGGCTCTCGGGAGGGCAGGTAGCCATGGAAAGCAAAGCGTTGCCCATCAAGCCCCGAAGCCATGAGTGCGAGCAACAGCGAGGAGGGGCCAACCAGGGGTTTGACCCGAATTCCTAGTTGGTGGGCTGCGCGAACAAGCAGAGCGCCAGGGTCCGCAACAGCTGGACAGCCGGCCTCCGACATTAGCCCAATATCCTGCCCGGTCAGCACTGGCGACAGCAATCCTGACAATGTGTCATCGCTGAGCGTGGGTGGCAACTCTTGGATGTGCAGCTCGCGTAACGGCGTGGGATGTCCCAATGCTTTTAGGCTTGCGCGAGCGGTTTTGGCGTTTTCTACGACAAAATGCTCCAGCCTGCATGCGGTTTCACGCGTAGCGGCGGGTAGCCATTCTTCCCAATCATCAGGTGTGTCACCGGGGCTGGCTAAGCCGACCGGCAACAAATAAAGCGTGCCGTGGGCAAGAGCGGTCATGGCAGCTGTATGCCTTCAGCGCGCAACATGTTGGCAAGCGCAATTAAGGGGAGACCTACCAGTGCATTGGGATCGTCGCCGCGCATATACTCAAGCAGGCTGATGCCAAGGCCTTCGGATTTTGCACTGCCAGCGCAGTTTAAGGCGTCTTCTTTGTCCAAGTAACGGGCGATTTCGTCGTCGCTGAGCTGGCGGAAGCGTACTTCAGTGGGGATTCCGACAGTCTGGGAATGTCCAGTCTGGGTGTTTAGCAGGCATAAACCGGTATGGAAAACTACCGTATTTCCACGCATGGCCCGCAACTGAGCTGTGGCATCCTCACGGCTCCCTGGCTTACCGAAGCGTTGCTCACCCAAATAGGCGACTTGATCGCTGCCAATAATTAGGGCGGCAGGGTGGTTTGCAGCAATAGCGCGGGCCTTTAGTTCTGAAAGGCGTTCAGCTGTTTGGGCGGGTGTTTCGCCTGCTAAGGCGGTTTCATCCGCGTTGGGCGCGACTGCAGTGAATGGAATTTGTAGGCGGGAGAGAAGTTCGCGCCGAAACTGGGAAGTGGAGGCTAGGATCAGAGGGAGCACGGCAAGATTCTTACGGATGTGGTTCATTTGACGAGTGAAGTCATTGGATGATAACATCGCGTGTTTCGTATTGCTGCCGTCTGGCATGAGCTATGAGCAGGTCGCTGGTCGGATTCGTATTTGATACGTTGGAATTTGCCCGTGAGGGGCGCTCGGTTTCCGGGCTTGTGCCGGTTTCGGCCTTGCCAAGGTTGCTGGAGTTGCTTGAGGGCACTGCTGAAAATGCGTTGGAATGCGCTATTAGCGGCAGGCAGGGTCAGGATGGCAGTTGGCTCAGCCTTACGGTCAGTGGGCAGTTTGATCTGACGTGTCAGCGTTGCTTGGGGTCAATGCCCTTTGCCATCGCGCTGGAAACGGAATTGCAAGTGATTGCACCTGGCCAGCCTTGGCCTGATGAAGAGCTTGAAGATGGTGCATTGCGCTTGGGCGCAGATGCCATTGCTGCTGATGCGGCGCAATTGCTGACAGATTTGATTGAAGAAGAGGTGTTGTTGGCGGTGCCAATCGCACCAAAGCATGACACTGACTGCGCGCCTTTGGCGCGCGGTGACGACAAACAAGCTGCGTCGCCATTTGCGATGTTGGCGCAGTTGAAGAAGCACTAAATAGCTTTAAGGATTAAGGGCAAGGTTTTCTTGCTCACCCCGTATGGCGGGCAGATTTAACAGGCACTGACACAGTGCGTATCAAGTTTATAAAGGAGTAGCAACATGGCCGTTCAGCAGAATAAGAAATCCCCGTCGAAGCGTGGCATGCATCGTTCCCACGATTTTCTGACCAACCCGCCGCTGGCCGTTGAGCCGACCACTGGCGAAGCCCACCTGCGTCACCATATCAGCCCGAATGGCTACTATCGTGGCAAGAAGGTTTTGAAGAGCAAGGGCGAGTAATTTTTTCGCTTTGGAAAAGGCGCGCTTGGCGCGCCTTTTCTTTTGCCTGAAAAGCTTATACCGCGATGGCAGTTACGCTCGCGATCGATTGCATGGGTGGTGATCACGGTCCTTCAGTGACCGTGCCAGCTGCGCTAGAGTTTCTGACTCAAGATGCCAGCGCCCGTGTGATTTTGGTCGGACTCGAAGAGTCAATCAAACCCCATTTGAAGGGCGCTGCCGCCTATGGTGAGCGCTTGGTCATTCGTCATGCCAGTGAGGTTGTCGGCATGGATGAAGCTGTTGCGTCGGCCATGCGCAACAAGAAAGACTCGTCCATGCGTGTGGTAGCTGATCTGGTCAAGGATGGTACCGCCGATGCTGCTATTTCGGCCGGTAATACGGGCGCCCTGATGGCGATTTCCCGTTTTGTCCTGAAGACCTTGCCTGGTATTGATCGTCCGGCGATTGCCACGATTCTGCCCAATCCCAAGGGTAAGACCTACATGCTGGACTTGGGTGCCAATGTTGACTGTGAGCCAGAACACCTGCTGCAGTTCGGCATCATGGGCGCCATGCTGGTTAGCGCGCTTGAGCACAAGGACAACCCCAGTGTTGGTTTGCTGAATATCGGCGAAGAGGACATCAAGGGCAACGAAGTCGTTAAGCGTGCTGGCGAGCTGCTGCGCGAAAGCGGTCTCAATTTCTACGGCAATGTCGAAGGCAATGACATCTACAAGGGCACGACGGATGTCGTGGTGTGTGATGGCTTTGTCGGCAATGTCGCGCTCAAAACCTCCGAAGGTCTGGCGCAGATGATCATTGGCGGTTTGCGCGAAGAGTTCAAACGCAGCCTGCTGAGCAAGCTGGCTGCACTGGTGGCCATGCCGGTGCTGAATGCCTTCAAGCGTCGTTTTGATCACCGCCGCTACAACGGCGCAAGCCTCCTCGGTCTGCGCGGTATCGTTTTAAAGAGTCATGGCTCGGCTGATGTGTTGGCTTTCCGTTGCGCGCTTGAGCGTGCAGCTGAGGCTGCACGCAATAAATTGCCCGAGCGTATTGCAGCCCACATCGCCAGTCATCATATGGCGCAAGGAACTTCTGTATGACTATCTATGCACGCATCATGGGTACCGGCAGTTATTTGCCCGGTGATCCTGTTTCCAATCACGATCTGGTTGCGCGCGGTATTGAGACATCCGATGAGTGGATTGTTGAACGTACCGGTATTAGTGCCCGCCACTATGCTCCAGAGGGCGTATTCAGCAGCGATCTGGCGCTTGAGGCCAGCAAGCGCGCGCTTGAGGCGTCTAATTGTAAGGTCGAAGACATTGATCTGATCATTGTTGCGACCTCGACGCCGGACATGGTATTCCCAAGTACCGCAGCCTTACTGCAAAATAAGCTAGGCATGAAAAATGGCGCACCCGCACTTGATGTGCAGGCGGTGTGCAGTGGTTTTGTTTATGCATTGACGTTGGCGGACAAGTTTATTCGTTCCGGTTCGAACAAGCGGGTGCTGGTCGTCGGTGCTGAAGTGTTCTCGCGTGTGGTCGACTGGAATGACCGCACGACCTGCGTTCTTTTTGGTGATGGTGCTGGTGCCGTTGTTCTTGAGGCCAGTACCGAGCCTGGCATTCTGGCCACCGCTATTCATGCGGATGGCAGCTACAGCGAAATTCTCAATGCCCCCGGTCAGGTTGCTGGCGGTCAGGTATGTGGTTCACCTTTCGTTAAGATGGATGGTCAGGCAGTATTCAAATTTGCCGTCAAAGTGCTGTCCGAAGTGGCAGGTGAAGCACTTGCTAGCGCGGGTGTGAAGCAGGAAGAAATTGACTGGCTAGTACCTCACCAAGCCAACGTCCGTATTATCCAATCGACTGCGCGCAAGCTCGGTTTGGATATGGACAAGGTCATCCTGACGGTCGGACAACATGGCAACACCTCGGGTGCTTCTATCCCCTTGGCGCTTGATGTCGGCGTCCGCAGTGGCCGCATTCAGCGTGGTCAAAACATCCTGCTTGAAGGCGTCGGTGGCGGCTTCACCTGGGGCGCGGTTCTACTCCGTTTCTAATTTTCTTCTGGAGTCCCAATGAAATTTGCACTGGTATTTCCGGGCCAAGGTTCTCAATCGCTGGACATGATGGCCGCATATGGCGATAGCCCCGTCATTCGCAACACTTTTGACGAAGCGTCTGCTGCGCTGGGTCGTGATCTATGGCAACTGGCGACCGATGGTCCTGCTGAGGCACTCTCGCAGACTGTCAATACCCAGCCACTGATGTTGACCGCAGCCATTGCGGCGTACCGCCTGTGGCTTGAAAAGGGTGGCTCAGCCCCTGCCATCGTGGCTGGTCATAGTTTGGGTGAGTATTCCGCGCTGGTTGCTGCTGGCGTCCTTAAGTTCACTGATGCCGTTCCCCTAGTCGAGTTCCGTGCGCAGGCAATGCAAGGCGCCGTTGCTGCCGGTGTTGGTGGGATGGCAGCTATCCTCGGTCTGGATGCTGAGGCTGTAAAGGCGGCCTGTGCTGATGCAGCCCAGGGTGAGCTGGTACAGGCTGTAAATTTCAATGAGCCCAAGCAGACTGTGATTGCAGGTCATGCGGCTGCTGTACAACGCGCCGCTGATGCGTGCAAGGCTGCCGGTGCCAAGCGTGCCGTGATTCTGGCAGTCTCAGCACCGTTCCACTCGGCACTCTTACAACCTGCGGCTGATCAACTCAAGGCTAAGCTGGAAACCGTCACGTTCAATGCGCCGCAAATTCCGTTGATCAACAACGTCGATGTTGCTATCGAAACCGATCCTGCGCGCATCAAGGATGCACTCGTCCGTCAGGCCGCTGCGCCGGTTCGTTGGGTTGAAACCATGCAGTTGATGGCAGCCCAAGGCGTAACCGCAGTCTATGAGTGTGGCCCAGGTAAGGTCCTGGCTGGCTTGAGCAAGCGTTGTGTCGATACATTGGGTGGTGGCGCAATGGCTGATCTTGCTGGTATCGAAGCTGCAGTCGCAGCGATCAAGGAGTAATCCATGGCAACACTGACTGGACAAATTGCTTTGGTGACAGGCGCCTCGCGTGGTATTGGCCGCGCGATTGCCCTAGAGCTGGGTGCGCAAGGCGCAACCGTCATTGGCACCGCAACCTCTGAAACAGGCGCAGCCGATATTCAGAAAGGGCTTGATGAGGCTGGTGTGGCAGGCTGGGGCGCTGTACTCAATGTGACGGATGCTGACGCCGCTGAGGCGTTTGTTGCTGAAGTCGAAAAGAAATATGGCGCGATTGGCATTCTGGTCAATAACGCTGGCATCACACGTGACAACCTCGCTATGCGCATGAAGGATGAGGAGTGGGACGACGTGATTTCCACCAATCTCAAGGCCGTGTTCCGCATGAGCAAGCTGGTCATGCGCGGCATGATGAAGGCACGTAGTGGCCGTATCATCAGCATTACTTCTGTCGTTGGTGAAGCTGGAAATCCAGGGCAGGCAAATTACGCTGCTGCCAAGGCTGGTGTTGCAGGTATGAGTCGTGCGTTGGCGCAAGAGCTGGGCAGTCGCAATGTCACCGTAAATTGTGTTGCGCCCGGCTTTATCGATACCGACATGACCCGCGGTCTTGCTGATGCACAAAAAGAAGCACTACAACAGAAGATCCCGCTGGGTCGTCTTGGTTCGGCGCAAGAGATTGCTGCAACGGTGGCGTTTCTGGCTAGCCCCGCAGCAGCCTACATTACTGGTGAAACGATCAATGTAAATGGTGGCATGTACATGTCTTGATCCGGGTTTGCGGATCGCATGACAACGCAGTTACATAAATCGTTTCTGTTAGAATAGAAAAGTTTTTTAACACACCCGACTCAGGGAAGGAGTTATAGATGGACAACCTCGAACAACGTGTCAAGAAGATCGTCGCTGAACAACTGGGCGTCAATGAAGCCGATATCAAGAACGAGTCCTCGTTTGTTGATGATTTGGGTGCTGACTCGCTCGACACCGTCGAGCTGGTGATGGCACTGGAAGAGGAATTCGAGTGCGAAATTCCCGATGAAGAGGCCGAAAAGATCACCAGCGTTCAGCAGGCGATCGACTACATCACCAAGAACCCGAAGTAAGCCTCGTTTAGTCCTGGAGTAGACCTTGTCACGTCGCAGAGTCGTCGTGACCGGCTTGGGTATCATCTCGCCGGTCGGCAACACCGTAACGGAAGCCTGGAATAACATCATTGCCGGTAAGAGCGGCATTGGTCGAATTACTCGCTTTGATCCGTCGAACTTTTCCTCGCAGATCGCTGGCGAAGTGAAAGATTTCGATGTTGGCCAGTACCTTTCACCGAAGGAAGCTCGCCGTATGGATACTTTTATCCATTACGGTTTAGCTGCCGGCGTCCAAGCAATCAAGGACTCCGGGATTGAGGTGACTGAAGCCAATGCGTATCGTATTGGTGTGAATATTGGTTCAGGGATTGGCGGCTTGCCGATGATTGAGGAAACTCAAGTCGACTATGCTGCTGGTGGTCCTCGCAAGATTTCGCCATTCTTCATTCCCGGCACGATCATTAACATGATCTCCGGCAACCTCTCCATCATGCACGGCCTTAAGGGGCCGAACATTTCAGTGGTGACAGCCTGCACAACGGGTCTGCACGCCATTGGCTTGTCCGCCCGAATGATCGAGTACGGCGATGCTGACGTGATGGTCTGTGGCGGTGCCGAATCTACGGTAACGCCATTGGCGATCGGTGGTTTTGCCTCGGCCAAGGCGCTCTCCACTCGTAACGATGATCCGGCAACTGCCAGCCGTCCTTGGGATACTGGCCGCGATGGTTTTGTGCTGGGTGAAGGTGCTGGTGTTCTGGTGATTGAAGAATACGAGCATGCGAAGAAGCGCGGTGCAAAGATTTATGCCGAGCTTGCTGGTTTTGGCATGAGTGGTGATGCTTACCATATGACAGCACCCGACACCGACGGCCCCCGTCGCTCGATGCTGGCAGCATTGCAAAATGCGGGTGTCAATCCGGATCAAGTGCAATATCTGAATGCGCATGGTACGTCGACACCGCTAGGCGACAAGAACGAAACCGATGCTATCAAGTTGGCATTTGGTGATGCAGCCAAAAAGCTGGTGGTGAATTCTACCAAGTCGATGACCGGCCACTTGCTTGGTGGTGCTGGTGGTCTTGAATCAGCATTTACCGTACTTGCGGTGCATCATCAGATTTCGCCACCAACGATCAATATCTTTGAGCAGGATCCAGAGTGCGACTTGGATTACTGTGCCAACACCGCGCGCGACATGAAGATTGATGTTGCGTTGAAGAATAACTTCGGTTTTGGCGGGACCAACGGCACGCTGGCGTTCAAGCGTATCTAAGGTCAGCGTGATGCAGCTGCCACTCAGGCTGCAACTTAAGGCATCACGTTTTCACTGCATATTTCTGGCCAGCGGCCATGCTCTTGCGGGCATGGCCGTTTGTCTTTTGGGGGTGCCGGTTAGCGTCAAGTTGATCTTGCTGGCCTGCATTAGCCTTTTGTTCCTTCGTTTCTGGCATCTTGCTTCACGACAGTTGCCTCAATTCCTCTTGCAGGCAGATGGGAAGCTAGTACTGATACAGGATGGGTGCGAGCCGTCCACATTTGAGGTCGGTCCGGATACTCTTGTGTGGCCGTGGGTAGTCGTATTGCATCTGCAGAGTGACAAATCTAACCACTCTCAGTCCATGCTGATATTTTCGGATGGCGTGGCAGGCGAAGGTGCTCACCGTCATCTGCGACTCTGGTTACGCTGGCGTATTGGCCAAGTAGATGCGGTTAATTCTGGCGCGGGGGAATAACCGTCTCCATGGCGCGCGGGAGGGTTTCCGGATAGTCTAGACTGAAATGCAGGCCGCGGCTTTCATGGCGCCGCTGCGCACTCCGAATGATCAGATGTGCGGTCAGCACGAGATTACGTAGCTCAATCAAGTCGTTTGAGATTCTGAAATTGGCGTAGTAGTCGTCGATTTCTTTCTCAAGCAGTTGGATGCGGTGCTGCGCGCGCTCCAAGCGTTTGTTCGTGCGCACGATGCCGACGTAGTCCCACATGAAGCGGCGCAACTCATCCCAATTGTGTGAAATCACGATCATCTCGTCAGCATCCGAAACGCGGCTGTCATCCCAGTCCGGCAGAATGGCTGCGTCGCTCGTACCCTGAGCAAGAATGTCATCTGCGGCAGCGGCGCTGAAGACAAGGCACTCGAGCAAGGAGTTGCTGGCAAGACGATTTGCACCATGCAGCCCCGTATAGGCGGTTTCGCCGACAGCATATAAGCCGGGCAAATCAGTACGAGCTGACAGGTCTGTTACTACGCCGCCACAGGTGTAGTGGGCAGCTGGCACAACTGGAATAGGTTGTTTGCTGATGTCGATGCCAAGTTCTAGGCAGCGAGCATGAATATTTGGAAAATGCTCGATCAGGAACGCTTCCGACTTATGCGTCATATCGAGGAAGACGCAGTCCAGACCGCGCTTCTTCATTTCAAAGTCGATCGCGCGGGCCACCACATCACGTGGCGCCAGTTCGGCGCGTTCGTCATGATCGGGCATGAAGCGGGTGCCATCAGGCAGTCGCAAAATGCCACCTTCGCCACGCATGGCTTCAGTGATCAAAAATGACTTTGCATGCGGGTGATAAAGACAGGTCGGGTGGAACTGGATGAACTCCATGTTTGCCACCCGGCAGCCTGCGCGCCACGCCATGGCAATGCCATCACCGGTCGCTGTATCGGGATTGCTGGTGTAGAGGTAAACCTTGCCGGCGCCGCCCGTGGAGAGAACCGTATGCGTTGCGCCGATGGTGACAACTTCATCACCATCAATGTCGAGCACATAGGCCCCAAGGCAGCGCTTGCTGCCCCCACCTTTGATTCGGTTTGCATTGATCAGGTCGACCGCAATATGCCGCTCATAGACGGTGATATTCGGGTGTTGTCTAACCTTCTCGATTAGGGTGGTTTGCACGGCTGCTCCCGTTGCATCCGCGGCGTGGATGATGCGACGTGCGCTGTGTCCGCCTTCGCGTGTCAGGTGAAAGCCAAGCTTGGTTTCACTATCCGGTGTAAAAGGCACGCCGAGTTCGATCAGCCATTCAATCGCTGCCTTGCTGTTTTCAACCACAAAGCGGGTAGCGTCAGCATCACACAGGCCCGCACCAGCAAGCAGCGTGTCGTCCACATGGGCGGCGATGGTGTCTTCCGGGTCAAGAACCGCGGCGATCCCCCCTTGGGCCCATGCGGAGGCTGAATCTGACAAGGTGCGCTTACTGACAAGGGCAACCCGGCGGTGTTGTGCCAGGCGGAGCGCAAGTGACTGGCCGGCGAGGCCGCTGCCGATGATCAGGACGTCGAAGTGGTGCATAAAATAGGGGGCCACGCGGGCGGAATGGCCTGAAAATATACCATGCCGAATGAACTTAACCGGAACCTCCCGGTCAGTTACAAGGCAAGGCATTAGCGACAAGGCGCTCGGGGGAGGCTTGGTCAGGTCGGGTATACTCGACCTTTCAAATAAAACTTAAAAAATATCTTAGGCCATGGGAGACCGTGAAGCGGATCAACTGCTCGTTGAACGTGTTCAGCGAGGTGACAAGCAGGCATTTGGGCTGCTTGTTAACAAGTATCAGCGCAAGCTGATACGCCTGATCGGGCGTTTGATACGCGACCCAGCCGAGGTCGAGGATGTTGCGCAGGAAGCTTTTGTCAAAGCCTATCGGGCTTTACCGAACTTTCGTGGTGAAAGCGCGTTCTATACGTGGCTGTACCGCATCGGCGTGAACACGGCCAAGAACTGGCTGGCAACTCAGGGGCGGCGTGCGCCGACGAGTACCGGATTCGATAGTGAAGAGGCTGAAGGATTTGATGATGCTGAGCTGCTGAGAGATGCGGATACGCCAGAGCGTGTCCTGATGTCGAAGCAGATTGGCGAAACGGTGAATAGCGCGATGGACGCGCTGCCGGAGGATTTGAGGTCGGCGATCATGCTGCGCGAGATCGAAGGCCTGAGTTACGAAGAAATCGCGCAGATTATGGATTGTCCGATTGGTACGGTGCGGTCCCGTATTTTCCGTGCGCGTGAAGCGATTGCACTGAAGTTGCGGCCCTTACTGGATACCGCACCTGATAAACGGTGGTGAATCATGAATGAGAAATTGTCAGCCTTGATGGACGGTGAACTTGATGAGGCAGAAGCCCAGCTGGTCCTATCTCGCCTGCGAAGTAGCGAGGATCATCGCAAGGACTGGAGTGATTACCATCTGATCGGCGATGCCCTGCGCAGTAATACCCGCCTAGATGCCGACATGACCGCACGGGTGATGGAGGTCTTGCTTGAAGAGCCGGTAGTACTGGCGCCTCCTCCTGCCCGTAAACCTGAGCCATTGCAACGGACCCTGACCATGGCGGCCTCAATTATTGGCATAACGTTGGTCACCGCATTGGCTTGGTCTGGCCGCCCCGGCGAGGAGACTGAAGTGGCGCAAATCCCGGTTTCTGCACAGGTGCCAGCGCAATTAGCTAGCGCTGATCTGCAGGCCTATTTGGTCGCGCACCAGACGCATGCTCCTAGCGCCTCGGTACAAGGCGCTACCCATTACATCAAGACGGTTTCAGTTGAAATGGGCGGGCGTTGATGAGAGCGCGAGTCGTTAGGCTGGCTGTAGTTGCAGCGCTGCAGCTGGCGAGCTGCGGCGTAGTGGTTGCGCGTGAGGCTGATGCCAGTCAAGCGTTGGCCAAGGCCATGCAAGCTACCCACAAACTAAACTACAGCGGTGTTTTTGTGTACCGCCATGGGAATGTCAGCGAAACGTCGCGGATCACTCATTTTGTTGATGGTGGTAAGGAGTACGAGCATCTCGAAGTGCTTGACGGTAGCCCGCGTGAAGTCGTGCGTGAAGGCGATGAGGTCATCTGCTACATGCCTGAATCGCGCACCGTATTTATCGAGCGCCGTAGTGAACGCGGGACGTTTCCAGCAATTTTGCCCGCGTCACTCGGCAACTTGAGTGATCACTATGCCATCGTTAGGGGCCCCTCCGCGCGTGTGGCCGGGTTTGAAACTCACTCCATCATCCTAGAGCCTAAGGACAGTTATCGCTATGCCCATCAGTTCTGGATCGATAATGCCAGTGGGCTATTGGTCAAGGCTACCCTCAGTGATGGCCGCCATGAGTTGCTGGAAAGTTTTGTGTTCACCGAATTGAAAGTCGGAATTCCGGCTGATCATTCACGCATTCGCGTTCGCCTTAAAACCACTGAAGACTGGAAAGTCCATCATGTTGCCGCGCGTGAGAGTGGCAGAGTGGAAGAGGGGAATTGGTCATTCAAGAACAGCCTGCCTGGTTTCCGCCGTACTGCGGGTATGCGTCGCCAAGTTAAGTTAAATAGCCCTGAAAGTTTGCATTTCGTTTTTTCAGATGGGCTGGCGGCAATCTCCGTCTTTATCGAACCCACGGGCGAGCCTGTGCCCAAGGCTGACAATCAAGTCGTCAATATGGGGGCGATCAACGCATACCGCCGTATTGTTGGCGGCCACCAAATCCTAGTCATGGGTGACGTACCTCCACTCGCGGTCAAGCGAGTGGGTGATGGGGTCGAGCTGCGTAAAAAACATTAGTTATTAGCGAGAAGTGGGGCCTTTGTCTCCATGACTTGAATTTGCGAGAGCTAGTCCTATATGCCGATTATTGGCATGAGGATTGATGAAGTGACTGATGTAAGCAATGGTCGTTGCCTGAGAATTCTCATCAATCTCTGCCCACCATCCCCACGCTGATCCTTAAAGCATGAATATGGAGGCATGACATTCATGAAAAAACTGATTATTGGTCTGTTTTTAACGACCGCAATGCAATGGGGCATTGCGCAAAGCCTGCCGGACTTTGCCGATCTGGCGGAGAAGCAGGGGGCTGCGGTCGTAAATGTCAGCACCACACAAGTCATCCGCACGAATGCAGGTGCTGGCCTGCCTTTTGATCAGGACGACCCCGCTTTCGAGATTTTCAAGCGATTCTTCCCTCGCCAGCAGGCCATGCCGGGCGTCCCGCGTGAGTATCAGAACAAATCACTAGGCTCCGGCTTCATCATCAGTGCGGATGGTTATGTGCTGACTAATGCGCACGTGATCGACTCTGCCGATGAGGTTGTGGTGAAGCTCAACGACAAGCGCGAGTTCAAGGCGCGCGTTATTGGCGCCGACCGTCTTACCGACGTGGCGTTGCTTAAGATTGATGCCAGCGGCCTGCCGGTTGTACGAATTGGTGACCCCAACAAGCTGCGTGTCGGTGAATGGGTGTTTGCTATTGGCTCGCCATTTGGTCTGGAGCAGACGGTCACCGCCGGAATCGTGAGCGCCAAGGGGCGATCACTGCCGGATGAAAACTACGTGCCCTTCATTCAGACTGATGTCGCAATCAACCCTGGTAACTCGGGTGGCCCACTTTTCAACATGAAGGGTGAGGTTGTCGGCATTAACTCCCAGATTTACTCGCGCTCTGGCGGTTACATGGGCTTGGCCTTTTCGATCCCGATCGACCTAGCTTTTGACATCCAGCAGCAGCTTCGTGTGCATGGCAAAGTCAGCCGTGGTCGCATGGGCGTTTCCATTCAGGACCTGAGCAAGGAGCTGGCCGAGTCATTCGGTCTGAGCAAGCCCAGCGGTGCCTTGATTAATACCGTGGAAAAGAATGGCCCGGCCGACAAGGCAGGCATTCAGCCCGGTGATGTGATTCAGCGCTTTGACGGTAAGCCGGTGCTGCAGGCCTCCGATCTGCCACGTATCGTTGGTTTGACGCGTCCAGGCAGCAAGGTGCCAGTCCAGGTGTGGCGTGCCGGTAGCTCCCGCGACTTGAGCCTCGTAGTTGGCGAAATGCAGGTCGACGACAAGGGCGCGAGTAACGCTAAGCGCCAAGGGCGTGCTCCGGCGGCAGCAAACCGGCTTGGCTTGGTCTTGCGCGAACTGACACCAGAGCAACGGCGTAACTTGGGTATCACGGGTGGTTTGCTGGTGGATGATGTGCGGAATGGCGGCGCGCGTACCGATCTGCGCCCCGGCGACCTGATCCGCGCCATTGTTTTGAAGGGTGTGCAGACCGAGCTGACCACGGTTGAGCAATTCAATACCCTGCTTACCAAGGTCGATCGCAATGAAACCATCACGTTATGGGTGAGGCGTGGTGAAAATCAGCTGTTCGTGACCATCAAGGCCGTTCCGAACAAGACGGCTGAAGGGGCGGAAGCCAATTAAGCATGCCGGTGCTTACCCTGTACTGGCGGGAGTATTGCCACTTGTGTCATGACATGCTGGCGCAGCTAGAGGAGCTTCGCCATGGGCTGGGTGGCACATCGGTTTTTGACATCGAGATACTCGATGTTGATGCCGATCCGGCCCTTGAGGCGAAATACGATGAGCTGGTGCCTGTCTTGACCACGGGGCGCGCATCGGCGGGCGAGCGCGAGCTTTGCCACTACTTCCTCAAGCCCGAGGCAGTGTGTGCTTATCTGGCCGAAATCCGCTAGAATTCAGGGCATTCCGGCCTTTCGGCCGCCCGGTACTGTCTGTCTCCGGACGCAGACCCAGAAAGGTGTCGATTACGGCACCTTTTTTGTTGGATTTTTCGCCTTCACAGCATGAAACACATACGTAATTTCTCCATCATCGCCCATATCGACCACGGTAAGTCCACGCTGGCTGATCGCATCATCCAGCGCTGTGGCGGCCTGTCTGATCGCGAGATGGAAGCCCAGGTGCTCGACTCCATGGATCTGGAGAAAGAGCGTGGCATCACCATCAAGGCCCAGACTGCTGCGCTTAGCTACAAGGCGCGCGACGGCCAGATTTACAACCTCAACCTGATTGATACCCCGGGCCACGTCGACTTTTCCTACGAAGTGTCGCGCAGCCTATCTGCTTGTGAAGGCGCATTGCTTGTGGTTGATGCCTCGCAAGGTGTCGAGGCGCAGACTGTTGCCAATTGCTATACCGCCCTCGATCTGGGTGTGGAAGTTGTGCCGGTGCTGAACAAGATGGATTTGCCATCGGCCGACCCTGACAATGCCCGCCAAGAAATCGAAGAAGTCATCGGTATTGATGCCACCGATGCGGTGCCATGTTCAGCCAAAACTGGCATGGGCATTGATGACATCCTTGAAGCTGTCATTGCACGAATTCCTGCCCCTGAGGGTGATCCAGACGCACCGTTGCAAGCGCTGATCATCGACTCGTGGTTCGACAACTATGTTGGGGTCATCATGCTGGTGCGTGTCAAACAAGGCACGCTCAAGGCCAAGGAACGAATTCGTCTGATGGCCTCGGGTGCAACCTACCTGTGTGAACAGGTGGGTGTGTTCTCACCGAAGTCCGTTCAGCGTCCGCAGATTTCAGCAGGTGAAGTCGGTTTCATCATCTCCGGCATCAAGGAACTGAAGGCTGCCAAGGTGGGTGACACCGTTACGACCGTCGATAAGACTGCTGCCGAGCCGTTGCCGGGTTTCAAGGAAATCAAGTCGCAAGTGTTCGCCGGCTTGTATCCGGTCGAGTCGAATCAGTACGAGAACCTGCGTGACTCGCTAGAAAAGTTGCAGCTCAACGACGCCTCGTTGCAATACGAACCAGAGGTTTCGCAGGCACTGGGTTTCGGTTTCCGTTGCGGCTTCCTTGGGCTACTGCACATGGAAATCGTACAGGAGCGCTTGGAGCGCGAGTTCGATATGGACCTCATCACGACCGCACCGACGGTGGTGTATGAAGTGGTGATGCGCGACGGCGAGGTGATTCAGGTCGAGAACCCCTCTAAGCTGCCCGAAGTGCAGAAGATGGAAGAGATTCGCGAGCCCATCATCACCTCAACGATTTTCGTGCCGCAAGACTATCTCGGCTCAGTGATCACGCTGTGCGAATCGAAGCGAGGTAATCAGGTCAATCTCGCCTATCACGGCCGTCAGGTACAGGTGACTTACGAGATGCCGATGGCCGAAGTGGTGATGGACTTCTTTGACAAGCTGAAGTCGGTGTCGCGTGGCTACGCCTCACTGGACTACGAGTTCAAGGAATATCGAGCTGCCGATGTGGTCAAGCTGGATGTGCTGATCAACGGTGACAAGGTCGATGCTTTGGCGCTGATCGTGCACCGTGCGAATGCACCGTATCGTGGCCGTGAGCTGGCTGCCAAGATGCGCGAACTGATTCCGCGTCAAATGTACGACGTGGCGATTCAAGCGGCCATCGGCTCGACCATTGTGGCTCGTGAAAACGTCAAGGCTATGCGCAAGGACGTGTTGGCCAAGTGTTATGGCGGTGACATCAGCCGTAAGAAAAAGCTGCTTGAAAAGCAAAAGGCAGGGAAGAAGCGCATGAAGCAAGTTGGCCGTGTTGAAATCCCGCAGGATGCTTTTTTGGCTGTGCTGCGCGTGGGGGATAAATAAGCATGAACTTTGCCTTGATTCTGCTGGTGCTGTGCCTGGCAACGGGTGTGTTGTGGGCTGCCGATCATTTCCACTTCCGCAAGCTGCGTGCCCCAGGAGACAAGGAGCCGTTATGGGTGGAGTGGGGTGCGAGCTTCTTCCCGGTCATTGTCGCGGTGTTTTTTCTGCGTTCCTTCATTGTTGAGCCGTTCAAGATTCCGTCGGGCTCCATGATCCCAACGCTCCTCGTGGGCGATTTCATTCTGGTTAATAAGTACACCTTCGGCATCCGTTTGCCTGTGCTCAACAAAAAGGTGGTTGAAATCAATCATCCGGAACGGGGTGATGTGATCGTATTCCGCTACCCGCCAAATCCGTCGCTGGACTACATCAAGCGCGTAGTGGGCGTGCCAGGTGACCGAGTGGTGTATCGCAACAAGCGCTTGACCATCAATGGTGTCGACGTGCCTACTCAGCAAGTAGATGATTTCATGAAAGCGGGCTTGGCATATGTCCCACGCTATTCTGAAACGCTAGGCAAGACGGAACATCAAATCCTGATTGAGTCCGAATCTCCCTCTTATGTGAAGCGAGACAATGACTTTCGCTATCCCTACCGCAATAATTGTCAATACAATACTGATGGTGTGAGCTGCGAAGTTCCAGCCGGCCATTATTTTGTGATGGGCGATAACCGCGACAACTCACAGGACAGTCGCTTCTGGGGCTTTGTGCCGGATGAGAATATTGTCGGCAAGGCGTTCTTCATCTGGTTCAGTTGGCCGTCGTTCGATTTCAAGCGCTTAGGCAGTTTTCACTAGAAGGGGACAGGCATGAGCAAAGCAGGTTACAAACAGCAGTGCGGGATGGCGATCTCGAAGTTGTTGATGATTCTTGTGCTGGTGGGCGCGGTTGCTTTGCTTGGACTGAAACTCACGCCTGAGTACATCGAATACTTCAAGGTCCAAAATATCGTCAAGGTAGTGGCTGCTGAGGTGAACACCAAGCCTGATGCGACGGTTGCTGATGTTCGGCTTGGGTTCGAGCGTCGTGCCGAGATAGATCATATCAAGGGGCTGACCAGTGCCGATCTTGATGTCACCAAGGATGGCAACCAGATCGTTGTCGGGTTTGCCTACGAACGTAAAGTCCATCTACTGAAGAACATCAGCGTCTTGATTGAGTTCGAGGGGAGCTCGGCCAAGTAATGCAACTGCAACTCCACCTGCTTGAGCGCGCACTGGGCTACAAGTTCAATGAGCGCAGCTTGTTACAGCAGGCCGTGACCCATCGCAGTTATGGCACTCCGCATTACGAACGACTGGAGTTTCTCGGCGACAGCATGCTCAACTGCGTCATCGCAGCGCAGCTCTATGCACGCTTTCCAAGCCTGAGAGAAGGTGATTTGTCGCGCTTGCGTGCCAATCTGGTGCGACAGGATACCTTGCATCAGGTGGCAGATCGCATGCATCTCGGTGATTACCTTAGGCTTGGTGAAGGCGAGCTCAAAAGTGGTGGTTTTCGCCGCCCTTCGATTCTTGCGGATGCTTTTGAAGCAACGCTCGGTGCCATCTTTCTGGATGGTGGTTTCGCAGAGGTAGAAAGAGTCATTGTCGGGCAGTACACCCAACTGTTCGAGGGGATTGATCCGCGCAACACAGGCAAAGATCCAAAAACCGTATTACAGGAAATTCTGCAGGGTAAGCATTTGGGCTTGCCTGTGTATGTGTTGACCTCGACCCATGGTGAGGCGCATGCGCAGAAGTTTGAAGTTGAATGCAATGTTGCTGACCTGAAGGTTCGCTCGACCGGGAGTGGTAGTAGCCGCCGCGCCGCCGAGCAAGAAGCCGCACAGGCAGCTATTGCGCTGATTCAGGGTAAGCCGGCATGAGCGAGACCGCATTTCACACCGGCTTTATTGCCGTCATTGGCCGCCCCAACGTGGGCAAGTCAACGCTGACCAACCATCTGGTCGGCGCCAAGATCAGTATTACCTCAAAGAAAGCGCAAACCACGCGCCACCGCATTACCGGTGTTTTCTCTGATGTGCAAAGCCAGTTCATTTTTGTCGACACCCCCGGCTTTCAGAACAAGCATAAGAACGCACTGAACCGGCTGATGAATCGCAGCGTCACCCAGACGCTGGCAGATGTGGATGTGATCTATCTGGTGATTGAGGCAGGGCGCTTTGGTGGGGGAGAGCGCGAGCTGGTCAAGCTGCTGCCGGAAGGCGTGCCCGTCATCCTAGTTATGAACAAGATCGACCGTCTGGCCGACAAGGGTCAGCTCCTGCCTTTCCTGGCACAGGTCAATCAGGAATATGCGTTTGCCGAGCTGATTCCCATCAGCGCAGAGCGCAGCCTAGGCTTACGTGAGTTGTTGGCAGCAACGCGCAAGTACCTGCCGGAAGCACCAGCCGTATTTGATCCGGACGACATTACTGATCGCTCCGAACGCTTCCTCGCCGCAGAAATTTTGCGGGAAAAGTTATTCCGTAGTCTGGGTGAAGAGTTGCCCTACGGTATGGCCGTTGAGATCGAAAAATTCGAACAGGAAGGCGAGCTACGGCGCATTCATGCCGCTGTGATTGTCGACAAGGAGGCCCACAAGGCCATGGTCATTGGCAAGGGCGGAGACAAGCTCAAGCGTATGTCCACAGATGCCCGCAAGGATATGGAACGACTGTTCGGTGGCAAGATCTGGCTGGAAACTTGGGTCAAGGTCAAGAGCGGCTGGGCGGATGACGAACGCGCACTTAAGACGCTCGGCTACGAGTAATCGCGCATGAGTGGCAAGCAGCGCGTCGACGGGCAGGAGGCGTATCTGCTGCATGCCTACCCGTACAGTGAAACCAGCCTGATCCTCGATGTGTTCGCGCGTGATTATGGCCGTCTGGCCTTGCTTGCGCGCGGCGCACGGCGCCCGCGCTCTGCATTGCGTGGGGTGCTGATCGGATTTCAGCCGCTGGAGCTGGGCTGGTTCGGCGCCGGCGAAGTTAAAACGCTCGCCAAAGCCGAGTGGCTAGGCGGCGTGCCCTTGCTGCAAGGTCGTTGCCTGATGCTGGGCTACTACCTTAACGAACTGTTGCTCAAGCTGCTTCCACGTGAGGATGCACATCCAGTGCTCTTTGGCGCCTACGCACAAGCACTTGATGCCTTGGCCAAGGGGGCTAACGATGGCGCCAGCGATGCTCCTGAATTGCGCCGTTTCGAGAAAACTCTGCTCAAGGAATTGGGCTATGGTCTGACCCTCGACGAAGAGGTGAATGACGGCTCACCCGTTGAAGCCGAGCGTGAATATCTTTACTTGGTCGAACGTGGTCCGGTGCTCGCCAATGGTCGCGAAGGCGTGGCCCTGATTCGCGGCAAGACCTTGCTCGATCTGGCCACAGACGATTACAGCGATCCGCGCACCTTGGTTGAAAGCAAGATGTTGATGCGACAATTGTTCAACCATTATCTGGGCGGACAGATGCTGCAATCACGGCGTGTGTTTGTCGAACTTCAGGAACTGTGATGCTTGCTTCCGGCAAGACCGCACTGTCGGTCAATGTGAATAAGGTTGCGCTGCTGCGCAATTCCCGCCATCTCGACATTCCCAATGTTGTGCGCGCGGCGACCTGCTGCCTTGAGGCCGGCGCCAATGGCATTACCGTCCACCCGCGCCCTGATGAGCGACACATCCGTTCGGCAGATGTGTATGCCTTGGCAGCGCTCATGAAAGAATGGCCGCAGGCGGAATTCAATATTGAGGGCAATCCCTTTCATAACCTGATGGACTTTGTGCGCAAGGTTCGCCCGCATCAATGCACCTTTGTGCCAGATAGCGAAGGGCAGTTCACATCGGATCACGGCTGGGATATGTCGGTGGATGCTCAGCGACTCAAGCCCTTGATTGACGAGTGCCATGCGCTGGGTGTGCGCGTCAGCTTGTTTATGGATGCAATCCCAGCATGCATCGCGAGTGCGTGCGAGGTCGGGGCTGATCGTGTTGAGTTGTACACAGAACCGTACGCCGCAGCCTATGGCACCCCTGCACAGGCCGCGCAGTTGGCGCTGTTTGCCGCTGCTGCTGAAGCGGCTCAGTCCGTGGGGTTGGGTGTGAATGCCGGTCATGATCTGAGCTGCGCCAATTTGACCGACTTCTTGCGTGAAGTGCCGAATGTTCTGGAAGTATCGATCGGGCATGCTTTGATCGCTGATGCCCTTGAATTTGGTTACCGTGACACCGTGCAGCGCTTTTTACAGTGCATTCAGGCGGCAGGGCGCGGCCAGTGATTTACGGCATCGGCACTGATATCGTCACGATTGAACGCATGCAGGCCTTGTATGCGCGACATGGCGAACGTGCACTGAGCAAGCTACTTGCCCCAGAAGAGATTTCTTGGTGTCAGAAAGCAGCAGATCCGGCTCGCTATTTGGCCAAGCGTTTTGCGGCCAAAGAAGCGTTGGGCAAGGCGCTCGGGACAGGAATTCGGGCCCCCGCCTTGCTAACTGCAATTGCAGTCGTCAATGATCCATTAGGCAAGCCGCTGTTCAGCTTCTCAGATGCATTGACTGAATACATCAATGCACGGCGCCTGATCGCCCATCTATCTATCAGTGATGAGCGGGATACCGCGATCGCATTTGTTGTCCTGGAAAAACAGCCATGAGTCAGTCCATTCACGCATCAGCTGGCCCGCAGGGAACGCAGATACCTCAGGCATTGGGGCCGGTGATGATCGATATTGCGGGTACTGCGCTGACAGAACTCGATCGCGAGCGCCTCTCACACCCTTTAGTCGGCGGCATCATTTTGTTCACGCGCAATTATAAGTCACGTGAACAACTCACTGCCCTCTGTACCGAGATTCACGCCTTGCGCACCCCTCGTTTATTAATTGCGGTGGATCATGAGGGCGGCCGTGTACAGCGCTTCCGCGAGGGGTTCACGCGTTTGCCAGCAATGCGTCGCTTGGGCGAGCTCTACGTAGCGCATGCCGAGTCGGCGCTGGAAACCGCGCGTGCGGTGGGGTATGTCTTGGCATCCGAGCTGCGCGAATGTGGTGTCGATTTTTCCTTTACCCCGGTGCTGGATCTCGACTACGGTCAGAGCAGCGTGATTGGCGACCGATCATTCGGACGCGATCCCCTTGTTGTCGCCGAGTTGGCGAATGCATTGATTGAGGGTTTGCATGCTGCGGGTATGAAGTCATGTGGCAAGCATTTCCCTGGACATGGTCACGTGGCCGCCGATTCACATGTGGCGATTCCGGTGGACGAGCGGTCTTGGGCGGAGTTGCAGGAGGACATGGAGGCCTTCCGCCGCGGCAAGGTAGATGCGGTGATGCCTGCCCATGTGATTTATCCCGAGGTCGATCACCGGCCGGCAGGATTCTCGCCCGTATGGCTGAAGATTCTGCGTGAACAGTTAGGCTTTGGCGGCGTGATTTTCAGCGATGATTTGTCGATGGAGGGTGCCAGCGTGGCTGGCGGCATTATCGAGCGGGCAACTGCGGCGTGGACCGCTGGCTGCGACATGCTGCTGGTTTGCAATGCGCCAGATGCTGCCGGGCAACTATTGGCGACATGGGATATTCAAGCAGACCCGGAGCGGACTGCGCGCATTACCGGCTTGCTCCCCACGGATGACCAAAAAAACAGGGCCGCTTATCTGGCGGCCCTGTCGGTGTTGCAGCGTCAGCTATAGGGCGGTAGTCGCGCCAAGAACATTAGCCGCGGATATTGGATTGCGTGCTGAACTCGGCAAGCTCGACGCGCGGTTCGGGCTTCCAGCCTTTTTTGCGGTGTTCGGCGATGACATTGGTGAAAATGCCGCCGCGGACATAGAACTTGGCGGTCAGGCGCATGAAGCGCGGTTTGGTCGCTTTGACCAGGTCGTCGAGGATGCGATTGGTCACATCTTCATGAAAATGGCCTTCTTCGCGGAAGCTCCATGCATATAGTTTCAGGCTTTTGAGCTCCACACAGACTTTATCGGCGATGTAGTCCAGCGTCAGCACGGCGAAGTCGGGCTGGCCAGTTTTTGGACAAAGGCATGTAAATTCAGGGATTTCCATATGAATGTGGTAATCCCGATGCGGCGCAGGGTTAGGGAAAGTCTCAAGAACTTTGGCGGAGATTTTGGCGGGGCGGCTTGTCATAAAAATCCTGTCAGGAAAACTGAAACAGCTTAGAGGGTGGCTCGATTCGCTTGCGATTATAATGCACCAGACCCATGCCCCCAGCCGGTGGGATGCGGTCAGGAGCGTGGCGCGATAAATTCGCTGTCAGGCCGTTGTTAAGACTCATCAATCTCTGAAATAGTTGCCGTGCGTCTAACCAAACTTAAACTTTCCGGCTTCAAATCCTTTGTTGATTCCACCACCGTTCTCTTCCCGGGCCAACTGGCTGGGGTCGTTGGACCGAACGGTTGTGGCAAGTCCAATATCATCGATGCGGTGCGCTGGGTGCTGGGCGAGTCAAAAGCCTCAGAGCTGCGTGGCGAGTCGATTCAGGATGTGATCTTCAAGGGCTCCGGTACGCGCAAGGAAGTGAGTCGCGCGAGTGTTGAGCTCTTCTTCGATAATGCCGACGGCAAGGCCGCAGGGCAGTGGTCGCAATATGCGGAAATCACGGTACGCCGCGTGCTCGACCGTGAAGGCAACTCTAACTATTACATCAACAATCTGCACGTCCGTCGGCGTGATGTGATTGATCTGTTCCTCGGCACCGGCCTTGGGCCGCGTGCCTATGCCATCATCGGTCAGGGCATGATCTCGCGCATTGTCGAGGCCAAACCCGATGAGCTACGCTTCTTCCTTGAGGAAGCAGCTGGCGTGACCAAATACAAAGAGCGTCGTCGCGAGACCGAAAATCGGCTGGAGGACGCGCGTGAGAATCTCGCCCGCGTGGATGACATCCGTGGCGAACTGGACAACCAGATTGTTCGTCTTGAAGGTCAGGCTGAAGTGGCGCGCCAATACCGTGACCTGCAGGCACAACTGACCGGCCGCCAAAATCTGCTGTGGTACAAAAAGCGCGCGGATGCCAAGCGTGAAGCCGAAAAGCTGCACCTTGAAGTCGAGCAGGCGATTACCCGCGTTGAAGGCGAGACGGCCCAGCTACGTGAAATCGAAGCTAAGGTTGAGCATGCGCGCGAGGCGCACTTTACGGCATCAGACACCCTGCATGCGGCGCAAGCTGAAATGTATGCAGCCAAGTCCGAGGTTGAGCGGCTTGAGTCTGAAATCAGCCACATGCGCGACAACCGTCAGCGCTTGGAAACACGGATTGCCCAGCTAACTGTTGAAGATGGCCACTGGCGTACGCAGCAGTCCGAGCTTGCTCGTGAAGCTGATCGATGGAGCTCCTTGCGCGAGAATGCTGGCGCGCGTGCTGAAGCGGCCAAGGCGCGTCACGAAGAAGCGGCTGAACGCATGCCGCAGCTTGAAGAAATTGTCGAGGCTGCTGGCGGACAATTGACGGATGCGCGTCGTGCCTTGTCCGAGGCCGAGCAGGCACTTAAGCTGGCCGATGCGGAAAAGAGCCATGCGGGCCGCACGTTGGACAGCCTGACGCAGCGTCGCGAGCGTCTGGAACGGGAAAAGGCAGCACTGCCGCAGCCTGATCCCGTACAGCTTGAAATCGCTCAGCAACGTGCAGCAGAAGCTGAGGAGTTGCTAGAGCAGCAACAAGCGCAATTGGCCGAGTTGCAGAATCGCCTGCCGGAGCTGGAAGCTCAGGTACGTCAGGCGCGTGAACGGGCGCAGGCGGCCAACCGTCAATTGACCGAGTCGCGTGCGCGTTGCAGCGCACTGGAGCAGTTGCAGGCACGCGTTCAGCAAAGTGGCGAAATGGGCCCATGGCTGGAGGCCCGTGGCCTTAGCAATGTGCCGCTCTTGTGGCAGTCCATACAGGTTGAAGCCGGTTGGGAAACCGCCGTTGAAGCGGTGCTGCGCGAGCGCCTGTCCGCGCGTTATGCCGATGCCAGCGTAGCCAATGAGGCTTTGTCGTCGCCACCGCCTGCCACATTGGCGCTGGCTCATGCAGGTAATGCGACTGGAACCGTCACCGGTTCCCTGCGCTCCAAGGTCAATTGCAGCGATGCACGCTGGGCCCCTGTGCTGGACGAATGGCTGGGCAGCGTACAGGCAGTTGAGGAACTGCAGGCAGGGCAGAGCGGCGTGTGCGTCAGCCGTGCCGGCCATGTGGCCAGCCCGCATGGGATGGTGCTGTATGTGCCTGATGCCCGCACCCATGGCGTGATCGAGCGTCAGCGCGAGATTGAAGAACTCAATGCGCAAATGGGCGCCTTGACCGAGACGGAAGAACTCGCGCGCGAAGCCCAGCATGAGGCCGAGCAAGCGGTAAATAATACGCAGACAGCACTGACCAATGGCCGCCGTACGGTGCAGGAAGCACAACAGCGTCTGCATGCAGCACAGGTCGAGTCACTCAAGTTGAATCAGCTACAGGCGCGTTACGAAGAGCGTGTCGGGCAGATTGATCACGATCTCGGCGAGATTCGTCGTGCCGAAGAAAATGAACGCGCCAGCCAGATGCGCTCAGACGAGCAGCTGGGGTTGTATCGTGAGCAGCTGGATACCCTGCGTGGTCGCGTAGATGAGTCTGCTGAAGCCCAGCGCAAGGCCGAAACCAGCCTGCGTGAAGCCAGAGCGCTGGAGCAGCAGCTGGCACGCGAAGCACAGGAAGCACATTTTTCAGAGCGCGAATGTACGGGCAAGCTGGAAGACAATGCCCGCGCCATTGAAACAGCAACTCGCCAGCTTGAGCGCATCATTAACGAGCTGGAAGCTGCACGTACCGATTTTGCGGCCATCAGCGAGTCGATGCTGAGCGAAGCCTTGCAAACCGCTCTGCAGAACCGTACTAATTTCGAGAACGGGCTGGCCGAGCGCCGCAATGCACTCGAAACCGCTGCGGCAGAACTGCGTGCGCTGGATGAAACCCGCCTCAAGCTTGAGCAGAGCGTCGTGCCGCTGCGCGAACGCATCAATGATCTGCGCATGAAGGAACAAGCCGCGCAGCTGAATGAAGAGCAGTTCAGCCAGCGACTGCTAGAAGCGAATGTTACCGCCGAGGATGAGTCCGTGCTGGCCGCATTGCTGACGCCGACGCTGCGCGATAGCGCCTTGCAGTCAGACATTACGCGCTTGGGGCAGGAAATCGAAGCATTGGGGTCGGTCAATTTGGCTGCGCTTGAAGAGCTGTCGAGCGCGCGCGAACGCAAGAATTATCTTGATGAGCAGTCGACTGACTTGGCCGATGCCATCAATACCTTAGAAGATGCTATCCGCCGTATTGACCGTGAAACGCGTGAGCAGCTTCAGGAAACCTATAACACGGTGAATCGTCACTTCGGTGAGCTGTTCCCAAGCTTGTTCGGTGGTGGTGAAGCCAAGCTGTTGCTGACCGGTGACGAGATCCTCGATGCCGGTATCCAGATCATGGCGCAGCCACCGGGCAAGAAGAATTCGACGATTCACCTGCTTTCTGGCGGTGAAAAGGCACTGACGGCTATTGCGCTGGTGTTTGCAATGTTCCAGCTCAACCCGGCACCGTTCTGCATGCTTGACGAAGTGGATGCACCGCTGGACGATTCGAATACCGAGCGCTTTGCCAATCTGGTTAAGCGTATGTCTTCGCAGACTCAGTTCATCTTCATCTCCCACAACAAGATCGCCATGGAAATGGCCACCCAGCTGATTGGGGTGACCATGCAAGAGCGTGGCGTGTCGCGTGTGGTTGAGGTGGATATGGAAGAGGCCCTGCGCCTGGCCGACGAAACCGTCGCCGTCTGATCATCGATACGGAGCAGAAATGAGCGATCTGCAATTGAGTTTGCTGGGTCTTGGCGCAGTGCTGGTGGTGGGCGTCTGGGTATATAACAAGCTGCAGGAACGCAAATACCGTCAAGCGGCTGAAAAGGTCTTCCGTGGTGAGCAGGCTGATCTGCTGGCTTCAGAGGCTGGCGAGCCTGCGCAAGAGGATGTAGCCGTGGCTGACGTTGAGCCGTCAGCTTATGTTGAGACACCTGAGCGTCAGGAGCCGCAGTGGCGTGAGCCGACATTCAGCGAGGAGCGGGTCGAGCCCATAATCGATGCCGAGCCAGAACCACAGCTGCAATCACATGCTGCACCTCTAGCTAGCGTATCTGCTGTACCCGTCACCGATACGGCTGATCAGCCCAGCGCACCGCCAGCAGACTGGTGTGATGACAGTATCGATCTAATTGCGCAACTGCACTTCCAGAACGGTATTGCAGCGGATGACTTGCGTCAGGCACAGGCTGCGATGCAAGGTCATCAGCGTGTGCCCTTGCGCGCATTTGTGGAATTGTCGCCATCGCAATGGCGTCCTGTGTCTGAGGTGGGTGATGTCACGCTCACTCACGCATGGTTTGCCTTGCAGTTGGTAGATAGGCGCGGTGCTGTAAGTACCAACGATTTTGAAGCACTGCGCCATGCGCTGCAGGCATTGGTATCGTTACGTGATGGCACGCTCCTGTTTCCAGATGTCGTGGCGATTGGTGAACAAGCTAAGGCGCTCGACGATTTTTGTGCCCAGCTTGATTTGCAGTTGGCTTTAAATGTGTTGGATGCGGGTAATGGCGCATTTGCCGGCACCAAGATTCGTGGCATGGCGGAAGCTGCTGGTATGAGTTTGGCCGCGCATGGTGAGTTTCAGGCACATGACGACAATGGTAACTTCATGTTTGCGATGGCCAATATGGGCGAGGCGTTTAATGCGCAGACCCTGCGGGATCTGCAAACCCATGGCCTAACGTTCTTCCTTGATGTGCCACATGTCAAAAATGGTGGCCATGCGTTTGAGCGCATGTTGTCTTCTGCTCGCCAGTTTTCAAATACGCTCAATGCCTCACTGGTGAATGCACAGCGCGCACCCGTATCCGATGTCATGGTGGATGGTATCCGTCGCAAGATTTTCGAGATTCACGAGCAGATGAATATCGCCGGTATCCCCGCTGGCGGTGTGCGAGCCTTACGCCTGTTTTCCTAATGGATGCAGTCGCACGCGCGGCTTGGCTACGCGAAACGCTGGCCCGCCATAATCACGCCTACTACGTTTTAGATGCGCCTACAGTTCCGGATGCAGAGTATGACATCCTGTTCCGCGAGCTGCAGGCGTTGGAGCAGCAACATCCGGAGCTGCTGACAGCTGATTCGCCGACCATCCGCGTCGGTGGTGAAGCCTTGCCATCATTCCCGTCTGTCCGCCATGTCGTGCCTATGCTCTCGATTCGCACCGAGACGGATACTGAGGCGAGTGGGGCGCTGGCGTTTGATCAGCGTGTCCGCCGCGAGCTTGATCTGAGCGATGCAGACCCGGCAGTTGAATATGCCGCAGAACTAAAATTTGATGGTTTAGCCATCAACCTCCGTTACGAAAATGGAATACTGGTTCAGGCCGCAACGCGCGGTGATGGCGAAACTGGCGAAGAGGTCACACAGAATATCCGTACCATCCGCCAGATTCCCTTGAGGCTGGCCAACGGCGCGCCGCCGGTACTTGAGGTACGTGGCGAGGTGTATATGAGTCGCCCCGATTTCGAGCGCTACAACGCGAAGCAGCGGGAGAGGGGGGCAGCGACACTCGTCAACCCACGTAACGGTGCAGCAGGCAGTATTCGCCAGCTTGATCCCAAACTGGCCGCACAGCGTCCGTTATCATTTTTCGCGTATGGGCTGGGTGAGGTGCAGGCCTGGGACATGCCGACCACGCATAGCGGCGTGTTAGATGCCTTGGCGATGCTGGGCATGCCCGTTAGTGAGCATCGGGTAACAACGCACGGGGCAGAGGGGTTAATCACCTTTCACGCAAAGATCCGTGCATTGCGTGATCAGCTCCCTTTCGACATTGACGGGGTGGTGTACAAAGTCAATTCGATTTCCCTGCAACGGCAGCTTGGTTTTGTTACGCGCGAACCCCGCTGGGCCGTTGCACACAAGTATCCTGCTGAAGAAGCCCTGACTGTCGTTGAGGCGATTGAAGTACAAGTTGGTCGCACAGGCGCGATCACGCCTGTGGCGCGCTTGCAACCGGTCTTTGTCGGCGGTGTCACTGTGACCAATGCGACCCTGCATAACGAAGATGAGGCGCGCCGCAAGGATGTACGGATTGGCGATACCGTGATTGTTCGGCGGGCGGGTGATGTAATTCCGGAGGTTGTCGGTTTCGTTGCTGACAAACGCCCGATGAAGGATTTGTTTGGCAGCGAGCCGTTATACCAGCCCTACAGCAGTCCAACGACCTGCCCGGCTTGTGGTTCCAGTGTCGAGAAGCCAGAAGGCGAGGCCGTCGCGCGCTGTACCGGTGGACTGTTCTGTCCCGCACAGCGCAAACAGGCCATACTGCATTTTGCGTCGCGTCGTGCGCTGGACATCGAGGGTCTAGGCGAGAAGCTGGTCGATCAAATGGTCGACAATGCCATACTGCGTACCCCCGCTGACATCTACAAGCTAGGCGTACTTGCGATTGCCAACCTTGAGCGCATGGCTGAAAAGTCGGCCAGCAATTTGCTCGAAGCGATTGCCCGCAGCCGCAACACAACGTTAGCGCGCTTCATTTACGCCTTGGGTATTCGTAACGTTGGCGAAGCTACGGCTCGTGATCTGGCGGCACACTTTGGCAATCTCGATGCATTCTTGTTGGCAGATGAGGCGGCTTTGCAAGAGGTGAATGATGTGGGTCCAATTGTGGCTTCATCGATCCGACATTTTTTGGATCAGCCACATAATGTCGAGGTGATTGAACAGTTGCGCGCCGGTGGTTTGACTTGGCCGGAAGGCGAGCCTATCCGTCGTGATGCGTTACCACTGAATGGCAAGACCTTTGTGCTGACGGGAACCCTGCCTAACTTGAGTCGTGACGAGGCCAAGGCCATGATCGAGGCGCAAGGCGGTAAGGTCAGCGGCTCTGTCTCTAAGAAAACTGATTATGTCGTTGCTGGTGCAGAAGCCGGCTCCAAGCTCGACAAGGCGCGGGAACTCGGTATCCTGATCATTGACGAGTCTCAACTTCTGGAACTATTGAAATCATGACGCAAGTGCGCAAAGCGGTCTTTCCTGTTGCCGGGCTCGGAACGCGTTTTCTTCCGGCAACCAAAGCTAGCCCGAAAGAAATGCTGCCCATTGTTGATAAGCCGCTGATCCAGTATGCGGTTGAAGAAGCTGTTGCAGCAGGTATCACGGATATGGTGTTTGTCACCGGGCGTAACAAGCGCACGATCCCGGATCACTTTGACAAAGCCTATGAGCTGGAGGTTGAGCTCGAGAATAAGGGCAAGATTGAGATGCTCAATCTGGTTCGCAACATGCTGCCCAAGAACGTTAACTGTATCTATATTCGGCAGGCCGAGGCGCTGGGCTTGGGGCATGCCGTCTTGTGCGCCAAGCCGGTAGTTGGCGATGAGCCTTTTGCCGTGTTGCTGGCAGATGATTTGCTCGATGGCTCGGTGCCGATCATGAAGCAGATGGTGGATCAGTATGGCCACTATCATTGCTCTGTCTTAGGCGTACAGGATGTGCCACGCGCTGATACACGCAGCTACGGTATTGTGGCATCAAGACCGATTTCTGATCGTCTGGAAACCTTGACCGGTATTGTCGAGAAGCCAAAGCCTGAAGATGCGCCTTCGACCTTGGCTGTGGTGGGGCGCTACATCTTGACCCCACGTATCTTTCATCACATCGAAAATCTCAAGCCCGGTGCGGGGGGGGAGATTCAACTGACTGATGCAATCTCTTCGCTTTTGAAAGAGGAGCAAGTTTTGGCTTATCGTTATGAAGGTGTCCGCTATGACTGCGGTTCAAAGCTGGGCTATCTCCAGGCTATGGTTGAGCTTGGTATCAAGCATCATGAAGTGGGTACCGAATTTTCAAACTGGTTGAGTCATCGTAAGTCATGAAGCCACAAGAAGCTGAACGTATTCTTGCCGAAGCCGATCTGATTTGTTCTGCTGATGAGGTTAATGTCGCGTTAAATCGCGTTGCCAGTGAATTGAATCATGCGCTGGCTGGGCGGAATCCTGTTGTAGTGTCTGTGATGGGCGGCGCTGTTATCTTTACGGGCCAGTTGCTGCCTTTACTGACGTTCCCGCTCGATTTTGATTACGTTCATGCCACACGTTACGGCGCCGCAACAGCAGGGGGCGCTCTACAGTGGGTGGTTGAGCCACGTACGTCGGTCGTTGGTCGCACAGTGTTGCTGTTGGATGACATCCTCGACGAGGGGATTACGTTGGCTGCGATTCGACAACACCTCCTTGTTGCCGGTGCAACTGAATGCATCACAGCTGTTTTTGCTGACAAGGCGATCGGGCGTGATAAGCCGCTCAAGGCTGATTTCGTCGGGCTTACCTTGCCGAATCGCTATGTGTTTGGTTACGGCATGGATGTCAGTGGCGCTTGGCGCAACCTACCGGCTATTTATGCCATGAAGGAATAGTTTATTATTGCATTATTGATGCAACAATAAACCCGGAGGGCTAGTCAGTGCCTCAGTTCAACGCAGCTTGGCTGCGTAGTTTCCTTCCAGCCTCTTCAACGGTTGACCGTTTCGAGCGCATGCGCAGTTGTGCAGGCGCATTGTTCGGTATTGCCCTCACAGGTGCAATCAGCTACCTATTTATCGGAGATCCCGTGATCAGCTTATGGCTGATTGCGCCGATGGGGGCTTCAGCCGTTTTGCTGTTTGCCGTACCCTCCAGCCCCTTAGCCCAGCCATGGTCTGTTGTAGGAGGGAATCTGGTCGCCGCACTCATTGGTGTGACCTGTGCCAAGCTGTTTGCTGCGCCACTGGTGGCCGCCGCCATTGCTATTGCGTTGGCAATTGGTGCCATGTTCATGATGCGGTGCTTGCACCCACCCAGTGGCGCAGTCGCCCTGACCATGGTGCTTGGCGGACCCGCAGTGCACGCAGCCGGATTCACATTTGTGTTGGCACCGGTGATGCTAAATTCAATTTTGATTGCTGCGCTGGCCATTTTTTATAACAATGCCGTCGGGCGACGTTATCCGCACTCGCCGCAGTTGGTTCCTCCGAGTCCTGCAGCCAAGGCGTCAGAAGCACCCGCGACAACAAGCCTCGGCATCGCGGCAGTGGATCTCGACGCGGTACTACGCGACTACAACAAGGTGCTCGATATCAGCCGTGAAGACCTTGAGAACATCTTTATCCAGGTTGAGCAGCAGGCCTACAAGCGCCGCTTTGGCGAGATGATCTGTGCAGACATCATGCGCCGTGACGTGATCTCGGTGGATTTTGGCACATCGCTTGAAGATGCCTGGCAGCTCTTGCAAACACATCAGCTCAAGGCTCTGCCAGTGCTTGATCGTGGCCGTCGGGTGGTCGGTATTGTGACCTCAATCGATTTTATGGAGCACGCCGGCGTAAGTGGTTATGGCGACTTCAAGCGCAAATTGCTTGGCTTACTAAAGCCGAGTGGACAGACACACTCGGACAAGCCCGAGGTAGTCGGGCAGATTATGACTGCTCCAGTAAAAACAGCCGAGACGAAAAAGTCGATTGTCGAGCTGCTCCCCCTGATTTCGGAGCATGGGCTACGCCATATTCCAGTGATTGATGATGAGGGACGTCTGGCTGGCATGTTGACGCAAGCCGATATGGTGAATGCTCTGTACGGTAAAAAGCTCGCCAGTCGTTAATTAAGCCGATACAGAACATTCCCGTCGGTAGCTGCAGACGAAAAAAAGGCCTCGCAATTGCGAGGCCTTTTTTATTGACGGCACCTTAGGCTTCTGAGCGAGCAGCCTTCTTGCGTTCATGCTCAAGCAAGTGACGCTTGCGGATACGAATGTTTTGTGGGGTGATTTCGACCAGTTCGTCGTCATCGATAAACTCAACAGCTGATTCCAAGGTCAGCTTAACTGGCGGGGTCAGGCGGACGGCTTCGTCGGTACCCGAAGCGCGCACGTTGGTCAGCTGCTTGCCCTTGATCGGGTTCACCACCAAGTCATTGTCACGGCTGTGGATACCGATGATCATGCCCTCGTAAAGCTTTTCGCCTGGACTCACGAACATACGGCCGCGGTCATCTAGCTTCCACAGTGCGTAGGCAACAGCTTCGCCGTTATCTTGCGAGATCAGAACGCCATTGTGACGGCCTGGCAGGTCTGCCTTGACTGGTGCATAGTCGTCGAACACGTGGCTGATCAGGCCAGTGCCGCGAGTCATGGTCATGAAATCGGATTGGAAGCCGATCAGGCCACGGGCAGGGATGTGATACTCGAGACGGGTACGGCCCCGACCATCGGATTCCATGTTGGTCAGTTCGCCACGACGACGACCGATTTCTTCCATGACCGCGCCCTGGTGAGCATCTTCAAGGTCGATGGTCAGGTTTTCGTATGGCTCACACTTCTCGCCATTGATCTCTTTGTACACAACCTTAGGCTTACCTACGGCCAGTTCGAAGCCCTCGCGGCGCATGGTTTCGAGCAGAATGGTCAAGTGCAATTCGCCACGCCCGGAGACGCGAAAAATATCGGCGTCCTTGGTGTCCTCGACGCGCAGGGCGACGTTGGTCAGCAACTCCTTGGTCAAGCGATCGCGGATTTGGCGCGAGGTGACGAACTTGCCTTCGGTGCCGGCCAGTGGCGACGAGTTCACCATGAAGTCCATGGTCAGCGTTGGCTCATCCACACCAACGACGGGTAGGCCAACTGGCGCATCCTTGTCACAGATGGTGACGCCGATACCGATGTCGTCCAGACCAGAGATGATGATGATGTCGCCAGCTTCAGCTTGCTCAACCGGAACGCGGTTCAGACCTTGGAAGCCCAGCACCTGATTGATACGACCTGAAGCCACCTGCTTGTCGTGGTTCATCACCACAACGGCCTGACCTGGCTTGATGCGGCCGTTGATGACCTTGCCGACGCCAAGGCGGCCGGTGTAGGTAGAGTAATCCAGTGCGGCCAGCTGCATTTGCAGCGGCGCCTCCGGATCACCCGGTGGGGTTGGGACGTGCTTCAGGACGGTTTCGAACAGCGGACGCATATTGTCCGATTCTTCCTTCATGTCCAGCTTGGCAAAGCCGTTCAGCGCCGAAGCGTAGATGATCGGGAAGTCGAGTTGTTCGTCGGTAGCACCGAGTTTGTCGAACAGGTCGAAGGTTTGATCAACAACCCAATCAGGGCGCGAACCCGGACGGTCAACCTTGTTGATCACGACGATAGGACGTAGACCAAGGGCCAGTGCCTTCTTGGTCACGAAGCGGGTTTGTGGCATCGGGCCTTCAACAGCATCGACCAGCAACAACACACCATCAACCATGCCGAGAACGCGTTCGACTTCACCGCCGAAGTCCGCGTGGCCCGGGGTGTCTACGATGTTGATGTGAGTGCCTTCGTAGGTGATGGCAGTGTTCTTGGCTAGAATCGTGATACCACGTTCCTTTTCCAAGTCGTTGCTGTCCATGACGCGCTCATCCACTTGTTGGTGGGCGGCAAAAGTGCCGGATTGGCGCAGAAGTTTGTCAACCAGAGTAGTCTTGCCGTGGTCAACGTGGGCGATGATGGCGATGTTTCTAAGGGCGCGTGACATGTGGAAATCCAGAAAGTGCTGCGGGGGGACTTGAAATGGCTTGATTGTGCAGCGCAAAAAAGCCACCGCAGAAGGGCGCGTATTCTAGCACAGCCGCTTATCTGCATCGTGCTAGACTTCCATGAAATCAACAACAAGCAACCATAAACTCACTCCATGCTCGCAATTATCGGTGGTAGTGGCCTGACTCAGCTGGCCAATCTGGACATTATTCGTCGCGAAGTTGTACGTACGCCCTTCGGAGAGCCTTCTGGCGCGCTGACATTTGGCTGCCTGAGTGGCAAGCCCGTGGTCTTCCTGGCGCGCCATGGCTACGGCAATACGATCCCCCCGCATATGGTCAATTATCGGGCCAACATCTGGGCGCTGAAGCATGCTGCGGGTGCTGAGCGTGTAGTTTCGGTGGCCTCGGTCGGGGCGATCCGGAATGACCTGCCGCCGGGCACATTGATCGTGCCTCATCAGATCATTGATTACACCGCGGGTCGTGCCTCGACCTTCTATGATGGACACGACGGTCGGGTAGTGCATGTTGACTTCACTGAACCCTACGATGGCGCTTTGCGTACGGATCTTATTGACGCCTTCCATCGTATCGATGAAAGTTTTGTAAATGGCGCGGTGTATGCAACGACACAGGGGCCGCGTCTAGAAAGTGCGGCTGAGGTAAATCGCCTTGAGCGTGATGGCGCTGACATTATTGGTATGACTGGCATGCCAGAGGCTGTACTGGCGCGTGAGGCTGAGTTGCCCTATGCCGCGATCTGCGTGTCCGCCAATTGGGCGGCAGGGCGTGGCGATTCGGCGCGCGGGATCAAGTTTGAAAACATCGAAGATGTGCTCAAGGTCTCGCTGGCACGTGTGCGTCGGGTCCTCGAGCATTACGCAACCAAATGATCAACCCGGTATTGCGCATGGGAGATCCACGTTTGCTGCGTGTGTCTCGCCCGGTTGAACGATTCGATACGGCCGAACTGCATGCCTTGATTCACGACATGCAGGACACTATGGCACATCTGAATGGTGCTGGTTTGGCTGCACCGCAGATTGGTGTTGATTTGCGCGTTGTGATTTTCGGTGTGGAAGCAAATCCTCGTTATCCGCTGGTTGAGCCCGTGCCGTACACCGTATTAATCAACCCCATTCTGGAGCAATTGACGCAGGAAGAAGATGAAGCTTGGGAGGGCTGCCTCTCGGTGCCAGGTATGCGTGGCGTGGTACCAAGGGTAACGGCCTTGCGCTATAGCGGGTATGACCAATACGGCCAGCCCATTGAGCGTGAGGTGTCAGGCTTCCATGCGCGGGTGGTTCAGCATGAGTGCGACCATCTCGATGGCATTTTGTATCCCATGCGCATCCGAGATTTCAGCCGATTCGGGTTTACCGAAGAACTGTTTCCGGATGGCAGCGTGGCAGGGGATGATTAAGCTTTAATCAGCTGAAACGAATAGTCCCTGAAGTAATCATCGAGAGCGTCAAGAGTGTGATTGCGACAAGACTTGCCCTCTTAAAGTCGCCATCTTGAAATTTTCCGAGAAGGCCTTTGAAGATGTAAAAAGCAAACAAGAGGCCAAGTACTGATTGAATCAATTTTAGTGCTGTCATTTTTCCCCCTTGTAATTTGCTGTTGCGGCGACTAATTCAGCCTCGACGGTCTGTCGAAGCTTCTCAGGTGACAATACAGTTACGCCACTGCCATGACGCAGAATGTCCATGACCAGTTCGGTCGCGTTTGCATACGGCAGTTCCAGGATCAGGCTTCCATCAGCTGCTATGTGTATCCTTTGCTGAGGGTGCCATTGTTCTTCAACCACCCAGCGTGACTGCTGTGGTGCAAAGGCCAACTTGGCCCATTCTGTCTGGCTGCCTGAAAATATTCCGTAGCCTGCTGCGAGCACGCGCTCTAGTTCGCTATCTGGCACTTCATCGGCAGCCGATTCCACGATCTCGACGCTACGGATGGCATCCACCGCAAAGCTGCGCAAGTCCTTGCGAAAGTGGCACCAAGCATCCAGATACCAGTTGTCACGGTAATGTACCAGCCGCTGTGGTGATATCTCGCGTTCACTTTCCTCATTACGGCTGCGATTGAAGTGGCGGATGTTGAGGCGCTTTCGCTTGAGCAGGGTTGATGCAATTACTTCGAAATGATGTAGCTCGCTTTTGCGTTTTTGCGCGTGAAGGATACGGACGCGCCGGGCAATTTCAGCGGGCGCATCGTTTTGGTCGCTAGCACTGCCGAGCAGGCTTTGGAGACGCGTTTGTAGGGGCGCGATATGCGGGCCGAGCAAGCCGGGTTGTACCTCTTCAAGCAGTTGCTGCATCATCAGCAAGGCGTGAATTTCGGAGGCGTTAAACCAGAGGCCCGGTAACTGATGCTTGGGCGCATAGCGATCAGGGACATCGAAACGATAACCGCCCACTTCGCGGTCATAAATAATCGGTGCGTTGAGTCTGTCGCGCAGAAATTGCAGATCTCGCTTCAGTGTGGCGCGCGAAACCTCAAGGGCCTCCTGAAGTACTGCAAAGCTTGCAACCTTGCGATCATGCAGTAGTTGCTCGATTTTGTAGAGACGTTCGGTTTGATTCATGAAAGTTGCCGGTTGGAGCAGGGCGTGGCTAGACCTGCATAGCGGCGAGCAATTCCTGTTCGATACGCACTAGATTGGCGGGCTGAGTCAGCTCGCTGCCACTGACAAGGAACGTATCCTCGACGCGCTCGCCAAGTGTATTGATCTTGGCGGTATGCACCGACACATTGTGACGTGCCAATACCATGCCGAGGGCATAGAGCAGACCGGGGCGGTCGGCAGCGGTGACTGACATCAGGTAATGGTTGCCGCGCTCATCCGGGCGGATGCTAATTTCCGGGGTGATGGGGAAGTGTTTAACTTGCCGAGAGATGCGGGCGCCTGTCGGTGCCGTAACGCTAGCCTTCTGATCCAGCAATTGCACCAAGTCGTGCTCGATCATTGCAATCATGTCCCGATACGGGAGCTGATTGGTCGGATCGAGCAGTACAAAGCTGTCCAGCGCGTAACCGTGTTTGGTCGTGTAAATCTTGGCATCGGCAATGTTGTAGCCAAGCTTCGCGAAGAAGCCGCAAAGGCGCGCGAATAGCTCCGCTTGGTTGGGGGTGTACACCATGACCTGTAGTCCTTCGCCCATCGGATTGATCCGAGCAATGGCGATGGTTTGATTGCCATCCCAGCGGTTGTACAAGACACGTGCATGCAAGGCTATGTCCTGCGCATCATGGCGGAGGAAATAGACGGTATCCAACTGCTGCCATAAGTCTTGTTCGACATCTGGCCGCAAGCCGTTATAGCGCATCAGTTCGCGTGCCTCTTCCTGTCGCTCTTCCATTGTGCCGCAAATGGCGGCTACTTCCCCGCGCAGTAAGTTCAATGTGGCGCGGAAGAGGTCTTCGAGCAACTTACCTTTCCAGCCGTTCCACACCTTGGGGCTGGTGCCGCGGATATCGCTGACTGTCAGCAAATACAGTGCCGTCAAGTTGCGCTCGTTCTTGACGATGGCAGCGAAGCTGCGGATGACATCAGGGTCTCCCATATCCTGCTTCTGGGCGACCGTGGACATCATTAGGTGCTGTTCGACGAGAAAAACAATGAGGTTGCTGTCTTCCTTCGATATACCGTGATTGCGGCAAAAACTGCGTGCGTCGGACATGCCGAGCTTGGAGTGATCCCCGCCGCGCCCCTTGGCAATATCGTGGAAGAGGGCTGCAAGATAGAGCAGCCAATAATTCTCGAAAGCTAAGGCGAGACGGGTACAGAAGGGATATTCATGCGCACACTCTGGTAGTACGAAATTGCGCAGATTCCGCACCACCTGCATGATGTGCTGATCCACCGTATAGACGTGGAAAAGATCATGTTGCATTTGCCCTACGATACGGCCGAATGCTGGCAGATATTGCCCAAGGATATCGAATTGGTTCATGCGCTGAAGCGTGATGACTGGGCGCTGATGCTTGAAAACATCCATGAACAATGCGCGGTTTTCCGGCTCGCGACGGAATTTTGCATCGATGCGCTTGCGGTTACGCCACAACGCGCGGAGGGTGCGAGCGCTGATGCCTTTGATCTCTGGATGGTCCTGCATGTGTCGGAAGATTGTCAGCAAGGCGCGCGGTTCGCGCTCAAACAAACTAAGGTCCGGCACATCTATCAACTCGCGAGTAATCTGAAAGTTTTCGTCAATCAGGCGAGGAGTCGTGCCTGTATCAGGTGCCAGCCGGACGGCGAGATTTTGCAGCACCACTAGATTCAATTGCATGACCAGCTTGGCGTTCTGGTAATACCGTTGCATTAAGACTTCAGAGGCGCGCTTGGAAGCTGTGCGCGTAATTCCGAAAGCCTGCGCCAGTCCTTCCTGATAATCAAACATGAGCTTTTCTTCACGTCGACGCGCCAGGTAGTGCATGCGGATACGGATATGCCGAATCAGGCCTTCTGCGCGGGTAAGCTGACGTACCTCATCGGTATCAAGCAAGCCGCTGTTGCCAAGCTCACGCCATGTTTTACCCAGTCCAGCCGCGCGCGCTGTCCACAGGATGACGTGCAGATCGCGCAAGCCGCCGGGGCTTTCCTTGCAGTTGGGTTCAAGACTGTAGGGGGTTTCGTTGAAACGTGCGTAGCGTTCAGCCTGTTCCAGCTGCTTTGCTTTAAGGAAGGCCACAGGCTCCATTGCAGCTGTATAAGCTTCAGTGAAGCGCTTGAACAGGGCGCGATTGCCTGCTAAATAGCGGGCTTCCAGTAAGGTGGTTTGTATTGTGATGTCGCCAGCGGCTTCTTGAAGACACTCCTCCAGCGTGCGTACGCTGTGGCCAATTTCTAAACCAATGTCCCACAGCTGGCCGATCAGCTTTTCCACGCCAGGCTCGGCGCAGGCATCGCTGCCGCTGGGAACTAGAATCAGAATGTCGACATCGGAACTTGGATAGAGCTCGCCGCGGCCATACCCGCCGACCGCAACCAAGGCATATCCAGCAGGGAGTTGTTGCGCTTGCCACAGGCTGCGCAAGGCCTCATCAACCAGATGAGTGCGGCCATGAAGCATGGCGCGTGCGTTGCCATTAGCCTCATAGGCCGCTTGTAGAGTTTTCTGGCCAAATTGCAGTCTGGTTCGTAAGGTGCGAACCAGATCAAACGGTGCTGCAGTTTCTCGATCAAGCTCGGTCATGCGGCACCCTAGCGCAGTAGCGTTTTACTGAAAGATTGGACGCGGCGGGCTGCCCGCCGACAAGGTCAATACCTCGACGCCGGTGTCGGTGACGACAACCGTATGCTCCCATTGCGCCGAAAGGCTGCGGTCTTTCGTGACAATCGTCCAGCCGTCAGAAAGCTCGGAAATTGCGGCGCGACCGGCATTCACCATGGGTTCAATGGTGAAGATCATGCCGGTTTCCAGCACGAGTCCGGTGCCCGGACGGCCATAGTGGACGACCTGCGGTTCTTCATGAAACGTCTGGCCTATACCGTGACCGCAGAATTCACGAACGATGGAAAATCCCGCTTTTTCAGCATGTTGCTGAATGACTGCGCCAATATCACCCAAGCGGGCGCCGGGCTTAACTTTGTCGATACCCAGCCACAAGCACTCATAGGTGATTTTCGCCAGACGCTTGGCGAGGATCGAGGCCTCACCGCCGACAACAAACATGCGGCTGGTGTCGCCGTGCCAGCCATCCTTAATCACGGTGATGTCCAGATTGACGACGTCCCCCTTCTTGAGTGGGCGTTCATTCGGGATGCCGTGACAGACAACGTGGTTCACCGAGGTACATATGGACTTTGGATAAGGGGTGTAACCCGGTGGGCAATAGTTGAGCGGAGCCGGTATCGTGCCCTGCTCATTCACCATATAGTCATGGCAGAGGCGATCAAGCTCTTCGGTACTTACCCCGGGCTTGATGAAAGGCTCAATATAATCAAGAACTTCGCTTGCCAGGCGGCAGGCGATACGCATTTTCTCGATCTGTTCCGGGGTTTTGATAACGACGCTCATTGTTTCTTGGACTTGCAATATAAGGCGATTATTCTACCGCGTCTGCGGCGCCATGAATGCATGTTCTGGCCGAGGTTTATGTCTCAAAGCCTTTGGGCAACAGGAGAAAAGCGCAGCGACGGCTTGCCGGCTCGGGTGGTTTCGGGATATAATCTTGGGATTGCTCGGGAAGGTCTCGGGCAAAATTCACACGCTCGGCGCCGATAGGGTGCCCGGGAGCTGGAAACACAATCTTCAGCACCGGGGCAGCACGGCCGAGCGGCGGATATAACCCTGTTCGGAGTTTCAAATATGACTACCACCATGCGTCAAATGCTGGAAGCGGGTGTCCATTTCGGTCACCAAACCCGTTTCTGGAACCCCAAGATGGCCCAATACATTTTCGGTCATCGCAACAAGATTCATATCGTCAACCTGGAAAAGACCCTCGCCAAGTACAACGAGGCTGTGTCTTTTGCCCGCAAGCTGGCAAGCAAGAAGGGCACCGTGCTTTTCGTCAGCACTAAGCGCCAGGCTCGCGAGATTATTGCCGAAGAAGCGCAACGCGCCGGCATGCCTTATGTCGACGAGCGCTGGCTCGGCGGCATGCTGACCAACTTCAAGACCGTCAAGACCTCGATCAAGCGTCTGCGCGATATCGAGCAGATGATTGAAGATGGTTCGGTTGAGCGTCTGTCCAAGAAGGAAGCGCTGACCCTGACCCGCGAACTCGAAAAGCTGCAAAAGTCGATCGGCGGTATCAAGGATATGGCTGGCTTGCCGGACGCAATTTTCATCATCGACGTCGGCTATCACAAGATTGCCGTGACCGAAGCCAGCAAGCTGGGTATCCCAGTGATCGGCGTGGTCGATACCAACCACTCCCCGGAAGGCGTTGATTACGTCATTCCAGGTAACGATGACTCCAGTCGTGCCATCCGCCTCTACGCCCGTGGCGTGGCTGATGCCATCCTGGAAGGCAAGAGCAGCTCGATCAACGACATCGTTCAGCAACTGGCTGGTGAAGACGAGTTCGTTGAGGTTGAGGAAGCCGCAGCCGAGTAAGCATCATCCTCACAGAGTCTGCTAAGGCAGGCTCGCCGAGTCGCAGGACCTGATCGCCGGGAGCGGCAGCACCTTATGTGCTGTTGTATCCCGGCGGTTCTTATGTAAATCGATTGTTTGAGAACGGAGAAGCAAATGGCGGAAATTACCGCAGGCATGGTCAAGGAACTGCGCGAGAAGACCGACGCGCCGATGATGGAATGCAAGAAGGCCCTGAGCGAAGCCGATGGCGATATGGTCAAGGCCGAAGAAATCCTGCGCGTTAAGCTAGGCAACAAGGCTAGCAAGGCTGCTGCACGCGTCGCTGCGGAAGGTGTTGTTTCGATCCATATCAGCGCTGACGGCAAGCTCGGTAGCATTCTCGAAATCAATTCGGAAACTGACTTCGTTGCCAAGAACGATGACTTTCTGAAGCTGGCTGGTGATTGCGCTGCCTTGATCGCTATCAACAATCCGGCGGATGTGGCTGCTTTGTCGGCACTGCCGCTGGGCGAGGGTACGGTTGAGTCCACCCGTTCCGCACTGGTCGGCAAGATTGGTGAAAACATGAGCCTGCGTCGCTTCACTCGTGTCGAAGCCAAGGGCAAGCTGCAGTCGTATATCCACGGTGGCGCCAAGGTTGGCGTGCTGATTGACCTGGTCGGTGGTGACGAGCAACTGGCACGTGACCTGGCTATGCACATCGCTGCTTCGAAGCCGAAGTCGCTTGACGCATCGGGCGTTTCCGCTGAGCTGCTTGACACTGAGCGCCGTATCGCTATCGAGAAAGCACGTGAATCTGGCAAGCCGGAAGCGATGCTGGAAAAGATTGCTGAAGGTACCGTGCAGAAGTACCTGAAGGATGTGACTCTGCTGGGTCAGGTCTTCGTCAAGGCTGAAGATGGCAAGCAAACGATTGAGCAATTGCTCAAGGCCAAGGGCGCCAGCGTTGCTAGTTTCACTCTGTATGTAGTCGGCGAAGGCATCGAAAAGAAGGTTGTCGACTTCGCGACCGAAGTGGCTGAGCAACAAGCAGCCGCTGCTGCTGCACGCTAATTTGTAATTACGGCAGGGAGGCTCGCCTCCTTGCCGTTTGCGTTTTTGCCGTTCGTCGTATGCTTCATTAATTCAACACGAGGTTCTGCCTATGCCTGCTGCCTACAAACGCATTCTGCTCAAGCTGTCCGGTGAGGCCCTGATGGGTGACGATGCCTACGGCATCAACCGCGACACAATTTCCCGCATTGTTGAGGAAGTTGCTTCAGTGGTAGCTCTGGGCGTTGAAGTAGGTGTGGTGATTGGCGGAGGGAATATCTTCCGTGGCATGGCTGGCGCTTCTGCGGGTATGGAGCGCGCCACTGCTGACTACATGGGCATGCTCGCCACCGTCATGAACGGTATGGCGTTGCAGGATGCCATGCGCCACGCAGGGCTTGAAAGCCGCGTGCAATCAGCGCTCAACATCGAACAGGTCATCGAACCCTACATACGTGGCAAGGCCATGCGCTACCTCGAAGAGGGCAAAGTGGTTGTATTTGCTGCCGGTACCGGTAACCCTTTCTTCACCACAGACACCGCAGCCGCATTGCGCGGTGCCGAAATTGGCGCCGAGATCGTGCTCAAGGCTACCAAGGTGGATGGCGTCTATACCGCCGATCCTATGCTCGACAAGACCGCTACGCGTTATGCAAAGGTCAGCTTTGATGAGGCGATTAATCGCAATCTCAAAGTGATGGATGCAACCGCATTGGCCCTGTGCCGTGACCAGAAACTCCCGATCAACGTGTTCTCCATTTTCAAGCCGGGTGCGCTGAAGCGCGTCGTCCTGGGCGAGGATGAAGGCACGATGGTGTATTGCTAAGTCACTAGTGTTTAGTGAATCCAGTGAGAGACTTCCATGATTGCCGATCTTAAGAAAATCACCGAACAGAAGATGCAAAAGTCGATCGAGGCGCTCAAGAGCGATCTCGGCAAGGTGCGTACCGGCCGTGCGCATACCGGCTTACTGGATCATGTGCAGGTGGACTACTATGGTTCACCAGTACCTATTTCCCAAGTTGCGAACATCACGCTGGTGGATGCCCGCACGATTGGTGTTCAGCCGTGGGAAAAGCCTATGGTTGGAAAGGTTGAAAAAGCTATTCGCGATGCTGATCTCGGTCTGAACCCCGCGACGCAGGGCGACCTGATTCGTGTTCCCATGCCGGTCCTGACCGAAGAGCGTCGTCGTGACCTCATCAAGGTTGTCAAGTCCGAAGGCGAGAATGCCAAGGTGGCCGTTCGCAATCTGCGCCGTGATGCAAACAATGCGCTGAAAGAGGCGCTGAAGAAAAAGGAAATTCCTGAGGATGACGAGCGTCGCGCTCAGGATGACATACAGAAGCTGACTGACCGTTCTGTCGTCGAAATTGACAGGCTCCTGGCCGAGAAAGAAAAGGATCTGATGGCGGTCTGACCGCCGTCGGGTTTTTGCGTCAGCAATTCGCATGGGCTTATTCAGCAGTTCGACCAAGGAAGTTCCGGTCGCGGCGTCCATGCCGCAGCACTTGGCCATCATCATGGATGGCAATGGTCGTTGGGCAAAAAAGCGTTTCATGCCGCGTGTTGCTGGCCATGTGCGAGGCGTAGAGGCTGTACGCGGCACGGTGGCCGCGTGCATTGAGCGCGGGATCCCCTATCTGACTTTGTTTGCCTTCAGCTCTGAAAACTGGCGTCGGCCTGCTGACGAAGTCAGCTTTCTGATGAAGCTCTTCGTCAAAGCATTGCAAGACGAGGCGGAACGGTTAAACAATGCCGGGGTTCGTTTGCGCATTGTTGGTGACCTTGAGCGCTTCGATAGTGACCTGCGTCAGGCGATTGCTGCCGCAGAAGCACTCACCGCGAGTAATTCCACGTTGACACTGACGGTCGCTGCAAATTACGGCGGACGTTGGGATATTACGCAGGCCATGAATCGGCTCGCTCTTGAGTCCCCTGCAAAAGCTGGGCATTACACAGAAGCAGATCTTGCAACCTACTCGGTGATGGCGCATGCGCCTGAGCCCGACTTATTCATCCGTACGGGTGGTGAGCAGCGGATCAGCAACTTCCTATTGTGGCAACTTGCGTATACCGAACTCTTCTTCACTGATCTGTTGTGGCCGGAGTTTGATGCGGCTTCGCTGGATAATGCAATTGCGTCATTCCAAACTCGAGAGCGTCGCTTCGGGCGTACCAGTGAGCAGCTAAGTTTGGCTTCGAGCGACAAACAGGTACAGCAGCCAGATGCTTAAGACCCGTGTCATCACTGCGATCTTTTTGCTCGCTGGTTTCATCGGTGTGCTGTTTTTTGCGCCTGACTGGGTCGCGAGTTTCGTGTTTGCCGCTGTTGCCGCATTGGCCGCATGGGAGTGGGGCGGTTTTATGCAGGTGGATTCTCGCCATCGTGTTGTCTATGCTTGGATCACCCTTGCGCTGGCCGAGTATCTGACATTGGGCGGTTTGACGCTTGATGTCCTCCCGTATCTTTGCGCACTGGCAATGTTGTTCTGGCTGCTGATCGTCCCTGTCTGGTTTGTGCGGCGCTGGCCATTGCCAAACGGTTTGTCAGGATATGCTCTTGGATGGCTGGTTATCCTGCCGACATGGGTTGCCTTATTAGATTTGTATCGCCGTGATCCATGGCTATTGCTGGCGGCCATGGCGCTGGTATGGATTGCTGATATTGCCGCTTACTTTGTGGGGCGTACGCTTGGTCGTCATAAGTTGGCACCGACGATCAGCCCAGGTAAAACACGTGAAGGTGCCGTGGGGGCGTGTGTGGCTGTACTGATCTACGGCTTTACCCTCGCGCTGCGCCAATGGCCTGACACTGATCTCACTCGAATGTGCATCATCGGTGTCACCTTGCTGCTCCTGACGGTGCTCAGCATTAGCGGCGATCTGTTCGAGTCTATGCTCAAGCGGCAGGCGGGCATCAAGGACAGTAGCAATCTACTCCCTGGCCACGGTGGTGTACTTGATCGCATTGATAGCCAAACCTCAACCTTGCCTTTGGTTGCGCTGTACTTCTATTGGATGGTGAAATGAAGCTGATCACCATACTGGGCGCAACTGGTTCAATCGGCGTCAATACTCTGGATGTGATTGCGCGACATCCAGATAGTTACCGTGTGCTTGCCCTGTCTGGGCACACTCGTCTAGATTTGCTCGCGGCACAGTGCCTTGCACATCAGCCTCGTTATGCCGTCGTTGGCACTGCTGAAGCAGCGGCAACGCTGAAGGCCAAGCTTTCAGGGCTGCCCACAGAAGTGCTGTACGGAACTGAGGCACTGGCCCAGATTGCTGCGTTGCCTGAAGTCGATACCGTAATGGCCGCCATTGTTGGTGCAGCAGGGCTTCAGCCCGCTTTGGCCGCGGTGCGTGCAGGTAAACGAGTGCTCCTGGCGAATAAGGAGGCGCTGGTTATGGCGGGCGAGCTCTTCATGCATGAAGTGCAAGCGAACGGGGCGATATTGCTGCCTGTCGATAGCGAGCACAACGCGATCTACCAATCACTGCCCGCCGGTTATGCCGGCAATCTTGCCGACGTAGGCGTTGCTAAGCTGCTGCTTACCGCGTCAGGCGGCCCGTTTCGTACACTGCCTCTCGAAGCCCTTGAGTTCGTAACGCCTGAACAAGCCTGTGCACACCCGAACTGGGTTATGGGCAAGAAAATTTCGGTTGATTCGGCCACCATGATGAACAAGGGGCTGGAAGTCATCGAGGCGCGTTGGTTGTTCAATGCATCAGCACAGCAGATTGAAGTCGTGATCCATCCGCAAAGTGTGATTCACTCCTTGGTGCAATATGTGGATGGCTCTGTGCTTGCGCAGTTAGGTAATCCGGATATGCGTACCCCGATTGCTCATGCCTTGGCGTATCCTGAACGGATTGCAGCAGGTGTTGCGCCGCTGGACCTGTTTGCCATTGGTCGATTGGACTTTCATGCGCCCGATCAAGCACGTTTCCCTTGTTTAGGCTTAGCCTATCAAGCGTTGGAGCAGGGCGGCAATGCGCCTGCAGTCCTGAATGCCGCGAATGAAATTGCAGTGGCTTCCTTTTTAGAGGGCCGTTTGCCTTATCGGCGAATTGCCGATGTTATTGCGGCAACGCTCGATACGATTGCGCCGACAGTAGCGGCTGATTTGAATGCAGTCATGCTGGCCGATGCAGTTGCCCGTGATGCAGCGACAAAAATTGTCGGACACTGGGGTTCCTGATGCTTAATGCACCACTGACATATCTGCTGGCATTCGTGGTTGCACTCGGCCTGCTTGTGGTTGTGCACGAATTTGGCCACTACATTGTGGCCCGCATATGTGGCGTGAAGGTGCTCCGCTTTGCGGTTGGGTTTGGCAAGGTTCTGTGGAGCCGTCGTTATGGTGCGGATCAGACGGAGTGGGCAATTTGCAGCATTCCACTGGGTGGCTACGTCAAAATGCTGGATGAGCGCGAAGGGGCGGTGTCGCCAGCAGACTTGCCGCGCGCATTTACTCAACAAAGCCTTGGCAAGCGCAGTCTGATTGTACTCGCCGGGCCTGTAGCCAACCTGATACTTGCAATCCTGCTTTACTGGGGATTATTCATGCATGGCGTTGAGGAGTTGCGTCCTATTTTGGGGACACCTGCAGCGGATTCAGCGGCTGCGCGTGCAAATGTTGAACGGGGTGATCTGGTCACTGCCGTGAATGGACGCGAGATCGCTAGTTGGGAAGAGCTACGCTGGGAGATCCTGCGCGATATTGCAGATGGCCGTGAAACCCAACTTCAGATCCGTGGGCTTGATGGCGCGGATGCGCTGCTTTTGCTGGCAACTCATGAACTTGATATCGACAGTCTAGACCGCGATCCAATACATCTGTTGGGGTTGAGTATTGAGCCGCCCCGCTTACCTGCGATTGTTGGACGTGTTATGCCCGATACCCCGGCCGAGCGTGCGGGTTTGCGTGTTGGCGATCTGGTTAGTGCGATTGATGGTCGACCAATTGCGCTGTGGAGTGAGGTCGCACAGATCGCCAGACAGTCTCCCGGCAAAACCCTGCAGCTCTCAATTAAGCGAGATGATGCACTTTTTGACATCGCCCTTGTACCTGCCTTAGTGGAAGAAAACGGCCGCAGCTTTGGTCGAATTGGCTTTTCTCCGCAGGATGATCCGGCTTTGCGAGAAGCGATGTTCAGCACCGTGAGCTATGCACCCGGCATTGCGATTGCGAAGGCGGTGACTCAGACTTGGGAAACCTCAGTGTTCACTTTGCGCATGATCGGGCGCATGCTGATGGGTGACTTGTCCCTCAAAAATCTGTCCGGCCCGGTCACAATTGCAGACTATGCAGGGCAGTCTATACAGCTAGGAATTGCGTATTACATCAAGTTTCTAGCCCTCATTAGTATCAGTATCGGGGTACTAAACCTGTTACCAATTCCGGTACTGGATGGGGGGCATTTGATGTATTATTTGGCCGAATTTATGCGTGGAAAGCCTTTGCCAGAGAGCGTTTTTGCTTTTGGCCAACGCATCGGTCTGGCGCTCCTGCTGCTCATGATGAGCGTAGCGCTTTTTAATGATCTGAATCGACAGTTTTTCGGCTGAATCAATGAAAAAATCTCTGCTTGGCAGCCTGGTTTCAGTCGCACTGGCTGCCATGGTCACCACCGGTACTGCGCATGCCATCGAGCCTTTCGTCGTCAAGGACATCCGTGTAGAGGGTGTTCAACGTACTGAAGCAGGTACGGTCTTCGGTTATTTGCCAGTCAAGGTTGGCGAAACCATGGATGACGAAAAAGCCTCACAAGCAGTCAAAGCACTGTTTGCGACTGGTTTTTTCAAAGACGTACGTCTTGAGGTCGAGGGTGACGTTCTGGTTGTGGTGATTGAAGAACGTCCAGCCATCGCTTCTGTCGACTTCGTTGGTATGAAGGCTTTTGAAAAGGCCCAAATAAAAAAGAGTCTGCGTGATGTCGGTTTGGCCGAGTCACGGATCTTTGACCGTTCGATTGTCGAGCGCGCTGAGCAGGAGCTCAAACGCCAGTATCTGACGCGCGGTTATTACGCCGCCAATATCAAGGTGACGACTACGCCATTAGAGCGTAATCGTATTGGCATCAACTTCAATGTTGATGAAGGCCAAATTACCAAGATTCGTCAGATCAATATTATTGGCAATAATATTTTCAGTGAAAAAGAGCTGAAGAAGGTTTTCAGTCTAACGACGCCCAACTGGCTGACTTGGTACACGAAAAACGATCAGTATTCGAAGCAGAAATTATCGGGCGACCTCGAGAACCTTCGTTCTTATTATTTAAATCGAGGTTATCTGGAGTTCGCCGTTGACTCGACTCAGATCACTATTTCTCCGGACAAGAAAGATATTTACATCACAGTAAATATCACTGAGGGTGAAAAGTACTCGGTATCCTCAGTCAAGCTGGCGGGTGAGTTGCTGCTGCCGGAAGATGAGCTGAAGAAGCTGGTCAAGGTCAAACCCGGTGAGGTCTACTCGCGCGAGCTGATGACAGAAACCACCAAGGCGCTTTCTGATCGCCTTGGTAATGATGGTTATGCCTTCGCCAACGTGAATGCTGCGCCAGAGCTGAACAAGGAAAAGCGTGAAGTCGCCTTCACGATCTTTGTTGATCCGGGCCGTCGTGTCTATGTCAGGAACATAAATGTCACCGGCAATACCCGGACACGCGACGAAGTCGTTCGTCGTGAGTTGCGCCAGATGGAAGGTGCCTGGTATGACGGTGACAGAATCAATCAATCACGCACTCGCGTTGACCGCTTGGGTTTCTTCGATGCTGTTACGGTCGAAACCCCAGTTGTGCCGGGTGCCAGCGATCAGGTTGACTTGAATGTGAATGTAAAGGAAAAGTCGACCGGCTTTGTGATGCTCGGTGCTGGCTTCTCCAGCGCTGAAAAGCTTTCGCTGTCCGGCTCTGTAACGCAGCAGAATTTGTTTGGTAGCGGCAAGACGGTTTCAGTGGCTGTGAATACCAGCAAGATCAATACTGTGTATTCCTTGTCCTACACCAATCCTTATTACACAGTGGATGGGGTTTCTGCAGGTTTTGATGTTTACCATCGGAATGTCAATACCAGCAGATTGGCAAGCGTTGCGCGATATCAAACTAGCTCTTTCGGTGGTGGCTTGCGCATGGGCCTGCCGATTTCTGATAATGATTATCTGAGCTTTGGCTTGTCAGTGGATTCAACTGAGATTACTGTGAATTCCAGCAGCCCACAACGCTTCATTGATTTTGTTAGCCGAAACGGTAGTTCATACTCATCATTGACGCCGACAGTGAGCTGGTCACGCAATACCATTGATAGTCGCTTGTATCCAACCTCGGGGACAATTGCCCGTGTATCCGCTGAGCTTGCGGTTCCGCCGGGTAGTCTTACCTATTACAAAGCAACAGCACAGCATCAGCGTTACTGGCCACTCAGTCGTACTTTTACGTTGTACACAAATGCGGAACTCGGGGTCGCCGATAGCCTAGGTGATAAAGAATTCCCCTTTTTCAAGAACTTTTATGCAGGTGGTATAGGGTCGGTACGCGGTTACGACATCAGCTCTCTGGGGCCAGTAGCTAGAGATTCAACAACGGGTACTTTTTTTAGACTGGGTGGTACTCGGCGTATGATTGGTAACGCTGAGCTGTTGTTCCCCATGCCGGGTTCGGGCCTTGATAAGTCAGTCCGTCTAGGCACATTCTTTGATGTGGGCCAGGTTTGGGGTGCCGATGAGAAAATTAAGTTCGGCGATATGAGAATGAGTACAGGTCTTTCGGTTCTTTGGAGCTCGCCAATGGGCCCATTGAAGTTTAGCTTGGGTATGCCGTTGAACAAGCAAGAAGGTGACAAAGTGCAGCGCTTGCAATTCACGTTTGGTCAGGTCTTTTAAGGTTAGAGGGGGCAATCTTGTTCAAATCAAAAAACCTATTACTAGTTGCATTGGCATCGACGCTGTCCCTGCTTGCACCTTCCGTCTTTGCTGAAAGCAAGATTGGTTTCATCAATCTGCAGCGTGTGTCCAATGAGGCGCCTCAAGCCGTACGGGCAATGAAGAAGATCAAGGCGGAATTCGATAAGCGCGATCAGGATCTGCAAAAGCTGGCTAAGCAGCTGCAGACCATGCAGGAAAAGATGGAAAAAGACGGGCTGACGATGTCGGAATCCGAGCGTCGCGTTCGTGAACGCGAGTTTGGCGAAATGAATCGTGAGCTTCAGCGCAAGCAGCGTGAGTTCCGCGAGGATCTAAGCGTTCGCCAGAATGAAGAGCTGGCCTCCTTGTACGAAAGCGTCAACAAGGTTATCAAGAAGATTGCTGAGACAGAGAAGTATGATCTGATCGTGCAAGAGGCTGTGTATTTCAGCCCTGGCATCGATATCACTTCAAAAGTAATCAAGGCGCTCAGTGACGGTGTTGCTGCTCCAGCCGCAACGCCTGCAACGAAGTAAGTTACCCGGGGCAGAAGAGTGTGGCTATCAGGCTTGATGAAATTATTGCCCGACTGGGCGGAGAGCTTCGCGGTGACGGCGACCAGCTAATCTCGCGTATTGCAACGCTTGAATCGGCCAAGGCAGGCGAAATAACCTTTCTTGCAAATCCGAAGTATCAATCGCAATTAAGCTCGACGCAGGCTTCTGCAGTCATTCTTGCGCCGGCTCAGGCAGAGCATTGTCCGGTTGCCGCGATTGTTCATCCGGATCCATACCTCTACTTTGCCCGTTTGGCCCAATGGCTGAGCCCCATTCCACCAGCTCCGGCTGGTATTCACCCCAGTGCCACCGTGATGACAGAGCTTCCTGTCAGCGTGAGTGTGGGGGCGGGCGCTTATGTGGGTGCCAATGTCCGTGTGGGTGCTAATACGATTATCGGCGCCAATGCCGTTGTTGGTTCTGGTGTAACCATTGGCTCCGATTGTCGTCTCTACCCACATTCAACAATCTATTATGGCTGCCGCTTAGGCTCACGCGTCATTGTCCACGCCTCTGCGGTGGTGGGTTCGGATGGCTTTGGCTTTGCGCGAGAAAAAGACGGTGCTTGGGTCAAGATTCCGCAGACCGGGATTGTGATCGTTGGAGATGATGTCGAAATTGGTGCAGGTACAACCATTGACCGTGGTGCCTTGGCAGATACCGTCATCGAAAATGGCGTTAAGCTCGATAACCAGATTCAGATTGCTCACAATGTGCGCATCGGCGCTCACAGCGCCCTAGCGGGTTGTGTAGGGATTGCTGGCAGCACCACACTAGGCAGTCGTTGCACTGTCGGTGGTGGTGCCATCATTCTTGGGCATCTCACACTGGCGGATGATGTGAATGTGTCTGCGGGCACACTGGTCGGTAAGAGTATTGCTGAGCGTGGTACTTATACAGGCATGGTTCCTTTCCTGGAGCATGCCGATTGGCTCAAGAATTTTGCACGTTTGCGTCATCTGGATGCGATGGCAGATAGGATTCGCGCCCTTGAAGCGCGATTGAATGAACTGGAGAATAAGAAATGAGCGAGGCGAATATCGCCCCTGAGAGCATGGATATCCACGCTGTCCTGAAGTGCCTGCCGCACCGTTATCCCTTCCTGATGATCGACCGAGTGACCGAAGTTGTGCCCGGTTCACATATTTCGGCACTGAAGAACGTCAGCATGAATGAGCCGTTCTTTCCCGGACATTATCCACATCATCCTGTTATGCCAGGTGTGCTGATTGTTGAAGCCATGGCCCAAGCCGCAGCGATCCTTTCGTTTAAGACGCTTGGCGACCAGGCCAATGATGACTCTGTCTACTATTTTGTTGGCATTGACGAGGCACGTTTTAAGCGTCCAGTCACCCCAGGCGATCAACTGGTGCTGGAAGCCAAACTTGAGTTCAGCAGGCGGGGTCTGTGGAAGTTTTCCTGTAACGCCAAGGTGGATGGTCAGGTAGCAGCTGAAGCCAAGATCATGTGCACGATGCGGATGTTGGGCGAATGACGCGTATCCATCCGACAGCGATTGTCGATCCCAAAGCCAAGATTGCAGATGACGTCGAGATCGGTGCTTATAGCCTGATCGGTCCGAACGTCGAAATCGGTTCGGGCACCGTCATTGGGCCACATGTCGTGGTAGATGGCCATACTCGGATTGGTGTGCAGAACCGCATTTTCCAGTTTTGCTCGATTGGTGCAGAACCACAGGATAAGAAGTACGCGGGCGAGCCCACCCGTCTTGAAATCGGTGATCGCAATACCATCCGTGAGTCATGTACTTTCAATCTAGGTACAGTCCAGGACGCGGGAGTGACTCGCGTAGGCAATGACAACTGGATTATGGCGTATGTCCATGTCGCGCACGACTGTCAGGTCGGCAACAATGTGATTTTTGCGAATAGCGTACAGTTGGCAGGTCATGTCCATGTCGGCGATTTCGTGATTTTGGGTGGCTTGTCGGGGGTGCATCAGTTTGTGCGCATTGGTGCACACAGCATGGCGGGTATGACAACCAGTTTGTCGCAGGATTTGCCGCCGTATGTCATGGCATCGGGCAATCCGGCCACGACTCACGGTATCAATAGCGAAGGTTTGAAGCGCCGCGGCTTTTCTCCTGAGGCAATTGCCGCCCTCCGACGGGCCTACAAGACGCTTTATAAGTCTGGCCTGCGTCTCGAAGAAGCGCGTCAAGCCATCGCTGAAGAGCAGGGTACTCATCCCGAGCTGCAGCCACTGGTCGATTTTATCTCCGTCACCGGTCGCGGAATCGTCCGCTAAGGCTGCTGAAACATGTCTGTACGCATTGCGATGGTGGCAGGCGAGGCTTCTGGTGACTTGCTGGCGGCCCATTTAATTCAAGCCTTGCGTGTACATCTGCCGGATGCTGAGTTTTATGGCATTGGTGGTCCACGCATGGAAGCCGCAGGCTTCAAGTCGCTCTGGCCAGCTGAAAAGCTGGCGGTCCGTGGCTACGCCGAAGTTCTCCGTCACTACAGAGAGATCGCGGGCATTCGCCGCAACTTGCTTGCGCATGTGCTCAAGGATCGCCCGGATGCCTTTATTGGTGTTGATGCGCCTGACTTCAATCTGTGGCTTGAAGAGCGCATTAAGTCAGCCAGCATTCCTGCCATTCATTTCGTCAGCCCCTCGATTTGGGCATGGCGAGGTGAGCGTATCCACAAGATCAAAAAAGCTGTGTCACGCATGCTGGCACTGTTTCCCTTCGAGCCCGAGCTGTACGAGCGCGAAGATATCCCGGTCAGTTATGTCGGCCACCCGTTTGCTGACGTAATCCCGCTGCAGCCTGATCGTCCGGCAGCGTTGGAGCGTCTGGGGCTGGATGAAAAGGGTCTGTACATCGCTTTACTGCCAGGTAGCCGCCAATCAGAGGTGGATTACATGGCGGAAACGTTTATCGAGACAGGTAAGGTCCTGCTGCAGCGCTTTCCTCAGGCACAGCTATTGGTGCCGTTGATTACACGTGAAACGCGTGATCGTTTTGAGCTCGCCTTGTGGAAATGCGGTGCGCAGAATATGCCTTTCAAAATGCTCTTTGGCCATGCGCGCGATGCATTGATGGTCGCTGATGGTGCGTTGGTCGCCAGCGGTACGGCAACCCTCGAAGCTGCACTCATCAAGACCCCCATGGTGATCACCTACAAGATGTCGCCTTGGTCATGGCGACTGATGAAGAACAAGGCATATCAACCGTGGATTGGCTTGCCAAACATTCTGGCCGGCGAGTTTATCGTGCCCGAATTTCTGCAGGATGAAGCCACACCAGAGAACATGGCGCAAGCACTAGGTAACCTGATTGTCGACAAGGCAGCCCGTAAGCGCATCATCGATGTCTTTCATCGCATTCACTTAACGCTGCGTCAGGGCACGGCTGAGCGTGCAGCCGCCGCTATCCTTCCGTATTTGAATCGATCGGCCTCATGAGGATCGCCGGCGTTGATGAAGCCGGCAGAGGCCCCCTGGCCGGTTGTGTCGTCGCTGCTGCTGTCATCCTCAATCCTGCTCGTCCAATAGTGGGCCTCAACGATTCCAAAAAACTCAGCGAAAAAGCGCGCGATCGTCTCGCGCCCTTGATCCGTGAACATGCTTTGGCATGGGCGGTTGCTGAGGCCACGGTTGCCGAAATCGACGAGATCAATATCCTACAAGCCAGTTTGTTGGCCATGCGCCGTGCTGTCGAAGCATTGTCCATTCAGCCTGATGCGATTGAAGTGGATGGACTGCATTGTCCGACCGTGTTGATGCCTGCCACCGCAATTGTGCAGGGTGACAGCAAGGTCGCTGCGATTGCCGCCGCATCGATACTGGCTAAGACCGTGCGCGATGCACAAATGCTAGAGCTGCATCAACGCTACCCCATGTACGGGTTGGACAAGCACAAAGGCTATCCGACCGCTGCGCATCTTGCGGCCTTGCGCGAACATGGTGTCGTTCGCGAGATATATCGCAGCAGCTACGCGCCTGTGAGACGTTTGCTTGAGGGGGAAGGGCAGTGAAGCAGATCAGCTCACGTGATAATCCGACCTTCAAAAGCCTGCACCAGCTGGTGGAAAATGCGCGCGAACAACGCCAACGCCAGCAAACCTTGATTGATGGCATTCACCTACTGGAAGTGTATTGCCAACACAATGGGCGTCCTCATGCCGTGCTCTTGGCCGAATCTGCCACGGGCAATCCTGAAGTCATGGAGCTTGCACAGCGTTTTTCGGATACTGAAATCCTGTGTTTGCGTGACAGTCTTTTCCGTGAGCTGAGTGGGGTTGCCGCACCTACTGGGATAGCTGCTGTTATTCCTATTCCCGTGGCTAAGGACTCATTCCCAACGCAAACGTGTGTGCTGCTGGATGCGGTTCAAGATGCTGGCAATGTCGGCTCAATCCTCAGAACGGCTGCCGCTGCGGGTGTAGAGCACGTTCTGCTTGGCCCAGGGTGTGCTGGGGCATGGACGCCTCGTGTGTTACGCGCCGCCCAAGGCGCACACTTCTCACTGACGATCCGCGAACAGGTGGATCTGCAGGCCATACTGAAACAGTTGCCTATGCCTGCAGTGGCAACGGTGGTTGATGTCGAAACCTCTGTCTATCAGCTCGATCTCAAGCGTCCTGTCGCTTGGTTGTTTGGTAATGAAGGGGCAGGGCTGTCGCCTGAGCTCACCTCGTTGGCAGCCTTACGCGCGACGATTCCACTGGCGGCAAATACCGAGTCCTTGAATGTTGCAGCAGCTGTGGCAATCTGCTTATTTGAAGGACTACGCCAGCGCAGTTGATGCGCCCTCAGCTTTACGTTAGTCTGCTTGAATCCACAACGCAGGAGGCGGTATGCAGATTGAATGGTGGTACTGGGTCATTGCGGGTATAGCCTTACTGCTTTGTGAATTAGCCATTCCTGTTTTTGTGCTGGTCTGGTTCGGTTTGAGTGCAGTCGCCGTTGGCATTCTGCTCGCACTCTTGCCAAGCCTCAGCCTGACCGTTCAACTCAGTATCTGGCTACTGCTTTCGATTGCGCTTGTTGTGCTGTGGTTTCGCGTATTCAAAGCCAATCAGCACAAAACCCACATCGGTATGGCCGATGCCAATCTGATTGGCGAGATCGGTCTGCTCTCGCATGCCGTTGCCCCGTTCCAGAAAGGCAAGGTACGTTTTCAGAAGCCCATACTCGGCAGTGAAGTTTGGCCTTGCATTGCAGATGAGGAAATCGCTGCTGGCGAACGCGTGCGAATTGCCCAGATTGAAGGCAGCATGCTCAAGGTCGAGAAGTCCTGAACTCAATGCATTCTTGTGACACCACTCAACATTTAAGGAGAAGGTAATGGGCGATGGATTAGTCATCATCATTGCACTGCTGATCTTTGCCATCGTTACGCTGGCTAAAGGCATACGTATTGTTCCGCAGGGCGAGGAATGGATCGTCGAGCGACTGGGTAAGTATCACAGCACCCTGCATCCTGGCCTGACTGTCATCATTCCTTATCTTGATCGCGTGGCATACAAGCTGGTCACCAAGGACATCATTCTTGATGTGCAAGAGCAAGAAGTGATCACCCGTGACAACGCTGTCATCCTGACGAATGCAATTGCCTTTATTAAGGTGACTGACCCCATCAAGGCGGTCTACGGTGTTGTCGATTTCTCTGAGGCGATTCGCAATCTGATCATGACCACCTTGCGTTCAATCATCGGTGAAATGGATCTGGATGCAGCCTTATCGAGTCGCGACAAAATCAAGGCGCGTTTGCGTGAAAGTATTGCCGATGAGGCCGTAGATTGGGGCCTGACTGTGAAGTCTGTCGAGATCCAGGACATCAACCCCTCAGAGTCCATGCAGAAAGCAATGGAGGCGCAAGCCTCAGCCGAACGTGAGCGCAAGGCGATGGTGACCAAGGCAGAAGGCACCAAGCAATCCGCCATTCTGCAAGCCGAGGCTCGCCTAGAATCTGCCCGCCGCGATGCGGAAGCTCAAGTCACTTTGGCCGAAGCCAGTGCCGAAGGTATCCGCCGTGTGACGTCTGCACTCGGCGGCACGGATGCCTCGATGCGCTACCTGTTAGGGGAAAAATACTTGGCTGCATTGAATGGTTTGGCGACTTCCGACAATGCAAAGACAATCGTTCTGCCAACAGATATTCAGGACGCTGTACGTGGTTTGTTTGCGCGCGGCAAAGGTGGTGTTGAGTAAGCAAACCTAGGCGTGATTCTGGCGCGTTATTTTGTTATCAGTCTTGACACGAAAACAAAACCGCCTATAATGCACACCTGTTCTGCGGGAGTAGCTCAGTTGGTAGAGCGATACCTTGCCAAGGTATAGGTCGAGAGTTCGAGACTCTTCTCCCGCTCCAGAATTCCACTAAAAGGGAAAGCTCAAGGGTAACCGGAAGCTTTCCCTTTTTAGTCAGTAGCGATTAAGTATGCAGGGCGCGGTAGCAAAGCGGTTATGCACCGGATTGCAAATCCGTGTAGGTCGGTTCGACTCCGGCCCGCGCCTCCAAGTTTTAAAGCGGGAGTAGCTCAGTTGGTAGAGCGATACCTTGCCAAGGTATAGGTCGAGAGTTCGAGACTCTTCTCCCGCTCCAGATTGGCCAAAAGGGAAAGCCCAGACTATCTGTGCTTTCCCTTTTTGTTTGTGGTGCTATTGGGCAGTCATTTGCGACGAATGGCGACGAATGACTCTATAATCCGACGCCACACCTCATCCAGCCGGGATGGTGAAATTGGTAAACACAGCGGACTTAAAATCCGCCGCTCTAAACAAGCTTACGGGTTCAAGTCCCGTTCCCGGCACCAAAATTCTTCCTGCCTCTCCCTCAGACACCGCAGGCATGCTCAAAACCATCGAAAGCGCTGTTCATAGCGAACTCGTCATCAAGAAGAGTCGCTTTATCGGTTGCGTCCAGCCAGTGGCGGACAGGGCGCAAGCACAGCATATTGTGGCCACCTTACGGGCTGCGCATCCGGACGCCGTGCATGTTTGTTGGGCGCTGATGGCTGGTGGGCAGTCAGCCGCAGTGGATGATGGCGAGCCCAGTGGTACCGCCGGTAGGCCGATGCTTGAAGTGCTTCGCCATCAGGATCTCGAAGGCGTGCTTGCCACGGTTGTGCGTTATTACGGGGGTATCAAGTTGGGCGCGGGCGGCCTCGTGCGCGCGTACACCGATGCCGTTGCTCAAGCACTATTGGGGGCGACCAAAACCGCGATCATCGCAGAGCGTGAGCTTATCTGCCGCGTACCATATGCGCTGGAAGGCATGATTCGTCGCGAGATTGATGCCGTGGGCGCTCGTCTCATCAGTGTTAATCATGATGCTGATGTGACTGTGACCTTGACTATCCCTGAGCCAAATGCCGATGACTTTGTTGCCGCGCTGAATGAGCTGGGGAATGGTCAGCTTGTCTGGGTTGAGACTGACGACTCAGAGCAAGGTTGAAGTATTGAGGCGCGGGATACAGGCAAGCCCTTGCTTGCTGTATCCCGGCATGTGCATCATGACTTCTCGATGTAAGGGTTCCCGTACTTTTCGTGCTGAATTTGGCGGTTACGCTGGTCCCCGATAATTAAGTCTTAACTTCAATAATAAAGTCGTAGCTGTCCACGAAACCTATTCCAATGCGCGGCGAATAAACCGACAATCTCCGCAGATTATGCGTTGAATAACTTGTGCATGCGGTAAATATGGCCCATAATCTCCGCATGAATAGCGGTGATTACAAATACATCTGGCAGGCGAACGACTGGCCGCAATGGCAATACGACCTCGCAGCCCTCGCCGATCAATTGGCCAAGGTCAGCACTGCCCACGGCTGGCTGCACGGCCGGCTCGCCGACGTTGGCATGAACCTCAGGGATCAAGCCAGCCTCGACGTGCTAACCCAGGATGTCCTGAAAAGCAGTGAGATCGAGGGCGAGCACCTCGACCCCGACGCCGTACGCTCGTCCATCGCCCGCCGCCTTGGAGTAGACATCGGTGCGCTTGCACCTGTCGACCGTAACGTTGAGGGCGTGGTGGAAATGGTGTTGGATGCTACGGGCAATGCTGCGGCACCGATGACGACCGAACGCCTGTTCGGCTGGCATGCCGCTTTGTTCCCGACCGGATATTCAGGTCTTTCCAAAATACGCGTGGGCGCTTGGCGGGATGATGCCCACGGCCCGATGCAAGTCGTGTCTGGGCCGGTCGGGCGCCAGCGTGTGCATTTCGAAGCGCCGCCGGCGGAAAGTCTGGCGCACGAAACCGCTCGCTTTCTGGCATGGCTGGAAGCTGATACTGGCGAGCCGGCGCTGATCAAAGCGGGGCTCGGCCACTTGTGGTTTGTCACCATCCACCCGTTCGATGACGGGAACGGCCGTATTGCGCGCGCGCTTGGCGATCTGCTGTTGGCGCGTGTAGATGGACACAAGCAGCGTTTCTACAGCCTGTCGGCGCAAATTCAACGTGAACGCGCAGCTTATTACGACATCCTTGAGAAGGCTCAGAAGAGCTCGATGGAGGTCACGGCCTGGCTATCGTGGTTTATGGATGCACTGTGGCATGCATTTGGGAATGCGCAGGAAACGCTGGATGCCGTTCTCGCGAAGGCCCGCTATTGGCAAGCCTGGGCCGGCATCCCGATGAACGAGCGGCAGACCAAGGTCTTGAACAGGCTGCTTGATGGTTTCGAGGGCAAGCTGACTTCGAGCAAATGGGCAAAGTTGGCGAAATGCTCGCAAGACACGGCGCTCCGCGACATCAAGGAGCTGCTGGATATCGGTGTTCTGGTCAAGTCTGACAGTGGCGGGCGTAGTAGTAGCTACGATCTTGCGCCGCTTGGCGCGCCTTCGGAATGAGTTCAACTGAAGTGCCGAGGAATACCGGTCTTGCCGCGTTATGACTTTATTACTTGAAGCTAAGCTAGCCTAACCACTTCGAACTCGCAGTTAAGACTTTATGCCAACGGCTGATGGTTTTGCCCGACGCAAAGCCTTGAAAACAGCCACCATGTCGTTAAGACTTAATTATCGACAAACATACGCCCCAAACCGCTTAACCACACGGCTTGAGCCCTTCTAAGTCGCCGCCGGCGCCGATGGTCCCGGCTTTGGGGTCAGCCAGGCTTGGATCTTCTCCGTGAGCTGGCTTTGCGCTTCGGCCGCTGCTTTGACCGCACTCAGTTCGATCTTCAGCTCCTGAGTCTGAGCCCGCTCTGTCACCAAAGCTGTTTCCAGTGATTTGTTCTGCTCTTCCTGCCTTCCAACCTGCGCCTGTAGCTCCACTACTTGACGGCCAAGCCGCTCTACCTGCTGCTGGGCGGAAATTAGTTCGGACTTTGCGCCCTGTAACTCTCTCAGGCCTGCGTTGGCGTCGTGCAGCGAGCGTTCTGCGCGCGCAACTTCACCTACCAGGCGCGCATTTTCCTTGTTGCTGTTGGCCGCTTCCAGTTGGGCTTGGGTCAGGCTGCCCTTCAGCGCCTTGATCTCCCCTTGCAGATACTGAACCTGCTGCTCGTGCTGCCGCAGATCTTGTTCACGCTGCTCCTTGGCCGCTGTCCGGAAGTGCTCAAGTGCTTCACGCGCATGCGTATGCTTCTCCTCCAGGGATTGCCGATGCGTCTCCTGCTCTGCCAGGCGTTCCTCGAGATCGGTCACTTGCTGCCTCACTTGGGCCAAGGCCAGGCTTTCGTGGCGAAGCCGCTCGGCGGTGCGTTCATGATTTTTTTGCTCCGCAACCACCTCTGACGTCGCTTCCAAAAGCTCGTTCTCTACCGCGGTGCTGTGTGCTTGGGCCTTGTTTAGCGCCTGCTGGAGCTTATCCAACTCTTCCGCATGTTTGGCGACTAGCTCAGCGATCCGACCTTCCCCTTCCTGAATGAGCCGTTCGGCTAACCGTGCAACGAGATCCTGGAGAGCTTCACTGATGGCGACTTTGCCACCGGTCTTGCCACCTTCCTCTTCCTCGATTTCCTTCAGGAAGCGATGAATGGTGGCCTTCGAGCCGGTATTACCCAACTCTTGCCGGACAGCATCGATGGATGGATAGATGCCTTGCGAAAGTAGCGTAGTACGCGCCCGTATCACCTCAGATTTGTAGATGCCGCCTCGTGCCATGGTCGCCTCCGTCTATTTCGTACTGTATTACATACCACGATATTACATACTATTCTCCATGTCAATTTGAGCGCTAAAACGCCAAAATGTAAGAATGGATAATGTCTGATTATTCGATGTGATAACGAAAAAAGCACAAAACCTTTCCACTCCCGCTATTAATATCTTCCTGCAGTGCTTTAAACACTTACAAAACCGCCCCATGTGGGACGGGATTAGCGCAGCGGAACGGACGGGTGAGGAAAGCTTCGCAGGCTACTTTTCCTGCCCCATCAAAATCGGGGATGGTATGGGGAACGACATTAATAAATTTCAACTAGCCCAGTGGACGCTCGAGCGTCATTTGGGCTGGATCACTGCTGCCGAAGTGAAGGCCGGCGTTGTGGTCACGCTTGATGCCGCCATGTTTGCGGCCATCGCCACCGCCTTCAGCGCACTGGACCACGCTCACAGGACCGCCTGGGGAAATCTCCTGACAGTGGTTTGCGGTGTGTGTCTTGTCATTGGGCTTTTCTGTATCGCCATGGTGTTTCTGCCAAGACTCACGGGGCCCAAGGACTCGCACATTTTCTTTGCCTGCATTGCCCAACGGTCTAGCGACGAGTTTCGGCAGGCCTACCATGCCGCCACGCCCGAGCAACTTCTGGATGACTGCCTAGCGCAGATTCATCGTAACGCAGAGATCGCTCGCGACAAGTTTGGCTGGGTGCGATGCGGGATGCTGTGGTCCTTTGCCGCACTTCCCTTCTGGATTGCTGCGCTCGCGGTGCTCGTACAAAAATGACGCTATCAGCAGACTTGGCCGCTGAGGCTAAGGCAATTCTGTCCGGAAACTGGACTGAACAGACCACGACCGGCGTCCCCGCGCCAACAGATTTACTTTTGAATTCCAATCACGCCAAGCAGCTTGAATCGGCGACGGTGCTGTACGCGGATCTGGATGGCTCAACCCAAATGGTCGATGGCTACAAATGGTGGTTTGCAGCCGATATCTACAAGATCTATTTGCGCAGCGCTGCCCGAATTATTAGAGGGGAAGGCGGAACCATCACTGCCTATGATGGCGATCGAGTGATGGCTGTTTTTGTTGGAGACTACAAGAATACTTCCGCCGTTAAAGCCGCCCTCAAAATCAACTGGGCTGTAGAAGAGATACTGCGGCCGTTAATCAAAAACACCTACCCAAATGACAGTTTCGTGTTGAAACACGTTGTCGGTATAGACACGAGCTCTTTATACGCGGCCAGGGTTGGCGTTAAAGGCGATAACGATATTGTCTGGATCGGGCGTGCGGCAAATTATGCGGCCAAACTCTGCACTCTGTCCGAGGCGCCGCTATGGATCACGAAGGCTGTATATAGCAGGATCGCGGATGAGGTGAAGCTTTCAAACGGTGTTGCAATGTGGGCGCCTCACTTATGGACCAACATGAACAAGATGGAAATCTTTTGCAGCACGTATAGATGGAAAATTAGCTGAAGCACGGTATGAAATTAATTGAGCATTCGCATCAATACCGCCGCTGATTCGCATCTCAAAGCCGCCACCCATTCGCGCGCCAAATCCGCCACCGAACCACCCCATCAGCATATGAAGATGGGGTGATGGCGAATGGGATTGTTAGTTGCGCACTCTTCTCATCAGGCGATACACCGCAGGCACAACAAATAGCGACAATAGTGGCGCTGTGATCATTCCCCCGACCATGGGCGCGGCAATCCGGCTCATGACCTCGCTGCCGGTGCCGCTTCCCCAAAGAATGGGAAGCAGACCGGCGATGATGACGGCCACCGTCATTGCTTTCGGGCGCACGCGCAGCACCGCGCCTTCGCGGATCGCGTCGAGCAGTCCTTCGTCCGTCTCTCTGCCCGCATCGATACGCCCCTGCCAAGCTTGTTTGAGGTAGATCAGCATGATGACGCCGAACTCGGCCGAGACGCCGGCCAGCGCGATGAAGCCGACGCCGGTCGCGACCGAGAAGTGGTAGCCGAGCAGGTACAGGAACCAGATGCCGCCGACCAGAGCGAAAGGCAGCGTCGCCATGATGAGGACAGCCTCGTCGAAACGGCGGAAGGTCAGGTAGAGCAGGACAAAAATAATGAGCAAGGTCGCCGGCACCACGAGCTTGAGGCGAGCATTGGCCCGTTCCAGATATTCGAACTGGCCGGAGTAGGCAATGCTCATGCCGGGCTTGAGCTCGACCTTTTCGGCTACGGCCTTGCGGAGGTCTTCGACGACAGATGCGAGGTCGCGGTCGCGAACGTCAACATAGACCCAGCCAGACGGGCGCGCGTTTTCGCTCTTCAACATGGGCGGGCCGTCACTGATCCCGATGCGGGCAACGCTCCCCAGCGTGATCTGCTGCCCCATCTCGGTCAGCACCGGTAAGTCGCGCAGGCGCTCCAGCGAATCGCGTACCTCTCTCGGGTAACGCACGTTGATGGGATAGCGGGCCAGCCCCTCCACCGTCTCTCCGACATTCTCACCGCCCACGGCCGAGGCCACGATCATCTGCACCTCCGAGATATTCATCCCGTAGCGCGCTGCTGCTGCCCGGTCGATATCGACGTCGACATAGCGGCCGCCCGTCAGGCGTTCGGCAAGCGCTGAACTGACACCGGGCACTTGCTTGGCAACTTGTTCGATGGCGTACGCGACCTTGTCGATATCGGCGAGGTTCGTGCCGGCGACTTTGACGCCAATCGGACTCTTGATGCCGGTGGCCAGCATGTCGATGCGATTGCGGATCGGCGGCACCCAGATATTGGCCAGCCCTGGCACCTTGACCACGCGATCGAGCTCGTCGACGAGCTTCTTGGGCGTCATGCCGGGGCGCCATTGATCCTGGGGCTTGAACTGGATGGTGGTCTCGAACATCTCCAACGGCGCCGGATCGGTCGCACTCTCGGCGCGGCCTGCCTTACCGAAAACCGTGGCGACTTCCGGTACCGTCTTGATCAGCCGGTTAGTTTGCTGCATCAACTCCGAGGCCTTGGACGCGGACAAGCCCGGCAGGGCTGAGGGCATGTACAGTAGGTCGCCCTCATCCAGCGGCGGCATAAACTCCCCGCCCAGACGACTCAACGGCCAGAGCGTGGTCAGCAGCACCAAACCCGCAACCAGCAAGGTCGTCTTGGGCCGCAGCAATACCTTGTCCAGCAAAGGACGATAGATGCGGATCAGGGCGCGGTTGAGTGGATTGCGACTCTCATCGGGAATATTGCCGCGAATCCAGTACCCCATCAGTACCGGAATCAAAGTCACCGACAGGCCAGCCGCAGCGGCCATGGCATACGTCTTTGTAAGCGCCAGCGGGCCGAACAGCCGTCCCTCCTGGGCTTCCAAGGTGAAGACCGGGATGAAGGACAGCGTGATGATGAGCAGGCTGAAGAAGAGTGCCGGACCGACTTCCGCTGCGGCTTCGACTATGACCTTCCAATGGGCCTCACCGTGCAGGGAGGCGCCTGGATGCTCATGCTGCCATTTCTCAATGTGCTTGTGTGCGTTCTCGATCATGACCACAGCCGCATCCACCATGGCACCGATGGCGATGGCAATGCCGCCCAGGGACATGATGTTGGCGTTGACGCCTTGGTAACTCATCACGATGAAAGCGCTGATGACCCCGAGCGGCAAGGCGACGATGGCGACCAGAGCTGAACGCAGGTGCCAAAGGAAGATGCCGCAGACCAGCGCTACGACGATGAACTCTTCGAGGAGCTTGTAGCTCAAGTTGTCGATCGCACGTTCGATGAGCTGACTGCGATCATAGGTCGTCACGATTTCGACGCCGTCAGGTAGGCTCTTCTGGAGCTCGGCCAACTTCATCTTCACAGCGGCAATGGTTTCCTGCGCATTCTTTCCGGAACGCAGCACCACCACGCCACCGACGACTTCGCCCTGTCCATCGAGTTCGGCGATGCCGCGCCGCATTTCCGGGCCGAGCTGGATTGTCGCTACGTCGCCGAGCTTGATCGGTACACCGGCGCCGGCTACTGCGAGCGGGATGTTGCGGAAATCGTCGAGCGATTTCAGGTAGCCCGTGGCCCTGACCATGTATTCGGTCTCGGCCATTTCCAGCACCGAACCGCCGGTCTCCTGATTGGCCTTGCGAATGGCCTCGACGACCTTGGTCAGCGGAATGCGATAGCCGGCTAGCCTTGCAGGATCGAGCACGACTTGGTACTGCTTGACCATGCCGCCGATGGTGGCGACTTCCGACACATTGGGCAGGCTCTTCAGCTCGTACTTGAGAAACCAGTCTTGCAGGCTGCGCAACTGCGCGAGGTCGTGGCCGCCGCGCTTGTCGACCAGCGCATATTCGTAGACCCAGCCAACGCCAGTCGCGTCTGGGCCCAGCGCGGGCTTGGCCGATAGGGGCAGACGGCCCTGAACCTGGTTCAGGTACTCAAGCACCCGCGAGCGCGCCCAGTAAAGATCGGTCCCGTCCTCGAACAGCACATAGACGAAGGAGTCGCCGAAGAAGGAATAGCCGCGCACCGTCTTTGCACCCGGCACGGAAAGCATCGTCGTCGCCAGCGGATAGGTGACTTGGTTTTCGACGATCTGCGGTGCCTGGCCGGGGTAGTTGGTCCTGATGATGACCTGGACATCGGAGAGGTCGGGCAAGGCATCGACCGGCGTCGTCTTGACCGCCCAGACTCCCCAAGCTGTCAGGAATACCGTCGCCAGCAGCACGAGGAAGCGGTTGCCGACCGACCAGCGGATAAGGCGCTCTATCATTGCTTGGCCTCCATCCGGATCTCGTCGATGACGTAGCCTTGCTCCCCTTCGTGGATGACGAAGCGAATACGGTCGCCGACCTTGACGGACTTCGCCATGTCCGGCTTGGCAAGCGCAAACGACATGGTCATGGCGTCCCAGCCCAGCGACGTGATGGGCCCATGGGAGAGGGTCAGCTCGTTGCCGTCGATGGACTCGACCTTGCCGACGCCTTCGTGCGTCTTTGGCGCCGCGCCGGCTTTTGCGGCGCCTGAATCTTCTTCCTTCCCGCCGTTCAGCCGTGCCACGACGCCGCGCAGGCTTGCTTCCGAATCAATAAGGAACTGGCCGGAAACGACAACCTTCTGGCCATCTTCCAGGCCGGCCAGGATGGCCACCTTGCCGTCGCCTTCCTGCCCCAGCTTCACTTCGACCGGCCAGTAGCGACCGCCGTCCATTGCTACGAGGACGATGTTGCGCTTTCCGGTTCGGATCACCGCATCGCTCGGGATCAACAGCACCGGTTCGGCAGCGCCGCCATCAAGGCGGGCCTGAGCAAACATGCCCGGCCGGAGGCGTCCATCGCGATTGGGCAGCTCGATGCGAACGCGCAAGGTACGGCTTTCGATATTGGTCTCGGGCAGCACGGCGACGACCTTGCCACTGAAGACTTCGCCCGGATAGGCGGCTAGCGTGGTGGCGACACTACGACCGACGGCGGCCTTGGCGGCTTGGGCTTCCGGTACGGCCGCCTCGACCCAGACCGTATCCAGGCCGTTGATTTGCGCCAGGGTCATGCCCGGCGAGACGGTCATTCCCATACGGACATCCAGCGTCTGAATCAGACCTCCGATGGGCGCTGAAACCGTCACGACTGGATGCGCCTGGCCGGTCTTCTCGACCCGGGCTATCAGGTCAGGCGGCATGCCCAGCAGGCGCAGTCTTTCGCGTACCGCCTGCACCAGGGATGCATCGCCGCTCTTCGTCATGGCGAGCAGTTCATGCTGTGCCGCCGTCCAGTCGGGAACAAGGATGTCGGCCAGCGGCGCACCGCGGCCGATGAGGTCGCCCGGTGCCCGCGCATAGACGCGTTCGACGTAGCCGCCGGCACGCGCCTGTACGACTGCGACCTGACGGTTGTTGAGCACGATGCTGGCAGCGACATCCAACGAAGTCGATAACGTTGCGCGCTCCACTTGGGCAGTACGGATGCCCAGGTTCTGGACCAGGCTGGGGTCGATCTTCACGCTGGAGCCGTCATCGCCTTCGTCGGCGTACTTCGGCACCAACTCCATGTCCATGAAGGGCGATTTGCCGGGTTTGTCGAAATGCTGGTTCGGCACCATGGGGTCATACCAGTAGAGCGGCTTTTTCTCGCCGGCAGCATCCGTCTGGGCCGTATGCGCCGGCATATCGCGATTCGCAGCAGCCCAATAGCCGATGCCGCCGCTGGCGGCGGCTACAGTCGCGACCAGCGCGGTGATCTTAAAAGCGTTCTTGTTCATTGTGCGATGTCCCCGTAGGCGAAATGAAGCTGCGCAGCCATGGCGGCGCGCTGGGATTGGAGTTCGATGACCTTGAGACGCTGGTCGATGAGTTCGCGGCGGGCAGCGAGTACGGCGCTCAGGTCGCCGCGACCGGCCTTGTAGCCGGCGGTCTGCAGATCGACCTTCTCTTGCGCGAGCGGCAGGGCGACTTTCTCCGCACGCTCCAACTGGTTCGTGAGCGCGGCGTAGTCGGCCAGCTCGTTTTCCAACTGATTGACGTGCTCGCGCAGCATGGCTTCGCGCTCGGCGTCGATGCGGTTGAGCTCCAGGCGCTTGGCAGCGATCAGCGGGTCCTGGCGGCGTCCGGTGTCGATGGGCAGCTCGAAGGTGAGCTGCACCGAGACCATGTCGCCGAATTCCGGCGCGCGTTTCTGATACGCGAGCGCCACACCCCAGTCGGACCGCTTCATTGCATCGGCCTCGCGGACCTCTGCCTCAGCCTTGCGCGTTTCGGCGGTGAAGGCGAGCAGCTCGGGATGCTGTTCCAGTTGGCGATGCAGGTGCTCGCCGCTGACGGGCAGCGCGGGCGGCTCTCCTGCAATTCCGCCGTCGGCAGCAGTGCCGATCAGGCGTCGCAGGACAGCGCGGGCCTTGGTCAGATCCCGGGTCAGTTCGTCGCGCCGGTCCGCAAGCTGAACCGCCTCCTGTCGCGGCATGACGGCATCGGCTGCCAGACTCTTGCCGCCGGCGATCTGCGCCCTGACGGCGTCGGCGAGGCGCTTGTTCTCTCGATCAAGCTCGTCGAACAAGCTGACCTTGCGCTCAAGGTAATAGCGGTTGAGCCAGGCGACGGAAGTATCGCGCCGCAACTGTTGCCGCAGAACAAGCCGCTGCGCTGAGGCAATCTCGATGCCGGCACCTGCAATGTCTTCACGCGCCTTACGCTTGGCGGAATTCGGCACCTCCTGCATGACCCCGAACTTCTGCATGGTCATGAAGTCACGCTTGAGGTGGCCGCTGTCCATGCCCGAGACAGGATAGTTTTCGACGCCGACGAACAATTTCGGATCGGGCAAGGCGCCGGCGGGAATGGCACTCGCCTGGGCAGCCTGGTACTGGGCGGTATTCGCCGCCAGATTGGGGGACTGCTGCTCAGCCAGCTCCAGCGCAGCTTTAAAACTCAACGGCCCGGCATGCGCGATGCCGAGCAATCCTGCCAGCGAAAGCGGCAGAACGCGGAATATCCAGTGTTTGGACATGATCCAACTCCATGGTGAAACGGCGTGATGGCACGGCAGGTGCGCGCACGCAAAGCGACGGCTACGCCGTCGGCGTATCAGCAAGAATCAGATGCTTCTGGGAGGACGCCACAACCCGGACGGGTCGTTCGATGGGACGTGGTCGGCGATGCGAACGACCACCGCTTCGGAGGATGGCTGTACGGCAAACGTTGGCGCGGGTGCTGAGGAAACGGGATAAAGCACCGCGCACGTCTTGCACATCTCGATGGACTTGCAGGGGCTGCCTTCATGACCAGGACTTCCAGCCTCCGGATCGCAGCAGTCATGGTCCGCGCCCATCGCGCTGCCCATGTCGGCCTGCATCGGGCACTTTTCCTGTTGCAGGCTCATGGCGATCGACGACGCACTCATGACCGGGAGCGTCACCGAAAGCAGAACAGCCAGGAAAAGTCTGATCAAGCGCATGTCGGGATTATAGGCCTTGAACTAGTGGCCTTGCCACTTCAGTCTGAGGGCATTGCCGACGACCGAGGCCGAGCTGAGGCTCATGGCCAGGGCTGCGATCAGCGGCGACAGCAGCCAGCCAGTGACGGGATAAAGGACGCCGGCGGCAATTGGAATCCCGAGCGCGTTGTAGAGGAAGGCGAACATCAGGTTCTGCCGCATATTGCCCACGGTCGCCTGGGAAAGCCCCCGAGCGTAGGCAATGCCGCGCAGGTCGCCCTTGACGAGCGTTAGCTGGGCGCTGTTCATTGCGACATCGGTGCCAGTGCCCATGGCAATACCGACATCGGCCTTGGCCAATGCAGGAGCGTCATTGATACCGTCGCCTGCCATGGCCACAATGCCTCCAGCTTTTTGCAGCTTCTCGACCAAGACAAGCTTGTCGGCCGGTTTCACCTCGCCATGGACCTCTTCAATCCCCAGCCGCGCGCCCACGGCCTTAGCTGTAGTCAAACCGTCGCCAGTGGCCATGACTAAACGGATGCCCACTTGCCGCAGCATAGCAAGCGCTTCTGCCGTACTCGACTTGATGGGATCGGACACGGCCAGCAGACCGGCGAGCTTCCCGTCAACACCTAGATACATCACGCTGGCGCCTTCACTGCGCAGGCGTTCGGCATCTGCCACGAGAGGCGCCACTTGCACGCCTGCTTGCTCCATCAGCACGGTATTGCCGAGTGCCAGGGACTTCCCGGCCACGCGACCATGCACGCCAATGCCGGTTGAAGACTCAAAGTCCTCGACCTTTTCCAGGCTAAGGCCTAGCTCTCTGGCCGCCGCTACGATGGCATCGGCAAGGGGATGCTCGCTACCCTGATCCAGGCTGGCGGCGAGCCGCAGCACCTCATCGGCCTCAAACCCCGTCGCCGGCACAGCTTGGTCGAAACGTGGCTTACCTTCGGTCAGCGTGCCGGTCTTGTCCACAATCAAGGTATCGACCTTGCGCAGATTCTCGATGGCCGCCGCGTCGCGGAACAACACGCCGTGTGTGGCCCCCTGGCCGGTGGCGACCATGATGGACATCGGCGTGGCGAGCCCCAGCGCGCAGGGGCAAGCGATGATCAGGACGGCTACCGCGTTGATGAGCCCGAATACCCAGCTCGGTTCAGGTCCCCATACACCCCAGCCAATAAAGGTCAGCACGGCAATGCCGACGACCACCATGACGAAGTAACCGGCCACCACATCGACAAGGCGCTGCATGGGTGCTTTTGAGCGTTGTGCCTGCACCACCATCTGCACAATCTGCGACAGCATGGTTTCCGAACCGACGCGCTCCGAGCGCATGACCAGTGCACCATTAGTATTCATGGTGGCACCGATGACTTTATCGCCGAGACGCTTGGTGACGGGTACTGGCTCGCCCGTGAGCATGGACTCATCTACGGCGCTACTACCTTCCACTACCACGCCATCGACCGGGACCTTTTCGCCGGGACGAACTCTCAAAAGATCACCCACATGCACATGGGTAAGCGGCACATCCTCCTCACTGCCGTCAACGCCGATGCGACGAGCAGTTTTCGGTGACAACCCGAGTAGCGATTTGATCGCAGCTGATGTTTGGGAGCGTGCCTTGAGTTCAAGCATTTGTCCCAGCAAGGTAAGGGAAATAATCACGTCGGCGGCCTCGTAATAAACCGCAATCCGCCCCATGGAAAAGAATGAATCAGGGAAAACCCCGGGCGCTAGAGTTGCCACCAGGCTATAAACAAAGGCCGCACCTGTTCCGAGGCCAATCAGTGTCCACATGTTTGGGCTGCGCAGCATCACCGACAGCCAGCCGCGATGGAAGAAAGGCCAGCCAGCCCAGAGAACCACCGGCAGGGAAAGCAATAGCTCCACCCAAGTTTGGGTCTGCGGTTCCAGCCAGCCATAGCGGTGGCCGAACATGGCCAAAATGACGACGACGATGGAGAGCGGCAGTGTCCACCAGAAACGGCGGGTGAAATCCTTGAGTTCAGGATCCTCTTCATCCTCCACCGAAGGCAGCTCGGGTTCCAGCGTCATTCCGCATTTCGGGCAAGAACCCGGATGGTCCTGGCGAATCTCCGGATGCATGGGACAGGTGTAGATCGTGCCTGACGGTGCCGGGTGAGCCTGTGGTGCAGAAGTACTTGGCTCCGTTATGTACTTCGCCGGATCGGCAATGAATTTGTCTCGGCACTTGGTACTACAGAAGCGGTAGTCATGATCGGTGTACCGATAAACCTGAGGAGCGTCCACCTTCACCACCATGCCGCAGACGGGGTCTTTCAGCTCGTCGACATTAGGTTTTTTCGTCGGATCAGGGTGATACGCGTGTCCATGAGCATGGTGGTCCATATTTATTCTCCCGAGTATTTAGATTTGATTCCGGCGCTGGTCCAGATCCACTGGTCTGTAGATAATCAGGAAAAAAGTTCCGATATGATCATTTGCATGTGAATCAGTGCCCGCAGCAGCCTCCGCCAGTACGAGGGCTGCCAGCGGCAGCACCCACCGGCGTCGCGGGATAGCCGGCCGCCGTCAAGGTTTGAATCAGCTCAGGCTGCAAGGCTTGGGCATTGTCCACGCTGGCCCGGGCCACGCCGTGCGTGAGATCCACTTCTGCACTGTGAACCCCGGGTACATCGAGCATGGCTTTCTTGACTTTTGAGACACAGCCACCGCAAGTCATACCCGCTACGTTAAGTTCGATGTGTTCCATACAACACTCCTTTGCGTACAGGTTTAAGACGATAGGCTGAGAGGATCGAGTTCATAGGCTCGACCTGTTCTGCCACTTAGACACCAATTGATGACAAGTCCAGTTTTGTCATGATGGCAATATCAGTTTGCATTACTGCCCAGCCCTCGCTGGGGCCACCGGGGGATGAACCTGGGTGTCTTGTTTGCGTAACGATCAAACGTGTCACCGAATTGCGCACGCATTTCCTCTTCTTCCTTGATCGCCAGCCGACCGTACATCAGCAGCAAGATCGGGAACATGAGCAAGGTCAACAGCGTCGGCCATTGCAGCAGGAAGCCGAGCAAGATCAGTACAAACGCGACATATTGCGGATGACGAATGCGTGCGTACGGACCCGCTGTGGCAAGGCTGTGTCTGCGCTGCGCGTGATATAGAACCTGCCAGGCATTCGATAGCAGATAGAAGCCATACCCAAGGAATACATAACTGGCGATATGTAAGACACCGAAGTGGGGGTTTCCCGTCTCGCCGAGCAAGGTTGACCACAAATGGCCTGCATCGTGGGAAAGAATATCCAGCCCCGGATACTTAGTTTGGAGCCATCCGGACAGCAGGTAGATGGTCAAGGGGAAGCCGTACATTTCGACGAACAGGGCGACAACGAAGGCAGAGAAGGCACCAAAAGTCCGCCAATCCCGCGAAGTTTGCGGCTTAAAGAAACTGAAGGCGAACATGATGAAGATTGCTGAATTGAGAATGACCAGTGTCCATAATCCGTAGGCTTGAGTGTCGTGCGTCATGAGCGATCTCCTTCTTTCTTTGCATCCGGAAAGTTGTCAGGCGACTTCCCAGTGTGTCCTCCGTGCCCGCCATGACCATGGCCACCGTGCATGAATACGTGCATCAACGGGCAGGCAAGCAGCAGTAGAAAGGGCAAAGCCCCAATCACATGGGCCAGATGTTCGGTCAAGAGGAAGTAAGCGGCGATACCGCCCAACACCAGCAAACCGATTCCGTAGCGAGAGCCCCAGAAACTGGCGGGGCTGTTTTCGTCATGATCATGCTGGTGTTCCATGGTGGTCTCCTATTGGGCCGGCATAGCGGACATGCGGTCCATCATCATCTGCATCATCATTTCCATCATGTCCATGCGCATTTGCATGCCAGACTGGTCGCCCATCTTGCCTTTCTGACCGCCCATTTCCTTCATCACGGACATGCTGGACTGCATGGTTTTCATATGCTCATCCATGAGGGCTTTACGCTCTTCAGGCGTTTTCGCATTCATCATCTTGTCGTGCATCTCTTGCATATGCTTCATCTGCATTTGCATGCGTTGCTTGGTTTCAACGGACGAAGCTGCAGGTTTCTCAGCTGTACTCTTCTTTGCCGGCGTACTTGCGGTCGCCTCTGGGTGATGGGCTTTGTGATCTTGTGCGTCAGCGGCCAAGGATGGGAAAGTGGCCATTGAGGCCACAGCGAATAAAACCGGAAGGGCGAGGTGTTTCATGAAGCCTCCTTAAGGCGATATCGATTGAATGGGTATTGCTTAAATCCCTTCAAGGCGTGCCAAGTTGGCAAGAGTCGTCCGCATTGGTCTTCTCGGCTTAATCGGCAACTGCGCCTTCTTTGCCCTGTTGCGCATGGCCCATCTTTTCTTCCATGGGCGGATGCTTTTTCATTTTCTTGGCCGGAGCCTTGGTAGCGGCTTCGGGTATTGCGGCCTTGTCGACGTCTGCTGCGTAAGTGTGCAGTACAAGAGCCCTGCGGTCAGTGCGGTAGCCAACGAAGTTGGCAGCTTCTTGTCATTCTCCTCAGTATTGAATCCGGTGCTTATCCGAGCGTTTCGGATGCTTTATCTTGCGCCTACTGGCACAATGATTAATTGATATGGATCAATGACGATGCTGTCCATGGTCACCGCCGCTCGCAGCCGTACCGTATCCCCTCAATTCGATATAGCGTGCGGTTTGTACGGGAGTAAGGATCTCGATTTGCGCCAGATGGGCGGCCAAATGGCTGCCTCTTAAGCGAGCCTGCAAGTTCCCGATTTGCTCAAGGGTATGGGTCAGCGACGTCTGATCGATGTGCTTGCTGCTGAATAATTGATCGAGAATGCGTTCCTTGCCGATCAGTTCCGTACCTAGGGCAATAGCCTCTTTTGACATGGAGTCGAACAGCGCTTCGGTCCGCGAGCGCTGTTCGGCCGTCAAGCCCAGATCGGTGGCAAGCTCCAGTACATGCGCAGGGCCGGGATAGCCGTTGAGTTCTGCGGCCTTGGCCATGCCCATTCCCTTGCCCGTCAGATAGGCGCCAGTCTCTTCGTCCGAGAAGGCTTTGATACCGCGCGAATCTTGTCCGAGATAGGCAGAGCTTCCCGCAAATATCGCGGTGCTCGTCACCGCGGTCGCGATGGCGGCTGTAACGAAGCGGACATAAGATTTCATGACGTTCCTCGGGTAGGGAATGGGCGTGGGGCTTACTTGGCCGCTTCGATCTGGGTCACGGTCAACGCACCGTTGACCTTGTCAGCGGCGAAGTTGACCTTGTCACCGACCTTGACCTTATCGAGCATCGAAGCCTCCTTGACACGGAACACCATGGTCATCGGCGCCATGTCCAGATTGACCAGCGGGCCATGCTTGAGCGTGATTTTCCCTGCGTCTTTGTCGATCTTCTTGACCTCACCACTCGACAGCGCTGCAGGTGCAGCAGCGCTTGCCTTCTCTGTGTGATGGGCATCATCCGCATAGGCCAGCGAGGACAGTGCCAGGCTCAATGCAACAACAGTAGTAGTAACAAGTTTCATGTTCAGACTCCTTTAGTGGGGTGATTTACTTGACGGCAACCTTGCCTGCCATGCCAGCCTCGAAATGGCCGGGTTGGAGGCAGGCGAAGTCAAAGGTTCCGGCGCTAGCGAACTTCCAGATGAACTGACCGGTCTTGCCGGGATCGACTTGCACCTGGTTCGGATCGTCATGCTCCATTTCCGGGTGCTTGCGCATCTGTTCGGCATGCGCCTTCAGTTCCTGAACCGAGCCGAGGACCATTTCATGACGGACCTGGCCGCTGTTCTTGACGACAAACTTGATAGTCTCGCCCTTTTTGACTTCGATCTTTGCAGGGGTGAAACGCATGTTGTCCGTCATATCGACATTGACGGTACGGCTGACTTCGCTGGCCTTGCCGGGCTTGCCAATGGAGGATGCGTGGCCGCCGTGACTATGACCTGCATCGGCGTATGCGATGGTGCTGCCTGCCGCAAGTGCCGCCACCGAGATAAGCGTGCTAAGAACAAAGTGCTTGGGAGATTTCATGATGTTTCCTTTTTAGTTAATGACTATGGCTGCCGCCACCCTTGCGGGCTTTCATGACGGTGTCGCCGGGGTTGATGGAGGTGTTCGCATCTGGAGCGCGTTTAGCTGCAGGCATGTCCTGCTTGGTACTGCCCTTCCATTCGGACGCTACGGTGCCTTTGGGGTGGCGATACCAACCCGGATCCTTGTAGTTGCCGTGCGGTTGATCCTTGCGGACTTTGACAATGGTGAACATGCCGCCCATTTCGACGCCACCGAAGGGGCCTTCTCCAGTCATCATCGGCAGGGTGTTGTCGGGCAGCGGCATTTCCATGCCCTCCATGGAGCCTCCCTTGTCGCCCATGACCATGTACTCGGGGATGAGCTTGTTGATTTTTTCAGCAACGCCCTTGTGATCCACGCCGACCAGGGTGGGTACGTCGTGGCCCATGGCGTTCATGGTGTGATGTGACTTGTGACAATGGAAAGCCCAGTCGCCAAGATCAGTAGCATCGAACTCGATCGCGCGCATCTGACCAACCGCAATGTCTGCCGTTACCTCCGGCCAACGCGCAGCGGGCGGAACCCAGCCCCCATCCGTTCCGGTCACCTCGAATTCGTGGCCATGCAAATGGATCGGGTGATTGGTCATGGTCAGATTGCCGACCCGGATACGCACCCGGTCACCCTGGCGACAGACCAGCGGATCAATCCCTGGCCAGACACGGCTGTTGAAGGTCCACAGGTTGAAGTCCAGCATGGTGTTGACCTTGGGCGTGAAACTGCCGGGATCAATGTCATAGGCAGACAGCAGGAAGACGAAATCGCGATCGACCTTGTATTGAGCCGGGTCTTTCGGATGCGTCACCCAGAAGCCCATCATGCCCATGGCCATCTGCACCATCTCATCTGCGTGCGAGTGGTACATGAACGTGCCTGGGCGTTTGGCCTCGAACTCGTACATGAAGGTCTTACCGGGAGGGATGCCGCGCTGATTGAGCCCGGTGACGCCATCCATCCCGTTCGGCAAGCGCTGGCCGTGCCAATGCACACTGGTGTGTTCCGGCAGCTTGTTGGTCACGAAAATGCGTACCCGATCACCTTCCACCACTTCGATGGTCGGGCCGGGCGATTGGCCGTTGTAACCCCAGAGGTGTGCCTTCATACCGGGGGCGATTTCACGTACCACGGGCTCGGCGACCAAGTGAAATTCCTTGACGCCGTTCTTCATGCGCCAGGGAAGCGTCCAGCCATTCAGCGTGACGACGGGGTTGTAAGGGCGGCCATTGGGTGGCATCAGCGGGCCTTGGGTACTGGCCTTGCTCATGGTGGGGGCTTCAGGCAACGAGGCCGCGCCTGCCTTGCTGACAAGTCCTGCACCCAAAACAACAGCACCGGCACCCATAAAGAAGTCTCTACGTGAGGTCATATAATTTTCCTTTTCGGGCGGCTCAGTGGCCGCCTCCTTCATTGGCGGCAACAGCACCCATGGATGCTGGAACGTTGCTGGAGCTTGGCTTGCCGATCAGCGCCATGTCGAGATCGGCTTGGGCCAGCCAGAAGTCGCGTAGGGCTTCGATGTAACCGTTCACCGTGCTTATTTGTGAGCGTGCATCTGCGAGCAGGTCGAAAACGCTGAGCAACATGCCGTTATAACGAAGCTGGTTCTCTTCTGAGATACGCTTCTTGAGCGGCACAATTTCGTCGCGGTAGTGCTTGGCAATGTCATAGCTGGTGCGATAGGACTGGTAGCTCTCACGTACCTCGGAGCGTGCATTGACGGCCATCTCGCCAGCGCGATTGAGGGCTTGCATGTAGATCGATTCGGCCTTGGTGACCTTGGCTGTACCCCAGTCGAAAATGGGCAATTCGAAACCAATCTCATAGCCCTTCTTGTAAGGTTCTGACCGCGCCCCTTCTTGAACACGCGCAGGACCCAGCTCCAGCACATTGATGAAGCGTGTTGCTTTGGTTAGCCCCAGGTTGCTGGCCAGACCTTCGGTTTCCAGGCGAATAGCCTGCAGGTCGAGCCGCTGCTCCATGGCCAGCGATTCGATGCCAGGAAGGTCGCTGGCCGTCTTGGGTAGGTCGGGCAGGCGTTCCGGGAGCTTGTAGTCGAGTTGTTGGCCCCACAGACCCATCAAGCGCGTCAGCTGTTCTCGAGATGAAGTGGCCGCCTGACGCGAACGGGCCAACTGTGCGACTGCATCCGCATAGAAACCTTGCTCCTTCGCCTGAGCCAACTTGCTCCAGTTCCCCACCTTTGCCATACGCCTGCCCAGCTCAGCACCCGCCTCAGCGGCGTCTTTGACCTGCGCCATATACTCAGTGGTTTGCTGAGCAGAAATGGCTGTGTAGTAAGCCTTGCGCGTATCCGCTGCCAATCGAAGGACCTCGGAGGTCACCTGGCGCTGAGTTTGTGCAAAGCGGCGCTCTTCAACCTTTTGAGCCAAGGGCATGGTGATCAATGAAAAGACATTGAAGGTGAATGCCTGCTCGATCTTGTATTCATCTTCATATCGGGCCCGCAGCATCGAAAAGCGTGGATTGGGTAAACGCCCGGCCTGCACCAGATCAGCCTCTGAAATTCCCAGCTCGTAGAAGGAAGCCTGCAGGCCCTTGTTGTTGAGCAGGGCAATCTGGACGGCGTCATCCACGGTCAATGGTTTCTTCAGTAGCTCGCTCACCCGGCTGTCGATGGTGTTTTGATCCTCGCCGGAACGCGACCATTTAACATCCTTGCCGATACGGTCTTTGGTTGTTTTTTCCACCGATCCGAAACCGCCATCGGCCGAGAAGCTGGCACAGCCAGCCAGTACGGAGCTCGCGAGTAAGGCGCCAATTAGCCGAACCTTGGAAGACTTGAAGAGTGTGTTCATCAGTGCTGCCCTCCATGCTTCATCGAGTGACCCGCATGTGGGTCTGCCTTGCTGGCACCACGACTTGAATCACTCTGGGGGGCAGACTTTTCATGCCCGGCATGACCACCACCCATCACGTCTTCATGGGCTTCACGCCAGCCTTTCATCGGGGCATCGTCCCAGGCTTGATAGCCATCAAAGGCTGATTGATAAATCGCCTTTGGTGCAGTCGCCTCTGGATTCATAGCAGGAACAGTTGCCTCTTCCGCATATGTCGGGGAATAGAGCAATACGCCGACCAGCAAGGTCAGCGCAGTGGCCGGTTTATGGACTGACTTAATCGTCTTGAACATGATTTCCTCACGTCGCTTGTCGTTTGACTGAGCGGCAATGCCGCCAGGGAAACCGCGAATGCAGGCGCTATCGGGATAGCGCGACAGGCGTAACGAACGCGAAGCTCAGGCGTGCGTTGGCCTCTGCATGCGCAGATGGGCTAGACGCAAGTCGTTCGTGGCGGTCGCTGTAGACCTTCGAGGATGACACTCGCGTGAGCGAGAGTGGCGCGGGCGACCATGATCGGCGACCCGGTGGGGGTATGGATGCGGGAGTCGAGCGTGCCGATGACGGCAATGCCAAGGCAACACGCGCTACAGGCGCTGCATTTGCTGGCGCTGTTTTTGTGCGGCGCGCTGCGGTCCTGGTCAGCGTGCTCATCGGCCATCGCCATGTCGTCATGGTGATGCGCATGCGCGTCTTCGCCCGTATGCATATGGGGCGAATCGGCAGTAGCGCCGACGGCATGATGGGCCGGCGCGCAATGGACCATGCCTGCGGCTGCATAACTCTGCAGCGGCAACGCAATCAACATGATCCAAATAAGCAGGCGCTTGAGCATTGAGATGGGTAGTCTTAAGTCGAGTCAGTCTAGGAACCGCCCGATGGCTTGTCAAGGCCGATTTCTGGCAGGTCTCGCTCCTTGGGGAGAGTCATTTCGAATACCGTCAGCCCATCCGAGGAGCGGACGGAAATGCTTCCACCATGGGCTTTGGCAATCGACTGCGTGATAGCAAGCCCCAGTCCCGCCCCATCGGCGAACCTTTGGCGGGAGGCGTCCGCACGATAGAAGCGCTCGAATAGTCGTGGCAACTGTTCGGCAGGAATAGTTTCGCCTGTATTGGAAACCGCAATCCGCGCGACCCACTCGTCCATGGCGACGCTGATGCCGACGCAGCCCTCCGGGGAGGTGTGGCGTACGGCATTGGAAAGCAGGTTGCTAAGCGCCCGCCGAAGCATGAGGCGGTCGCCCTGGATCGTCCCGGTGCCGGTAATTGCCAGCGCAATACCTTTCTCGGCAGCGAGGGCTTCGTAGAAGTCGAGTACCGTCTGCGCCTCGATCCGCAGATCTACCGCTTCCGAGTTCGGGACCGCAAACGAGTTTTCGGCCTGGGCCAAGTACAGCATGTCGCTGACCATGCGCGACAGGCGCTCCAGCTCCTCGGTGTTCGAAACCAGTACCTCACGATATGCGTCAGCACTACGCTCCTTTGCTAGCGTCACTTGCGTCTGTGTGAGCAGATTGCTGACCGGCGTACGTAACTCATGGGCCAAATCCGAGGAGAATTCGGTCAGGCGTAAGAAAGACTCTTCCAAACGTGCCAGCATCTCGTTGAGCGTTTTTACCAATGGCTCGAGTTCGACCGGCACTGCTGCTGAAGACAGTCGCTGATCCAATCGGCGGGCTGTAATGCCCGAGGCCTCATTGCGAATCGCTTGCAGAGGCTGCATTTCACGGTACACCACATACCAGGTCGCCACACCGCTCAAAAGCGCTGCCAGGGCGACCGCCGACCAGAGCGTCCAGCGGAAAGCCTGCATGAAGCTGTCCTGATGGGTAATGTCAGTGGCAACCATGACCTGAAATGCACTATCGGGTCTAGCTGAAGGGCTAACCTCTCTGGAAATGCCGAGGTATAAACGGCCATTGCCTACGCGCCAACTGGTCGTGTTCAACGCATCCCCGACCGACTGGCTGGAAAAAAGGCTATCCGGGAAGTTCGCCTGGGCACTTTCAAACACGACGCTGCCGTCAGGCTGCCTGATCAGAATTTCGATGTCGGCATGCCCAACCAGTGCATCGCCCAATTGACGCGGAATGGACGCTATCGCCGTGCTGGTGGTGGCGCTTTCGATGGCATGGGTGGCCAGTGCCATCTTGCCATTCAGCATTTCCATATCGTGGTGACGGAAATGTCGTTCGACGGCCAGACCGATAAGCATGCCGAGCAGCAGCAGGACACCTGTTGATGCCGCAGAGATCAATAGCGTCAGACGAAAAGTCAGGGAGCGGCGGACCATGGCTCAGGACTCCACTTCCAAGACATAACCCATGCCACGCACGGTGTGGATCAGTTTGGTATCGAAATCATCATCAACCTTGACCCGCAGGCGACGGACAGCGACATCAATGACGTTCGTGTCGCTGTCGAAATTCATATCCCAGACCTGGGAGGCAATCAGGGATCGAGGTAGCACCTCACCCTGGCGCCGCAACAGCAGTTCGAGCAGGGCAAACTCCTTGACCGTCAGCTCAATGCGCTTACTGCCTCGGCTAACCCGCCGACGCAGTAGATCAAGTTCCAGATCGGCCGCACGCAGGATTTCCGCTTCCTTGCTGCGGGTGCCGCGTCGCAACAGCGTGCGTATCCTCGCCAGTAACTCCGAAAAGGCAAAGGGCTTTACCAGATAGTCATCAGCACCTAGTTCCAGCCCCTTGACGCGGTCATCCACGTGGTCACGGGCGGTCAGAAACAGCACCGGCACATCCTTGCCCGCCTTGCGAATGCCCTCCAGAATCTGCCAACCGGTCAGGCCTGGCAGCATGACATCAAGAATAATGAGGTCGTAGGCTTCTGTCAGGGCATAGTGCAGCCCGTTTGTTCCATCGCGCTCCAGATCGACGACGAAACCAGCCTCCACCAGCCCTTGCTGGATGTAGCTACCGGTTTTAAGCTCGTCTTCGACAACCAGAATTTTCATGGAAGCATCTTTGGATGGGTTGATCGCATTCTGCGCAGATTTCTACAGCCCAGGCGTTTGATGACAGAAATGTAATCTATACGTCAGGAAGCTGTTGGTTGAGGCGTAACAAACTGGCTTCACGGAAATACGGAGAAGCATCATGAAAAAGGCATTTGGTTTATTCATTTTTTTGTCAGCGACGACCAGTTTGGCGCTAGCGCAGACTTACCCTGTGGTCGAGGTTTATAAAAGCCCGACCTGTGGATGTTGCAGCAAGTGGGTCGAGCATCTGAAAAGCAATGGGTTCAAGGTTAACGCGCACGATGTGGCTGACGTGAATGCCGAACGCAAGCGCCTAGGGATGCCAGACAGCTTCTCTTCCTGTCATACGGCTAGCGTGGGTGGCTATGTGGTTGAAGGCCATACACCCGCTACCGATATCCAGCGTTTGCTGAAGGAGAGACCCAAGGCAGTCGGGATTGCGGTGCCCGCTATGCCACCGGGATCGCCTGGTATGGAAAGCTCCAGGCCAGTGAGTTACGAAACGCTGCTTGTTCATAAGGACGGTAGCCACAAAGTTTACGCCCGGCATTGACGACCAATGTCCCACGGTAATCCCAAGGGCCTACCGGAGGCAGCGCTCGATGCAATGGTCTCAGCATGGGCTGTGCTGATCCTGATCGTTTGCATCGCCGTACTGTTCATCAGCTATCGGCTACATGTTCAGCGCAGAGACAGTAAAGGCACACGCAAGCGGAGAAAGCTCCGGGCCTCTCGGTAGGTCAGGGAGGGATACCCTCCCTGTACCGCGATTAGCCGCCCAGATACATCGGGTTTTCCGAAACATACACTCGGATGCCCTTGGCTTCAGGGATGATGTCCGACAGCAGGAATGTTGGGGTTCCCAGCGTGTCGAAGTTCCAGGTGACAGTCTTGCCACCCACATTGATGCGCACCGTCTCCATCCGGGTGACATTCAAGTACTTGGCATCCTTGCTCAGTGTGACAATGCGTTCAGGCTGGCCGTTGGTCACATAGCCATAGGGCGCGCGTTCGTTGGCAGTCGGTTCTGATGTGGTTGCCGAGAACCTGGTGTTCTCATCATCGGCATATGCAAACGCACTGCTGACAGCAGCGATTCCGAGCGTGGTAGCAAAAGCGGTTTTGATAATCAGGTGGCGCATGATGGGACTCCTAAGTTGGTTGCAATCAGTTCGACATGTCGTCGAACCGTGAGACCATCTTAGAAATCCGATGCCAACAAACGCCTGACCTGCGCATTACGATCACGTCATCCTGCGTTCATGAACTGCTATCCTCATCGCGCCGACAAATCAATTCGTCCGAGCCCCGGGAGATACATATTCTTGGCGTACCTGACATTTCCTAGCTTGGCCAAAAAGAAACTCGGACTAGCTCGCCAGTGCATAGCCCACAGGACTTATTGACAGAAAAATAAATTCGCCATAATATTAGCCACAAAGTGTGATGTGCGGATAAAGGGGCTTTTGTGGCAAAAGATGTAGTGGCTGACGATCTCGGCGAAGTTGAGAAAGACTTCGCCAATTTGGCGCGGCTGGCAGCAAGCGATTCGCTGGAGGATACGCGTCTGTTGCTGGCACGGCTCGTGCGCAAGTATCGTCAACAACGCCCTGAACTGGCAGCGCTCCTAGACCAGTCCCTCAAAGCATCGCAGACGCGTTCCGTGGGTAACAATGTCCTGCGGCGTGGCATCTCCCCTCCGGCTGGTGAGGCAAATCTGCCGGTGGATGGTGACTCACGTCTCGCCCTAATCCGGGTTTTCGATGACCGCAAAGGACTTGCCGCGCCGATCCTGCCGCCTAACGTGCATGACGCTATTGGTGCCATTATTCGAGAGCGTAAGGAAAGCAGTCGCCTGGCCGCGCATGGGATCAGTCCGACGCGCTCGGCCATTCTGGTCGGACCGCCAGGGGTAGGAAAGACGCTATCTGCCCGTTGGATCGCCAGCGCCCTCGACAAGCCTTTGTGGGTGCTTGATCTGACCGCAGTGATGAGCAGTCTCCTCGGCAAGACGGGTAACAATCTGCGCGCGGCGCTTGATCATGCAAAGACGCATGGTGCCGTACTCCTACTGGACGAAATTGATGCTTTAGCCAAGCGTCGTAGCGATGAGTCCGACATTGGCGAGTTGAAACGCTTGGTCACCGTGATGTTGCAGGAGGTCGATCAGTGGCCAGACAGCGGTCTATTGCTGGCTGCGACTAACCATCCTGAGTTGGTCGATCCGGCCTTGTGGCGGCGCTTTGATTTGGTTTTGAAGTTCGAGGCCCCCGACGCTGCCGCCATTGCCATGGCTATCGAGCGCTTCCTGGGGGAGGACTTGAAGGTATTCGCCCCCTGGCTGGATGTGCTGGCCGCAGGCATGCAAGGCCAATCACTATCAGATGTCGAACGCAGCATCAATACCTTGCGGCGCGGCCATGTCCTGCAGACCGCACCGGCAGAGAAACTGATTAGTGGTGCTATCGGACAACGACAGGAATCACTCAGTAAAGCCGAGCGCCTGCAATTGGCAATTGAACTGGCCAGGGCTGGGCAGCATACGCATGTGCAGATCAGCCAGATGACGGGTGTCGCCCGCGACACCATACGCAAACATGCGGGGCCTTCGCCTCGCCAGGGACGGGGACATAAATAATGAACACGCGCTACCTGATCGGCCGGGCCGAACTTCTGACTTACCCGATTGAGGCACCCAAGAAGAAACCAGGTAGCAAGGCGCATCCCTATACTTTCAGCGATGCCCGGCAGGTACTTTTACCTGCCATCGAGTCGGCAAACACCGTTTTCCAGACATTGCCGGCGAAAGCTTGCGTCGATGACTTGGCGGTTGCCAGTCTGGTGCTGCATCCGGCCTATTTGGCCAAGTCGTTTTTCCCCAAGCTGTTGCTTGATCAGGTCGGTCTAAGCTCGGTTGGCTCGCGCACCCGTCGCATCAAGCCGCGCCACCAGACCAAGCGCAATGCGCCCGCTGAGGCAGATACGACAGAGTTGTTTGTGGCAGGTACGCGTACCGCCTTGAAACAATTCCCGGATTTCGTGCGCCGCCTGCAGGCTGACATGCCCGCCGCAGAGCAATTTGCACGTATCGAAACTTTTACGGCCATGACGGCGGCCGACCGCCTTCGTTTGGAAGGCACAGAACCAGGACATGTGTATGAGGTTGGCCTGCATTTGCCGCCAGCAGGCGATGCCAATGAGCTGCGGGCTTTATTTGCGGACTATGCCAAGGACTGTGGCTTCACGGTCAATGGGGAGTTTGGCTTCGAGGCGGGGAGCTTGCTATTCGTGGCTGTCGAAGGTGATCGTAGCGGCCTGGAACCGCTCGCTCAATTTACGCTGGCCCGCGTAATCCGCCCTATGCCGCAATTGCGGGCCGCTCGCCCGGTGACGCGCAGCATGCCATTGGCCGTGTCTTTCACATTGCCGAGCGGTGAGCCGCTCTCAAGAGAGCCCAAGGTCGCCGTACTGGATGGCGGTTTGCCCGACACGCATGTCACCGCACCCTATGTACGCCGGTATTTTCTGGCTGATCCGGACGCCAACGACGTGCCGGACTTTGTTGAACACGGCCTGAGTGTCACTTCGGCACTCCTGTTTGGCCCCATCGAACCCGGTGATGCAGCAGAGCGGCCCTATGCGCCTGTCGATCACCACCGCGTGTTGGATGCGCGTATCGAGGGGGAAGACCCTTATGAGCTTTACCGCACCTTAGGTCATGTGGAAACCGTGCTGTTGTCGCGCCAGTATCAATTCATCAATCTCAGTCTTGGCCCAGACATGCCGGTCGAAGATCAGGATGTGCATGCTTGGACCGCAGTCATCGATAGCATCCTCAGCGATGGTGAGACCCTGATGGCCGTCGCCGTAGGCAACAATGGCGAACGGGATGCCGCACTCTCCCTGAACCGTATTCAAGTGCCCTCGGACAGCGTAAACGCACTCTCTGTTGGGGCAGCCGACCGCACTGGACAGGAATGGAAACATGCCTACTACAGCGCTATTGGCCCCGGGCGCAGCCCCGGAAGGCGCAAACCTGACTTGCTGGCCTTTGGCGGGACTCCGAAGGAGTATTTCCATGTTGTAGCCTCTGGCAAGCAACCTACCTTGGCAGCGACGCAGGGCACGAGCTTTGCTGCGCCGCTGGCGCTACGCTCAGCGGTGGGTATCCGCGCCATTCTTGGAGATCCGGTGCATCCCCTGACGATCAAGGCACTGCTCATCCACGGTTGCGAAATGACAGACGACCATCATGCTCATCATGTTGGCTGGGGGCGCGTCCCGGCCGACATCAATCGGCTGATCACCTGTGGCGATGGCGAGGCACGCATCATCTACCAGGGAGAGCTGCGTCCCGGCAAGTTCCTGCGCGCTCCGATCCCGCTGCCGCCATTCCAGCTGGAGGGCAAGGTAACACTGAAAGCAACCTTCTGTTATGCAAGCCCGGTGGATCCTCAAGATGCCGCCGCCTACACCAAGGCAGGCCTGGGCATTACCTTCCGACCGCATAGCGAAAAACGCAGCAAGGCCGGCGCAGCCAATGCAAAGTCAGACAGTTTCTTTCCGGCAGCCGAGTTCCGCACTGAAGACGAATTGCGCACGGATCTCGGCAAATGGGAAACCGTGCTTCATGCAGAGAACAAGTATTACGGTAGCAGCTTGCATGAGCCGGTTTTTGATGTGCACTACAATGCCCGTGAGGCTGGCGGTCTGGCGAGCGCGGGGGCTCCTTCAATACGCTATGCCCTGATCGTGACCGTGCATGCACCTAAACACGCGCAACTGCATCAGGACATCCTGGCTGCACATGCCGTGTTACAGGCGCTGGAACCGCAAATCTCTCTGCCGGTACGTACTTGATCTTTGAAAGGCGGCTGGAATGAGCTCACTGGACACCTATCTGGCACTGGCTGAGCGACCCAACACGCAAAAAAGCTATGCGGCCTCGATCAAGCATTTCGAGCAGGAGTGGCATGGACTTCTGCCTGCCACGGCGGATTCGGTTGCCCAGTATCTGGCGGCCTACGCAGGCTCTCTCGCGCTGAACACGCTTAAGCTCAGACTCGCCGCACTCTCACATTGGCACCAGGATCACGGTTTCATGGATCCAACCAAGGATAGGCTGGTCAGTCAGGTCCTAAAAGGGATTCGCGCCGCCCACACGGCACCTGAAAAAAAAGCCAAACCGATTGAGCTGGACCAATTGCAGCACGTCTGCGACTCGCTGGATCAGGCGGCTAAGGTAGATCAGGCCTTGCGGCTCCCTAACTTACGCGACAAAGCCATGCTATTGATCGGCTTCTGGCGCGGGTTTAGGGCCGACGAATTGACCCGACTGACCATTGAACACGTAGAAATTGAGCCCGGTGTTGGCCTAAAGATCTTTCTGCCCTGGAGCAAGGGCGACCGCGACAACCTAGGGCGGGAATACCGCTGCCCAGCATTGTCACGGCTATGTCCGGTCACTGCCTATGAAGAGTGGCTCAAAGCCGCACAAATTACCCAAGGCCCGGTGTTCAGAAAAATTGACCGTTGGGGCAACCTCGGTGCCTCAGCGATACAGCCGGGCAGCATCATTCGCTGGCTACGTCGCTTGTTCAGCCAGGCCGGCATTATTAATGCCGACCAGTACAGCAGCCACTCCCTTCGTCGCGGCTTCGCCAGTTGGGCACATGCCAGCGGCTGGGATATAAAGGAGCTGATGGAGTACGTCGGCTGGAAGGATGTCGGTTCGGCGATGCGCTACATGGATACATCCATCGACACGCTGCAGGCCCGATTCGAGAAGGGAATCCCGCAGTCCCAGAAAAGCCCTTCCCGCGAAGAGGCTCCAGCATCGGCCCGGCGCACCCAAACATCTCGCGGCAAAGCCGGACTGCGCGTCATCAAGTGACCGCTGCAACTGGCCGGACCGCGGCGCTTGAAGCCTTACTCCAAGCGGAACAAGGCAAGGCCAGGAAGCTGGAAATCATCTTTGGGGTCTGGTGGCGACACTACGCCGTTCCGTATGAGTTCCGCTGGACGCTGTTCGCCGAACGGCAGCATTGCCCATACTGTGGCGCATTGCTTGAAAGCCCCGCTGATGGAAGCGATACCGCTTTTGGCGATACCCATCTGGATCACATGGATGCGCTATCGCTGGGTGGAGAAGATTCCATCCGCAATACCGTTTATGTGTGCGCCCCATGCAATATGGCGAAAGGCCGGCGCTCATTCGTGGATTGGCTGCGCCAACTATCGCCGGAGCACAGCGCACTCGCCCGAAAAATCTATATCGACAAGCACGGTCACCCGCCGGAAGAATTCACACGAAGCGCAAAATCCCAGCGTTTGACCCTGCCTCGGATCGAGCTGCAGTACAACGAAGCAGTCTTGCGGCACCTGTTCCCCAAACCGATTGTCGATGGACCGCCGGGCTGACTTATCCCGTCTGCTGCTTCAAATTGCTGTCCGAGAGTAGCCAAAGGGCGTAATCGGAAATGGGAAAGGTGAAGGTTCCCCGGAAGTTTATATTGGCGTAATGCGCCGGACTGACCTGCTGCAGCCAGCTCAGGTCCTCACCGGCGTCGGCCATGCCGTCTTCCCCGAATATTGTTTCCTGCATCTTGATGGCTGTCCAGGCCAAACAGAGGTTCGTCATCAACGTCAGCGAGCCTGACACCGCGTAGAGATCCTCTTCGCGTTGGCCTCGCGGTTTGGAAAAGGAGCCGGCGTTGATAGCGCGCTGCAGGGTATGCACCGCCTCGCCATGAACCAAGATGCGATTGACCACGCGGCGCAGGTCTTCGCTGACGAAGTAATCGCAGAGATACAGGCTACGGATCAAGCGGCCCAGATGCACGCCGGCGCGGTAGATTGGGCTGTCAGATGAGGCAGATCCGTAGCGGGCCAAGGCTACCGTCGCCGATGTATGGCCGGTTTCAATGGATGAGGCCAAGCGGACCAGACTGTCCCATTCATTGCGAATTTGCTTGAGCGAGATGCTCGGCGTCGCTACCTCCATGAGGGAGTCCGGGATGTTCTTGAAGCCACTGGGAACATAAAGCTTCCGCTCGGACAGTCGTTTCAGGCGCGGGCATAGCGCGAATCCAAGGAGCTTGGCCATGGCCATGGCGAACTCGGTGTAACCGTGGGTATCCACCGCCAACCGGTCAATTTCGATCTCGCGTTGGCGAATGGCCCCTTCGATGGCGGCACCTGCCTGACGCTCATTCAGGATGATGGGTTGGTCGTAGATGACGCTCCAGAAGTCCGAAACGTGAGTATAGGTGCCAATCGAGGGCGTCTTCCTCTTGGGATCGAGCCGGGCTTGCCATATCTTGCGGGAGACATCTAGGCTCATCATGTCGGAGGAGGCCAGCGCACCGTCGCCCCAATAGGTGGCAATCGGCAAATTGCGCTGCAGACTGGTCACAGTATCGTTGGCGATTCGCACCAACTGCCTATCCTCGAAATACTGCATCCCGGACAGTATCTGGTTCGGCGTGAGCTGAGGAATCATCAGACTGATCGCACTGGCATCCATGGCGCTACCGTGTGCGAGCATGCCGGCATAGACTTGGAGAAGCTCGGTCGGCGATTTGGCCGTGCGCCCAAGCAGGATCCGGCTGAAGCCAACTCGGCTATCCATTTCAAGGATCAGGTCCGGCAATTGGATGACGCCAATACGATCAAAGAGCTGGCTGCGCTTCTGATTGACCTCAATCTTGGTCTCCAGCGCTTGGACACGCGGCATATGAATAATGCCGTTGTCGATATAGATGGCGCCTTCTGCAATCTTCTTGTCGACCTCCTGTAGCTTGATTTCCAGTTCGGTGACCAAGGTATTGAGCAGGTCATCCGCATGAATAGGCAGACCGAGCTGGCTGTAGCGCTTATTGCGTTCCTTGTCCCATTGGGTGGAATCGATCATGAGCCGATGGCGACCGCGGAACTTCTCGCTGTCCTCGACATAGACGGCGCCGCTGCGGAGGGATTTTCTGAGTCCGATCAGGGTGGCGGCCTCTAAGCCGCGCAGGGCCCTCACTCGGTCTTCGCCGTCAATGATGTCCTTCCAGGGAGACGGAGTCGACACAGCGGGGGCGATCGGCAGCTCATTGGCGCGGTGCAGATACATTTCGCGGAGATACTCGACACGTTCCGTACTCGGGTCATGGGGTTCACCCCGCAGATCGAGCTTTTGCAGCTCACTCAGAAGCGAGCGAATCGATGGGTTCGGCTCCGACAATAGCCAGCGTGCGGCCGCCGCGCGGGTCGGGAATTGTTGCACCTTGGTCCCATTGTCAAAGGACTGCACGAAGGCGCGAAACTCTTGATCCGACATGTCCGGGTTCTTGGACTGCAGCAGAATTTCCTGCAGCGCCTTGGCCGCTGTCACCACGGTTTCGGCTTCGAGCAATCGTGCTTTCTCATAGGCGTTACGGACGATCTTGGTGATCTGGCGCCCACCAAGCAGAATCGCTGAATCGGTTGCCTGCATGAGCGCGAGTTTGAGGAAACACACCAGCCGAATCGTTCGGGTGGGATCCTTCAGTTCCTTGTATTTGACTGGGCGGATGTTGTAGAGCTGACCGGCGTGAGCTCTGAGTTTCTCTATCGGCAGACTTTCCAAGTCGAGGCTGTCGACGCCGATGCCCTTCAAGAAATTGACACGCTCCATGCGTTCACGCAGGGCGTTGATTGACTTTTTGCGTGGTGGTTGCTGCAGCCACTCCAGCCGGCTGCGCCCCGTATCCGGATGGTTGGTCAGGACGGCGGCCTCAAGCATCGCCAATTTATTGCCCGGTATCTGGTCCCGGATCAGCTTGATCAGCACATCCTCGGATTCGGACATGGCCTTACGGGCAAGATCCCTGAGCGCACGATCACCGACCGAGAGGTATTGATGCTGGTAGAGCCACAGCTTGGCGCGTTCGACGAGCATGTCTACGGTCGAGGCGTAACGAGCTTCCTGACGCAGAAATGGCAGCAGCCCCTGCAACTGCCTGGGCGTCGCCTTGCTGAAGCCAAGCTGCTCCATGGCCCACCACTGATGCTCATAGAGCGTTTTGGGGCGTTTGTAGATTGCCCGGAGGGACGCGATGGCAAGTGTGGGGAGATCTAACTGCTTGCTGACGTAGCTGAGCAAGCGCGGCGGGATGATTTGTGTGCTTTCGAGCGGGCTTCCCGACATTTTCAGAAAGCCAAGCTGGATGGCGGCACCAATCTTCACATGGGCCCGGAATCGCTTCTTCAGGGCGGCAATTTGATCCTCGGAGAAGGTAAAGAATGCTTGCAGCTCAACCGTGGATAAAGCTTTAGGGAAGGTGCTGGTACCAATGTACTGGTACTGCCAGCGATGGATTTCAGCCATTGCAGCTCCTTTGCAGCGAAGTGCCACAAATCGTGCACTGGAAATCCCGTCACGTCAACGCAAGCCATTGAATGTGCATTATTTAATGCACAAAAACCAGATCATGAGCAGCTCACGCTATGAGCCTTTGCAGGAATAGCCTTGCTTCTGCCACATCACGAAGGAGGCCATCATGGAAAGCCTGGAAGAAACATTGTCCCAACTGCTGCCTAAGTCACTCGATGACATCATCCGCGCTAATCGACACAAAGCGCAGCTCTACTTCTCGACCGACGACGAGATCAATCCCTTACGCGGCCCATTGTTTGACGGACCGATCAAGGCACAGATTTCAAAGTGGGCGTTTATTACTCTGCATATCGCAGAATCGCAGACTAGCTTGGTCTACCTCGTCGGATTTAACCTGACAGAGCACTGCACCTGGATGACGTCCTTCGTCACTGGCATTGGCCACGGAATGGTCACGACCAACAGCGGATCCATCTACGAGCTGGTGGGCGACAGCACGCTGGATGTCGATTTATTGCACATCTGCGCGACCTTGCATCTCTGGGGTGTGGGGAAAAGCTTAGGCGTGCCGCATATTTTTTACTGACCTAGGAGCCAAAGATGAACCAACATCAGGAGCATGCCTATGCCGTTGCACGGCAGGTATGGGATTCCGTCGAGGATGCAGACGCCTTCATGAAGGCGCCACACCTTTTGCTCAATAGCCGTGCTCCGGTTGAAGTGGCCGTTACCGAGGAGGGAGCCAGGCAGGTGGAAGACATTCTGTGGAAAATCTACTGGGGATTGCCTGGCTGAGTTATCGTGCCGTAAATGCCGTTGCTATTCATTGTCAAAAACGGCGATTTGTTGATAATTGGGGTGCCATTCAAAGCTGGAGCGATCCCATACCTGAAGGCCTTGCCATGTCTCTTCCTAAAACGACTAAGGGCAGCAAGCTGCTGGCCCGCAAGCGAAAGCTGCAGCGCGAGTTTCTTCAGCAAGCCAAAGCCGAAGGGCTGTCCACAGCACAAACGGTGGAGCGGGCGAGCATTTTCCCAAAGGGAATAAAGCCAAAAGTCGTTAAGTGGCCAAAGTTCTAGGCTCAAAATGTCCGTGACAAACGCAGGCCTCCTTGTGCGCTGCTGCCACGAGCTCATGCAGGATGCCGCACTCGCTGGCGATATGGTTGGCCCCACACCTTCCTCGTAACGAGGATAGTTGTTTCTCCAGCGCCTTTAGGCTCTTGAGGCGAGCGCGTACCTTGGCGAGCTGGGTATCAATGAGCTGGTCGATATCTCCGCAATCAGCGTTCGGTTGCTCGATGAACTCCAGCAGCCTTTGCACTTCATTCAGAGGTATGTCCAGAGCCCGACAGTGCCGGATGAACGCCAGGCACTCAAGGTGCATCGAACCATATGTCCGATATCCGTTCTGACTGCGCGCTGGTGCCGGCAGCAAGCCAGACTTTTCATAGAAACGAATGGTCTCGACGTCGACGCCCGCCGCTTGACCCAGTTCTCCGATACGCATAGATCCTCCAATTACTTGACCCTGTAGTAGCTACAGGGTTTCTAATAGCATTGTAGATCACTCAGGAGAAGGAAAATGGCCGCTTGCGGATGCGATTCTGGCTGCAGTACAACCGCTGTCGGCTCTCGATTTCGTAAGGCACTGTGGGTAGCGCTGGTGCTTAATGCCGCGATGTTCATCGTCGAACTCGGGGCAGGGATCCATTCAGGCTCGGTCTCGCTGTTGGCCGACGCCATCGACTTCGCGGGCGATGCGGCCAACTATGGAATTTCGCTGGCTGTTTTGTCGATGGGTCTGCTATGGCGTTCGCGTGCCGCCTTGGTGAAGGGATTCACGATGGCCGGCTACGGAGTATTCGTCATCGGCAAAACCATCTTCAGCTTGATCAGCGGCACAGTCCCCGAACCCTTCACGATGGGGGTAGTTGCCGTACTGGCACTGCTGGTCAATGGGGGTGTAGCTGCAATGCTTTACGCTTATCGTGACGGAGACGCCAATATGCGCTCGGTCTGGATATGCAGCCGTAACGATGCAATTGGCAATGTCGCGGTGATGCTGGCCGCAGTAGGGGTTGCCGGGACTAGCAGTGGCTGGCCGGATTTGGCGGTAGCCGCCGTCATGGCAGCGCTTGCTCTGTCGGGCGGGCTCTCGGTAATCAGGCAAGCACGCCAAGAATTGGCGGCGCCTCCGGCACCAGTTTCTTCTGTTACACCGATCAAAATTCAAATCAGCCGAGGAACTGTGCCTCCCAAAAGCCTCTAGGCATTACTCATCTAGGCGGTGAGGGGAGGCTCTCTCACCAGCCAGTTTAGCCGTCTTTGATGCCAAGCATCCATCAAACCCCCATGGTTGAGCGGTGTTTTAACTAACCGCCAAATTCAGCACGAAAAGTACGGGAACCCTGTGTTCCAGCAATAGAGCTGCATTTGGTGTCCCGCGTCTTATGTTCTAAGCGTGGTGCAACTGAAAACGCGAAAATCCGCCTGAAAGCATATCGATCACAGCTGACTTTTTGGCCTTTAGATGCTTTCTAATTGTCTCCACCAGTTTACATAATACACATTATACGGCTATACGCGCTAGGAATTGTTTAATCTGAAACGCGCTAATTCTGTTTTTCCTTGCTGCCTGTCATATTTTCAATGACAATCCGCGCCCCCTAAAGGATGACAAAAGAATCATGAAACGCGCCACAAAGAAAAGTACCAAACCCCGCCAGCTCTACCTGTTCGACGCACCGCCATGCACCCTAGACGACATTTTTAAATGGCTTCGATGCGTTCCCCGCATGACCCCGGACAGTGCCCGCGCTGTGCAGTACGTGCGAAGCTATGACGTAATCAACAAAATACGCGACGCCAAAAAGGATGGTTCCTTTTTTGATACCATCGCCGAACCGCCGACATTCACCCCCGACATTCGCCACTTTCTCTGAGGCCCACACCATGAAAACGAAATTAGCTCTTGCCCTTGTTGCCGCCGCTCTGGCTGGCTGTGCCACCGTTAGCAAGGAATCAGCGCCCGCCGTCTATTTCACCGACACAGAAGGCAAACCCCACGTTTTGACAGGTGAAGTATTAAAGGAACTCACCGACAGCGGCGTTTATGTCCAATGGCGCTACGGTATCCGCGTTGCGATTGATGGCTCGGTTATCGCTCAAGGCGGTTTGAGCCCCCACAATTTCAGCGGAACTGTTACCGGCAAATATAAGGATTCGCCCGCCGTTGTGAATTGCACTAGCCGCCCCACGAACCCCGGATACCACGACGTTTCGTGCGATGTTTCACTAAGCGGGCGGAGTGTTGGCGTTCTTAAATTCTGAGGCACCGCGAATGCAAAAAGGCCGGGGATTTCCCGGCCTTTTTTATTGCCCTGTCAGGCTGAATTTATCGCGCACCGATTGCGGCAGGCTTCGCACCACCGCAGCGGCCAGCAGTGCGCCAGCAGCTACGATGATTGCCTCGCGTACCACCTCTGGCAGTGTCGGGATGAACTTCATTTAACCCCCCTTCATGAGTAGCGCATCAATCCGAACGTTTGCCGCCTTTGCGCTCTCAAGCGCTATGGCGGTTTTTTCGTTCAGGCTTTGCAGGTCAGCGCGAATGCCACCATAAACGGCACCCGCCAGAAACAGACCATATAGCAGTTGCCGTAGCTCAATCACGCTTTAGCTCCCGGCCTTTTCCGGCAAGACGATTGCCAGCAGGCCAGTAAATGCGACGCCCGCCTGTGCAATTGCATTCAGCTTGACCGCATCCAGACCGAACAGCAGACCAAGGCCAGTAAGGCCCGCCCATGTACTAGGCTCTTGCAGACGTTTAACGATTTGCTTTTTCATGTTGCCCTACCTTTCCCACGGCCAACCAGCCGTTGTTTGTGTTCCCCACTTTGAGGCAGTGGGAATGCCCGACCCTCTCAGGTTGATTGGGTCGTTATCGATGTATTCGTATCCCAGCCAGCCACTCACAGACCCGCCATACAGCTGCGCATTGCGTTGCGCACGCTCTAGCGCTGGATCAACTGCCGGGGCATCGCTGGACGTTAGCGAATCCCACACAGCGCCGATAAACTCGCCCGCTGGCAGTAGCTTTGATGCTTCCATGTAATCGCCACGCGCCCATGCATCCGCACCGGCTTGGCTGTTTGTACGTGGCAGGCCCACCGCATCACCGATGCCCAGCACAGCACCGCTAAACACTTCGCCTGCTGCATCTATCGCAGCCCCGGCAAGATCTGAAACGCTGCCGCTGATGCCCTTCTGATACACGCGAAAAGCCACGAACAGGCCAAAGCCTGCACCGGCATAAATGAGCGCATCGCGGGCTTTCATCAGAACAGCTTCCCCGGAATGCTGATACCCGGAACAGGGTCGTTATCAATGTACGTGTAGCCGCTCCAGCCCTGCACCGTGCCGCCGTAGCGCTCTGCATTCTGTTGCGCTTGGCTGAGTGCCGACGAACCGGCGCGGGCCTTTAGAACTAGGTAAAGCGCCGCCGCGCTGGCAATCAGTAAAACTGCATCTTCTGGCTTCATGATTTCCCCTTAGACCAACACCACACCGCCCGCGCTGGCGTACAGGCTGGCCGCGCGTTCCCAGCTGATTGTCGGCTGACCATATGGCGAACCGGGCAGGCTGGCCCACTCCCAAGCGCACTTGCGGATGGCGCTGTCAAAGCGGCCCGCTAGTACGTCATTCAGGGCACCACGGGCAGCAATGCGGCCCAGCGCGAACAAGTCTTGCGACGCTGGCGAGAAGTCGGGCAGGCCCATGATGCGGCGCGTTTCGTCCCATGTGCTGACAAGCGCCTGATATGCGCCCGCTGCCGTGCTTGTCCATTTTCCCGCCGTCACTTTCTGGCGCGGGTGGTCTGCAAAGCCGCTGAACTTTGCGCCGCCGTAAAGCGTGCGGTATCCATCAGCACCGGCTGTGCCCTCCCCCGTGCGGATCACACGCAGGAATGCTTTAACGTTGTTATTCGCCAGCATGTCCGGCGTTACGTCTTTCATCTTTGATAAGCTCAACACGGCCAAAGCCCCTTCTGCATAATCAAGCAGCCCCACGGCTGCACTCGATACCTGGCTAAGTAATCCGGCACCACCTGTGCCGATGTTTTCCCAGCCCTCATACACAACCCCCGCCCCGGCTTGCTCGTTGGCCGTGCGGTAATACACCCACGCGGCCCCCATCAGCAGGCCCGCAGCGGCAAGGCGTGCGACGTTCATGCACCTTTAACCAGCTTCACCAGCCGCGCAAAAATGCCCGGCCTTTCTGGATCAGGTGCGAATCCTTGCGGCGCGTCTTGCTGGCCGTCTAGGTTTGCGTCCAACTCCGGCACCCATTCGACGGCCCAATGATCGCCGCGGAAGAAAAGCCCCTCGTACCCGTCCAGCTCATCAGGCGGCGCAATGTCGGTTGCGTGCGCCGGTATGATGAATTCGCCCGGCTCAAGCGGCGACGGATCGGCGAAGCCCTCCCCGACATAGACGCCCGTTAGTGGGTCGAAGTGATAGATTTTTTTCTGTTCGCTCATGGTTTCCCCTATGGTGCGTAGGCGATGCAGTACAGCCCGGCAATGTTGCGCGGACGGGTTTCGCTAGCGCTGTTGCCAGAGTTATTGCCAGTTGTCCCACCGGCCCCAGCTGCGCCGTATTCATAGCCGCTTTGAGCATACGGCGAAGAACCAACTGACGATTCTGGGTGCGTGTGCGCCTGAATTGCGTGATCTTGAAACGTGCCCAGCACCCGCGATGCATCCACGCCCCGGCCATCGTCCAGACCGCGCAAAAACTCGCCGCGCAAGTCCGGTATCTTGAAAGTAGTCGAACCATCACCCGCGCCAAACGTGGTGCCGATCTGCTGAAACAGCCATGCGTATGCAGTCCGCGAAATCGTTGCCCCGTTGGCCTTGATATAGCCGTCAGGCGGCGTTGCAGCTGGATGCCACAGGACTAAGGGCCGGGGCGGCGGAATCGCCGTTACTCCCACGATCAGCCCTCAATCACATGCACAGCAGGCGTGCCAGCGGCGGCGATGATATGAATTGCACCTGTCGGGCAAAACACATCAGCGACATACGAGCCACCGGGCGGAATTTTTAGATCAGCACTTGTTGCCGTTGCCGCCACGCCATCCACGGCCAGAAACACGGCGTTTGCCGCGTCTTGATTCTGGACAAGCAAATAGCGGCGGTTAGCCTTTGCGGCCAACAGCTGCGCACTGACGGTGCTAGTTGCCAAGCCCGCTTGCGTGAATGCGCCTTGCTGGCCCGTCAGCGAGAAATTACCGGTTAGTTGCTTGAGGTAATCGACTTCCGACCCGATACGCACCACGGCTTGCACACGCTGTGCCGTTGCGCTTGTGATCTTGATGGCCGTAAAGCCCTGCTCAAACTTTTCAGCATAGCCGCCCTTGATCTTTTCTACGCGGGCAACCTCGGCCCCGTTGCGGTAGAAAAAGACCGTAACTTCCGCGTCAGCTTCAAGCAGACGAAAGAAGGTGCCAAGGTCGATAAACTCTTTTGTTTCGCCTGCCGCGCTGTTGTAGTCGATATTCACGCTTTACCCCTTCTTCATTGCATATGCAGCCGCCACACCAGCAGCCGCCAAAATCAAAATTGTTTTCTGGTCGATTTTTCCCTCGGCATCGTTCCGCGCCGAATTGACCGCTTCCACCGCAGATAGCGACGTGGCGGCGGTCTTATCAATCAGGCCCGCGCCGGTATCAAAGAGCTTCTCGGCAAGGCCCAAAAGCTTTTCGTATCCCTCGCCGTTGCTGGCGCTGCTGTTGGCGATGGTGTCTAGCGCCTTATTGACGATTCCCGCATCCATCGCTTGCACGCTTACCGTGCTGCTGTCGCTGCTGATGCCGATACCCGACTCGATAACCATGCGCTTATCGGTCGTTTCCGTGGTCGTGCTTGTTTGCGACGAAGACGAAGAACCGCCGCCCCCGCCGCAGACATACCCGCCGCCCGGCTTAGCCAGCGTTACGCACTCGCCCAACGGTTCGCCCATTGCGTACAACGTGCGGCGACTCAATTGCATAGCCGTTTCCTCATGACCATTTCAAGCCCTTCGTACCCGTAGCGGGCTAGCTTTTTCACCATGCCGGGGCGCGACGTATGCACGCGCAGCCATTGGCACCCGGTAAATTGTTTTTCAACGTGCGGCATCACTACCGCCGTTATGTCGAATTCAGCACGGCCACCCGCAGCCACTAGCACGCCCTCTGCACCGTCTGCCGTTTGATCTACGCGCAGCAGGTAAAAGCCCACCGTGTTTTCGTCTTGCGTGACCCGAAAAAGCACTGCGCCCGCCGCTGCCTGCTTTTGCAGTTCAGCGACAGACACATGCTCGACAGCAGCCGCCAGCACTTGCGCGGCTTCATCGCTCCAAGGCTCTGCATTGACCTTGATCATTTGCGCGTCCGAACCCAGCCGACAACCAGCACAGCAGCCACACCCAGCAACAGCCAAGGCGGCATTTGCAGGCCATCAGATGCAACGGCATCGGCTTTGCTGCCGCCCGTTGCTACCGTCCAACCGGAGTTGTCAAAAATCTGTTCCGTGTAGCTGGAAGCGTTTGACGGGCCAGCGGGCGCAGATTTGCTGCCACCCACCAGCGACGACAACACCGAAGAACCGGCCATAAGCCAGCCCATCGGCGTCACCGCCCCAGCAGCAGCCGCCCCCGCGGGCAAGCCCATTTCCATAATCGCGTCCTGCATGGCTTACTTCTTCAGCAGGACAACGAACAGCACACCGGCCCCGATCAGCAGATACAAGGGCGGAATGCTGCCCATGGTCTGACGCTGCATCAGTAGGCGTTGGCCCTCAACGTATTGTTGGCCGTTTTGCGCCTGCTGCATTAGCGTCTGTTTCGACCATGTGTTAATGCCCACGTTTGCCACGTTTGCAGCAACACCGCCCAAGCCGCTGAGAAAGTCCGACCAGCCCGACGACGAGACGCCTTGCGGAATGGCTACGCCATTCACATCAAACGCCTGCCCGGCTGGGCCGTACATGTTGCCGAAGCTATCAAAGCTCCAGCCGTCGTAGGTTTCTCCCATGACGGCTCCCCTTACAGATTGCCCAGCGTGTCCAGATACTCGACAAGGATGGTGCCGTTATCAGCGGCGCTGAAATCGAACAGCCATTCCAGCGAGCTAGCGGTACGAGTGTTGAGCGCGTTCTCGACGTTGCCATCGACTACGAAGTCAATGGTATAGACGTTGGCTTGCGGTACGCGGCCATAGGTCTTTTGCAAGAACTCGTTTTCCAGACGCAACGATTCATGGATAACGAGGCTGTTTTCCTTGACGGTTGCGCCCGTCATGTTGCCGCTGTGGAACACATGAACGCGCTTGATAACTGCGCCGTTTTGCGGGCCGAATGGCGTGCTGAATGGCAGCTTGCCACCGGTTGCGATGTTGAACGGGTAGGACAACAGCTTAGCCATGACAGGCGCATAAGGCAGCGCCTTGCCATCGCGGTCTTTTTGCTGTGCGGATTCAGTCAGAATCGGCGTCAGCACTGGCGCAGTGGCACCCGCGATGGTGATTTCGCTTGTCAGACTACCGATGCCGACAGACGAATCGAACGCGCTCACTTCGCGGTCAAACGTACTGAGCATCGAAGGGTCTGCAAAGTCGATATCCAGATAACCGGCATCGACGGCATTGCCCTTGTAGGTGTTGATCTTGTCCAGCTGAGGGCCGCTGGCTTCGATGATCGTTTTGCCGTTGGCCTTGAGCTTGATGGACGTAAGCATAGCCTTCGTGAGCGTGGTGCCGCTCAGCTTGAGGCGTAGGCGGTCAATCGTGCGGCCCGGCGTGATGTTGTTGGTTGCGGTGCCAGTCGGCACCACGTTTGCGAACGGCAGGCCGTAGCGGTTCAGTTTCTTGACGGACATGGCTACTCCCTTACTTAGGCAGGTAGCTGCCGATGACCGGGACGGCCATCAGGTTGCGTTGCACAGCAGCGGCAATTGCCACCACGGCCAACACCTTCACAGCGAATTTGAGATGTGCATTCATTTTTGGAAACTCCAAAGAATTAAAGGAAAAAAAACAGACGGGCCAATGCTGCGCCCGCCTGTTTTCCCTTGTCACCTCTGGCTTTTCGCCGTTATTTGCCGCTAAAAACGAAGCTGACTCTTCGCGCTTTTTTGTTCGCCGCAGTCATAAATCACGAAATGCAGCGCTGGCAGCGCGTTGATTTCCTCGACAGGCACCCGCGTATAACGGGCCATGTAGGCCGCATCAGGCCCGGTTGCCTGCCGGAAAATCACGAAGGCCGAAGCGTTGCCCATCGCCGTTTTATCCGCCTCTGCCCAGCGCTGGCTGATGGCATAAATTGTGATTCCACGCTTCAAGCCACGACGCAGCAAAATGCCCCAATGCCCCGGCGCTTTTGCCGGGGTGGTTACGTCTGCCAACTCCTCGGCAATCGCCACCAGCGGCCCGCAGTAGCGCCCGGCGTATTGCACACACGCTGCCCAGCAGTCGAAAGCATCAGCCAAGTTTCCGCCCGCCACAAAAGCCACCTTGAGCGGCCCTTTTTTCTGGCAAATCGCGACAAGCTCGGCTTTCGTCGTGACCGTCACGAATCCCGGCAATTCGCACCATTGCGCCTCAGGGTCCCAAGCCATCACGCGATGATGGCCCTTGATCTGTTTTTTAACCCATGCCGTTTTTCCAGAACGCGACGCACCAGCCACGACGATTAATTTTCCGTCCTGAGTGAGCATGGCTTACTCGACCACAGGCGGCACGGATTCACCGGCCAGCGCATCTAAGACAGCATCACTGCCCCCACCCTCACCCGGCGCAGCCGGGGCGGCGGTATCGGTAGGCGCAGCAGTGCGGGCCGGTTGTGGGCGCGGCGTCATAGCGCGGCGGCGCTGAATAGCTGAGATTGTCGGAAGCGCAAACATGCCGAAAGTCGATGCGGCCAGCAGCAATTCCGGCCCCATGATGGTTTCGTGATCCCAGCCGTATTTCTCGGCTACGGGCACCATCGTCTGACCCCACGCAAGGCAGTTTTCAGCGGAATAAACCGGGGCCAACTCTGGCAGGGCCATGCAGATGATCCCGCCGAAGGTTTGCGGCAATGTCGCCCACGCTTGCGCCGGGTCGATACCTGGCGAAGTGGCTACCGCGCCCGCCTGTTCGCCACCCTCACCCCCGGCCATTTGCATCAATCCGGCAAGGTCTGCCGCCTGTGCGCTGCTATCCGCGCTGGGTTGCTTTTCGTCTTGTGTTTCCATGCTCATTCATCCCCATCAATTGACAAAAGCGAAGCCATTAAGCCTTTTGGCTTTGGCGGTTCGCCGGTTTTTACAGGCGCAGCCGGTGCAGCTGCCGGGCCGGGTTTTTCCGGCTTTTCACCGGCCACCACGCCCAGCGATTGCAGATATTTATCGCTTACGCGGTGCAAGTGGTGCCGCACCTCGATGCCGCAATCGTCACAGCGGTAATACGCCAGCCCGGCGCGGTTTTTCTTCACGGCCACGCGCTCGCCGCAGTTGTGGCAATTGCCGTTTGCTACTTTTTCCGGTGTCATTCTTTGCCGCCTTTCTTCCTCGCTTCCATGCCACACGCCAGCAGATCGGCCATTTCCAAGTACTGGAATTGATCTACCGGCTCCCCCTCTTTGCACCCGAACCCGCACGCCGCCATCAGGCCGCGCAGCATTTGGCGCTCTCGGTTCAGGCTGGCACGCTGCCGCATGTATTCGCGCCCGGTGCGGAACGCCAACACCACCAGCACCACCCATACCACCGCGTAAAACGCGCCCGGCAGTAGCGCCGGGATAACGAACTTCGCCAGCAAAAACGCGACGAACCCCCACAGCGCCGTGTCACTCAGTGCCACCAGCATTTGCGTTATCAGGCTGATTTCCTCGGCGCTCATACCGCCCCCGCCTGCATCGCCTTGACCGCATCGCAGACCCGCTCAAGCGCTGCCGCTAGTGGATCAATCACCGCCACGACCTGCCCCCGAAACATCGGATTTACCGCCCCCAGCGCCTCGCGGGTTTCGTCTATCGCCTCCTGCGCCGCCGCCAAATTCATTTCTACCTCGTCCATCACCCACCCCCGTACAGTTATTGACAGGACTCCAAGAGGCCAACGGCTGCGCCGCTGGCCCAACTTCAAAACCCGTTACACCTTGCCCGCTTCGCCCCGGCTGGCCGACTCCCGCAGCCGTGCGCAGATTTCCTTCGCTCGCTGCATCGCATTGGGCACGCACTCCACCTGTTCCAGATGCCACGCCAGCGAGTGTTCCGCCGAATTCATAAAGCTGCTGAGTAGCTGTTCGTCCGTCTTCTTTGTTGCCATGGTTGTTTCTCCTGATTTGCCACGAATTAAAGCGAGAGCAAAACGCCCTGTCGCTCACCACATCACGCACGCCAAACACCGCAGGCGGCGCAATATCCCCGTAGCGGGTAGGCGCTGCCGGTTCCGGCACGTCCTTTGCGAAGCGCCAGCGCTCCCCCGCTCTTGTGTAGGCCACGCGCAGCCGCAGCGCCTTGCGCTCGACAGCTGGCCCGCCTTGAATCTCGACATAGCGCCGCCAGTTGGCCGCGTCAGCAGCGGTGTACTTATCGTCCGGCTCACGCATGCGGCGAAGCTCACGCCACACGCCCACAGGTGCGCCCCCAATCTGCTGGAATTGGCGGATTCCCCACGCCCCGGCCCACGCTTCGACGCGCTGGCTACCCGTGACCGCGTCCAGGTTGTCGCCCTCTAAATCGCCTTGCACCTGATAGCCGTCAATGTTTTTGCTGACGTACTTAGCGACGTAACCCGCAGCGCTGCCGCGCTTCCAATCGATAGCGACAAACTCAACCCGGTTTTTTTTCGCGCCCGGCTCGTTGCCGTCCATGCGCAGCGCGTAATCACGAATCACAGCCCGCAGCAGCTTTACCGCATCAGCAGCAACGAAAAGCAGCATGTGCCAGTGCGGCGTTCCGTCGTGGTGCGGCTCTGCAATGCGGAAGCCATAAGGCCGAACACCCAGCCGGGCCAGCTTTGCGCGTATCTGTGCCCAAATGCGCACTAGATAGCCCTGTGCATCACGCGGCGTCGGACTCCCCGCCTTGCTCCACTTTTGGTTATCAATCACGCGACCCCGCTCCCCGGTTGCTTTCGGGTGAAAGCTCGACGGCGTTGTGATCGTTATAAATTCCGCCGCATGGCCTAGCCCCTTTGCCACAGCCTCAAAGCCAGCAATGCGCACCATCAATTCACCGCGACGAATCGCCGGGTTTGCGTTGCTCTTTGCCACTAGCTCAGACAGCTTTAGAACGTCGCCGGTATCCAGATTGACCGCTTCCGAAGCCTCAAGCGCTGCCGCGTTGCGCCGCTTCTGCTGCGCCCGGCGTTGCACGGTTGTGTCGCTGGCGTAAATCTGCGCCCGGCGATGCACTAGGCCAAGGCTGATAAAGCCCTGCTCAAGCGCCCGCGCCTGCTGTACCCGCAAGCGCCGCCGCCACCATTGCGGGCACGTCATGCGCCGCACCGCGCCTAGATCAGTCACACCGACCAGCACACCGTCTGCATTGATCTTGACCGGGGGCGGCTCCACCCCCCAGCGCCGACAGAATTCAGCCATGCGCCCCCGCGCCATAGCCAAATCGCCAGCCGCCACCCCCGGCAAGCCCATGCACTCACGCGCCCGGCGCTCGGCCAAGTCGCAGAGCTCAGAATCCGACAAACTGACAGGCACTTTGATTGCTGCCAGCTTGTCGGCCATACTCTCAAGCCACGCCTGCGCACCAAACCAGCCAGACGCGGCCCGCTGCCGCTCGTGCATCTGCCGCACACGCGGGCGCCATACGTCAGGGATAGCCGACATGGCGGCAACTTCCCAACCGTGCCGCTGCCTAGCGTGCGTTGTGGCGGATGCTTTCATACACGCCGCCCGCATCGATCACACCAATAGCCGAACTTTTTTAACTTTCGGCCCCGGTAAACCTTTATCCACACCCACTGGCTAGGCTGATGCCCACGCCACAAGCAAGCCAGTAGTTTCAACATTTTGCGAACTCTCACGCTGCGCAAACCTTGTTCAGCCAGTCCCGCAGATCACGTGCCCGCGTCTTGATCGCCGTCCGGGTTTCGTCTGCCAATGCCTCCCATGTACGCCCGGCCAAATCCTCGCGCAGCCGTGCCACGCGCAATAGCATCAAGCGTTCATGAGGCGATGACGTTGCCCACTTCTGCGCAAAGGGGTCGCGGTAGCCGCCAACGATGGCGCGACATTCCGCAAGTTTCTGCAATCCGTGCTGGGTAGCTGCCATGGGTTCGCCTCCTGTGAAGTTGGGCGAACTCTGCGGAAAAAATCACAGGCTGGCAATATGGGCAAATCCCGCAAAACCTTGCAGGACAAGCGATTTGACACAGCAGCACTTTTGCTGCTGTAATGGAATTTACGACATACGCAGGAGTTTTGCGCTGTCTAAGCGTTTAGCGGTTTCATTTGCAAAAATCCGCCCCGCTAAATTTTTTTCTTCTTTTAAATCAGATGGATAAATGAAACTATGATTTGACAATAATACACATTATTCATCTATTATGTGCCGTGTAATAGCGGGCACCAGCAATCACCAAAATGGTGAACCCAAGCACTAGCGCGATTGGTTATGTGATCTACGCCTGAAAACCAAATGGTTAAGACATTCAGAGGCACCCGCACGAAAAGCGTGGTGCCGTCTGATTTGAATACAAGCGCGCAAGGGTAGAGGAGAATATGCAAGCTTGGGCAGATGTTTCCTCCGTGCTTGACTTGCATCAAATCAGCCGCTGCGCCAAAGCCCTAGGATCACCCTATGATCAAGCAAACGAACGCATCAACGCCCCCCCAAGCCATGCACTTTTTACTGGCTGTAGACGGCTCAGAGTCATCCACCCGCGCAGCGCAGTGGCTCGCCACGCTAGCGCAAACGCATCTTGCGCTGCGATGCACGGCCCTGTATGTCCTGCACCCATTGATGGTAGGTGAAGTTAGTGCCTTAGCCCCAGCTCATGTAAGCCTTGACGAACGAGAACAAGAGGCCGATTTGGCTTTGGCTAAGATATCAGACCTGCTTGAAAGCGCTGGCGTGGCTCACATCACGCAAACCAGCATAGGCAATGCCGTTGATACCCTTCTGTCTCACGCCCATAGCCTAGGTGCCGATGCGCTCGTGGTCGGGCGGCGCGGCCAGGGGGCGCTGCGTGCGGCCTTGCTCGGCTCCGTCTCCTCCAAATTGGTGCAACACGCGCAGGTGCCCGTCATCGTGGTGGGAGAAAACACGCCGGTTGCCGCGCCAATACGCACAGACGGCGATCGACCACTGAAGGTTTTGCTAGCATTAGATCGTTTTCCCAATGCGCTTCGAGCAGCCGACTTTGCAGCAAAGCTGGTTCAGCAATCCGGGGGCGAATTGCACGCGGTGCACGTTCGGCCCACGTTAACGCTTGCCGAGGCCCTGCTGAGCACGCGCCAGCATTTGCTCGATTATTGGGCAGATAATGATGCCAACGCTTCCATGGCGGCGCCGCGCAAACTTATGCAAACCCGAGGCCTTGAGATTCACGAGCATGCGTCAACCAGCGATACGCCAGATCAGGCCATTGGCCAGCTCGCCATAGAGCTGGCATGCGAACTGGTTGTCATGGGCACACGGGGTTTGAGCCCGGTGTCTGCCTCGATCATGGGTTCGGTATCTCAAGGTGTATTGACCCAGGCCAACGTAGCAGTGGCTTTGGTGAAATAGCCCCACCTTTAGGACGCTTCGCGCATTTTGAGCGTTGATAAAGCAAAAATGGCACATATTGCATAGCGATTTACGTAAGACGTAAGCATTCAGTTAATTCACCCATTTTCAACAGGGACCGAATTGTTTTGCGCTGCAGTTTGAGCGTGTTCAAGAAGCTTGCACTGGAGTTTTCTTTTCTGACAAGCGATATGTCGCCCTTCCTCTTATTTTAATTAGGCTCTACAGGCATCCAAGGTTGTCCAATGCCCATCTATAACCGTGCTAGAAAATATGGCGCAGGAAGTACTCCCCCGCTATATCAAGGCCAGAAGCCAAGACGGTCGAGTTGAAAGTATTGCTGGGTGCCTTCAGGCGTTTTGAATGCAACGGAGAAGAAGGGCTGGCTCGAATGTGCATCTAGCCCAACCGCTGAAAAGGGCACCTCAAAATGGATCAACGATTCATGCCCACTTATTGTGGCTAGGTGAGTTGTATCAGCTAAATCTTGCTGATACAGGCACTACATTTGAGCTGACGCTTAGGATGCAGGAAAACAAAAAGGTGGCACCGCAATTGAAATTGACCGGTTGATACGCGATCCAGTAAGGGCGTAAGCAAACGTAAAAGTGGAACTAAAGCAGAGCGGCGGGTGCCAAACTGGCAACTACTCAGAGTGACCAGTTTCAGGAGTTGATCATGCCCTGCACTACCCGCCTGCTTCTCCCCCTTACTGCTTGGCTACTTTTATCAGCCTGCGCAACGACATCACCCCAACCATTACCCTTTGATCTGGTCGACAAGTCAAACATCGCCCATCGAGGTCTGTTCAAACAAGCCGACAGCAGCATTGAGGTACGGATTGCCGATAAGGTCTATACCGGCTTCTACGTCATTTCGTCGAGCACCGCACGCTCCACCGACTTTGGTTTTGGCATGGGCTTCGGTGGTTATGGTCGCTACGGGTATGGTGGTTATGGGGCGTACCCGATCGAGCGCTGGACGGTGATTAGCAATAACAATGGCCGCGCGCATATGCAAAATGCTGAGGGCGACAGACTCAATTGCGAGTTTCTCTTTGAAGGGCGTCGCCTCGTGGGCGAATGCCGTTCACCGCAAGGGGCGATTTATCAGATGGTTGCCAATCAGTCAGTAAGCAACCCGCCCCCTGCCCCTTCACCCACAAAAAACTAATCCCTTATTTTGCTGTTGCTGCTTCGGTCTGGAATGGGGGCGAGACATACTCACCGCTTTCCTGGGGCTTCGTCGGGGCCGTCTTTGCTTCATCAGGCTTAATCACCTCTGCCGGCTTGTTTGCATCGGCCTTTGAGGATTGAGATTTTGTAGGCTCAACCTTTACTGGCTCAATCTTGCTTGCCTCGGCTTTAGTGGCGTCACCTTTTTGGACATCGCCTTTAGGGGCTTCAAGCTTTGGTGCCTCAGGGGTCGTGGCAACTGGTTTCTCTGCTTTGATGAGCTCGAACAATTTGGTCAGCTCGGTATTGTTGTTCTTCTGCGCCAATGTCAGCGGGGAATTGCCGTGTTGATCGACCAGTGTGGCATCGGCCTTCGAATTGATCAGCAGTTTGACGATGGCCAGATTGCCATTCTTGGCCGCTAGCATCAGTGCGGTTTGTTCATTGGGTGCGCGGGCATCCACGTTTGCACCCTTACGCAGCAGATAGCTAACCATCTCAGCCTGTTCGGCAAATACCGCGTAGTGCAAGGGTGTCCAGCCTGTGTGGTTGAGCTCCGCGCCGGCCGTTAGCAGAAAGTCCATGGCCGGCAGTTTGCCGTTGTAAGCAGCAAGCATCAGCGGACTATCGCCCACACGGTTACGGGCATTTGGATTGGCCTTGCCCTTGAGCAGTATCTCTAGCAAGCGCACATTGCCATTGCGCGCAGCCACGTGGAGCAGCGTATTCCCGGCGGGATCGACGCTATTCACGTCCATGCCACGGTTGACGAGATTAATGACAGTGTCCGTGTCGTCGCGATACACGGCGGCAATGAGATCGTCATAGGCGCCGGCCAACACCGTCGCACTGCTGGCAGCAAGGGTGAAACCGACGATCAGGGCGCGGAAAGTTGTTTTCATGGGTGTACGCTGGGGAAGAGGCGGAAGAAATTACGAGTGGTTGCTTCGGCAACGGCTGCCGCGGAAATGCCGCGCAGCTGAGCCAGTTCATTGGCGACAAATTGCACGTAAGCGGGCTCGTTGGTCTTGCCGCGATACGGCACCGGCGCCAAATAAGGGGAGTCGGTTTCGACCAGTATGCGGTCCAGTGGTGCTTTGGCGGCGACGTCTTTCAGGCCGACAGCATTCTTGAAGGTCACAATGCCCGAAAAGGATAAGTGGAAACCTAGATCCACAGCCGCTTGGGCAACTTCCCAAGATTCGGTAAAGCAATGAAAGATGCCGCCGACCTCCCCTGCCTCTTCTTCTTTCAGGATGCGCAAAGTGTCATCTGCCGCTGAACGGGTGTGGATGATCAGCGGCTTCTTAAGAATTTTCGCGGCGCGGATATGCGTACGGAAACGCTCTCGCTGCCATTCCAGATCTCCGGTCAGTCGGTAGTAATCAAGGCCGGTTTCACCCACCGCGATGACTTTGGGATGCTCGCCCAAGCGCACTAAGGTATCCACATCGGGCTCCACCAGCGGCACATCGTCTGGATTATCCGCATCCACCACGCCGGCTTCGTAATCGGGGTGCACCCCAACAGTGGCATACAGGTTGTCATGCTGCTCGGCGAGCGCCAGCACTTCGGGAAATTTTTCCAGCGTGACGCTGATGCAGAGCGCATGTCCCACCCCGGCCTTTTCCATGTTGGCAAGGATTTCCGGCGTGCGTACCGCCAAGTCGGGGAAGTTGAGGTGGCAGTGGGAATCAATCAGTTGAGGCATGGTGTCTAGAACTTCAGCAGCGGCTGATGCGGATGAATCGTATTTTGTTCCTGTGCGAGAGGATAAACAAGGGGAGGTAGCTTGCCTTATCGCTGTTGAGGCGCAACTGCCGCAAGGTAACGCCCCGCCATGTCTTCAAGCATTAATTGGGCATTCAGCGGGTGATTCACGGTCGAGCGGATCTTGCTCACGTCCGCATAGCCACGCGCCAAGCGGCTCGGGCTGGCCTGCTTAGCCATACTTTGCAGGGTGAGTGCGGCACTGGCGAAATAGCGTGGCGGTTCGCCCAGCTGCACGCGCTGCAAGTCATACAGCCACTTCTGCAGTGCATCCGTCAGGTGTTCAGCGCGCCACGCGCCACTTTTGCCGGACAAGGTACTCAGCCACTTTCCGGCCAAGGTAACCACATCGGTCTTGGTATCAGCAAAAGACTCGGCTGCTTGTGCGTATTGGCTATCGAGCCCGGCAGTCGCCCACTCCACCGCCGCCAGTGGTGCGCCACCGACCAAAGGCAGGAGTTTTTCTGCATTTTTGACGCCTTCGGACTTCAGCCAGGCAATCGCTTCCTCGTGTTTGGGCATGCCGAAAACCACCTTTCGGCAGCGACTTAAAAGGGTTGGCAACAGACGCCTAATATTTGAAGAAACCAATATGAAATATACATTTGGCGGTGGTTCTTCAAGCATTTTAAGAAGTGAATTGGCGGCCGCAAGGTTCATGGCTTCCGCCGGATGGATCAGCACAATCCGGGCACCACTGCGGTGGCTGCCGACGAACACAAAGTCTTCCAGTGCGCGCACCTGATCGATCTTGATCTGGGTGGAAGGCTTCTTAGTCTTGCTGCTTTTCTCTGCGCCCTCTTCTTCCTCGGTTTCTTCATCCAAGGTGAGCAGGCGAATATCGGGATGATTGCCGCTGGACAATAACTGACACGATGTGCAGTGACCACAGGCGGATGTGGCTGTTCCCTTGCTGGCGCTCTCGCACAATAACCACGCGGCAAACTGCTCGGCAAACTGCACCTTGCCCACGCCGGCAACGCCAGTGAAGAGCAGCCCATGCGATAAGGACTCAAGCCGTTCGGTCAGGCTATTCCAGAGTGGAATGTTCCACTCATATATTTTATTAACAGAGACTTGCAATTTCTTTCTCAAGTAAATTATTGATATCGGCCACTGTGTGGCGAGCATCAATCACACGGATTCTGTGGGCAAACTCAGCAGCACGAGCCAGGTAGGCTGAACGAACACGCTCGTGAAAATCGAGTTTCTCCTGCTCGAAGCGATCAGGGGCTGTCCCCGTGCCATTGCGCCGTTCTTGGGCCTGCGCGACTGGGAGGTCAAAAATAAAGGTTAAGTCTGGCTGGATGGCATCACTACCGGTGCCCTGCACCCAGTTTTCCAGCTGTTGCAGCTTGGCAAGCTCAAGGCCTCTGCCCCCGCCCTGATAGGCAAAGCTGGCATCCGTAAATCGGTCTGACAGCACCCACGCCCCGCGCGACAGCGCCGGCAGAATGACCTGCGCCAGATGCTCGCGTCGTGCCGCAAACATCAGCAGCGCCTCGGTTTCCAGATGCATGGATTCGCTCAACAGCAGGCCGCGCAGCTTCTCGCCGAGTGGCGTGCCACCCGGTTCGCGCGTGGAAACCACATCGATACCCTTGCTGCGCAGATGTTCGACGGCCCAAGCGTGTTGCGAGCTTTTGCCTGCGCCATCAATACCTTCGAACGTGATGAACTTGCCTTTCAAATCAACCGCCTTTTTTCAAGATGTACTTGGCAACCGCTCGATTATGCTCGTCGAGGGTGCGGGAAAACTCGCTGCTGCCATCGCCCCTCGCCACAAAGAACAGTTTGTCGCTCTTGGGTGGATTTAGGGCTGCTTGTATTGCGGCAATCCCTGGCATGGCAATCGGGGTGGGCGGCAAGCCGGTCCGCGTGTAGGTGTTGTATGGCGTGTCCGTTGTTAGATCAGACTTGCGGATATTGCCGGCATAACGCTCGCCCATGCCGTAGATCACGGTCGGATCGGTTTGCAGCAGCATGCCGATGCGCAGGCGATTGACGAATACCGATGCCACCATTGGGCGGTCGCTTGGCCGGCCGGTTTCTTTCTCCACGATGGACGCCATGATCAGCGCCTCATACGGTGACTTGTAGGGCAGAGACAAATCGCGGTTTTCCCATTCGCGGGTAAAGCGCGTTTGCATGGCCTTATAAGCGCGGCGCAGCACATCTACGTCACTGCTGTTCTTATTAAACAAATAGGTATCGGGCATGAACATGCCTTCAGGATGCACTTCTGTAGCGCCGATCCGCTGAAGTATCTCGGTATCGCTCATTCCCGCCGTGTCATGGCGAAGATCAGGGTGAGCATCCAGTGCTGCCCGCAACTGGCGGAAGGTCTTGCCTTCAACCAGTAGTAATTCGCCTTGACTGACATCGCCGCGGGTTAACTTTTGTAGCAATTGCCACGGCGTAATCCCCGCTTCCACCTCATAACTACCGGCCTTGATGGCCGAGGCCTGTCGTAATGCACGGGCAAATAGGTGAAACTGCCAGTCTTGAAAGCCCACACCGGCAGATTCCATCACCGTTGCGGCTTTTTTGAGGCTCATGCCGGACTCGATTGTGAAATCGAGAGGCGTGCTTTTGAGCTGCAACGGCATAGCAGCAAACCAAGCCAGCAGGCTGGCCGCCAAAATGGCCAGAAAAAAACACAGCATGAACAGGCGTTTGAGCAAGCGCATTGAGTGAGTAAGCAAGTGTGTAACGAATCTGTCGCCGAAGGACTTGAAAGGCGCGGTTTTGCAGCCAGCTATAATAGCCCAACCCCAACGTCGGTCCCGGAACAATGAACCAAGAATGGCATGATTTTCTCTCGCAGCAAGGCTTTGCTGACGACTTTGAACACTGCGGCAATCTCGTGGCCGAAGCCAAGGCGCCTACCCTGATCAGCCCGCTCGTCGATAGCGCCTTGATTCGCGCCACCGGCGAAGATAACGCCGCCTTTCTACATAACCTGATGACCAACGATGTCACGGGCATTCCTGCTGATGGCGTCCGATATGCGGGTTTCTGCACACCTAAGGGCCGCTTGCTAGCCAGCTTCCAGATCTGGCATGAAGGCCCGGATCTGTGGCTGCAATTGGCTGCCGATATTCAGCCGGCCATGCTGAAAAAGCTCTCGATGTACATCCTCCGCAGAAAAGCCAAGTTGCACGATGGAGCCGATCGTGTGCTGATCGGGCTGGCGGGACCGCAAGCCGCTGCGGCGTTGCAGGCACTTGGCGCAAGCGCGCCGGAGTTGAACAAAACGACTACCATCCCCGGTGGTCAGGTGATTGCTGTGGCCCAAGATCGCTACGTATTGGCCCTCGATCTGGCCGCAGCACAAGCTGCCTGGCCCGTGCTTAAACAACACGCCACGCCAGCCGGCCTTAACGCCTGGCGCCTGAGGGATATTGCCGATGGCCTGCCGCGCGTCGTCGCCGCGACCCAGGAACAGTTCATCCCGCAGATGGTCAATTTCGAGGCCGTCGGTGGTGTCAGTTTCAAAAAGGGCTGTTATCCCGGTCAGGAAATTGTGGCGCGCACCCAATACCTGGGCAAGATCAAGCGCCGCATGTATCGCGTCAGCGTTGATGCAGTCACCACTGCAGGTGCCGATCTTTATGCGCCAGAAACGGGCGAACAAAGTTGCGGCAACGTCGTCATCGCTGCACAGACGAGTACCGCTGCAAGTGAAGCGTTAGTGGTGTTGCAAGCCAGCACTGTCGAAGCCGGCGAAGTGCATCTGGGCAGCCCGTCCGGCCCGCGCCTGAACTTCTTGCCCCTGCCCTACGCCAATAGCTGATGTGCCTGATCGTGCTGGGATGGCAGGTCGATCCAGCCTACCCGCTGGTCGTTGCTGCCAACCGGGACGAATACTTTTCCCGTCCAACCGCACCATTAGCGTGGTGGGACGACAGCCCTGAGGTACTTGCAGGTCGCGACCTGCAAGCAGGTGGCACGTGGCTGGGGATCACCCGCAACGGCCGCTTTGCGGCGATTACCAACTACCGTGACCCTGCCCGCGTGAATCCCAATGCCCCTTCACGCGGGCAATTGGTGGCGGACTTTCTGCGCGGCACCGAGCGCCCCGGTGATTATTTACGCCGTATCGAACCTGACGCGCAGGCCTGTAATGGTTTTAATCTGCTGGTGGCCGACGCGCGCGAACTGTGGTGGCACAGTAATGTGAGTGGGCAGACTCGCCAGCTTGCGCCGGGTATCCATGCAGTTTCGAATCATTTGCTGGATACACCTTGGCCAAAGTTAGTGACAGCGAAAGCGGCATTTCATAACGCGATGCCTGTACCGACGCAGCTGTTTGCCCTGCTTCAGGATGACCGCCAGCATCCAGACGAGGTGCTGCCCAGCACTGGTGTCAGTCTGGCGCGGGAGCGAGAGTTATCAGCCATCTTCGTAAAAACGCCAGGCTACGGGACGCGCAGCTCGGCGGTGATTCGGTTCGCGGCCAATAACAATAACGGTAGCAAACTCGACTTTGCAGAGCAGACATGGGCTGAGGGTGGCCTGCCGGATGGCCCGCTGCGCCAATTCACTTTGGATTGATTGGTGTAGATGACGTTTTAGCTGCGACCCCAGACCAGACAGCGATTATTTGCGGGCATGGCGTAATCCTGAATCAAGGTAAAGCCAATGCCCTTTGCCAGCGCATCCACTGCCTCAAAATCGCGTATTCCGCGCTTGGGGTTATCCGCTCTCAGCGCCGCATCGAAAGCGGCATTGCTCTCACTGCTGAAACGTCCGCCGTAGTTAAACGGTCCGTAAATAGCCAAAACTGCATTGGCTGCCAGCATGATGGGTAATTGGGCAAAGAAGCGCTCAACCTCCGACCACCCCATGATGTGCAAGGTATTCGCGCTGAAAATGGCATCGAAGCGCGTCGCAGGGGCCGCCCATGCATCATTGACGTCAAGCGTGAGTGGCGCTGGCGTATTTGGCAAACCAGCTTCAGCCAGCCATTGCTGTATACCCGGTAGATAGTCCGCCCGATCAGCGCTTTGCCACACAAGATGAGGCATGGCCGCGGCGAAGTGGACTGCGTGTTGCCCTGTACCACTGCCCACTTCAAGTACTCGCTGCCGGTCAGCAAAATGCACCTTCAAAACCTCGAGAATTGGATCACGGTTGCGCTCACAGGCGGCAGAAAAAGGCTTGTGCGGGAAGATTTGCATGGTGTGCTTGACGCGAAACTGGCGTCAAAGGGTGCGAATCATGCGCACGTGTGGAATGCCGGCTTCCATAAATTCCGCGCCTACGGCAGTAAATCCGTAACGGCTGTAGAAGTGGCTTGCATGGGTTTGTGCATGCAGTTCAAGTTGAGTTTTGCGTGATGCCTTAGCCAGTTGCAGCAGGCGCTCAAGCAGTGCACTCCCTACTTCATGGCAGCGCCATTCAGGTAGTACGGACATACGGCCGATATGACCATCGGGCAACAAGCGCCCTGTGCCAATTGGCAAGCCAGCCGCATTGCGGGCGATCACATGGCGGCTGGGCGCATCGTAGCCATCCCATTCCATCTCTTCCGGCACGTGCTGTTCTCGTACAAAAACGGCTTGGCGGATCGGGCGTGCTGCCGCCTGCAGCTCGCTCCAGTTATTGTCCTCAATCGAGAACTCAACAATGCTCACCGGGGTGTAAGCCGGGACGAGATCGAACAGCTCGATCACATCTTCATTGCGCATGCGCACGCAGCCATGCGAGGCGGGCACCCCCATGGGCATGCTGTCGGGGCATCCGTGGATGTAAATGTAACGACGCATGGTGTCGACCTGTCCGAGGCGGTTGATGCCACGCTCGGTACCGGAGAGCCACAAAATGCGGCTGAGAATCCAATCGCGTTTGGGATCGTCTATCTCGGGTGTCCAGATTTGGCCATTCGGGCGTCGACCTTTGAACACCGTGTAGGGCGGCATGTCGCCACCAATCTTGGCACGGATGATATGTCGGCCCGTTGGCGTACATTCGCTTCCAAACATTTCCCCTGCCCCATTTTGGGCCGTCGAGACTGCATAACGGCGCATCAACATGCCGTCAGATGCTATTAATTCAAGGGTTTGGGCAGGTAGGCTGATGCGGATATGCATGCACTAATGCTCTTTCAGGCAGTTGCCGTTTTGTTGCGACGGGCAGCAAAAAACGATGACAACAAACTGCCACATTCACCTGCCATCAAGCCGCCTTCGATACTGGCGTGGTGGTTGAGGCGTGCTTCGGTATAGAGATTGATGACACTGCCAGCCACGCCAGTTTTGGGATCTGTCGCGCCAAAGACGACACGACCAATGCGCGCATGCATGATGGCGCCACTGCACATTGCACAAGGCTCAAGGGTGACATACAGCGTGCAGCCGGGCAGCCGGTAATTACCTAGCTTCTGGGCTGCGTCTCGCAAGGCCATGACTTCCGCATGAGCGGTGGGGTCGTGCTTGCCAATGGGCTGGTTATAGCCTCGGCCCACGATTTCACCATCCTTCACAACAACCGCACCCACCGGCACTTCGCCGAGGCTGCCTGCGGTGCGCGCAAGGTCTAGGGCGATACTCATGAAGTCGATATCAGTCATTGGTGGCATGAAAATCGCTTGAAAATTGTTGTTATTGTGTCGAACTGAACCAAGTGGTAATCCTTAGTTGCTGGTTATTAGGGCCTGTTTCTTGCCTTATTAACAGATATTCCCTTGCAGGCTCTGGTTGTAAGATAAACTGATCTGTTAATTGTAAAAAATGATACAAATCGCTTTATCAAAAATTCGCGTGCAACTCCGGAGCATTGGTTGCATACCGACGTTTCAACGCTGATTATTACCTATTCCCTTTGAGAAGTCGCTTGACCACCGCTAAACAACATACGTTACGTCGGCTTTTAATCTGTCTGGCAGGTTTGGCCTATGTACCGGTCGCAACAGCATTTACCCACTCGACGGAGCTCGCCATTACCAGCCCGACCGAGGGAATGCCTACAGCGGCATTAACTCAGCGGAAGGCGGCAAAAAAAGCGACTGGGGAAAGGTCGAGCAGCCAAATAGGCAAACCAGACCAATTAATCTCCAACTCCACGGGCTGGATTAGCGCTTTCAAGCGCGTCAACGAAGATGACAACGCTCTGTTGCTAGGTAACTTGCCTGCAACGTTGTCCATGGAAAACGGCAATCTCGATGTAATCGGTGGCAAGTCGATTATCGATATTGCGATGCCGGATTCGCTCAGTAAATTCATTGATGCTGTGCCTGTTGAACAACTCACACTGACACAAGCTATCCGTGAGGCAAGTGAATTTAGCCGCGAAATTAAGATTGCGCAGTCACGCAGGGACCAAGCCGAATTTCAGTCACGACAAGCGCGTGGGCTTTTACTGCCTTCACTTGCGCTGCGTAACGGTCGGGGTGATGAGACCTCCTCCCCAGCCTCGGTTCTAGACCCCGTGACCGGGAGAGCGAAGTTGCGCGATCGACACATGCGCAAAGACGAAATCATATTTCTGCGCCAACCGCTCTTCGACGCCCCCTCATTTCTTGACTGGCAACGCCGTGACGCTCTAGTTGACTCGCGTGAGGGGGCGCTTAGAGGCAGCGAGGGTGACACCTATGTTTCAACTATTCAAGCTTATCTGAATGTCTCAACCACTCTGCTTTTGACTGACCTATATAAGGAATATGAGCAGCAGATGAATCTACTGCTCAATTACATTTCCCAACGGGCCAATGCCGGCGCCTCCAGCGAGGCCGATATGGAGCGGGTACGTGCGCGGAGTTTGACAGCAAAGTCTGCGCGCCTTGAGCAAGAAGCGGCCTACGCTGCCTCGATTATCGACTTCGTACGTCTCACCAACCTTGCGCCAAAAACCATGCGCTTGCCCCGTCGTCAGGAAGCCAGCGATGAGGTCCCAACGACGTACGATGAGGGTGTAAATCAATCGCTGGAAAACAATCCTGAGCTGCGCGCCCTCAAAGCGGAAATGGAGGCGGCAGAAAAAGACATTATGGCCGCCCGTGCCCGCTACCTGCCACGTGTCGATTTCGAACTGAGTGACTCCAAGGTTACTAATGCTGGTGGCCCCACTGGCCTGCAGCACGATCAACGCGCCATGGTGGTCATGAACTGGAACATCCTCAATGGCTCCAGCGACTACTTTAACCTGCGTGAAAAACAGGAACGTCGGCTCGAGATTGCCTGGCGCTTAGATGATCAGCAACGTCGTCTTAAGCAAACCCTATCGGCTCAATACGCCACGCTCGAATCTACGAGGGCCCGTCTCGCGGCAGGTTATCGTGAATGGGGGGCGATTTATTCGGCGGCACGTTCAATGACGCAACGCATGCTTTCCGGCAATCAGTCGCTACTGGATCTGCTCGACGTGCTGGATCGGGTGCAGCAGGCACGTGCCAGACTGATCAATCTTCATGCCATTGAAATTCTTTCTCTCGCGCAAATTTCACGTCTGATTGGCAAGCTGCCAGCCCCAGGCAAGGCTGAGACTAGCCTACAACCCGCACTGGTCGGCAAGCCCGGCGGGGCCTGATTAAGGAATACTCATGTCTGGTTCATCGAGCGATAACGACACTTTCTGGCCAGGGTACGTGGATGCCATTTCCAACCTTGTCCTCAATCTGCTTTTTGTTGTCGCGATCCTCACGATTGCAGTCTTCCTCTTTGCGCTTGAGCTGGGGCGACGTCAGATGGCAGGCACCCAAAAAATTAAGGGCGCACAGACAGAAATGGTTCAGGTTGGCCCCAAAGATGCTGCTAAGGGCATCATTGACAGCGAAGAAAAGTCCGCACTTGAGGCGCAGGTAAAAGCGCTGAAGAAGGAACTTGAGCAGGTCAAAGCGGCGGCAGTGCAGACGGCTACTCAGTCCCCTGCAACTGCCAACAAATCCAAGGCAGCTGACGATAAGTCCTCTGGCGAAGGCCTAGTCTCTCAACCTGCCAAGGTATTGCCAGCGACAGAAAAGGCGTCAGAGCCGGAGAAAGAAATCCAGTCAATCCAGCCACGTATGGGTGGCATTGTGATTGTTTTCTCTGCGGATGCAGTTGCATTGAGTACAAGTGAGGCAGCCAAGGCCAAGGAGGCTCTAGCCCCGATCAAATCGGCAGGAAGTGCCAAGGTAGAGGTGCAGGTACCGCTTGGCTTCTCTGAAACCAAGCGCCTCGCGTTCTATCGTGCGATGGCCGTACGTAATTTGTTGATTGAAATGGGGCTGGCCCCAGAACGTATCAATATTGCACTGCCGGAAGTTAAGAATGGCGGCGATAGCGGACGGGTCAATGTGTGGGCGCAGTAAATTTCCAGCGCATAAAAGCCCGCCTTCTCGCCTGGCAAACGCAGGCGAGAACGTATTGGGCGCCAAGGCTGCAAGTGGCATTAGCCACTGTCGAGCAATGGGGTCCAGCACGCACCTTCGTCTGCGTCCTGTCGGCATTTGTGGTGATTGGGATTCTGTGGGCGAGTCTGGTGCGTATCGATGTGATCGTGCGTGCCGAGGGGCGGGTTGTGCCGGCAGGCCGGGCGCAGATCGTGCAGCACCTGGAGGGCGGCATTATCAAGTCCATCAACGTGCGTGAGGGGCAAATGGTCGAAAGCGGCCAGATACTCATGACCATGGCTGACGTCAAAGCACGCTCGGATCTCGGGCAAGAGACCTCACGCCTGATGGCGCTGCGGGGCCGCGAGGCGCGCTTAACGGCGGAAGCCGAAGGCAAGGACGAGATTGCATTCCCTGAAGGCTTTGATGATGTCGAAGTCAAGCGTGCTGAAGAGGCCGCTTTCAGGGCACGCCTCGCACGCAAGATGCAGGAAGCGGCTGTGCTGAAAGGACAGAATCAGCAGAAGCGCAGCGAGATAGTAGAGGCTGAAAACCGCCGCAAGAACCTGAATGCCGAGTTGGAGTTGAGTCGCAAACAGGCTGCTGTGATTGAAAACTTGCGTAAGAACGGGGCTGCGTCACAACTGGAACTACTTGAAACCCAAGGCCGTGTGCAGCGCTTGCTGTCTCAGTTGGGGGATACCGAAACCTCGATTCCACGTTTGCGCGCCGCCGTCTCCGAAACCGAATCGCGCATTGCCGAACAAGAAGCCAAGTTCCGCGCCGAAGCAAGTGCCGAGCTGACGCAAGTGCGTACCGATCTGGAAAAGTCACAATATGAATTTACCGCCGGCTCCGACCGCCTCGCCCGTAATGAAGTCACTGCGCCGGTATCTGGCTACGTAAATCGGGTGGCAATCAGTACGGTCGGCGGGGTCGTTAAGCCGGGCGAAATCCTGCTTGAAATCACACCCGTGAACGAAACCATCATCATCGAAGGACGCGTACGGCCGAATGATCGCGCTAACCTACATAGCGGCCAGCATGCGCGCATTCGTTTTGGCGCCTTTGACTATGCCACCTACGGCACGTTGAAAGGCCAAGTTGAAGAGGTCAGTGCCGATACATTGAGTGACGAAAAAGGTGATCGTTTCTACCGCGTTCGTATTTCCGCACTGACCAGCCAGAACCACGAATTCGTTCCACTTCCTGGCATGACCGCCGAATCCGACATTGTGGTCGGCAAACGCACTGTCATGTCTTATTTGCTCTCTCCCCTGCTCCGTTTCACGGATACTGCATTCAGGGACCCCAGATAACTTCCGGACCGTATAGGAAAATCAATGTTCAAGCGCCTGAGAATCTATTACCTCTACACGTCGCTTCCTTTTTTGCTGCTACTGCTGGGAGCTGCTACGTTTTTCGATGCGATTCTGCATACGATTGACAAGAATCCGCATCCACAAATCAACTACGGCATTTTTGTCGTCACGTTATTTGGCGGTTGTCTCATTATCTGGGGCGTTCATCGGATCATGACCGAAGGACGTTTGCTCGATCGCTTCTCCACGGAGCTGCGCGGTGAAGCCAATCCTGAGAGACTGTTGGCCATCAGCAATACCAACGATAGCGACATTGCCTATGTGCTGCGCATGATGGCAGCCAGCGTGAACCGCACCCTCTCCCATCAGGAGCAATCAGCTATTGAGCATGAGCTGCATAGCGCCCAGGCACGACTTGAGTCTCGCCATGCCCTGCCCCAGTTTCTCACCAGCTTGCTCGTTGGCTTGGGGCTGCTTGGCACCTTTATCGGCCTGCTGTCTGCCCTCGATGATATTGGCAATATGGTGAGCGCCTTTGGTGCGCTTGACGTCGAAAGCGCCGATCTGTTTAGTGTCTTCCGCGATATGGTGACACGCATGAAGGCCCCGATGAGTAGCATGGCCATCGCTTTCTCTGCATCCATGTTTGGTCTGCTCGGCTCGATTGTGCTTGGCTTCATGATGGTCGCCTCGCGAGGTTGCGTTCGTGAGCTGCATTCACTGCTGGGTTCAGAAGTGTCGCAACATCTGAATCTGGCACTCGCCAAGTCCGGCCCAGCCACGCTGGCTAAGGTGGTGGACACGATGTCCGAGGTGCTGACCAACTCGATTGATCGTTTAACGCGAGAGCTTGAGGTGTCTTTCTCCCAGCTTGGCGTTTCGCTGTCCGGGCTTGATCACAACATTCGTACCTTGGTAGATGTGAATGGCGGTCAAGGGCTGGGTGCTAATGCGCCCAACTTCAAGGAGTTACTCGAAGGTCTGGACAATCGTTTGAACCAAGGCAATCAGGCGCAACAGGCTGTGCTTGAGCGCCAGAGTACCGCAGTGGCTGAACAGAATAAGGAAATGATCAACGAGTTCCGCACTGAGATTCAGCGCATGGTCGGCCAGATTGCGCGTACGCATGAAGTCCTGGAGCAGAACAACCAGCAGTTGATTGGTCGCCTCGGCGAAGGCTTGGCAGTCAAACTAACAGATTCGCCAGATGCGCTGGAACGTCTGCCAGAAATGCTATCCAAGGTCAGCAGTGCCATGACCATGTCGGCCTCGCGTATTGAGCTGGCTGCCCGCGATATTGCCGATAAGGCCATGGGTGGTGGCGGATCTATGATTGTCGGCAGTGATGGTAGCGCTGGCACCATTTCGCTGGATGGCATGAGCAAGGAAATGATGGACCAGCAGCTGGATCTGCTCCGCCGTATTGAAGAACGCCTGACTGAGAACTTCCGCAGCCAAGACAAAGCAATGCAAGCAGAGTTTGAGCAACTCAACCGTACTCGTGGCGAAATGGCGCGCGTATTCAATGAGCATGGCGAAGCCGTCGCCATGTTCCGCTCAGAGCTGCAGCGTATTGGTCGTCAAATGGGTCTTGCCCATGCACTTATGGAACGTAGCAGCACCGGTCTCCTTGATCTGCTGAACGAGCGGTTTACTGAACTGGGCGGCACGGCACAAGGTCAGAACCAGCAGCTGGCTACGCTCAATGACTACATCACGCGTATGACCGAAGATTCAGGCCAGAATCGTCGCATCCTTGGTGAAATCCTTGAACGCACCAAGTCGCAAGAGAGCCGTGTGCTCTTTACTGAGGTTGTGGGCGCAATCAGACAAGTTGCCTCGCTGCAAATCGATCTGGGCATGAAGCTAGAACAGCTGCACATGGAAACGTCTGAGCAACTGCGTAACGAACACAAGGCTGAGCTCGAAACACTTAAGCAGATTGCTAATAAACCGTAACACTTCCGCTTTCACAGGGGGCCATCATGGCAGAACCGCAAACGTCAGTTCAACGTAGCCAGCCGATCAAGGTTGATCGTGTCATCGTCGGTAACGATGGCGTGGTTAAGCTAAATCTTCCCAAAGGCAAGCTTAAGTCTGTCGAAATTGCGGATGTGGACTTGCTCCTCCGCTTTGAAGATGGCACCAACCTGTTGCTCGTGAATGGCGCACTCGATGCGCTCGGCGATAAAGCGCCCATTGTCGATTTTCAAGGCAGCAAGGTATCGAGCGCCGAGCTCCTGCAGTCGGCAGGTAAAACGTCGATCGTCACTGCGGGCAACGTTCGCATCATTACTGATGAACTTGATACCCGCTCGAACCGCCCCAGTGGTGACTCATCCGATACGCCGTCGGATCAGCCTAACCTTAGTCAGCAGCTTGCGCCGCCTGCGCCGTCTAAAACAGCGACAGTATTAACGCCCCCCTCCCCTGTTCCTGGTCGTAATGGAGGTGAAGGCGATGGTTCCAACCAAGGTGCAGCACCAATCCAACCCTTGCGCGTTGATGTGCCTTCAACTTTCCGTCAAGGTACCAAGGTTGTAGGTGTTGAAAGTGTGCAAGTCGGGATTCCCTCGATCAATCCGAGTTATTACACCGCTGACCAGTACAAGCTGCAACCGAGCGGTACCACAGCGGTTCCCGTAGGTTCCAGAACCGCAACGGCTAATGCGCTGGGCGACCATGCTACCAATCAGGTGATTAATGGGACCAGTGGTAACGATGTCATTAACCACAACACCAGCTTTAGTGCCAATACAGGTATTTGGGTCACCACGCTGCATCTGGATTTCCCGAACTTCACAGACCTCACCAGCGTCACGCTGACCATCAATAGCGCTGCAAATGCTGTTGCAGGGATCGACTTTGCCGCCGCACAGGCAACCCGTACGTCAACGAATACTTGGACGCTGTTGTTGGATAGCAATACCATCACCAACGGAATTGATCTCTTAGTTCGATACAACATTGCTGCTGATGGAACCACACCCAATACGCTGATTGCGATGGATGTTGAAGCAATTGGTAAGGCGGGTGTTTTCAACTTCGACATTATCAAGAACGTCTATTTCAAGTACCAAGACGCAACCACTGCCGCTGATTTTGAACAAACTACTGCTGCTGGCGTACCAATCTATACCCTGCCCGCCTTTGGCGTCGGCTATCGCATCAACGCGGGTAACGGTGATGACACTGTCAATGCTGGTGCTGGCGCTGATCAGGTTTATGGCGGGGTAGGAAACGACACGCTGAATGGCAATAGTGGCAATGATTTGCTGGTCGGTGGCGTAGGTGCAGATACGCTGGACGGCGGCACCGGTACGAATACTGCCGGATACAGCGACGCGACTGCTGCAGTGACTGCTGCACTCAGCACCGGTACATTTAATGGGGTCACATTCAGTACCTCTGGCTCAGGCATTCTGAATGGCGGCACCAGCGGCACTGCGGGTGATGCGGGAGGTGATCTGCTGACCAATATTCAGAATCTGTCCGGCTCAGACTTCAATGATGTTCTGGTCGGCAGCAGCGGGGTTAATCGCCTCAGTGGCGGTGCTGGCGACGATCTGCTTGAAGGTTTGGCAGGTGGTGACACCCTTGATGGCGGGACAGGTACAAATACCGCAACCTATGAGCATGCAGGCGCCGCTGTCATTGCCTCTCTCTCCACTGGCAGCTTTGGCAGTGTGACCTTCACTGCGCCGGCCTCGGGAGGCGTACTCAATGGTGGCACCAGCGGGACCGCGGGTGATGCCGGTGGCGATACACTGATCAACATCCAGAATCTGACCGGCTCTGCGTTCAACGACATTCTGGTCGGTAATGCCAATGCCAATACGATTATCGGCGGCGACGGCGACGACAGCCTTCAAGGCATGGCAGGTGCCGACACACTGAATGGCGCTATTGGCAACAATACTGCCAGCTACTCAGCGGCAACAAACGGCGTAATTGCCTCCCTGACGGCTGGCAGTTTTGGTGGTGCAACTTTTTCTTCAAGTGGCGGCGGTATCCGTAATGATGCAAATGCCACAGTCGCGGGCGATGCGGGTGGCGACACGCTGATCAACATCCAAAATCTGACAGGCTCTGCATTCAATGACACCTTAATTGGTAATAGCAGCAACAATGTCATTGAAGGTGGCGCGGGCTCGGACACCATTGATGGTCAAGGTGGGGTGGATACCGTTACTTATGCAACGGGCAGTAGCGGCGTCATAACGTCACTATCGACAGGGACGTTCTCTGGTGTGACTTTCCTCTCTTCAGGAAGTGGCGTCTTGAATTCAGGTTCCTCGGCAGAGGCTGGCGATGCGGCGGGTGATGTTCTCATTGGCATCCGCAATCTGACCGGGACCAATTTCGCCGACACCTTGGTCGGTGATGCAAATAACAACACCATCAATGGTGGTAGTGGCAACGATATTCTAGAAGGCATGGCAGGTGCAGACACCCTAGATGGTGGTACCGGCACCAATACGGCTAGCTACTCTGGGGCCAGTAGCGGTGTCACGGCTGCGCTGTCTGCCGGAACATTCGGTGGTGTGATCTTCTCCACCTCGGGTGGCGGCATTCTCAATGGGGGTACCAGTGGCACTGCGGGCGATGCTGGCGGCGACCTACTGATCAATATTCAAAATCTCACTGGCTCTGCACAGGCCGATACCCTGATTGGCAGCAGTACCGCCAACACCATTAATGGTGGTGCAGGAAATGACATGCTGGAGGGCATGGGTGGCGGCGACACTATCGATGGCGGTGGTGGTTCAAATACGGTCAGCTATGAGCACGCTGCAGCGCGCGTTGTTTCATCCCTAGCGGCCGGCACATACAGTGGAGTGAGCTTTAGCGCCTCCAGTGGGGGCATCCTCAATGCAGGGAATACAGCAAGCGCTGGCAATGCGGCCGGTGAGCTGTTGATCAATATTCAGAATCTACGTGGCTCCGCCTTCGATGACACACTGGTCGGGGATGCCAATGACAACAGTCTAGAAGGCGGTGCCGGTGCGGACACGCTCACCGGCGGCGGCGGTCAAGATACGGCCAGCTACAGCATCTCAGGGGCAGCCGTTACTGCAGCACTTACGGCGGGTACATATGGTGGCATTACCTTCACCACGAGTGGTGGTGGCATACTGAATGGTGGCACCGTTGGCGCAGTTGCCGATGCGGCTGGCGATACATTGATTGGCATAGAGAACCTAACCGGCTCTTCTTTCAATGACACCTTGGTGGGCAACGCGGCTGACAATGTGTTGTCTGGCAATGACGGTGATGACACCCTAATTGGTCTTGCAGGTGCTGACACACTGCGTGGTGGTAATGGCAATGACACAGCTAGTTATGCCGATTCGACTACCGGCGTTACTGCATCACTGAGTAGTGGTGTGTACAACGGTATTGCATTCAATGCTTTTAGTGGAGGCATCCTGAACGGTGGTACCAGTGGTTCTGCCGGCGATGCAGGTGGCGATCTGCTCATCAGCATTGAAAACCTGACTGGTTCCAACAACAACGACACACTGGTGGGCGACAGCGCAGCCAACGCCCTCTCAGGCGGTGGTGGTGACGATGTGCTGCAAGGTATGGCCGGTGGCGATACGCTGGATGGTGGCACGGGCACCAATACGGCTTCCTACGCCAATGCCGG
>LNDZ01000014.1 GCA_001464495.1 Betaproteobacteria bacterium Ga0074130
ACCTCCTCTGGCGGTGGCATCCTCAACGGTGGCACCAGCGGAACAGCCGGCGATGCCGGTGGTGACACGCTCATCAACATTCAGAACCTCACCGGTTCCGGCTTCAACGACACCTTGAGTGGTAATAGCAGCGCCAACGTGATTGATGGTGGTGCTGGCACGGATACAGTCAGCTATAACGCATCCGTTGCTGCAGTCGTTGCCTCCCTCTCAGCAGGCACCTTTGGTGGCGTGACCTTCACCTCCTCCGGTGGCGGTGTCCTTAATGGCGGTACCAGCGGTGCTGCAGGCGATGCAGGTGGCGATCTGCTCATCAGCATTGAAAACCTGACTGGTTCCAACAACAACGACACACTGGTAGGCGACAGTGCGGCTAATGTCCTTTCAGGCGGTGGTGGTGACGATGTGCTGCAAGGTATGGCCGGTGGCGATACGCTGGATGGTGGCACGGGCACCAATACGGCTTCCTACGCCAATGCCGG
>LNDZ01000015.1 GCA_001464495.1 Betaproteobacteria bacterium Ga0074130
ACCTCCTCTGGCGGTGGCATCCTCAACGGTGGCACCAGCGGAACAGCCGGCGATGCCGGTGGTGACACGCTCATCAACATTCAGAACCTCACCGGTTCTGGCTTCAACGACACCTTGAGTGGCGATACCAACAATAACCTCATCGAAGGTGGAGCGGGCGCTGACTTTATTGATGCAGGTGCCGGTACGGATACGGTCACTTATGCCAATGCCGCTGCAGGGGTCGTAGCTTCTCTGGCTACGGGTACCTATGCGGGGGCCAACGGCAACGTCACATTCACGGCCGGCAGTGGCGGCATCGTGAATGGTGGCAATTCCACGACTGCCGGCGATGCCGGTGGTGATACCTTGATTGGTGTTGAGAGCCTCACGGGCTCAGCACTGAACGACCTGCTGATTGGTAGTAGTACCGTCAACACCCTAACAGGTGGTGATGGAGACGATACCTTGCTGGGTCTGGGTGGCGGTGACACCTTGATTGGCGGGAATGGCAACAACACCGCATCCTATGCAGGTTCCGGTGCCGTAGTGGCATCGCTCAGTGCCGGTACTTATGCGGGCGCTGGGGGCAATGTCACTTTCACGGTGTCAAGTGGCGGCATTCTTAACGGTGGCTCTACGGGTACTGCCAATGATGCTGCCGGCGATCTGTTAATCGGTATTCAGAACCTTGTTGGCTCCTCTAATAACGACACCCTTGTAGGCGATGCGAATGACAACAACATTCAGGGGGGCGCAGGCAATGACATCCTCCAAGGTCGCGCAGGTGCCGATACGATCGATGGTGGCACTGGGACTAACACCGCAAGCTATGCCAATGCTTCGACTGGGGTTGTCACTTCACTCGCGACGGGTACTCATGGCGGTGTGACCTTTACCGCTTCTGGTGGCGGCATCCTCAACGGTGGAACGAGTGGTACCGCCGGTGATGCTGGAGGTGACCTGCTGATCAATATCCAGGATTTACGGGGATCGGGTCTTAACGATACCCTGATCGGTAGCAGTGGCAACAACACGATCGAAGGGGGCGCTGGCGCTGACACCATTGATGGTAGCGGTGGGACCGATACCATTACCTACGTCAATGCCGGGACACGTGTGATCAGCTCACTGAAGGCCGGCACGTTTGGCGGCATTACCTTTACCACCGTTGCAGGTGGTGTAAGCAACGGTGGGGCTGCAGGTACTGCGGGTGATGCTGGCGGTGACGTGCTCACCGGTATCGAGAACATGATTGGTTCTGGATTCAACGACACCCTCGTTGGCGATGATTCGGACAACGTGCTGGAAGGCGGTGCGGGTGGCGATACCTTGAATGGCCAAGGTGGCACAGATACCGCCACCTATGCGAATGCGACTGCTGCGGTTGTTGCATCGCTATCTACGGGGACCTATGCCGGCGGTAGCGGTAACGTAACTTTTAGTAGTTCAGGCGGCGGCATTCTCAATGGTGGATCGACAGGCACCGCTGGCCAAGCTTCAGCTGATGTACTTATCCAAATCGAAAACCTGACAGGTTCAGGGTTTGCCGATACCTTGATTGGCGATGCAAACGCCAATGTCCTGGATGGTGGTGCCGGCAACGATGTGCTGCAAGGCATGGGTGGTGCAGATACGCTGAATGGGAATGCTGGTACTGATACGGCGAGTTATGCCAACGCCAGTGGTGGCGTCATCGCCTCACTGCAAACAGGCATATTTGGTGGCGTGACCTTCTCCACGTCAGGTGGTGGCATCCTCAATACCGGGACCAGTGGTACCGCTGGCGATGCGGGAGGTGATCTGCTCATTTCCATTGAGAACCTGATTGGCTCATCCTCGAATGACACGCTTGTGGGGAGTACGGCTGCCAACACGATTGAAGGTGGCGCAGGTGGTGACACTATCGATGGTGGTGGTGGAACAGATACTGCAAGTTACGCAAACTCAAGTGTGGGCGTAACGGCTTCACTGTCTGCTGGCACCTATAACAGTGTGGTCTTCAGTCCTTCAGGTAGCGGTATTTTGAATGGCGGAACCTCCGGTACGGCTGGTGATGCAGGCGGAGACACATTGATCGCCATCACTAACATTATTGGCTCTGCATTGGCGGATACATTGGTCGGCAGCGCCGGTGCCAACACCCTAACCGGCGGATTAGGTAACGACACCCTGGAGGGCCTGGCGGGTGGCGATACGCTGGATGGTGGTGGCGGGACTGATACCGCCAGTTATGCCAATGCCGCCGCTGGGGTTGTTGCATCACTGTCCACAGGCTCCTATGGTGGGGTGACCTTCACATCCTCTGGTGGCGGCATCCTGAATGGTGGAGGCGGTGCGGCAGGTGATGCTGGCGGGGATAACCTGATTGCTATCGAGAACATCACAGGCTCTGCGAATGCAGATACCTTGGTGGGTGACTCAACTGCGAACATCTTGTTGGGCGGCGACGGTAACGACACCCTACAAGGTATGGCTGGTGCCGATACACTTAACGGTGGCATTGGCACTGACTTGGCAAGCTACCTGAATGCCGGATCGGGCGTGATTGCCTCGCTGCTGGCAGGTACATATAACGGCGTGACCTTTACCTCTTCCAGTGGCGGCATCTTGAATACCGGTAGTGCTGGTACGGCAGGTGATGCCGGTGGCGACTTACTGATTGGCATGGAAGGATTGGTTGGTTCTGCTTTTGCGGATACGCTGGTTGCAGCATCGGGCGCTAGCATCAGTGCTCAGGGTGGCAATGACACCTTGTACGTTTCCAACAGCAGCTTGCCCGGGGCAGTCGATGGTGGTGCAGGTACCGATACAGCCTTCATCAGCGGTTTGACCACAGGCTCAAACAGCATGTCTTCACTTTCGACTTTACTGTCCAATATTGAGACACTCAATATCCGTGCTGACGGAGTCAGCAGCACGACGGTATTCACAGCAGCGAATATTCAAGCAATCGTGAATCAGGGTACAGCCTCTGAGCTCACCATCCTTGCGAATACTGGGGATACTTTTTCATTCTCATCGACTGCTGGGCAATACTTCACCACAACGAGTTTGGGCGGCGGTAACACGGACTACACGATTTTCAACGCTTCGAATGCACAAATCGGTGTCGTTCATTGGCAAGCGGCATGAGCACGGAGCAGACTGCGGATGGCTTGCTGAGGCTGAGTGCATTACAGGTCCTTGACCTGATTGACGCAGACTTCCGGCCGGACGCTGCATCAACACTGCGTTTGCGTGCAACCCTCGATACCTTGCTGCACAAGCCGGCGATCTGGGATCGTCTGGCTGCCGGTGATGCGCTCAATACTCAGCTCCCCTGCGAAAGCCGTCACTATGTCCTAGATGATGTCGCGGGGCTCTTTCGACATCTATCCGGTCAGCCGGGTGAGTTGCTGCTGATTCGGCGCAGTGATGAGCACTTTCACCTGCTTACTCGCTTAACGGGTGATGAATGGCTAGCCCTGTCTGCCGATGGACAGCGTCATCCAGTCGGGATACTGTACAAGCTTGATGGCCTTGACGCCGCCACAGGCGTGCTTATTCGCGTCCCTCAGGATGTGCGCAGCACGTTGCCTAAGTCGGCCAAGAGTTATCTGCGTTGGCTAATCACTGAAGCATGGGCCGAAGTGGGCATTGCGAGCTTTATCGTCAATGCAGGCCAAATTCTGCTGCCGCTCTTTTCGATGCTCTTGTACAACAAGATCATCAACAACGGCGTGTTCGCAACGCTGTGGGCATTGGCCATTGGCATGCTCATCTACATCATCACCGATGCCGCGCTGCGCGGCATTCGTGCTTGGGCCGTCGAGCGGCTAGCAGCTGATCTCACCCACCGGGACGATCTCCGCCTGTGGCATAGGCTAGTACAACCCGATAGTCAGCTTTCCACCAGCTTCGCCGCCCTGCTCTCGCAATATCGGGACTTATCGATTGGGCGTGAGTTTATTTCGGCGACTTATTTGCTCGCACTCGCTGATATTCCTTTCCTGCTGTTCTACCTCCTGGTCATTACACTGATCGCGTGGCCATTGGGCTTGCTGACTATCGTTCTGGCAGGTGCTTATCTGCTCTTCAGCGCAGAAGTCCAACGCTTATTGACCGCCGCAAGCCGTGATGCGGAACAAGCCATGACGCGCAAGATGGGCTTACTCGGCAGCTTGTTCTCGGTATTGGATCTCCTCAAGACCACACCGCGCCAGCAACACTTGCGCCGTCGCTGGGTCGAACTTGGTAATCAAGCCAGTACGATTGAAGCCAGACGCCGTATGCTGCAAACCACCGCCAATATCGGCATGGCCGTGATCGTGCCTTTCAGCACGGTGGCGATACTGGTGCTGGGTGCCTATCTGATTGAATGGCAAGTCAGCAATATCGGCGCTTTGATTGCCTGCAGCATGCTGGCCAGCCGTTGCTTGACGACTGTAGCCTCCATGTTCATGGTGCTCGCCAAGTGGGAGGACTTTGAACGGGCAGCGGCTCGCTTTGAGCAGGGATTGACCACACCCAAGCCGCTCACCGCAGCACGTTTGTCCTTACCGCAGCCCAGCGGGCGCATTGAAGTGTTGCAGCTGTCAAAAAACTATCCTGAACGCCCGCCCGTTCTGGCACAGGTCTCACTCTCTATTGCTCCCGGCGAACATATTGCCATCCTTGGCAAACCGGGCGCCGGTAAAACCACCCTGCTCCGCTGCATGGCTGGTTTGATTAGCGGTGACAGCGGCCGTGTACTGTTTGATGGTGCTGATGTTGCCGAAATTGATTTTCAGGATCGCTGTAATTGGTTGGTATTCAAGGGCCAGGACAGCGCCATTTTCGCAGGCTCACTGGCTGACAATCTGCAAGCCGAAAATCCACAGCTGCTTCAGCAGGCCTTATGGATTTCAGGACTGGATCAGGAAGTTCAGGCCGGTCGCTTGACCTTGGGTACGCTCTTGCATGACTACGGGACCAATCTTTCCGGCGGGCAACGCCAGAAAGTCGCCCTCGCCCGCGCCTTTGCACGTAGTGGGCAGATTTACTTACTGGATGAGCCCAGTGCCGGACTGGACCCAGAGAGTGAACGCCAGTTTGCACAGCGCCTGAAACAGGGGGTGTCGGGTGCAACGGTCTTGATGATTACCCACAGCCCACACTTGATTGAAACGGTAGGTCGCTTAGTTGTACTCGACAACGGTCATGTCGTCGCAGACGGTCCGCGTGAGAAACTGCTACAACAAACGCCTGCAGTATCAGCGCCGACTAATTAAGATCACATTAAGACCCAAAACAAAGCCCCGCATGTGCGGGGCTTTGTTTTGGGGCGACTAGGTGGATAATTACGCAGCTTTAGCTTCCACTGCCTCATCAGCATCCCCTGCATCTTCTACCGAGCTGCGAATCAGGTAATCAAATGCAGCCAGTGCAGCCTTGGAGCCCTCGCCCATCGAGATGATAATCTGCTTGTAGGGCACGGTCGTCACATCACCCGCAGCGAATACACCTGGCACCGAGGTTTGCCCCTTGGCATCCACTTCAATTTCGCCAAACTTGCTCAGATTGACGGTTCCCTTGATGAATCCGGAGTTCGGCAACAAACCGATCTGTACGAAGACACCATCTAGCTCAACCTTGTGCTCAGTCCCTGTGGCGCGGTCTTTGTAGACCAGACCATTGACCTTGCCATCAGCACCGGTTACCTCGGTCGTCTGTGCGTTCTTGATGACCTTGACGTTAGGCAAGCTGTAGAGCTTCTTCTGCAGCACAGCATCAGCCTTCAAGTCTGGGGCAAACTCGAACAGCACGACTGAACCAACGATACCTGCTAGATCGATTGCTGCCTCCACACCAGAGTTACCACCACCCACCACGGCAACCGGCTTGCCCTTGAACAAAGGGCCATCACAGTGCGGGCAGTATGCAACACCATGGCCGCGATACTCTTGCTCGCCCGGCACGCCAAGCTCACGCCAACGTGCACCTGTTGCAAGGATGACCGACTTTGACTTCAGCACACCGCCATTTTCCAGCTTGACCTCAATCAGTCCACCAACCTTAGCGGCCGGCACAATGCCAGCAACGCGTTGCAGATTCATGATGTCCACGTCATAGAGCTTGACGTGATTTTCCATCGCGGCGACGAGCTTGGGGCCTTCGGTGTAATCGATGGAAATAAAGTTCTCGATCCCCATGGTGTCGACAACCTGACCGCCAAAGCGCTCAGCCACGATGCCGGTACGGATGCCTTTGCGCGCAGCGTAAATCGCTGCTGCAGCACCCGCGGGTCCACCGCCAACCACGAGCATATCAAATGCCTCTTTGGCAGACAGCTTGGCGGCATCGCGCTCGGCCGAGTTGCTGTCAAGCTTGGCAACGATTTCAGCAAGCGACATACGGCCTTGGCTGAAATGCTGTCCATTCAGGTAGATCGTGGGTACAGCCATGATCTTGAGATCATTAACTTCGTCTTGGAAGATGCCACCATCCACCATGACGTGGCTAACCTTCGGGTTCAGCACAGCCATGAGGTTGAGTGCCTGCACGATATCCGGACAGTTGTGGCAGGTCAGCGAGATGTAGGTAACGAAATTGTACTCACCGTCGAGGTTACGGATCTGCTCAAGCAGATCGGCTTCTTCCTTGGACGGGTGACCGCCGACCTGGAGCAATGCCAGGATCAGCGAAGTGAATTCGTGGCCCATCGGAATACCGGCAAAGCGCACCTTGATGTCGCTACCGATACGGTTGATGGCAAAGGACGGTGCGCGCACGCTGCCATCCGTGGTTTCACGCAAGGAAACCTTGTCGGAGAGTCCAGCGACGTCCTGCACCAGTGCCAGCATTTCATTGGACTTTTCACTGCCATCTACATTGGCAATGATTTCGATGGGATAAACCACCTTTTCCAGATAAGCCTTGAGTTGGGCCTTGATTGCGTCGTCAAGCATTTCTATCTCCCTTGTCTTTCAGAACCGCCCACTGCACACGCAGCGGGCGGGGACTACATCACTACTTATTACTTAGATCTTGCCAACCAGATCCAGCGACGGTGCCAGGGTGGCAGCGCCTTCCTTCCACTTGGCCGGGCACACTTGACCTGGGTGAGCGGCGGTGTATTGAGCGGCGGTCAGCTTACGCAGGGTTTCCGACACATCACGGGCGATTTCATTGGAATGGACTTCCAGGGTCTTGATGATGCCGTCTGGATTGATGATGAAGGTGCCGCGTAGTGCCAGACCTTCTTCAGCGATATGCACGCCGAAAGCGTTGGTCAGGGCGTGGGTTGCATCGCCGATCAGCGGGAACTTGGCCTTGCCCACTGCTGGGGAGGTTTCATGCCACACCTTGTGCGAGAAATGGGTGTCGGTGGTGACGATATAAACTTCTGCACCGGCCTTTTGGAAGGCAGCGTAGTTGTCAGCAGCATCTTCAATTTCAGTCGGGCAGTTGAAGGTGAACGCTGCCGGCATGAAAATCAGAACCGACCACTTGCCCTTCAGGTCTTTGTCGGAGACTTCAATGAACTCGCCTTTGCCACCGCGGTTAACGAAGGCTTGAGCTTTAAACGGCTGTACTTGGGTATTGATCAGGGACGACATGCATATCTCCTTGGGGGGTTAAAAAACGAGGTACAAAACTATTGGGTGGAGCGATTGTGTCGCGCAAGGGCACGTAGATCAAATTGATTGTCACTATATTGATGATAGGAGCCGGCTATTTACTTAGCCACTGCTGGAACAAGCCAGCCCACTCGCGCATAGCAAACCAGCCAGCATAGGCCGCAGCCGGGTTTGGGAGATAAGACAGCTTGCTTTGAGGATTGCTCAGCGGGCCAAAATAGCCTGTGGGTGCAGGCACCACCTCCAAACCAGCTCGCTCAAAGTAGAGGCTGGCGCGATGCATGTGTGCCGCATGAGTCACCAATACAACCTTGCGAATCCCTGCCTGCTTGAGCATTGCGGCACTGAATCGCGCATTCTCTGCAGTGTTGATCGACTGCGCCTCGACCCAGCGAGGTTTGAGCGCAAAGTCCTGCGCTATGGCATCGGCCATCGCATCGGCCTCCGGTCGGCCACCCATGGGTGCGCCGCCACTCACCAACACCGGGAGAGCAAAAGTCTTCGCCAGCCTTGTCCCATAGCGAAGACGCTCCAATGTCAGGCGATTCACCGTTGCTTGGTCGTACTCTGGCGCCTGACGGCGGACACCACCGCCAAGAATCACAACAGCCTGAGCATTTTTTACCGATGAAGATGCCAGCGGCGGTGACCATTTTTCAAGGGGGGCAAGCAATTGATCGACAGCCGGAGGCCATACGGCAAGAAAGGCAGCAAGTAAGCCGCCCCATACGAAGCAACGACTCAATCGAGGTAGGTAGCGCCGCCCAAGTAAGCCGAGCAGAATCAACAGCAAAGGGCCGCCCGGTGGGAGCATCAAAAACTCCAGCAGGCGGCTGACGTAGAACACGCTTACAGTTCTTCAGGATGGGCAGCGGCCCAAGACTGCCAGCGCCAAGCATCGCGGCAGATATCGTCCAAGCCACGCTGAGCGGTCCAGCCAAGTCGCGTACGGGCATAACTCGGATCAGCAAAGTAGCAAGGAACATCCCCAGCCCGACGCCCAGTAATCTTTACTGGTATGCGTTGGCCTGAGGCCTTCTCAAATGCATCAACGACCTGCTTGACGCTGTAACCCTGCCCCGTCCCTAAATTTGCTACCAGACATGTTGGGGCGTCAGACAAGGCAGTGAGTGCGGCAAGATGACCCAGTGCCAGATCAACCACATGAATGTAGTCGCGGATGCCCGTTCCATCAGGGGTTGGATAGTCATCCCCGAAAATTGAAAGTTCCGGGCGTTGCCCAATGGCAACTTGAGTCACATAAGGCATCAAATTGTTGGGAACCCCATTCGGATCCTCGCCAATGAATGCAGAAGGATGAGCGCCAACTGGATTGAAATAACGCAGTACTGCGATACGCCATTCAGGATCGGCCGCATACAAATCAAAAAGCAGCTCTTCGACCATACGCTTTGATCGCCCATAAGGACTTGCGGGACGATAAGGCGCAGCTTCACTCACCGGCACAACCTCAGGGTCACCATAGACAGTTGCAGACGAAGAGAAAACAATTTGTTTCACCCCCGCTGCGGCCATTGCATCCAGTAATACCAAGGTGCCGGCAACATTATTCTCGTAGTAGCGCTGCGGCTGTGCGACTGATTCACCAACCGCCTTCAGCCCTGCAAAATGAATAACAGCCTCAATCCTGTGTGCTTTAAAAACCTCATCAAGGGCCTTGCGATCAAGAATATCTGCCTTGACGAATCGTGGCGCGCGCCCGGCAATCCGAGCTACCCGGTCAATCACAGAAACCTTGCTATTACTGAGGTTGTCGAGAACCAGCACTTCATTCCCTGCTGATAACAACTCAACAACAGTGTGAGAACCAATGTAGCCACAACCGCCAGTGACGAGAATCATCAGTCTCTCCTAGCCGGATGTGCGTCCATATACATCGGCAAAACGCACAATGTCATCTTCGCCAAGATAGCTACCGGACTGAACTTCGATCATTTCCAGTGGCATGTGGCCTGGGTTCTCGAGACGATGCTTTGTGCCGAGTGGAATATAAGTTGATTCATTCTCGGCAACCATGAAGGTTTCCTCTCCACGGGTCACGAGCGCGGTGCCTGACACAACAATCCAATGTTCGGCACGATGGTGATGCAACTGTAATGACAAGCTGGCGCCAGGCTTGACGACGATGCGCTTAACCTGAAAGCGCGGACCGGCGTCAATGCTGTCATACCAGCCCCAGGGACGATAGACCTTGCGATGGCTGACCTGCTCAGCGCGCTTGTTGTCTTTGAGGCGTTGAACCACATCTTTGACTTCCTGCAGGCGATTTTTGTCTGCTACAAGAATGGCATCCGGGGTCTCGACAACAACGGCATTTTCGATACCGACACAGGCGATCAGACGTCGGTCGCTCAGCACCAGCGTATCTTTGGTATTGATTGCAACAACATCGCCAAGTAAGACATTGTTGTTAGCATCCTTGGGCGAGATGTCCCACAGCGCATTCCAAGCACCGAGGTCTGACCATTGCGCATCTAGCGGCACAACCACGACCTCGCCGGTGTTGTGATCTACACCCGCCAAGCGCTCCATGACTGCGTAATCGATTGAGTCGGCAGGGCAGCCCTCAAACTCAGCCTTGCCCGGCCGTAGGAAGTCATTGTCTTCGTTGCGTTGTGCATAGGCGAGCTCGCAGGCCGTGGCGATATCGGGGCGGAACTGCTCAATTTTTGTCAGCCAAACAGAGGCACGAACGACAAAGATACCGCCGTTCCAATAATAGTCACCACTCGCCAGATACTCCTCAGCCACTGCGCGCGCCGGCTTTTCGACAAAGCGATCAACACAGTAAGCATCCTTGCCCAGCGCAGCACCACGCTTGATATAGCCATAGCCTGTTTCGGGGGCGGTCGGCACGATGCCGAATGTAACCAACTTGCCTTGCCCTGCGAGGATCACTGCCTCGCGTACGGCAATATGAAAAGCAGCCATGTCCTGAATAACCTGATCAGCAGGCATGACAACCAGAACAGGGTCGTCACCTTTGGCTAACGCTGCATGCGCAGCGACTGTCAAAGCGGGGGCAGTGTTGCGACCGGTCGGCTCCAACAGGAGGCCATTGCTGCTGATATCAAGCTCACGCAATTGTTCAGCAATGAGGAAACGGTACTCCTCATTTCCAACCAGCAAAGGCGCCTCAAGAACTGTCCCCTGGATTTCCAAGCCGTTCAGACGCGTTGCGGTCGCTTGCAGCATTGTGTGATTGCCGGAGAGCTTAAGGAGCTGCTTAGGGTATTGCTCCCGCGATAAGGGCCACAGCCGCGTACCGGAACCGCCACAAAGGATAACTGGCTGGATATTCATCTATTAATCAGGTCTTATTAGTTGGACGTTTTAATTCACGGTGCGGTTATCGGTGTGACCGGCCATTCAGTTTGAGATTCTCACATTTTCCAGCATGCTTGGCCATGTCAGTAATTCTGTTAATGCCCGAATTGCAGCCGTGTTGATAGCAAACTGGCGCAAATAATCAGTGTGCCCCCTATCCATTCGCGTACCCCGAGCGTCTCACCGGCGAGTAGCCATGAAGCAATCGCTGCAACAACGAGCTCAAACAGCATTACGACAATGGCTTGCGCGGCACGCGTGTGGCTGATGGCATATTGCACAATCGCATTCGTGGCGACCAACGTCAGCCCCACAATCACGAGCATGAGCCAGGATGTAGCTGGCAACTGCCATTGATAATCGGGGAAAAATGGCCAGACCAGCAAGCTCCAGAAAAGGACACCTGTAAACACCGCCATTGATTTCAGTTCAATTGAGAGGTGGCTGGTCTTCTTGATCAGAACATTTGAGAGTGAAAAAAAGATACCCGCCATCAGGCCCAACCATTCGGCAATTGACTTGGGCCATGGCATACCGACCTCCGGGTGCCACAACATGACACAGGCACCGCTCAGAGAGACCAGAATGATCAAGCCGCCATTCATGCTTAGCCTCTCACCCAGAAAAATGCGGGCGAAAATCACAGTCCACAGCGGCGAAAGATAGAACAGCAACAGCACGCGCGTGACCTCACCCAACAGGGTGGCGACCACATAGCCCAGATTACACGCACCCGCAGCCAACCCTACTGCAAAGAGCATCGGCGTCAGACGAGCACCAATTAAATGCTTGCGCCACAGGCAAAAAGCGCTCACCAAGGCAATCAGATAGGTCAGAATCGACGCCTCGATCCCACTCATGCCCTGTGCTTCAAGTATGCGGTAGGGATACCAGACGAGGCCCCAAACCGTGGCCCCTGTCAGTAAACAAATGACAGGGACAGACTTGCGGGATGCAACGTTATGCAGGGTGTCCATTTATAATTGTCCGTTTTACGCCACCCAAGCGGGAAAGCTCCCGCTCAGTCTTGAGAACACCGTGAATCCAGATCTCGCCAAGCTACAGCCCTATCCGTTTGAAAAATTGCGCGCCCTACTCGCTGCCGGTGCGCCTGCCGAGCCCGCCAAGCTGCGTGAAATCAAACTATCGATTGGCGAGCCACAGCACGCGACGCCAGAATTCATCAAGCAAGCCATGAGCAGCAATCTTGCGGGGCTGGCGAATTATCCTACAACCCAGGGAGATGAGCGCTTGCGCCAGGCAATCAGTGCCTGGACCGAACGCCGCTACGGAATTCCCGGGCTGAATCCTACAACGCAGATTCTGCCGGTGAATGGCTCACGCGAGGCCTTGTTTGCTTTTGCCCAAACGGTCATTGATCGCAGCAAGCCAGCACCGCTGGTCGTTTGCCCGAATCCCTTCTACCAAATTTACGAAGGTGCAGCCTATCTGGCGGGCGCCACACCGGTGTTTCTCAACAACCTGCCGGGTAATGACTTCAACTTTGATTACTCGACGCTCACTGCCGCCGAGTGGGATCGTGTTCAAGTATTTTACGTTTGCTCTCCTGGCAATCCGACGGGCAAAGTGCTGTCGCTGAATGACTGGAAAGAACTATTTGCACTCTCAGACAAGCATGGCTTCGTTATTGCTGCGGACGAATGCTACTCAGAAATCTATTTTGACGAAGACGCTAAACCGCTCGGAGCGCTGCAGGCTTCACACGCACTCGGCCGCCACGACTATCCCCGCTTGATAGTCTTTTCAAGTCTATCCAAGCGTTCCAATGTACCGGGGCTACGTTCTGGCTTTGTTGCTGGCGATGCAGCCTTGATCAAGGCTTTTTTGCTGTACCGAACCTATCACGGTGCCGCCATGAGCCCGGTGGTACAGATGACCAGCGTTGCTGCTTGGAACGATGAAGCACATGTGATTGAAAACCGCCGTCAATATAAGGAAAAATTTGACAAGGTCACACCGCTGATTGCGCCCTATCTGAAAACCGCGGTGCCAGATGCCGGTTTTTATCTATGGGCGCAGACCCCAATCCCTGACGATGAATTCACCCGCCGCCTGCAGCATCAATATAATGTGGGTGTTTTGCCGGGCAGCTATCTGGCGCGTAGCGCCAATGGCGTCAATCCAGGCGCAAACTTCATTCGAATCGCACTGGTAGCCGGGCTGGATGACTGCCTTGAAGCTGCCGGACGTATCGCCGAATTCTGCAAGACTCTTTGACATCCTTTGACACTTTTTAGCTCTGATCGGAAATAAAAATGACCAATGTATTCCAACCCACCATTGAAGAAGCTTGGGAAGATCGCGCCAACCTGAAGCCAGGTAACGCGCCAGCGCGAATTGGCGAAGCCGTGAACCATGTCATAGGCGAGTTGGATGCCGGCCGCCTGCGCGTTGCTGAAAAGATTGACGGCCAATGGGTCACCCACCAATGGATCAAGAAGGCCGTGCTGTTGTCCTTCCGCCTAGAAGAAAACCGTGTCATGCAGTCTGGTGACCTGCGTTTTTTCGACAAGGTCGACACCAAGTTTGCTAGCTACGACAAGCACGCATTTGAACAAGGTGGCTTCCGTGTTGTACCGCCCGCGACCGCCCGCCGTGGCTCTTTCATCGCCAAGAACGCCATCCTGATGCCCAGCTACGTGAACATTGGTGCTCACGTTGGCGAAGGCACCATGGTGGACACGTGGGCAACCGTTGGCTCCTGCGCTCAGATTGGTAAGAACGTTCACCTGTCAGGCGGTGTGGGCATTGGTGGCGTGCTGGAACCACTGCAAGCTAACCCAACCATCATTGAAGACAACTGCTTCATCGGTGCTCGCTCCGAAGTGGTTGAAGGCGTCATCGTTGAAGAAAACTCCGTCATCTCGATGGGTGTGTACATCGGTCAAAGCACTCGTATTTACGACCGTGCGCGCGACGAAGTCATCTACGGTCGCATCCCAGCCGGTTCAGTGGTGGTCTCTGGCAACCTGCCGTCAGCTGATGGCAAGTACAGCCTCTACTGCGCTGTGATCGTCAAGAAGGTTGATGCTCAGACTCGCTCCAAGACAAGCATTAATGATCTGCTGCGCGGCGACTAAGCAAGCCTGACTCCTGGGAGGGAATGATGGGAACAATGCAACGCCTGTTTCAGCTGATGTCCGAAAAGAATGCATCGGACATGTTTATGGCGGTAGGTTCGCCGATCAACATCAAGATTCAAGGTGTGCTTGTTCCTGTCAATCAGCAGGTCCTGGATGTCGCTTCCATTCGGACCCTGCTTGAGGAAATCGTCAAACCTGATGAGTTCAAGACCCTGGCTGAGACACGGGAGCTCAATACGGCTGTTGGGGCACCTGGTATTGGTCGCTTCCGCGTTTCGGTCTTCTATCAGCGCGGCGCCATTTCGGCTGTGCTTCGTTTTATCCAGAATGAAATTCCTGAAATTGAGGCACTCGGGCTGCCGAGCTCGCTGCCGTCCGTCATCATGGAAAAGCGTGGGCTGCTCCTTGTGGTTGGCTCTACCGGCTCTGGCAAGTCCACCACGATTGCCTCCATGCTTGACTATAGAAATCGCGTTTCCAGCGGTCACATTTTGACCCTGGAAGATCCTGTCGAATTCGTCTTCAAGAACAAGAAGTCCATTGTTAACCAGCGCGAAATAGGTACTGACGCAATCAGTTTCGAAATTGCTCTGAAGAATGCTTTGCGCCAAGCACCGGACGTCATTTTCATCGGCGAGATCCGTGACCGAGAGACCATGAGCCAGGCCATCGCCTATGCCCAATCCGGCCACCTCTGCGTTGCCACACTTCACGCCAACAACAGCTACCAAGCCTTGTCGCGCATCATCGGCTTCTACCCACTAGAGGCTCGCCCATCGCTTCTGGCAGACCTGTCCGTGACCATGCGCTGTATCGTGTCGCAACGGCTGGTCAAAAAGCCGGATGGCATGCGTACGCCTGCTGCCGAGGTCATGCTCAACACCAAACACATTGCCGAACTGATGGAAAAAGGCGATATCGATGGCATTCGTGAAGCCATGCAAAAAAGCTTGTCGCCTGGTTCCCAAACCTTTGAGCAAGCACTCTACGAACTCTATACCCAAGGTGTCATCTCACTTGACGAGGCACTGGGCGCAGCCGACTCAGCAAACAACTTGCAGTGGCTGATTAATAACACCGAACACAACGCGAACACCAAGAAGCCAGAAAGCGCACCTGAAGTTGCTCAGGTCGCCTTGGCAGAGCCGCCAGCGCAGAGCCTGTCGTTCGGCAATTTTGAACTCAAAACTGATTAAAAATGTCTGATGTTCTCGCTTTAACCCAAGCGCTCATCGCTCGGGACTCTGTCACGCCTAATGATGCAGGCTGTCTTGATCTGATTGCCGAGCGGCTGCGTGCGATTGATTTTCATCTTGAATTCATCAGTGCTGGCGGGGTGACCAACCTGTGGGCGCGACGTGGCACAACGGCCCCAGTCGTTTGCTTCGCGGGTCATACCGACGTGGTGCCAACCGGCCCGCGCGAGAAATGGGATAGCGACCCCTTCCTCCCCGAAATTCGTGATGGCTACTTGTATGGCCGCGGCGCAGCGGACATGAAAACCTCGCTTGCCGCTTTTGTTGTTGGGATTGAGCGCTTCGTGGCTGAACACCCGGCACACACAGGCTCTATCGCCCTCCTTCTGACGTCTGACGAAGAAGGTGATGCTATCGACGGCACGATTCGCGTTGTCGAAACGCTCAAGGCACGCAATGAATTGCTCGACTGCTGCATCGTGGGAGAGCCAACATCGACCGCCAAGCTCGGTGATGTCATTAAGAATGGACGCCGTGGCTCCCTCTCTGGCAAGCTCACTGTCAAGGGCAAACAAGGTCATGTGGCCTACCCGCATCTTGGCCGTAATCCGGTTCACCTCGCCGCCCCAGCACTGGCCGAGCTAACTGCTGCCACTTGGGATGCCGGCAATGAGTACTTCCCACCGACCACCTTCCAGATTTCAAACATCCACGCAGGGACAGGTGCGACCAATGTGATTCCGGGAACGATGGAGGTACTGTTTAACTTCCGCTTTTCCACAGCCACAACGGTTGAGGAGCTGAAGGCAACCGTACATGGCATCCTCGATAAGCATGGGCTTGAGTACGACTTGGTCTGGAATCAGGGTGGCAAGCCTTTCCTGACGCCTCGCGGCCCCCTCGTCGAAGCACTGTCCGGTGCTATCAAAGCGGCTACAGGCATTGATACCGAGCTGTCCACCACAGGTGGCACTTCTGACGGTCGTTTCATTGCTGCAATCTGCCCGCAAGTGGTGGAGCTCGGCCCGGTCAATGCGACCATCCATCAGGTGAATGAGTGCGTTGCGGTAGCCGATATGGAGCCCCTAGCCGCCATCTATGCCGGCACGCTTGAAAGGCTACTGAAATGACCCCGACACTGGACGACTTGCAAAGTATTCGTGACTGGCTGCGTTGGGCAGTCAGTCGCTTTAACGAAGCCAAGTTGAGCTTCGGCCACGGTTGCACCAATGCCTACGACGAAGCGGCTTGGCTGATTTTGCACACCCTGCATCTACCCGTCGATCAACTGGAACCCTTCATCGACGCACGCCTCACGCACGATGAACGCATGGCCGTCCTAGAAGTACTGCAGAAGCGTATCACCCGCCGCGTTCCAGCGGCTTATTTGACGCATGAAGCTTGGCTGGGAGAATTCAAATTCTATGTCGATGAGCGTGTCATCGTGCCCCGCTCTTACTTTGCCGAGCTACTAGAGAACGGCTTTTCTCCCTGGATTGATGACCCGGATGCTGTCACGGATGCGCTTGATTTGTGCACCGGATCGGGTTGCTTGGCCATTGTCATGGCACATACCTTTCCAAACGCGCAAGTAGATGCGGTCGATATTTCAACGGATGCACTTGCCGTGGCGCAACGCAATGTGGCGGACTATGGGCTGGATGAGGTGGTTATCCCCACGCATTCAGATCTGTTCGCAGCCCTAGGCGGCAAACAATACGACCTGATCATCTCCAACCCGCCCTATGTGACCACTGAGTCCATGGACAATCTGCCGGCAGAATATCGACATGAGCCAGCACTAGCCCTCGCGGCTGGCGCGGATGGTCTGGACATCGTTCGGCGCATTCTGGCCGAGGCAAAAGCCCATCTCAAGCCTGGTGGCGTACTCGCTATTGAGGTCGGTCACAATCGAGATCTTGTAGAGGCAGCCTTCCCCGAACTTGATGCCGTCTGGCTGGACGCTGAAGGTGGCGACGAGAAAATCTTTCTACTAACCCGAGAGCAACTCTAGTCTTTACTTTTGCCTTCAAAAGTTAGTCGGGATAAAAGCATTCATTCCTACCGTTTTATTCAAATTAACTCGCCATATCGCTCAATACAATGGCAGAATGGTCGTTAAAGCCTGAGTATCACTTGGATTGACGTCTATTGTTCAGATTGAAACGTGTTGTTCTGCACTATTGTGTGCAAAATCAATTCACAGCCAGAACCAGCTAGGAGTAGGAAATGACAATCGCTAAACGGATCATGTTGTTAATCAGCATCTCTGTTGCTGCCCTTTTACTACTAGGTATCGGTAGCCTAATCGGCCTCAAGCAAATGGATAACAAGCTTGAGAATGTGAATGAGAACATGCTGCCAAGCGTGATTACGCTAAACGAAATTACCCATGACATGTTTCGCTTGCGCTTGCGTGTGCAGTCGCATCTGATGAGCGATGACATGGACAAGCAAAAAGGCTTCGAAGCTGAAATTAAGAAGCTAAATGCCGAGATCACAGAAGAGCTCGACAAGTACGAAAAGACAATGATCTATGACGAAGAGGACCGCCGTTTGGTTGGTGCTGATCGTGAGGCGATCAAAGCCACTTTCGAAGTTTTGGATAAGGCATTGACCATGTCCAAAAATCTGCAGAAGACGGATGCGCAAAATTTCCTATTGGAAAACGACAAGGTTGCTAAGGCAGCAACCAAAGCGCTGACTGAGCACGTCAAGTACAACGTTGAGCTTGCCAACAAAGACAAGCTTGACTCAAAGGCGCTCTACAGCAAGATGGTCACGGCGATGATCGTTTTGATCGTCATTGCCGTCGCCTGTGTTGGCTTCCTCGGCATGGCGATTTACAAAAATGTCGTTACTTCACTGTCGTCGCTCCGTGACACGCTGGTCTCAGTTGAGAACAATCTAGACTTCACCAAGCGCGCACCCGTCATGAGCAATGATGAGGTAGGTGCCACTGTTGAAGCCGTCAATCGCCTAACCAGCAAACTGCAAAACAGCCTGCGCGAGATTGCGGAACAGTCTGACCGCGTCAGTGCATCTGCCAAGCATCTGACTGAGACAGCGCGTACGGTCACAGACAGTGCCTCCAACCAAAGTGCCGCCGCCGCAGATATGGCTGCCACTGTTGAGGAAATGACGGTCAGCATCAACCATGTGGCCGATCAGGCCGGTGAAGCAAACCAACTCTCCAGTGAGTCTGGTGCTTTGGCGATTGGTGGTGAGAAAACCATTATTGAGACCGTTGAAGATATCAACGAGATCGCTACGACAGTTCGTTCAGCCTCAACTTTTGTGACCAATCTGGAAACGGATAGCCAGCGCGTCAATGAAGTGGTCGGTGTGATCAAGGAAATTGCTGATCAGACTAACCTCCTCGCCCTGAATGCAGCAATTGAAGCCGCCCGTGCGGGTGAGCAAGGCCGCGGCTTTGCTGTGGTTGCCGACGAAGTACGTAAGCTGGCTGAGCGCACCTCGCAATCCACGCAGGTGATTGCCGAAACCATCGCCGCTATGCAGGTCAATGCTCAAAACACGGTTGAGGGAATGAAAGCCGTTGATGCCCGCGTAAGCGTTGGGGTTGAACGCGCGAATGCGGCCAACTCTGCGATTGCGCAAATTCGCAGTAGCTCAGGGCGTGCGGTTGATCGCGTCGGCGAAATCAGTGATGCCATCCGCGAGCAAGGCATTGCCAGCACCAGCATTGCCCAACAGGTTGAGCGTATTGCCCAGATGTCGGAAGAAAACCATGCCGCCGCTGAGAACACCTCAGCCACAGCCGAGGAACTGGATCATCTGGCACACCGCATGAAGGAAATTGTGAGCAACTACAAGATTTAACGTAGTCACTACGCTCCCCCCTCAAAACCGCCCGATAACGACACCGGGCGGTTTTTTATTTGAATCATGACAGGAGGCGCATGATGCGAAAGGTTCTTGAAAATATTGTGGTGTCCTTGCTGGCTTTGATTTTTGCCACGCTGTTTTCAACAGCCTGCATGGCGCAAAGCTGGCCGACAAAAACTGTGACCGTTGTCGTCCCTTGGCCACCCGGTGGCCCATCCGATACCGCTGCCCGCCCATTGGCCAAGTCGATGAGCGAAAGCCTTGGACAAACCTTTCTGGTCGATAACAAAGGCGGTGCCGGTGGCAACATTGGTAGTGCCGCGGTGACCAAGTCTGCACCTGACGGCTACACCCTACTCGTGACGTCTAGCGCGCCTATTGTCATCAACCCCAGCCTCTACAAGAACATGCCGTTCGATCCGGACCGTGATTTAACGCCGATCACTAACCTGATCCGTGTGCCACTTGTGCTGGCTGTGCACCCTTCAGTGCCTGCGAACAACCTCAAGGAACTCATTACCTACATCCGTGCCCAGAAGGGCTTTGTCTATGCGTCTGCAGGCAATGGCACGCCGCAACACCTGACAGGTGAACTGTTCAAGTCACTGGCCAAGCTGGATATCACCCACGTGCCATACAAGGGCTCGGCACCTGCCATTGCCGATCTGCTTGGCGGCCACGTCACGATGATGTTCGACAGCACCGTTGCTGTGACCCCACATATCAAGGCAGGCAAGCTGCGAGCAATTGCCGTGAGTGGTGCGCAACGCTCGCCACTGTTCCCGACGGTGCCAACCTTTGGCGAGTCGGGCTTTGCGGCTGTTGAATCGTATGCGTGGTATGGGCTGTTCGGCCCGGCGGGTATGCCGAAGGACGTGCTCAATAAGGTGAATGCAGAAGCCCAAAAAGCCATGAAGCAGCCGGAATTTCAGAAGACACTGGCTGATACCGGCTCCGAGTATGTCGGCACATCTCCTGAGCAATTCCAAGCCTTCGTGAAGACCGAAGCGCAGAAGTGGGCACGCGTGGTCAAGGCCAGCGGGGCAACAGTTGATTAACGCCTCCTGTCAGCCCATCTCAAGAAGTTTTGTGTGAGCATGTCTCCTCGAAATGAGTTGTGCGCTATTGCATAATCGAGCATTCACCACCATATCGAGTAATGAATGCCACTATGAATACTGTCTCGGCGATTTTTTGATGGTTTTTATTTGACGCTCAATAGGCGGGCTTTCCCATCCGGCAGAGTCATCTGACTTCAATACGAAAGGCTTCCCCATGCGCAAACTCAGTCTCGCCCTAGCCACCTCTCTGGCCCTGCTGCTCACAGGCTGTGGCTATAACACCTTCCAGACTACAGATGAGCAGGTCAAGGCCAGCTGGTCTGAAGTGCTAAATCAATATCAACGCCGCGCTGATCTCATTCCCAACCTCGTTAATACCGTCAAGGGCTTTGCACAGCAGGAAAAGGATGTGCTGCTCGGCGTAACGACTGCCCGCGCTAAAGTTGGCAGCATTCAGGCCACGCCGGAATTACTGAATGATCCTCAGGCCTTTAACAAATTTCAGGCAGCCCAAGGCGAACTCTCCGGTGCCCTGTCCCGCCTGCTCGTCGTGAGCGAGAACTATCCACAGCTCAAGTCAGATGCCAACTTCCGCGATCTGCAGGCCCAGCTGGAAGGCACAGAAAACCGCATCACCGTGGCACGTAACCGCTATATCAAGTCGGTGCAGGAATACAACGTAACGGTGCGCAGCTTTCCTTCCAACCTAACTGCCATGGTCATGGGTTACAAGGAAAAGCCCAATTTCAGCGTGGAAAACGAGGCAGAAATTTCCAAACCGCCTAAGGTTGATTTCGGCCCGACTAAATGAAGCTGATGACACAAGTGCGCTTGCTGTGTGCAGCAGGCGCACTCCTCTTGGGTCTGGCAAATGCAGCAACTGAGTTGCCGGTTCCGGCACTCAGTGCCCGCGTTATCGACCAGACCGGTACACTCAGCGCTGCGGAGAAGTCCAGCCTAGAGCAGACGCTGCAGGCATTTGAAGCACGCAAGGGCAGCCAGATTGCGGTGCTGCTTGTAACCAGCACGGCACCCGAAAGCATCGAGCAGTATTCGATGCGTGTGGTTGAGCAATGGAAGCTCGGCCGCAAGAAGGTCGATGATGGCGCCCTACTCCTCATTGCCAAGGACGATCGCGCTCTGCGTATCGAGGTAGGCTATGGATTGGAAGGCGTACTGACGGATGCAGTCAGCAAACGCATCGTCAGTGACATCATCGTACCGCGTTTGAAAACCGGCGATTTCAATGGCGGTATTACTGCTGGCGTATCGCAGATGATTCGCCTGATTGATGGCGAGGCGCTGGCCCCACCGAACACACAGTCCAGTGGCAACGCCGCTATGGACTTGGAAAGCATTCTGCCCGTGGTCCTACTCTGCTCGATGTTCATTGGCGGGATGCTACGCGCAATGCTCGGCCCCCTCCCCGGCGGCCTCGTTACCGGGGGATTGGTAGCGCTGGGCGTTTGGCTGCTGATTGGAGTCATCTCCATGGCAGCGATTGCTGGTGTCATTGCCCTCGTCCTCACGATCACCGGCGTTGGCCGTGGAGGTGGTTTCGGCGGTGGCTATGGCGGTGGTGGCTTTGGGGGTGGAGGTGGGTTCGGCGGCGGTGGCGGTGGATTTGGTGGGGGCGGTGCCTCCGGGAGATTCTGAACATGCAGTTCAAACGCATCCTCACCCATTTGCTATACAGCCGACGCAAGCTGCACAAGGCTTTCCCGCCCTCCAGCCTCGCGGCGATCAAGACCCTAATTCATGCCGCAGAGTCTGGCCACAGTGGCGAAATTCGCTTTGCTGTAGAGGCCGCGCTTGAATGGCCCGCCCTGTGGCGGGGTCAATCGGCCCGCGAACGCGCCCTGGAAGTCTTCTCGCAATTACACGTCTGGGACACCGAGCACAACAACGGCGTGCTCGTCTATCTGCTGCTCGCGGATCGGGATGTTGAAATCGTCGCGGATCGCGGCATCCACCTCAAGACCGGCACCCAAGGCTGGGAAACGATCTGCAAGGAAATGGAAGTGTACTTTCGCAAAGGTGAATTCGAAACTGGGCTACGCATCGGCATCGCCAACATTGCCGACCAGCTTTGCCAACACTTCCCGGCCAGCAGCGACGAGCGCAACGAACTGCCCGATCAACCAACCGTGCTTTGAAACAGCTTCAAGCACAACGCGCCAAAATGAAAAAAGCCGCCCAGACGAATCTGCGCGGCTTTTTGAATTCTTTGGGGTGACTGATGGGGCTCGAACCCACGACAACCGGAATCACAATCCGGGACTCTACCAACTGAGCTACAGTCACCACCGGTACATGTGCTGCCAGACGGCAGTGCATGCAAGAGGCGCGATTCTACAACAAGCCAATGCTTCTTACAATCGCTTCTGCAGCAAATCTGACAAGGAAAGGTCTTATGCGGACGGTGGCGTAATCAGCTGCTGAACAAGCGACTCCAGTTGCGCCAGTGGCAATGCCCCGCTAACCCGGCCCACTTCCTGCCCCTGGTGAAAAGCAGCCAGCGTAGGGATTGAGCGTATATTGAACTGCTGCCCGATGGAAGGCTGGGCCTCAGTATCCAACTTGGCAAAGACGACGCGGCCGCCATACTTGGCTGCGGCCGTTTTGAAGGTCGGTGCGAACATCCGGCATGGTCCGCACCAAGGCGCCCAGAAATCGACCAGTACGGGAACGGCACTGCCCGTAATCAAGGCATTCAGCCCTTCTGCATCCACATCCAGTGGGGCACTCAGTAAAGGCGCGTGACATTTACCGCAATTTACGCCGGTACTGAGCCTTTCAACAGGTGCACGGTTACGTTGCTGGCAGTGCGGGCAGCTTATTTCCACAGTCATTCCTTCGGCTATTGTGCGTTTTAGAGTTGATTGATCGGAATCTTGAGGTAGGCAACGCCGTTACCCTCTGCGGGCGGCAAAGCCCCCGCCCGGATATTGATCTGGATCGCAGGCAGCATGAGCACTGGCATATCCAACGTTGCATCGCGCGCAGTACGCATGGCAACAAAGTCATCCTCGCTGATGCCATCCCGAATATGGATATTGCTGGCACGTTGATCGGCGACGGTGGACTCATAGGCAATCGGCCGGTCGCTTGGCGGATAGTCATGACACATGAACATGCGAGTTTCTGGCGGCAAACTCAGCAGCTTTTGCACTGAGCGAAACAGGGTTCTTGCATCACCACCCGGGAAATCACAACGCGCAGTTCCTGCATCCGGCATGAACAAGGTGTCGCCAACAAACACCGCATCACCTATTCGGTAAGACATGCAGGCTGGCGTATGCCCCGGTACCGAGATTGCCTCGCACTCAAGCGCGCCAATGGAGAAATGCTCGCCGTCTTTAAGCAAATAATCAAACTGGCGCCCATCCGCATGAAAGCTCTCCTCCAGATTGAAAATGTCCTTGAATGTGCGCTGCACTTTTTCGATGGCAGCACCTATGGTCACTCGCCCACCAAGATTCTTCTTAAGATACGGTGCAGCAGAAAGATGATCTGCATGTGCATGTGTTTCTAGAATCCATTCGACGGTAAGCCCCTTTGCCTGCACAAACGTAATGACACGATCAGCCGAGAACGTGTCGGTACGTCCTGCTTTGGGATCGTAATCAAGGACAGGGTCGATGATGGCGCACGCAGAGCCCGAGCCGGCATAAACAACATAGGTCACCGTCCAAGTGGCAGGATCGAAAAAGCCTTGCACCAAGGCTTGTTTCAACGGCGTGTTGCTGGTCTGCATATAGTCGGCCTCAATGCGATAACCGTTAGATCATATGCCAAGGGCACAATGAACGGCAGAAAGCGGCAGGCGTGGCGAAGCCAACAGACGCAATGCAGGAAAATCGAAGGGGATGGTGTTACAGAGGGGAGGCGCTTATGGTCCGCCCGACAGGACTCGAACCTGTTACCCCCGGCTTAGAAGGCCGGTGCTCTATCCAGATGAGCTACGGACGGTTACCGAGGGAGAGCTAAAGATGGTCGGGGCGGCAGGATTCGAACCTGCGACATCCTGGTCCCAAACCAGGCGCGCTACCGGGCTGCGCTACGCCCCGACGAAGACCAAGATTATACTTTGAGGATTGCTTCTGGTCAAACCCAATCTGGCGGAAAGCCGCAAAAAAACGGGCTTTCCGCCAAAGCACTACTCAAAGGTTAGTGGGTGTGATGTGCGTGAGCACCTTCTTTGGGCTTTATTTCAAGCACTGCGGCCGGACTCTTTGGTTTGGTATTCGCAGCTGTAGCGACCTCGTGCCAATCGATCCGACCTTGTTCGCAAATTTGGCTGGCCTTCCAGTACAACTTACCCGCAGCCTCTGGCAGCTTGCCGAAAACAACAAACTCATCGTAGTAGGCATTCTGCAAGTAATCCTCTGGCGTCCTTGCCGTCCAGCGAATCTCACTAACATCCTCACTTATCGTGCGCCCATGGCTGGTATAGGGTTTATCCAGCTTGGTGCGCTCAATTTCGATATTCCATCCTGCCTTGGGCATGGGCTTCGCTCCCTGCACTCCAGCGGGAATCTTGACCACAAACTGCTTAATCGCCGAAGCATCACAACCGTGGCCTACACGTAATGTGGCACGGTAATAACTCCCTGCTGTAGCTACTGGGGTATCTAGCACTACATGCGCTTTAGCACTCGAGAAGAAAAAACTTAATGCAACTAAGGGAAGTAGTTTTTTCATAATAGCCACCTTGTCAAAGTTATGGTTTACGACGCTTCAGATATAGGGAAAGACCCATTACAGAAACTGTAACGATGCCCAAGACAAACAAAACTTGCAGCACATCACGGAGATTCTTGTTTGTATCGAAGAATGTCCATTTGTGAAGCAATGCGAATAATCTACCCTCCAAGGCATCAAGATCATCTACGCGCGCAGAGAGAATCCCCGTAGTGGGTTCAATGTAATAGCGGGGATTACCCGGTCCAGAAAATGAGACTTTGACAACAGGCAGGCGCTTGAAGAGGAAACCATACTCGCCTTCAAACCGTGTCACCCATTCTGTCCCGATTACCTCTTGCGCCGCCTTATCCTGAGTTAAACGTGCATATGCCACTGCCTGATCTCGTGCCAGTGCAAACACCCCACCCGACAACGGTTGACCATTTAACGCAGAGATCAAAATGTTTGCATCATGCGGAGGGGCAGCCGGCTTAACGGTTTCATGATGATTGCCCGACAAATGTGCAACTTGAGCGACAGGCCCTGCCTTGTCATCCTTCATCGCTGGCTTGGCCAACCATGCTCCCCCCTCAACTAAAGCCAATCTTGCCAAGGGTGTTTGTTGAAGCGGCAGCCAACCATCACGACCGAGCTGATTCAATTCAAAGACATGGCGTTCAACCTTCAATTCATTCTGTTCCCGCTGATAACTCATCAGCAAATGAAAAAATCCACTGGCTGAAAAAGTCAGTATTGTCAGCCCGACAGACAAGCCCAGCCAACGATGAAGCTTGCGCATTGTGTTTCCACGCAAGCGCTGAACAGAATTTTTTCGCAGCCTGAAAAACAAATAAATCCCGACACAACCCAATCCAAATAAGGCCACAAGCATTGTGCTCATTAGCCAAAGTTGAACGCGAGGGTATCCCTGTAGAAAAGACCAATTGTGCGCAAAGCGAAATAGACTGGTCAAGGAATGACGCGTGTCATCAACCAAGGTTGCAAGACGCGACTGCTCGGTGTCGACATATGCGCGAACTGGCGCCCTCTCAGCATCCCCGTCGAAATCAATTCGCCAAACGGGTAACAACCGATTAACTGGATGATAGTCATCGTCAAATTCAGTCAGAAATTTGGCTGCTGAGATGTTTCCTCGCTTGGTGTAATGCCTTGCCAAGGTCTCTGCATAGCGCTGATCGCCCTCAGCCAACTCGCCCCCGTCGAGTACCGAAAAATATCGCGCAACGACATTGTCGAACGGCTGAACACGGTAATAATTTTTGCCATCAATAACAGCGAAACTTACTGCTGTTAATTTTGCGAAGTCATGCTTGATCAGCACATCCTGCAAAGGCAGGGCATGCTTCAAATCAACACTTATGCTGGGTGGCGAAAATACTGCCGGTTTGGGCTGAAGCCGGGTCATCAGCGGATGAGAAATGGCAGAAATCCCCCACAGGAGGATTCCTACCACCACCACAAGTCCAATCCGCCAGTGCCAGCGCAGCAGGCCAGTAAGGCTAAAATTAGGCATTGTTATTGACGCCACTGAATCCCAGCATAGACGGAACGACCATCGCCTGGCAGGAATTGAGCTGAGTCGGCTCCACCAAGATTACGGATCACACCGGTAGTGGAGACATATTTTTTATCAGCAAGGTTACGTGCCTCGACAAACCATGACATGCCACGCTTAACCTGATGACCAAGCTTGAAACCAAAGATGGTGTAACCCGGCGCATTAACGCTATTGCTCATGTCGATCGGGTAATCACCAGCAGCTTCAATTGTTGGGCCCGCATAGAAACCGGCGCCGTCACGATGCAGCAGCTCACCACGGAGCAGAACTTTCGGGACACCCGGTAGTGTGTTGTTACCAAACTGGCGATCGCCATCAAAGCGGAAGTGATTGATCAGCAGATTGTTACGCCACTCAAATTTACCAGGCAGTCTCGCAGTCAGACCAAGCTCAACGCCGCTGTGAATCGTGCTGTCCGCATTAGTTGTTTGTGGTGCGGCAGCGCCACTGTTCCCGGCAACGAATACGCGACTTTGAAGTAACTCATTACGCAGACGCGCGTGATAAACCGAGACATCCCAATCAACATCACGGCTCTGACCACGACTACCGACTTCAAGCGTGCCTCCACGTTGGGCTCGGTTGATATTTGGCGTTAAACCGCCCGTCAGTTCACCAAATGATGGCGGTTCGTAGCTTCGCGAGAGATTGGCGAACCACTGTACGCTAGGCGTTGCCTGATAGAGAACACCAATCTTGGGGCTAGTACCGGTATAGCTGACATTGAAGCTCTCATCCTGGCCTGCGGCGAAGAACTCATCCCGATTCTTGCGAGTAGCACGGGTGTATTGGAGCCCCGCAATGACGGTAAATTGATCATTCAGGCGCAGTCGATTTTCACCGTAAAGCTCGATGTTGTTGGCAACCTGATACAACTTGTTGGTGCGTGCGCCACGTTGTCCGCCCACATTAGTAAAGCGGTCGTCACGCGTCGTACCACGCGAGGGTGCAAAGCCGAGAACAAACTCGTTGGCATAACCGAAAAGTTTGCCATTGGCGATGTAGCGCAGATCTAGCCCGTAATCTGCATTTTGCTGATCAAGGACTTGGAAGATCGGGTGAAACAGGGTCTTGTCAGCGTACCAAGCACCCAGTTCAATACGGTTGTCGCCAAGACGAATGGTGGTCTTGTTGGCTACACGGAACACTTCAATGTCACGCTTGTTGTTACCACTAACGGTGCTGGGATTGGCCTGCCTCGGATTAGCTCGTAGCTGGGCCATAGTGAGGCTGCCAGGCAGGAAAGAATCGCTCTTTGCGTAACCAACATAGAAGCGTGTCTCAATGTCATCGCTGATGCGATAACCAACATTGCCGTTCATGCGCTGAGCACTCTGCCCCGCGTGATCGCGGAAGCCATTCTGGTCGAAGGTCGAACCACTCAGGAAGTAATCGACAACACCATTGTCACTCACGCCACCGGTAGCGAAGCCGAGACGCTGATAGCCATAGCTACCGGTTTCTGCCCTCAACTCAAGTTTGGGTGCGTCATGGCCTGTCGGCGAGACAAAATTGACGGCACCTCCCAGCGTAGAGGCCCCATAACGTAGTGCGTTGGCACCGCGGAAGACCTCAATGTAGCGCGTTGCCAATGGCTCGATTGACTGAAAGTCTCCGCCGCCATCGGCTTGATTGATTTGCACACCGTCCTGCATCAGCTTGATACCGCGCAAGTGGAAGGTGCGTTGAAGGCCTGAGCCCCGAATAGAGAGGCGTGTTTCTTCGGCACCAAAGCGCGACTGCGCGAGTACACCGGTGGCCATACCAAGCGTGTCGCTGAATGTCGATACCCGACCTTCACGGAAGGTTTCTGCATCGATAATGTTAGTACCACCCGCTACCTTGGCCATCTCTGCCTTGGCGGTATCGATATTTGGCTGGGTGAGTGAGGCATCTTTCTTTGCAGTGACCTTCACCTCGGGCAATTGTGTTGCAGGGGCTGCAGTTTGTGCGGTAGCAGCAAATGGGAATACGGAAATCATGGCAACCGTCAGCGGTGCCAGTTTGAAAAATGGTGTCATGGTGCATCCTGTCGTGGCGCTTGCATACGCAAACCGCCGAGATCATCGGTATGCACAGGCGATAACGATCGCTTGTGCGTGTTCGAGATGGATGCCTGCCTACCGCCACAGGGCGGAAAGGATCAGGCGAAGGACAGGTGCGGGGGGGCTCTGGGAGGTGCGCTCAGCAGAATAATCTGTTGAGGCAGTAATACTTGGGCTACAGGAAGTTGTGGGGAGCGGTACTGAAGCTGAAGGCCATCGACCAATGCAAGAGGTTCTGCTGCGGGGATTGTCCCACCCAGGCAACACAGGGAGCAGTGCTCGGCAGAGTAAGCATGTGCCTGGGGGGCATGGGCATCATCCGTCTGCTGGATCTGCTGAACCTTCTTGATGCCTTGCGCCGTACAGACTTCGGTCCAAACGGCATTCGTATCGCCAATGCCAGCATTGGCCAGCGTCGGGAAGACGAGGCCCCATAGCAGCACAAACAGTGCGACTACGCTGACAGGACGAAGGGTGCGTTGGCTGAACATGGCGCGCAGATTGTAACAGCGTATTTCGTGACGTGTGTCAGTACATCACATGAGAGTGAAAGACCTGCCGACTCAGGCATCAAACCGACACATTTGTGCGAATCAAACCCACCACCAGCCCTTCAATTGCCAGCGACTCATCGACGGGGATGGAGGGATAGTCGGGATTTTCAGCAAGTAATTCGATGCGGCCATCCCGATCCCGCAGCCGCTTAACGGTCACGTCATCGCCAAGGCGGGCGACGACAATCTGCCCATCTCGGGCATTTTGTGTGCGCTGAACCGCTAGCAAATCACCATCTAAGATACCGACGCCAGTCATGCTGTTGCCACGCACCGTCAGCAGGTAATCCGCACGCTGAGAAAACAAGTTCGCATCCACCTGCACACGACCCAACTGATTCTCTACTGCAAGCAGCGGGCTGCCGGCGGCAACTGCACCGATCAGCGGTAGCCCGAGCTGCTCTACCAAGCGGATGCCACGTGCAGCACCCGGTTCAAGAATGATGTTGCCTTTTTTGGCAATAGCCTTCAGGTGTTCCTCGGCGGCATTGGGTGAAGCAAAACCAAATGCTTGGGCAATTTCGGCGCGGGTCGGTGGCGCTCCCAGAACCTCTAACGTATTGCGGATGAAGTCGAGAATCTCCCGCTGACGCGGGGTCAATCCATCGTTGTTGCCAGCTGTATTTTTACGAACCATGACATGCTCCTGAATCGAATGCTGTATTTTTATACAGTATTCGAAACAAAATCAAGTAGTCATCGCAACTAAATGAAAATAATCAGCTTCTAGAGGAAATTTAGGGCCAAGCCTTACGCATGTAATAGGCCATCGACCAAAGCGTCAGCACGGCTGCGACACAAATGAGGACCTTGCCAGCCTGCATGACATCGATGCCATATAAGGGGGCACCATACAACAGCATGGGGATTGCTGTCATTTGTGCGGCGGTCTTGAGCTTGCCGATAAAAGAAACAGCAACACTCTTGGATGCGCCAATCTTGGCCATCCACTCACGCAAGGCCGAAATGGCAATTTCACGGCCGATGATAATGAAGGTGATCAGCGTATTAGTCCGGTCATGCTCAACAAGCACGATCAGCGCAGCAGCAACCATCAACTTGTCAGCCACAGGATCAAGGAAGGCGCCAAATGCGGAGGTTTGATTGAGTTTACGGGCCAGCCAGCCATCAAACCAGTCGGTGACGGCAGCAAAGACAAATACTACTGTGGCAATGAAGTTCTGCTCCTGTGGGGTGAACCAACCTTGCGGTGTGTAGAACACCCCAACAATCACGGGGATGCACAGCAGGCGGAACCAAGTCAGCAGATTGGGGATATTGACCGTCATCAGGCGGGTTTCAGTGGAGTTCGTTATAAATTTCTTGCGCTAGTTTACGGCTAATTCCATCAACGCGGCATAAATCTTCAACCGTTGCGGCCAGCACGCCCTGCAGGCCACCGAAATGCGCCAAGAGATTCTTGCGCCGGGTCGGGCCGACACCTGCAACATCCTCCAATTTCGAGTGCCCACGGGCCTTAGCGCGTCGGGCGCGGTGGCCAACGATGGCAAAGCGGTGCGCTTCGTCCCGGATTTCCTGTATCAGATGAAAACCGGCGTTATCCATCGGCAGATGCAGCGGAAGCTCGCGACCATAGACAAAGAGGGTTTCAAGACCGGGTTTGCGGTCCTCGCCCTTGGCAACCCCAACGCTCTGCAAATGCTCCAAGCCGAGTTCGGCAAATACCTCGCGCGCCACGCCATGCTGGCCCTTGCCGCCATCGATCAAGATGAGGTCGGGGGCAACCGCTTCGCCACTCGCCACCTTTTCATAACGCCGCGTCAAGGCTTGTCGCATAGCCGCATAGTCATCGCCCGGCGTAATGCCACTGATATTGAAGCGCCGGTATTCGCTATTTTTCATGGCGCCATCGACACACACGACACAGGAGGCGACAGTCCCCTCCCCTTGGGTGTGGCTGATATCAAAGCATTCAATGCGGGCCGGTGCATCCGCCAGATCCAGCGCCTCACGCAGGGACTCAAGCCGTGTGCCTGAGCGCACCGTACTGAGGCGGCGCGCCTCGATTGCCAATTGGGCATTCTTTTCTGCCATCCCGAGCCAAGCACGCTCCATCTCATTGCGCGGCAAGCTCACAGCAACCTTGTGTCCGGCTGAGGCAAAAACAGCGGCAACGCTGTCGGCCACATCGTGCGCCACGAGAAGCCGCATTGGCGGCGGATGTAGCTGATAGTGTTGCTCGATAAAGGCCACCAGCCCTTCTGCCTCATCGCCCTTCAGCCCGCCAGACATGCCCTTGGGGAATTGCGCGCGATCCCCCATGTGCTGGCCGCCGCGTACCATGGCAAGGTTGATACACAGCGCATCAGCTCCCGCAACCGCCGCGATGATGTCCACATCCTCATCGCCCGTCGAACTAACGTACTGGCGGTGCAAGACAGACTGCAAGGCACGAATCTGATCCCGCCATTGCGCCGCCTCTTCGAAGCGCATCTCACCCGCCGCAGCCTGCATCTTGTCGGTGAGGTTATCGATCACCTCACCGTGTTTGCCGCGCAAAAACAGCTCGGCAAGGCGAACGTCCTGTGCGTAATCCTCCTTGGAGATGAAGTCGACACACGGTGCTTTGCAACGCTTGATCTGATGCAACAGACAGGGGCGGGACCGATTACGGAAAACCGCCTCCTCGCAGGTGCGCAGGAGGAAGGTCTTCTGGATCAGCTGGATGCTTTCACGAACCGCCAAGCCACTTGGAAAGGGCCCGAAATAGCGCGCCTTCTTGTCGAACGCCCCACGGTGGTAGGCCAGTCGCGGAAACTCATTCGCCGTGAGCGCAATGTAGGGGTAGGACTTATCGTCCCGAAACAGAATGTTGTACTTGGGTGCGAGCTTCTTGATCAGGGTGTTTTCAAGAATCAACGCCTCAGCTTCGCTACGCGTTGCCGTTGTCTCGACGTTCGCCACCTGCTGCAGCATCAGCGCAATACGCGGGCTGTGGCCGGTCTTCTGAAAATAGGAGCTGACGCGCCGCTTGAGATTCTTTGCCTTACCGACGTACAGCACACCGCCCTCTGCATCCAGCATGCGATAGACGCCCGGATCTTCGGTCAGGGTGGCGAGGAAGGCCTTGGCGTCGAAAGTAAGTGCGTTAGGCTCAGGGGTTTGCGAAGACATCGGGTGGATCAGCCGCGCCGGGGTAAGCGCCAGGCCGGATCATGAAAATTGCGAGGCACGATCATAGCGCAAAGCGCCTCGCCATCTTCAGCAACGCTGACCGGCCTGCTGCTTAAAAAAGGCATGCAGCATCTCGGTAGACAGACCGTGTAATACCAGCCGATGCCCCGCACGCAAGGTGCTCAAGGGCACTAGCGGGTGTTTGTTGTTTACGAGAATCAGATGTTGCGGCACGTTCAGCAGCCTTGCGATGTAGAGGCCTATGGTTTCATCCAGTTGCAGGGAGTTGGAAGCGCGCCAAAAATCGTTGTCGGTTAGAAATAGCTGATAGATGGGCGTAAAGAGCTCAATCGCCGTCTGCAGATCAATGAAGTTGAACCAGCCGTGCGGCATATCCTCAAGCCGCAGCGGCGGATCAATAATCATGCTGAAGTCTGGATTCTCCACGCGAACCAAACAGGTGTTTTCAGCCTGCAATGCCTTGTTAAGGCGAATGACAAAATTGAAGAGGTTAAGGTCGTGCTTAAGAAAGAGCTCGTCCTTCAGATCCTCAATCGCCAGCGGCTGCAATGGCGAAGTCTCTACCTTGACCGGCGCATTGGCGGCAATGAACGCTAGGGTTTGCGAGCCAAGATGAAAGTGGCGCAGGATCAGCCAGTTGGCCGCCGGCGAGACGAAATAGCGCAGGCCCGTGGCCAATAGCCAGTGCAAGGTCAGGGAGGCCGACCAGCGCTTGGGCACAAAGATCTTGAGGATCTGGATCAGGATGATCATCAGCCGCGCCAGCGGCCGGACGAAAGGCAGCAGGTACTGACGCGAGGCTGAGCTTGAGTCGAGCAGCCAGACTCGCTTCACCTCCTCCGACAGCGGCGTACTGTTGTCGAGATAAAGGGCCAGCCATGGGTTGGGGTCGCGTGCATCGTATTCGGCGGCAAGGAAGTCCGGCACGACGTCCTGAGTGTTTTGGGATTTCATAGGCTGTCGGACTCCATGATGTGATCGAACTGCATTTGATACAGGCGCGCTGTGCGCCTAGCCGTAGCAATGATGGCATCGGCCGCGCGTACGTCGGCTTCCATGGCGATTTCAACCGCCATCAACCAGCGGGTCAGATGGTGCTCGTCGTTGGCGCCGTGATATTCAAGGAAACGGAAGGCCGAGGCCGGTAGGTCTACTTGCTTGCACAACATGGGCAGCAGCATGGGCACAATGCGCTGGCCCGTGCCCTCAATGATATAGATGGCGCCCAGAAGACCAATCGGATTTTCCGTCGCTGCCAGTGCATGCAGATAGGCATTGAGCGCTTCACCGCCGGGATTGCGCCGCAGTGCGTCGATAGGTTTGTCGCCGCCAGCCGCTTGGTAGTCCTGATAGAGAATCTGGAAATCGTTCTGCTCATCCCCAGCATGGGTTTCAATCAGCGCAGCCAAGTCCTCATAAGGGCGCGTGAGGGAGGTAACCGCCTCGCGCATCCACTTGCTGCCTTCGCGCACCTGTGGGACCCATTGGGAAGTCCAGTTGCGGTAGTCCTCAACCGCAAAACGGCCAGTCACCAGCTTACGGATGACGGGGCTGCGCCAGACGGATGAACGGTAGTCGTGCCAGGTTTCGGCCAGCGCAGTCAGCAGCTTCTGCAAATGCGCTGGCGCAGCTGCAGGGTCATGTGGGGCAGAGGGGAGGTTCGTAATGCCCCCCTCTTCCACACGCACCGGTGCATAACGCTCCTGCGGCAAAGGCTCATCGGCAGCCTCGACCTCTAGCATCATGTAGGCGGCGCTGATGCGACCGGATTCCGGAATGAAGCAGAAAATGGTTTCGCCCGGTTTGACGCTGCGGGTTTCCAGAAACTCGCCCAACATGATGAAGATGGATGCCGCGCCGGTGTTGCCTCGGAAGCTGAGGTTGTTGTACCAGCGCTCCTTTGGAATCGACAAACCCGCTTTATCCAGGAGTTCCTCAACCACAGGAATAAAGCGCTCCGAGGAGTAGTGGCAGAGGAAATGATCGACGCGTTCCGAATGCACGTGCCCCGCGGCAACCAGCTTTACGTACTCATGAATACTGACATCAAAGAGATGCGGCAGCATGCGGATATCTTGGCGCAGCGACATGGCTCCCGCCACCTCGGCTTCGCCGGAAGATGGAAAGTCCAGATAGGATGTACTGCGATCTTCAGTCAGGCCAAGTTGCATGCAGACCGGATAGTCGCCAGCAAAGCTTTTCTGGTGTATCCACTTGAGCTTGAGACGCACGCCGCCGCGCCCACTAGGCTTGTCGGTCAGCAGCATGGCGCCGGCGCCGTCAGACAGCATCCAACGCAGGAAGTGCGCGTCAAAGTCGCTATCGTAGCCCCGCGGCGCAAAGCGGCTTCGCTTAAACATGCGCGAAGGCACCTCTGCCGCCACTGCCAACGCCTGACTGTGCGCGCCGAGCTCGATGGCCTGGGCAGCAAATTCGATGGCTGTCACGCCAGCGGCGCAGACGCCCTGGCTAGAAAGCGTCTGCAGGGGTGGCGCGCCAAGTTCGCCGTGAATCATGTTGGCAAAGCCCGGCAGGATGGCATCGCCACCGGACGAGCCAGCTGCAAGTAGGCTGACCTCATCAAGTCGTGTCTGACTCTTACCAAGGCAGTCATGTACAGCGCGGGCAGCAAGGCTGGCATGCGACATCACCGTATTGCCATCCTTGTCGATTGCATAGTGGCGCAGGCGTATGCCGTTCTCAGCCAAGATGCGCTTCTTCATCCGCGGCGAAATCTTATTGATCGGTGCAATGTAGGCATCCATGGCATCGTTGTCGACAGGCTCGCCGGGCAAGTGATAGCCGGCGGCTTCGATGTACACACGGTTGAAGCAAGTAGTCATGAGGTATGGTTTTTGTGCTGAAGCGATGAATGGGACATCATTGAACGACTACGGAATTTGCGTAGGAATAGGCTGAGAACATAGGTCCTGAACATGTAGAGCAGCAAGCTCGGTTCAGCCAAACGCACATCGACACGATGTCTGTAGTTGTCGTGCAGCTGGCTCAACATAGACCAGTGCAGGCGCGGTTTCTCATGATGTGCGGTATGGATGCCGACATTGAACAACAGCGGATTCAAGCAGCCGCCGAAATTGCGTGCGTAGTCGATGTCGGAATTGCCATCGGCATGCGCATGTTGAAGGTAGTTGGTTGCCAGCAGCCAGTGCCATCCATGCAACTGTGGAATAAAAACAAACAGCAACCACTTGCGCCAGTCGACCCACAGTAACGACAACCAAAGTGCTGCAATGAGGAGGTATTGCAGCACGCAGAACCGAAATACCCCAGGCCTGTAACGGCGCATACGTGCAAGCCAACTTAGAAACTCCGGATAGAGGGCACTCGCGGCCTGAAAAGGATGCAGCAGATAACCTGCCAAATCATTGCTGTCGCTGCCAAAGCGATAGGTTCTCGCCAGATCGCGTTCGCCGTGTCGGTAACGATGGTGGTTGGCGATATGTCCGCAGTGGAACACATAGGTCGGATGGCCTTGCAGCAAGGCGATCCAGAGATCCGTGAGTCGGTTCGCAATGCGTGTTCCCCACATACGCAAATGTGCATGGTTGTGGTTCACGACACCGACGCCCAGCGTTAGGAATAAAAGCAGCGCATAAGCAAACCCGTCAAAACCGTGCTGCCATTGCCAACACACCAAGAACGGCGCTAGCCCCAGATAGAGCAGGCTCTGAATATCGCGCCAATTACGCAGCATCAGCTGTTCTTTCGCTGCCATTCGGCAAAACGGCCGTCTGCAGCATCGGCGGGCAGTACCGTGCCGAAAATCCTATCCATGAATGGAAACATAAAGCCGTAGTTGCCGTGATAGCAGGCATGATGCAGATGGTGACGGCGGCTACTGTTCAGCCACCAGCGATCCTTGTCGGCCCAAGGGAGAAAGTTATAGTTTGAGTGGCCGATGTTATTCACGATCAGGCTGAAGATAGGAACGGACAACAGTGCTGTGGCGCTGAAATCATGCAAGGCCATAGGAAGAAGCAGGACATTCCCCAGCATCAATGCTTCAACCGGGTGCAAGCTGTAGGTGGACCACGGCGTAGTGATGACGGAGCGGTGATGTGGCAAGTGAAAGCGCATTAGCCACTTTGTATGCAGCAGGCGATGATTTGCGTAAAAGTGGGCCTCGTTCCAGATAAACAGTACAAGGCTTTCCAGAATGATGCGAGCCGTACTGGGCTCCTGTGCGAGATGTGCCCAGCCAAGCTGGAGCATGCCCCAAGGAGCGAGCATGCCAAGCCCGTAAAGAAGTATCGTCGTTGCGGAGAATAGCCATTCGCGCTTCAACTGCCCAGGCGCCAAGGGGCGCGGGTCCAGCACATGCCCATAACCAGTGGCGGGGAATATCACCCGGGTTAGCAGGCGATTCACCGCAGCAAAGGAAAGATAAATGCCGCCGAAAAAGAGCCAGCCGAGCACAATTATTTCGGTGGCGCTGCTTTCAAGCAGGAAGCTTTCTATCATCATGTCGGAAACATTGGTGTGTATGGCTAAAAGTATAAGTAAGCTACTGTTTTGGCCATCTAGCAAATAGGCAAAGAAATCCCATCCTCTCGTACACTTGCGCCCTATGGCACTGAACCCACTATCCTGCGACCTCTTCTGCCGCGTTATCGACAACTACGGTGATATCGGCGTGTGCTGGCGCCTCGCTCAACAGTTGCAAGGCGAATATGGCTGGCAGGTGCGCCTGTGGATCGATGAGCCAGTCTTGTTGCCTCAGCTCGCCACACCGAATCCCGACATCGAGGTTTGCCATTGGTCCACCTCATTTCCTGAAGTCACCCCCGCAAAGATTGTGATTGAGGCGTTTGCCTGCGAACTCCCCGATAACTACCTTGCGGCAATGGCGCAGCAGCAAGACAAACCGCTCTGGATCAATCTTGAGTATCTGTGCGTTGAAGACTGGGGGCCCAGTTTCCACTGCCAGCCCTCCCCACATCCACGCCAGCCGCTGACCAAGTATTTCTTTGTGCCGGGCATTCAGCCGGGCACGGGTGGCTTGCTGTGCGAACAGGACTTGTTGGAACGCCGCGCTAACCATACCCACACCCCAAGACCAGCGCTCGATGTTTTCCTCTTTTGCTATGACAACCCTGCCCTGCCGCATCTATTGACGGCATGGGTTAATGGCCCCCAGCCAATTCATTGTCGGGTTGCCGCAGGTAAGCCGGCAGCACAGATCGGTGAATGGCTGAACATGGACTTTGCGCCAAGGATGCATTTCCAGCGGGGCATGCTGAGCCTAGAAGCCCTACCCTTCGTACCGCAATCTGACTTTGATGCTTTGCTCTGGCAATCGGACCTCAACTTTGTTCGGGGAGAAGATTCATTTGCCCGCGCCCAGTGGGCCGCTCTTCCAATGATCTGGCACATCTATCCGCAGGCAGAAGACGCGCACCACACCAAATTGGCGGCATTTCAGCAGCACTATTCATCAGGCCTTGATGCAGCTGCTGCAAATGCGCTGACTACATTCACCGGCATCTGGAACGGCCTCATCACCCCAACCGAAACCAACATCAGTGCTGCCTGGGAGGAACTAAACTGTGTTCTGCCAGCCCTCAAAACACATGCAGTAGGCTGGCAAAAACAACTGCTGACACTGGGAAATCTTGCTGAGAATCTGGCTATTTTTCATAAAAACCGTTAAAATTTCGGGCTTTACATTTTCACCAACCTAACCGTCCGAATCATGAAAACCGCTCAGGAACTCCGCTCAGGCAACGTCATCATGGTGGGTACAGACCCACTGGTCGTCCAAAAGGCCGAATACAACAAGTCCGGCCGTAATTCGGCCGTGGTCAAGATGAAGATGAAGAATCTTCTGACCGGCGCACCGAGCGAATCCGTTTACAAGGCGGATGACAAGTTTGAAGTGGTTCAACTGGACCGTAAGGAAGTGACCTATTCCTACTTCAGCGACCCGGCCTACGTGTTCATGGATGCTGAGTACAACCAGTACGATGTCGATGGCGAAAACATGGGCGATGCGCTCAACTACATCGAAGACGGCATGGCTTGCGAAGTCGTGTTCTATGATGGCAAGGCCATCTCGGTCGAACTGCCAAACAGCGTGGTTCGCGAAGTGATCTACACCGAACCAGCTGTCAAGGGCGACACTTCCGGCAAGGTCATGAAGCCAGCAAAGATCAACACTGGCTTTGAACTGCCGGTGCCACTGTTTGTTGATATCGGCGACAAGATCGAAATCGATACCCGTACCGCTGAGTACAAGGCTCGCGTTAAGTAAGCAGCTTTTGTAGGCAACCGTTCGGTTAGCCGTTTCAGCTGTGCAAAAAAGGCGACTTCGGTCGCCTTTTTTATTTTGCTTCGTCCATTTTGTCTTGGCGCTGATGTCGATAGGCAGGGAGTTAGTCGCGATGAGTGGAACCCATGCCCCATGATGATGGACTAAGCGTACTATTCCCAACCTTAGCTTCCTCTGCCATCTCTCCCACCGTACCTTCTGGCCCTTTGTGAAAACAATGACCACGCGTGTTCGCACCCTGCTGAATCAGGCGCTCTTCTGCTGCGCTCTGCTGTTCTCAGCAAACCTGCTGGCGGCAGCTGACCACGCCAAGACGGAACAGGTAGCGGTTCGACTAATTCCTAACACCACATCCGTCTCTGCCGGTAGCGAAGTGTTGATCGGTCTGGAACAGACCATCATTCCGCATTGGCATACCTACTGGCAAAACCCCGGCGACTCTGGCGTCGCCACCCAAATTGAATGGCAATTGCCGCAAGGCGTCACTGCGGGCCCGATCCAGTGGCCGCTGCCCAGCCGCTTCAAACTTGGCACGATCACCAACTACGGCTACTCAGACAAGGTCACGCTACTGAGCACCATCAGCATTCCTAAAACAGCCAAAGTCGGTAGCCAGTTGCCCATCCGCGCCAAAGCGAGCTGGCTGGTTTGTGAAGAGGTCTGCATTCCTCAACAAGCAGAATTGGCACTGACACTCACGGTGTCGGCGGCCAATAACAACTCAGCGCCGCACCCTAGTATCAGCCAAGCACTCGCACAACTGCCTCAACCCTCCCCCTGGTCAGCTGCATTCAACCAAGCTGATGGCAAGGTCCAGTTGAGTATTGCCAGCCCTGAGTTACAGACACACAAGCTCAAGGATGTCTGGTTCTACCCGCACACGTGGGGGCATATTGACCACGGCGCAGCACAAGATATCCAGAGTGACGGCAAGGGACTCATCCTGAATTTGAAAGTTGGGGAAAGCCCTATTAAGGCCGATGCGACCCTAAGTGGGGTGTTGGTATTCACCGAACAAACCCCTGACGGCCCAGCAACACGCGGCTTTACGCTGCAAGCACAACCGGGAATCCAAAGCACGAACAACACGGACCCGATCGGTTTGTTCGCCTCGATGCTCTTTGCACTCCTCGGCGGGCTGATTCTCAATTTGATGCCGTGTGTGTTTCCGGTACTGTCCATCAAAGCCTTGTCGCTAGTGCGTCATGGCGCTCATGCCAGCCGGGAGACACGTCTGCATGGACTCGCTTACACGGTGGGTATCCTAGCTAGCTTCCTACTGTTGGCTGCAATCCTGTTGGTACTGCGCAATGGCGGCGCCCAAATCGGCTGGGGTTATCAGTTCCAATCACCCACGTTTGTTTTGATTACGGCCTATCTGATGTTTGCCATCGGCCTCAGCCTGTCACCCAACTCGGCGAAGGACTCACAGCCAAACCTGGCTACAGCGGCAGTTTCTTCACCGGCGTGCTCGCCACGGTGGTTGCTACGCCTTGTACTGCCCCCTTTATGGGTGCTGCCATCGGCTACGCCTTGACGCAACCGCCCTTGCCTTTGCTGGCTGTATTTTCCAGCCTAGGACTGGGGCTGGCACTGCCGTATTTGCTCCTCAGCAACTGGCCGCTGCTTCAACGCTGCCTACCGAAGCCTGGTCTGTGGATGGAAAGGCTCAAGCAATTCTTTGCCTTCCCCATGTACGCAACTGCTGTATGGCTAGTTTGGGTGCTGACCCAACAGGCCGGCCCTGATAGCCTCATTCTCGCCTTGGGCGGCATGGTCATCATTGCCTTTGCCGCTTGGCTGTTTGATAGCACGCGCAGCACATCCGGCTGGAAGCGGCCATTGACCACCGTGCTGGCGGCATCATTGGTTGGCGCAACGCTACTGGTCAGCTATCTAAACCTACAGCACAGCAACGTCCCCTCACCATCCAGTGACGCAAGCGCGGCTAAGCATTGGGAACCCTATTCTGCCGAACGCCTACAAGCCCTACGTGCTGAAGGCAAGCCGGTCTTTCTCAACTTCACCGCTGCCTGGTGCATTACCTGCCTTGCCAATGAGCGAATTGCGCTCAGTCAGCAAAGCGTGATTGATGCCTTCAAGCAAAACAACATTACCTATTTGAAAGGCGATTGGACCAATCAGGATGCGGCCATCACGGGCAAGCTCGCCGAGTTCGGCCGCAAAGGGGTGCCTTTATACGTGCTTTACCCGGCCGGCGAAAACAAGGTACCCATTGTCCTGCCGCAGATTCTGACACCCGAGATTGTTCTCGACCATATCCGTTCCAGCCACTGACAGGAGTTACATCATGTTCTTACACCGCATCGCTCTCTTAACAGCCGCACTCGCATTTGCCCCCATCGCCGCGATAGCCTCCCCTGCGGTTGATCAACCAGCCCCTGCTTTTACTGCCGCAACTGCCGACGGCAAGACGCTGGATCTAAGTAGTCTGCGCGGTAAAACGGTAGTGCTGGAATGGACAAACCATGAGTGCCCGTTCGTGAAGAAGCACTACGACGGTGGCAATATGCAAAGCCTGCAAAAGGACGCCGCCTCGAAAGGCGTCGTTTGGCTGCAAGTCATTTCGTCAGCGCCGGGCAAGCAAGGCCATATTGATGGTGCAACGGCAATAAAGGTCAATGCCAGCCGCGGTGCGAGTCCAGCCAACACGCTACTTGACCCGGATGGCAAGCTTGGCAAGCTCTACGGTGCCCAAACAACGCCTCACATGTACATCATTGATGCCAAGGGCGTGCTGATCTACAAAGGTGGTATCGACAGCATCGTCTCCACAGACAAGGCAGATGTCGCAAAGGCCGAACCCTATGTCGCCAACGCCCTGACCGCGATTGCCGCTGGAAAGAAGATCGCCAACGGCAGCACCAAGCCTTATGGATGCTCAATCAAGTACGAATAATTACGCCAGTCCAAATCTGAGATGCAAAAGAAAAAGGCGATGCAGATGCATCGCCTTTTTAGTTATATCACCTACGCTTATTGACGGGCAACTCTCTGATCATGGACGTACAGGGCAATCAGGGTACAGACCACGCCTGACATCACATAGGCACCCACTGCGAACGTCCCCAGTTTAACTGCCAAGCCAAATGCAACCAGCGGTGCAAAAGCAGCGCCAATCAACCAGCCAAAGTCAGCAGTCAAGGCCGCTCCGGTATAGCGGAAACGACGCGGGAAGCTGCCGGACACAACACCATGCGCCTGGCCGTACGATAGCCCAAGCAAAATAAACCCAATAAGAATGAAGGTGTTTTGATGTGCAGCATCGCCATTCAACAACCCTGGAATGAACAAGCTGAATATGCCAATCAATACAGCCACCCCGGCCAAGGTCTTGGGACGACCAATGCGATCAGCAATAAACCCTGATGCAATTACTGCAACGATTGCCAACAACGCACCCGTCAATTGCACCATGAGTACTTCGCTCTCGGTTTCTACCATTCCCATTGGCACCCAAGACAAGGGGAAGATCGTAACCAGATGGAAGAGCGCATAGGTTGCCAAGCCCGAGAATGCACCGGTCAAGATATTGCCGCTCTGTGCATTGACCAGTTCCTTCACATCGGTTGGTTCTAGTTCGCTTTGTTCAAGCATGCGACTGAATTCTTCAGCCACAACAAGGCGCAAACGGGCAAACAGTGCGACTACGTTGATTGAGAAAGCAACGAAGAACGGATAGCGCCAACCCCAATCCACAAAGTCTGCTTTCGAGAGACTGGTGTTGAGGTAATAGAACAATCCGCTGGCAAGCACAAAGCCAACAGGCGCGCCAAGTTGTCCCAACATTGCATACCAACCACGCCGACTGGGGGGCGCATTAATTGCAAGCAGAGAAGGTAAGCCATCCCAAGTGCCCCCCACAGCAATACCTTGCAGTGTCCGCAAAACAATTAGCAGGAAGATTGCTGTACCACCCAATGTGGCGTAGTCAGGCAGGAACCCCACGCTCACGGTCGCTGAACCTAACAGGAACAAAGCGGCTGTCAGTTTGCCGCTGCGTCCCCAGCGCTTTTGTAACTTCATGAACAAGACCGTTCCGAAGGGGCGCGCTAGGAATGCTAGAGAAAAGATGGCGAAGCTCAGCAGCAGCGCCTCTACCGTATCTTTGTGAGGAAAGAACACGGTCGGGAAAACCAGCACTGAGGCAATCCCATAAACAAAGAAGTCGAAATACTCCGACGCTCGACCAATCACAACGCCAACGGCGATTTCCCCAGGTGTGACGTGGGTGTGCCCATCTGGCGCACGCCAGATGGCCTCGTCCATGCTGTCTTTGTCGGAAATATTATGTGTCATGGTAGCCATGTTCCCCCTCCTGTCTTATTAGGTAATTCAGTGTGCTCCGCCTGTATTTGATCTATATCTAAAAACAGACGCATTTATGCTCCCATAAATTTTAGAAATAGTTAAGTATTTTTCGCTTTTGCACTGAGGTTCTATTTCGACAAGTCTTTTGCGCCAGCGCAAAGTCCCAACATTGAGCCTAGGACAAAATGTCCGATTCACTAAACTGGGCCAATCACTTACATTCCACTCTACCTGTAAATGCACAACTTAATGACCATGCTCAGAATCAAGCCCACTATCCTGTTCTGCATCTCTGCAGCACTACTGTTGTCTGGCTGTAATCTGGTGCTTCTGTCGCCGTCGGGTGACATTGCGCTTCAGCAAAGAGACATCATGCTGATCTCGGTTTGGTTGATGCTTATTGTCATCATCCCCGTGATTGTATTGACCCTAGTCTTCGCGCGCAAATATCGCGCCGGCAATACGGATGCACCTTATAACCCCGAATGGCACCATTCGACGATCCTAGAGCTTGTGATCTGGGGCATCCCCCTGTTGATCGTCATCGCACTTGGGGCGATCACATGGGTTTCCACCCATTCGCTTGATCCTTACCGTCCGCTGGATCGTATCTCTGAAGGCCGTGAAATTCCATTGGATACCAAGCCACTCGTTGTTGAAGCCGTGGCAATGGACTGGAAGTGGCTCTTTATCTATCCAGAGCAAGGTATTGCCTTGGTGAACGAACTGGCAGCACCAGTGGATCGTCCGATCGAGTTCCGCATCACCTCGACCACGATGATGAACTCACTGTACATCCCAGCACTGGCTGGTCAGATCTACGCCATGCCGGGCATGCAGACTAAGCTCCACGCAGTCATCAACAAGGAAGGCAACTTTGAAGGCTTCTCCGGCAACTACAGCGGTGCAGGTTTTTCACATATGCGTTTCCGCTTCCACGGC
>LNDZ01000016.1 GCA_001464495.1 Betaproteobacteria bacterium Ga0074130
CGGGCAATCAAACGACGGGGAATATCCGGTGCCGGTGCTTCTTCAATGACCTTCTGGTGCCGACGCTGCATGGAACAGTCGCGTTCGCCCAGATACACGGCATTACCGTGCTGGTCGGCGAGGATCTGGATTTCCACATGGCGTGGGTTTTCCAAGAACTTCTCCATATACACGGTCGGGTTGTTGAAGGCGGCGCCAGCTTCAGTGCGCGTCATGGTCACCGCATTCAGCAACGCGGCTTCGGTATGCACCACGCGCATGCCGCGACCACCACCACCACCGGCCGCCTTGATGATCACCGGATAACCCACGGCGCGTGCAATTTTCACGATCTCCTTAGGATCGTCGGGCAACGCGCCGTCAGAACCTGGTACGCAAGGAACACCAGCTGCCTTCATGGCATTCTTGGCGGATACCTTGTCGCCCATCAGATTGATGGTTTCGGCACGTGGGCCAATAAATACAAAGCCGGAGCTTTCTACTCGCTCGGCAAAAGCGGCGTTTTCAGAGAGAAAGCCGTAACCAGGGTGGATGGCTTCAGCATCCGTCACTTCGGCCGCAGAAATAATGGCCGGGACGTTCAGATAGCTCTGGCCAGAGGGCGCCGGGCCGATACACACGGATTCGTCCGCCAACTTGACGTATTTGGCTTCGGCATCCACTTCAGAGTGGACGACCACCGTCTTGATACCAAGTTCGCGACATGCGCGTTGAATGCGCAGGGCAATTTCGCCACGATTGGCGATTAGAATTTTCTCAAACATTTTTTACTCCGACGAAATTGCCCTTGTGACACAGAGCCGGCACACCATCGGGTGCGGTATGGCTAGTTGCAACAAGGGGTTTCTCGAGCATTTATATGGGAATTGCCGGCAATTAGCCGATAATGAACATGGGTTGGCCGTACTCAACCGGTTGGCCGTTTTCCACCAAAATGGCTTTCACAACACCACTGGCATCTGCTTCGATCTCGTTCATCAGCTTCATGGCTTCAATGATGCAGAGCGTGTCACCAGCCTTCACGGTCTGACCCACTTCGACAAACGATGCGGCGCCAGGGCTGCCTGAACGGTAGAAAGTGCCAACCATCGGCGACTTGACCGCATGGCCTTCCGGTTCGGCGGCAACGATGTCAACAACGGCTACGGGTGCTGCTGCAGCGACAGCTTGTGCAGTTGGTGCCGGGGCGCCGACCATGTAGGTTGCGGTCTGCGGTGGGGCAGCCAGATGCTTGGCGATGCGGATTTTTTCTTCACCCTCGCTGATCTCGAGCTCGGAAATGCCCGAATGCTGAACGAGGTCGATCAAGGTTTTTAGTTTTCTGAGATCCATGAGTGCTCCGTGCTAGACGAACAGGCGGCCATGCCGCCGAGGTTGGTAGAAATCAGGCGGTGCCTGAAAGTCTGCTGATGGCAGTATCGAGCGCCAGCCGGTAACCGTCTGTGCCGAGTCCGCAAATGACGCCTGCGGCAATCGCCGAAAAGTAAGAATGCTGACGAAATGCTTCGCGAGCATGAATATTGGAAAGATGTACTTCGATGAAGGGGATTGCTACGCCTGCCAACGCATCGCGTAGCGCAACGCTGGTGTGGGTGTAGCCTCCCGGGTTGATGACGATGAAGCCAACCTCTTCAGCGGGTGCAGCCTGAACGCGATCAATCAGGTCGCCTTCATGGTTGCTCTGGAAACAATCAACGGCGACTCCTGCGTCTTTCCCTTGTGCCTTCAGGTCGGCGTTGATATCTGCCAAGGTCGTGCGACCGTAGACTTCCGGCTCCCGGGTGCCTAGCAGGTTCAAGTTCGGGCCATGAATGACTAGGATGCGCGGCAAAACAGCTTTAGCTGCTTTCGCAGAAGTTGTTTTTTGTGGGCGTGTTTGCTTCGTCATGGGGTGGAGTTTGCCGCAAATCGATGCGTTTTGTCCAGTTTTACTGTTTAGGCGAGGTGGCTGAGTAGAGTGGAACCAGCAAGCGATTAAGTTCTGCCTCGCTGAGCTTGCCCATCTTCGTATGGGCCACTTTGCCCTCTCTGTCGAGAATGACAGTGAAGGGCAACGCTGAGCTGGTGTTGCCAAGTTCGGCTGTCAGTTTGAGCGTCTCATACGTACCCATCAACAACGGGTAGCTAACGGGGTGAGCTTTCTCAAAGTTAATGATGTTGTCGGGTGTATCGATCCCGATGCCAACAAATTGAACACCTTTTGCGTTAAGTTGTTCGTGAACGCGCGAAAATTCAGGCATCTCTTCGCGGCACGGAGGGCACCACGTTGCCCAAAAGTTAACGACGAGCACCTTGCCCTGCCATTGGCGCAGACTGACGGGTTGTCCTTGGGCGGTGAAGATGGATAGATTGGCCAGTTTCTGGGCCGCATCTTGCGCCTCAGGGGTGGCTTGCGTTGCTGGCGAGGGGCTTTCAATCTTGGGTTTGCCTACGTAAAAGCCAAGTGCGGCTGCACCGATGGCGACCGCTATGATCAGGAACCAACGTTGTTTCATGGCAAAAAGAGCTTAAGGTGTAGTCAGAAGGGCTGCAACTGCACTAAAGGGCGCGCGGTGGTGGCTGCGGCCGGAATGCGGATTGCGCTTGACGTGACGTTCAGCCGAAATTGGAAAGACCGACAGAATAATCGGAGTTTCGTCCCAGTCAAGCCTTAGGCGTGATTCTGGCGAATTGGGCTGATTGTTGCGAATGGCCACATTTTCGTAGGGAATGTCGCGAGATAGCAACTCGATCTCGACCTCTTTTGAGCTGTCTGCAAATAGCTCCAGCTCGATTTCGGCATAACGTCCGGCGGTACCTGCGAGTACTGCGCCGGTCAGATAGGGGTGGTAAGGCGCCAGTAAGTCCATGACTTCGAGGGCCATTGCACGCAGTTCGCGCAGCCGTTCCGGATGCTCTTCCTCCTGAAACAGGGCCTGATAAGCGCGCAGCTCTGTTTCGACCTCGTCATTGCCCGGTAAGGCTTCCGACTCGCTGGCACCGAGCGCGCGAGCTGCTTTGCGTTTGGCGAAGCCGTAATCGTCAATGCCTTCTTCAGCCATGAGACGCGCTGCATGGCTTGCAATCGTCTGGCGCAGGCGGCTGGATGGGGGCGGAGCGGGTTTGCGGCGGGGCATCGTGTACCTCTAACCCTGTGGGGCATGCTGTTCGGCCTGCGTTGTCATATCCGAGCTGATCTGGGCTTGCGAGCGCTATGTGCCGCCGGGCTAGCCCGATCCTTCGGGTAGAATCCGAGACGATTATTGCACCTCTTGGGTCTTTTATGCACATTCATATTCTGGGGATCTGCGGTACTTTTATGGGCGGTATTGCGCTTTTGGCGCGAGCAGCCGGTCACCGCGTCACAGGCTGCGATGCCAATGTCTATCCGCCGATGAGTACCCAGCTTGAGGCACAGGGCGTAGCGTTGGTTGATGGTTACGGGCCTGAGCAATTGACCCTGAATCCTGACCTTTATGTTGTGGGCAACGCCGTTTCGCGCGGCAATCCGTTGCTTGAGGAAATCCTCGACCGCAACCTGCCCTACGTGTCCGGCCCGCAGTGGTTGGCTGATAATGTGTTGCGTGACAAATGGGTGCTGGCTGTCGCCGGCACGCATGGCAAAACAACAACAACCTCCATGCTGGCTTGGATTCTTGAATATGCCCGGCTAAATCCCGGATTCCTCATTGGTGGGGTTGCGCAGGACTTTGGTGTTTCCGCTAGGTTGACTGATCTCCCCTTCTTCGTCATTGAAGCAGATGAGTACGACACAGCATTTTGCGATAAACGCTCAAAATTCGTCCATTACCGCCCACGCACCGCGATTCTGAACAATCTTGAGTTTGATCATGCGGATATCTTCCCTGATCTAGCATCGATCGAGACGCAATTCCATCATCTAGTGCGCACGATGCCGCGAAATGGGCTTGTCATCAGCAATGGATCGCAAACCTCCCTTGATCGCGTGTTAGCTAGGGGTTGCTGGAGTGCAGTGGAGCGTTTTGCAGACCCTGCTGCGTGGCAAGTTGCTGACGCGGATGCTGATGGTGGCTTTGCCATTACACATGCCGGTGAGTTAGTCGGGCGCACGCGCCTCGAATTGGCAGGGGCGCACAACCAGACCAATGCGCTAGCGGCTTTGTTGGCTGCCCGGCATGTTGGTGTCCCCATTGAGCATGGTCTAGAAGCGATATCCCGCTTCAAGGGCGTGAAGCGGCGCCTTGAGGTGCGCGGTGTGGTTGGCGGGGTTACCGTGTATGACGATTTTGCCCACCACCCCACCGCTATCGCCGCAACGATTTCTGGGCTACGTGGGCGCATCGCTGACGGTGCGCGGATTCTTGCAGTGCTTGAGCCGCGCTCCAACACCATGAAACTTGGCACGATGAAAGCGCAATTGCCGGAAAGTTTGGAGGGTGCTGCTTACACGTTTTGTTATGCCGATAAGCTTGGTTGGGATGTCGCTGAGGCTTTGCAACCATTGGGGAAACGTGCGCACACCTTTGTTGACTTGGAAGCGCTAGTGGCTGAAGTCACTAGCGAAGCGCGCGTTGGTGACCATGTATTGGTCATGAGCAATGGCGGCTTTGGCGGGGTGCATGACAAGATCTTAAAAAAATTAAATGTCGCATAGCGACAACAAATACCACCCCCTCTGACTAAATCTTTGATCTTCAAGAACCCTCGTGCAAATGGCCTTCCATGTATAATCGGCCGCGATTCACAAATTTGATCTGGATTAAATTTCTTGCAGTGCGATGTGATGATTTGGTTGTATTGGCTTGATTTATGAGCACATCAGCCTAGGTTGGTTCGTCGCGTTGCGGTCATGTCGATTGGAGGACTGGGGTGAGAGTCAGCATGAAGAGGTTTGTCGGTACGGCTGGCGCAGTGGCGCTGGGGTTGTTGGCTTATACCGCTAGCGCATGGGCTGGCTATCAGCTCAATTTAGATGTTCCCGTGACCGAAGCCGGTCGGCGTGCGTACGATCTGCATAATATGATCACCTTGGTCTGCTTGGTGATCTTCGTTGTCGTGTTTGGTGTGCTGGCGTACTCGCTAGTCATGCACCGAAAGTCAAAAGGCCACAAGGCCGCTGACTTCCACGAACATCTGGGCATCGAAATCGCTTGGACTATCATCCCTACCATCATTTTGGTCCTGATCGCGATTCCGTCGACTAAAGCGCTGATCGATTTGAAGGACACTTCTGAGTCCGAGATCACGATTAAGGTCACGGGCTATCAGTGGAAGTGGGGTTATGACTATCTAAAGGGCGAAGGTGAGGGCATCAAGTTCCTTTCAGTGCTTTCTACGCCTAAGGATCAGATTCATAACAAGGCCGAAAAGTCCGCTGATTACATGATGGCTGTGGATAACCCCATGGTTGTGCCGGTCAATACTAAGGTTCGTATCCTTGCCACCGCCAATGATGTGATTCATGCGTGGGCTGTACCGGCGTTTGCTGTTAAGCAGGATGCAATTCCCGGGTTCATTCGCGACACTTGGTTCAAGGCCGATGCCGAAGGCATGTATGTCGGTCAGTGTTCCGAACTATGCGGCAAGGATCACGGATACATGCCGATCAATGTGAAAGTCGTTTCTGCCGCCGAATATACGGCATGGGTTGCGGAGCAGAAAAAGAAGGCTGCTTCCAATGTCGACGATCCGAACAAGGTCTGGACGCTTGAAGAGTCAATGGCTCGTGGTGAGAAGGTTTATGCCAATGCATGTGCATCTTGCCACCAAGCTAATGGCAAGGGCGTACCGGGTGCTTTCCCCGCACTAGACGGCTCGAAGATGGCCAAGGTGGCTGCCCAGAAGGGCAAGCACATTGATATTGTGCTTCATGGCAAGGCTGGCACCGCCATGGGTGCATTTGGCGGACAGTTGTCGGATACCGAAATCGCAGCCGTAGTGACCTATGAGCGTAATGCTTGGGGCAACAAGACTGGCGACATCATTCAACCGGCAGAGGTTAAGGCCGCGCGCAAGTAAAAAAGCTTATCGCCGCCCCGCCCGGCTTCGGGCGGTGAGCGCGAATCTGGAATTGGGATTAAAGGAGAGCACGATGGCACACGACCACGCAATCGGTCACGACGATCACGAGCATCACGCCCCCCCGAGTGGGATCATGCGCTGGATCACCACTACCAATCACAAGGACATCGGTTCGATGTACCTGTGGTTCAGCTTCATCATGTTCCTGGTCGGCGGTGCTATGGCGCTCGTCATCCGTGCCGAGCTGTTTCAGCCCGGCCTACAGGTGGTATCGCCCGACTTTTTCAACCAGATGATCACGCTGCACGCGCTGATCATGGTGTTCGGCGCCATCATGCCGGCTTTCGTTGGCTTCTCGAACTGGATGATTCCGCTACAGATCGGCGCTTCGGATATGGCCTTCGCGCGGATGAATAACTGGAGCTTCTGGATTCTGCCAGTGGCCAGTGGCCTGCTGGTACTGTCAATGTTTGTGCCGGGTGGTGCTGCGGGTACCGGTTGGACGCTGTATCCGCCGCTGTCCATCCAGATGGGTATGGGCATGGATCTGGCGATCTTCGGTATCCACTTGCTGGGTATGTCGTCGATCATGGGCGCGATTAACATCATCACCACCATCCTCAACATGCGTGCCCCGGGCATGACGCTGATGAAGATGCCGATGTTCTGCTGGACCTGGCTGATCACGGCCTTCCTGCTGATTGCATCGATGCCGGTGCTGGCAGGTGCTGTCACCATGCTGCTGACTGATCGACATTTCGGCACTACTTTCTTTAATGCCGCAGGTGGCGGTGATCCGGTGCTGTTCCAGCACATCTTCTGGTTCTTTGGCCACCCTGAGGTGTACATCATTGCCTTGCCGGCCTTCGGCGTGATTTCACAAGTTATACCGGCTTTCTCGCGGAAACCCCTCTTCGGCTATGCCTCGATGGTCTATGCGATTGCTGCGATTGCCGTGATCTCGTTCTTCGTGTGGGCGCACCACATGTACATCACAGGCATCCCGCTGACCGGCCAGCTGTACTTCATGTACGCGACTATGGTCATCGCCATTCCGACCGGGGTGAAGGTGTTCAACTGGGTAGCGACAATGTGGAAGGGCTCGCTGAGCTTTGAAACACCGATGCTCTTCTCGCTGGGCTTCCTGTTTCTCTTTACCTTGGGCGGTTTCTCTGGACTGGTGTTGTCAATCACCGCGGTTGATATCCTGCTACAGGAAACGTATTACGTCATTGCACACTTCCACTACGTGATGGTGGCCGGTGCGGTGTTCTCGGCCTATGCCGGCGCCTACTACTGGTTGCCGAAGTGGACGGGTTACATGTACGACGAATTCCTTGGCAAAGTGCATTTCTGGCTGACCCTGATCTTCTTTAACATGACCTTCTTCGTGCAGCATTTCCTCGGCCTTGCCGGAATGCCGCGCCGAGTACCTGACTATGCACTGCAATTCACCGAGTTCAACATGATCTCGACGATTGGCGCTTTCGGTCTGGGCATCTCGCAATTGCTGTTCCTGTACATCGTCCTCAAGGCTCGCAAGGGTGGTGTGAAGGCAACGACTCAGGTTTGGGATGGTGCAGAAGGTCTGGAATGGACTGTGCCGTCGCCTGCGCCGTATCACACCTTCGAAACCCCACCAGTTTTTGAAGGCGGAAAGCACTAAGTCGTGATGATGCAGGAGGAAGAGATGAAGGCATCCCGGGCACGTAACCTGCGTACTGGCTTGATTGTCGGTGCGATTGCCTTGGGTCTCTTCCTGTCCATCATCATTCGTACATGGTATCTGCGCGATGTCTGAAACGAACAAAAGCAACAAGCGTACGTTAGGCGTCCTGCTGGGTACGCTGGCATTGGTAATGTTTGGTTTTGGGTACTTGCTGGTCCCACTTTACGACATCATGTGTGACTGGAGTGGGCAGAACCGAGTGGGCGAAGCCGCAGAGGTCAAGAACACGCAAGTGGACAAGACCCGTCTGGTCACCATCGAGTTCGATACCAACATCAACCGCTTGCCGTGGCAGTTCAAGGCCAAGCAGGGCAGCATTCAGGTTCACCCTGGCGAGTTGCAACATGTGGTGTTTGAAGTGCGTAATACCGAAAGCCATGCGGTGAGCGGCCAGGCAATACCAAGCTATGGTCCAGCTTATACGGCACAGTTTTTTCAGAAGCTTGATTGTTTCTGTTTTACGCAGCAAACACTCAGTGCCGGTGAGGTGCGTGAAATGCCGGTGGTATTTGTGATTGACCCGGCGTTGCCGGCAGATGTGAAAACCATCACTCTGTCCTATACCTTCTTCGAGGTGGATGGGAAGTCAGCACCTGCAGCAGTCAAGGCTGTTGGTGCCTGAAGAAAAGGTTGAGGTCGAACCCCAGCGTACACGTAGTGCGCTATGGGCAGCAGTAGGTGCGATGGTCGGTTTGCGTAGGCGTGTCGATTTTGAACGTGATGCAGCCGAGCTCAGGCCACGGCAGTTGATTTTGATTGCGCTGGCATTGATTACGATGTTTGTCGGCGGTGTGATAACGATTGTGCATTTCGTGCTGCGTTGAGCTTGGCAGCGTTGAAACGATTTAAAGAATATTTTTGAATCAGGAGGTTGTTTAAATGAGTCAATCGGCAAGTCATTACTTTGTACCGCAGCCTTCGCATTGGCCGATTTTTGGTTCAATCGCTTTGCTGCTCATGGCAAATGGCACTGTGTTGTGGATGAACCAAATCCCCTCAGGTAAATGGATGCTTGCAGGCGGGTTCTTCGTCCTTCTGACCATGTTGTTTGGCTGGTTTGCCAACGTAATTCGCGAGTCCGAGGAGGGAGCCTACGGCAAGAACGTCGATATTTCGTTCCGTTGGGCGATGGGCTGGTTCATTTTCTCTGAAATCATGTTTTTTGCCGCTTTCTTTGGTGCGCTGTTCTACATCCGAGTTCTCTCGGTGCCAGATCTAGCAGAAGGTTTAAGCGGGGAGTTCCTCTATCCAGACTTCACTTCGGCATGGCCTTCTGCAGGACCAGGCTTTAAGGAGGAGTTCTCAAAGATGGGAGCATGGGGTCTGCCGGCAATCAACACTGCACTTCTGCTGGCTTCAGGCGTTACCCTAACTTGGGCACACCATGCGCTGATTAAGAACAACCGCCTGCATTTGAACATCGGTCTTGCCTTAACCATTTTGCTAGGCTTCATCTTCCTGCTTCTGCAGGTCGAGGAATATGCGCACGCTTATACCGATTACAACCTCAAGCTCACCACGGGTGGCTATGGTTCAACCTTCTTCCTCCTGACCGGTTTTCACGGTTTCCATGTGACGCTCGGTGCGGTCATGCTGTGCGTGATTCTTGCGCGTACGCTCAAGGGACACTTCACTCCTGAGCACCACTTTGGTTTTGAAGGCGTGGCGTGGTATTGGCACTTTGTGGACGTTGTATGGCTGCTGCTGTTTGTGCTGGTCTACTGGCTGTAATTAAGGTGTTGCCGCCAACGTGCGGCACCCAAAAAACAAATAACGCCGCTTCTGCGGCGTTATTTGTTTGCACGGCAAATAGAATTGAAGTGCTTAAAGCTTCTCGCCGACCCAGCCCAGGCGGTAGCTGATCATTAGCATCAAAAAGAGTCCGACTGACAAGGCGACACGAATGGTAAGGTTGCGAACTACCTTGGGATTTGTCGTTTTGCCGCGAATCAGATAGAACAAAGCCGAGCCGAGGCTGTAGAGAATGAAGGCCAGAAAGAGGAAGACGATGTATCGCACGATGAGTCACCGGCATGTGAAGCTTACATTCTACTCCGCACGCTGGATGGAGCGCGCTTGATGTCATTACGCCGCACTTTCTGGGCAGCCTTTCTATTATCCGTCTTGACGCTGATATTCCTTGCTGCTGGTGTGTGGCAAATGGGGCGTGCCGGTTATAAAGATACGATGCAAGCCAATGTCGAGGCGGCTGCCATCGCACCCCCATTACATGCCGGGAGCGAACTACTGGAGGCAGACACTGCCCACTTGCGGCGGCTTGAGGCGCGTGGCGTGTGGGTACCCGAGCGCACGATTCTGCTCGACAACAAAGTACAGCAAGGGGTGATTGGTTATGAGGTATTAACCCCTTTGCGCATAGCGGATAGCGCCCACTATGTATTGGTTAACCGCGGCTGGGTGCGGGCGCCTCAACTGCGCAGTGAATTGCCCAAAGTGGTGACGCCGACGGGGGTGGTTAGTGTTGAAGGTGTTGCGCGTATTCC
>LNDZ01000017.1 GCA_001464495.1 Betaproteobacteria bacterium Ga0074130
ATAGCGCCATAGGCTATCAAACCCCTGACCAGTTCGCAGACAGTTTTTTTAACCGCAAACTCTAAATGTATTTCGGACTAAATCGGGGAGCAGGTCAAGCTCACACAAACGCTTGATAGAGTTAGGTACAACACTCACCACACAACAAAAAGGCACCGTTATCCGGTGCCTTTTTTAGCAGTTGATCGGATCAGTCTCGGTAGTTATCGTCTTTGATAGGAAAGTCAGTGATTTTGGAGCGCACCAGAGTGATTGCCTCTCGCAATTCATCAATTTTCTTACCCGATACACGTACCACATCCCCCTGGATCGAAGCCTGCGCCTTCAATTTGGCGTCCTTTATTAGTCGAACTATTTTCTTAGCCAGCTCGCTATCGATCCCGTCTTTGAGCTTCAATACCTGTTTGGCTTTGTTACCTGAAACTGGCTCAACCTTTTGGGGATCGAGACGCTTAGTGCTTTCAGGCTCTTTACCCTCCATCGCTGGGAAAAGAATTTCCTTGATCTGATTGAGTTGAAATTCAGAATCACCCCACAGGGTAATCAGCTTCTCCTTCTCGTTAAGTTCAACCTTAGCGCTAGTTCCTTTGAAATCATGCCGCCCAATGATTTTCTTACCAGCCAAATCGATGGCGTTCTTTAATGCATCGATATTTACCTTAGAAGAGAAGTCGAAAGATGGCATGTTATTTCCCTTTAGATAGTTTTAGCCGAAGTGGCAAACGTAGTGATAGGGCTCGCCCGATACTTCGATTTCGAAGCTGGAATCACCCGGCACGTTGTAGGACTCGCCTGCGCCGTAGGTCTTCCACTCGGTTTCACCCTTGAGCTTAACGCGGCAGGAACCGGCAACACCTTCCATGATTTCCGGTGCACCGGTGTTGAAGGTCAGGGTAGCCGGCAGAATCACGCCGACACTCTTCTTGGTGCCATCGGAGAATTGCACAGTGTGGCTGACGCACTTGCCATCGAAATACACATTGGCCTTTTTGACCACGCTGACGCTATCAAACTGGGACATCTTTTTTCCTTAAATTCTCGGCCGCAAGGCGGCGCACATTAGAGCGATGCTGCTCAGTTTTTTATTGAGCAGCCAGACCTGCTGCCTCTGGCAGCAGGTGGGTTTTATTCTCGGCTTCTCTTAACGCTGGCGTTCGCAGCAATGCGCATACGCAAGGCATTCAGCTTAATGAAGCCGCCTGCATCCTTCTGATCGTAGGCACCAGCATCATCTTCAAACGTCGCGATGGTCGGATCGAACAGCGAGTCGGTCTTGGAATCGCGGCTCACCACAATCACGTTGCCCTTGTAGAGCTTGAGGCGCACCCAGCCATTGACCTGTTGTTGTGTATGGTCGATGAGAGTTTGCAGCGCCTTGCGCTCGGGGCTCCACCAGTAGCCGTTGTAAATCAGGCTGGCGTAACGCGGCATGAGGTCGTCCTTGAGGTGGGCAACTTCACGATCCAGGGTGATCGACTCAATGGCACGGTGAGCGCGCAACAGAATGGTACCGCCTGGGGTTTCGTAGCAGCCGCGCGACTTCATGCCGACATAGCGGTTTTCGACCAGATCAAGACGGCCGATACCATGCTTGCCGCCGAGTTGATTCAGGGTGGCCAGCAGCTCGTGTGCCTTCATTGGCTTGCCGTTGATGGCGATCAGATCACCATTGGCGAACTCAAGATCAACATACTCAGCTTGGTCCGGTGCCTTCTCGGGCGACACGGTCCAACGCCACATGTCTTCTTCAGCCTCGGCAGCAGGGTTTTCGAGATGGCGGCCTTCGAAGCTGATGTGCAGCAGGTTGGCATCCATCGAATACGGCGAGCCACCTTGCTTGTGCTTCATCTCGACCGGGATGCCGTTCTTTTCGGCATAGGCGAGCAGCTTTTCGCGCGACAGCAGATCCCATTCGCGCCACGGAGCGATGACCTTGACGCCGGGCTTAAGCGCATAGGCACCGAGTTCGAAACGCACTTGGTCGTTGCCCTTGCCGGTTGCGCCGTGCGAGATGGCATCAGCACCGGTTTCGTTAGCGATTTCGATCAGACGCTTAGCGATCAGCGGACGCGCGATGGAGGTGCCCAGCAGGTACTCGCCTTCATAGACGGTATTGGCACGAAACATAGGGAAAACGAAGTCGCGCACGAACTCTTCGCGCACGTCGTCAATGTAAATATGCTCTGGCTTGATGCCGAATTGCAGCGCCTTCTTGCGTGCTGGCTCAAGCTCTTCGCCTTGGCCCAGATCGGCAGTGAAGGTCACCACTTCGCACTGATAGGTGTCCTGCAACCACTTGAGAATCACCGAGGTATCCAGACCGCCGGAGTAGGCTAGGACTGCTTTCTTTACATCACTCATTCTTTTCTTCCTGAAACGTAGTGCTTGAATGGTTAAAACTGAATGTGCTGTGGATTACTCAACGCTGCTTTACTCAACGCTGATATGGCCGAGCAGGAGAAACTCCATTAGGGCCTTCTGTGTGTGCAGACGATTTTCTGCTTCGTCCCAGACCACGGATTGCGGGCCGTCGATGACTTCAGCGGCCACCTCTTCGCCACGGTGTGCGGGCAGGCAGTGCATAAAGACGGCATCCTTGGCGGCGACCTTCATCATGTCCAAATCGACCTGCCAGTCGGCAAAGTCGCGACGACGCTCTTCGTTCTCAGCCTCAAAGCCCATCGAGGTCCACACATCGGTGGTGACCAGATCAGCGCCCTTGGCGGCTTCCATCGGATCGGCAAACTCTTCGTAGTGATCGGTGCCGTAGAGGCCGGCGCGCTCGGGTTCGACTTCGTAGCCGGGCGGCGTGGACACATGCACATTGAAGTTAAACACTTCAGCGGCTTGCAGCCAGGTATTGCAGACGTTGTTGGAGTCGCCGATCCAGGCCACGGTCTTGCCTTCGATAGAGCCACGATGCTCGATGAAGGTGTAGATGTCGGCCAGAATTTGGCAGGGATGGTATTCGTTGGTGAGGCCGTTAATCACGGGCACGCGCGAGTTGGAAGCAAAGCGCTCGATGATGCTTTGCTCAAAGGTGCGGATCATGACGATGTCGCTCATACGCGAGATCACTTGCGCCGCATCTTCCACCGGCTCGCCGCGACCGAGCTGCGAATCACGGGTGTTCAGATAGATGGCCGAACCGCCTAGCTGATGCATACCAGCCTCAAAGGACAGGCGCGTACGCGTGCTGGCCTTTTCGAAAATCATGACCAAGGTGCGGTCGGTCAGCGGCCAGTATTGCTGGTAGGCCTTGAATTGATCTTTGATCCAGCGCGTGCGCGCGAAAATGTAGTCCAGCTCAGCGCGCGTCAGATCTTTAAATTGCAAAAAGTGCCGGGGGCTATTCATCTCAGGCTCCGAGGAATTTCTTGACCAGCGGCGCGAGCGTATCAACCAGCAGCTTCGAGTCGGCATCGCTATACGTCAGCGCCGGCAACAAACGAATCACGGATTCAGCGGTTACGTTGAGCAGTAAGCCAGCTTCCAGCGATTGCTTGACCAGATCACCACAGGGGCGATCCAGCTGCACGCCGATCATCAAGCCTTCACCACGGATATCGGCAACACCCGCCACACCAGCTAATGCTGCGCGCAAACCATTACGGATAGCATCACCCTGCTTGGTCGCATTGGCCACTAGGCCTTCCTGCTCGACCACCTCAAGCGTTGTCAGGCCTGCCACTGCTGCCAGCGGATTGCCACCGAAGGTCGAACCGTGATTGCCCGGCTTGAACACGCCGAAAGCCTTGCCGCTCGTCAAACATGCGCCAATCGGCACGCCAGAGCCGAGGCCCTTGGCCAGGGTCATGACATCCGGCTTGATGCCGGCGTGTTGGTGCGCAAACCATTTACCGGTCCGACCAATGCCGCTCTGCACTTCGTCGAGCATGAGTAGCCAGTTCTTGGCGTCACACAGCTTACGTAGGCCATGCAGGAAATCCGGATGAGTCACATTGATGCCACCCTCGCCCTGAATCACTTCAAACAGGATGGCCACCACGTTCGGGTTGTTCTGGGCGACAGCTTCTACTGCAGCCAGATCGTCGAAAGGTACACGCACGAAGCCGGCCACGAGCGGCTCGAAGCCAGCCTGCACCTTACGGTTGCCGGTAGCCGACAGCGTCGCCAAGGTGCGGCCATGGAAAGCGTGCTCCATGACGATGATGGCGGGGTTGTCGATGCCCTGCTGATGGCCATACATACGGGCCAGCTTGATCGCAGCTTCATTGGCTTCACAGCCCGAATTACAGAAGAACACGTCGTCCATCTGCGCCAGTGCGGTCAGCTTGTCGGACAACGCTTCCTGCTCGAGAACACGGTACACATTCGACGTGTGGATGAGGCGCCCTGCCTGCGCAGCCAATGCTGCGGTCAGGCGCGGGTGGGCATGGCCCAGCGTATTCACCGCAATGCCAGACAGGGCATCGAGATAGCGCTTGCCATTTTCATCAAACAGCCAGGCGCCCTCGCCGTGGGTAAATGCCACGGGCAGGCGGTTGTAGGTATTCATCAGGTGCGACATCAAAAGTGCTCCGCGCCAGCAAGGCTGACGTCAGCTAGTCGAACATTAATCATCACTCATCACCGGCTTGGTAATGACAGAGACTACAAAAGCCATACGGCGGCCCCGTGCTTCAGCCGGGCCGCCGTATCGTGGAAAAAAAGCATCTTAAGGGAAACAGGGGCTTGGAGTCAAAGCAGAGGGTCTAGTTTCACCTCCGGTCAGTCCGCAAAAAACGCGTGCTATCAACGCCTCAATCACAATACAACAGGCTCCTACCCCGCCTTGTGCAACGCAACAAAATCTGGCAAATCCAGCTTGCGCGTGCCAAAATTCAAATCAGCTCCCTTTTCAAGCCACCCTACTCGGCACCGCGTTCCTATCGTGTTGTTCTGATTGTGTTCCCATTTGGACTGAATGAACCCTAGTTACCAGCCCAACGCAAAAGAGCCTGACGACGCCCCTCCGGGACTGTCTGCGCTGGAGTATCGCCTGCCGCGCATTGCCAAGATGTGTACAGAAACCTGGGCAACCCAGGATTTCGAGCCGTATGTCGCGTCGCTGATGATGGACTCGCGGGATGGTGATCGCCAAGGCCTGCCATGGGATGCCGCACAAGAATTACTGTTTTTGCTGGAAATCAGTATCGCCAAACGTGCGATTGTTGCCTCACAAACTACCGGCATGCCGTATCGCCAAGTCTTCCAGAGCATGCGTAACAACGCCGAAGAAGCGGCCAAGAATGTCCAAAGCAGTTGGAATAACCCCACCACCAACAAAGACTCGCGCCGCATCAGCCCACTCGGCAAACCAATCGATACCTCATTGGGGCTAGATCCGAACTCGGTTTCGCTCAAGCTCAAGGCACAAAAAGCGCAAGAAGCACGACGCAAACCGCCAAAGAAAAGCTTCTGGCAAAAACTACTCGGGAAATAGTCTTGCGGCGAGGCAAGGCTGAAAAAACAAAAACCGCCTCAGGGGCGGTTTGTTGTTTTGGCGGAGGCGGTGAGATTCGAACTCACGGATGCCTTGCGACATCGCCAGTTTTCAAGACTGGTGCATTCAACCGCTCTGCCACACCTCCGCTGTTTGCTACACACAAAAACTGGTTCCCAGTTTTAGTTCCGGCCGCTGCTTTGCAGCTTAACCTGACGGTTAGCCTGCACTAGTGCAGCCTTGCTACGCAACGCTTGGCACCAAGACTGGTGCATTCAACCGCTCTGCCACACCTCTGTATTCCTGCATAGCTCGAACAGTAGCCGCCCATTATACGCAGGGCAGGCTGTTTGCGTGCTATTCGAATCGCACAAACTACAGCTCCGGCAAGTGGCAATAAACAGCAGGCAAACAGGCTGACGCCAGCCAACTTGACCTGCCATGGTCTACACTTGCCGCTCTCTTGCATGCACGCCCCCTTTGTCTAGGGCGGATTGTACGGGTTGCGGTCAATCACGGGCTTGATTTTCAGGCTAGGCACCCAATATGGGGGCTGTGCATGTGATTGACAATAAAGCCGAATTTGCCTGTATTCTCACACCACGTGAAGGTTGAAACTTTTTTGGCCTTTGTTTAGTCTTACACATGTAATTCCCATAAAACTACGGAGACTGCTTCGCCATGGAAACCAATACCCACCATTTCGGTACGATCGCTACAACGCAGACCGCCGAACCGCACCGGGTACTGCGCAATACCTACGCGCTGCTCGGCCTATCGATGATTCCGACCGCCATCGGTGCGGCCTTGAGCGTCCAGTTCATGGTGCCGATGCTGCGTGCGCTCGGACCCATCATGATGCTGGTGCTCTTCCTCGGGGTTTCTTTCGGCTTGATGTATGCGATCCAGAAGAACCGCAATAGCGGCCTCGGCGTTGGCCTGCTACTGCTCTTCACCTTCTTCATGGGCGCCATGCTCGGGCCTTTGCTCTCCGTCGCGCTACAGATGCGTAACGGTGGTCAGTTGATCGCCATCGCTGCCGGCGGCACCGGTGCCATCTTCTTCACCCTGGCCGGTATCGCAGCAACCACCAAGCGCGACTTCAGCAACATGGGCAAGTTCCTGACGGTGGGGCTGGTCATTGTGTTACTGGCGGTGGTTGCAAATGCTTTCATGCAGGTACCTGCCCTGTCGTTGGCAATCTCGTCGGCCATCGTGTTGATCTCCTCAGGCTTCATCCTGTTCGATATCAACCGAATCGTGCATGGTGGCGAAACCAGCTATGTATCGGCAACGCTGTCCGTCTATCTGAACATCTACAACCTGTTCAGCAGCCTGCTGCATCTGCTGATGGCGTTTGGTGGCGACCGCGACTAAGTCACACCTTTCGCCTAACAAAAACGGAGGCCTCGGCCTCCGTTTTTTATTGTGCATCCTTACCCTTCTAACGCATCAAGGGCGCTCAAACAGCGCAATGGATTCCACATGCGATGTCTGCGGGAACATGTTGGCAATCCCGGCGCCCTTGAGCACATAGCCCTTTTCATGCACAAGGATGGCGGCATCGCGCGCCAGCGTAGCCGGGTTGCAGGACACATAGACAATCCGCTTCGGTGCATTAGGCCCCAGCGCCTTGACCAGCTCATCCGCACCCTCACGCGGCGGATCAATCAGCATGCGATCGAAGTGGCCGAGGGCAGCGACGCTTCCCTCGGTGGCGTCGAACAGATTGGACACAGCAAACTCGGTGCGATCGGCGAGACCGTTCAACGTGGCATTTTCCAAGGCACGCTCAACCAGCGACTTAGCACCTTCGATGCCAACCACTGTGGCGCCACTACGTGCAATCGGCAAGGTGAAATTACCCAGCCCGCAGAACATGTCTGCAATACGCTCGCCCGGTTGCGGATCAAGCAGATATAAAGCGCGGCGCAGCAGCATGCGGTTGATGCCGTGATTCACCTGCGTAAAGTCGATGGGACGAAACTGCAGCTTCACCCCAAACTCGGGCAGGCTGTAATACAAGGGCCCCGCATCCTGCGGATAGAACAGATAGACGGTTTCCGGGCCCTTGGGCTGGAGGTAAATGCTCACCTTGTGCGTATCCGCAAAAGCGCGCAGTAAAGCTTCGTCACCTTCGGTCAAGTCCTCAAGATGACGGAACACCAATGCCGTTTGCGCATCTCCAAGTGAGACCTCGATCTGCGGCAAGCGATCCGGAATGGACATGGCCGAAATCATGTCGCGCAAGTGTGGGATCAAGGCTGACACATGCGGCGGCAAAACTTCGCACTGGCGCATATCCACCACATAGCTGCTGCGTTTCTCATGAAAGCCCACCAGCACGCCGCCTTTTTTTTGCACCAGTCTGACTGACAAGCGCGCGCGGTAACGGTAGCCCCACGCAGGGCCCGTGATCGGCGGATAGACAACCTCTGGACGCAAACGGCCAAGATGCCAGAAGGCATCCTCCAGTACGCGCTGCTTAATGGCGGTCTGCGCCACTGAATCGAGATGCTGCATGCTGCACCCGCCGCACACACCATAGTGCGGGCAGCGCGGCGTGACGCGCAGGCTTGAGGCCTTGAGGACGCGGAGTGTCTGTGCCTTCTCAAAGCTGGCCTTGCGGCGATAGCTGCTGTACTCAACACGCTCACCGGGCAGCGCGCCCTCGATAAAGAGCACCTTGCCATCGGCATGGGCAACACCTTGACCGTCATGGTCGAGTGATTCGATCAGAGCGGTTGGATTTTGTGCGGAGTCTGACATGGCGCAAGGGGCGAATAAAAGGCCAGCATTATAATGCGGTCATGATCCCTACCCTACTCGGCGGTATGACCGCCAAAGAATTCCTGCGCGACTACTGGCAGAAGAAGCCGTTGCTAATTCGCGGCGCTATCCCCGGCTTCGGCGATTGGCTCAACCGTGACAGCACGCTGGCCATGGCCTGCAGCGACGAGACCGAAGCCCGCCTGATCGCCAATGACGACGGCGACTGGGAAGTGCGGCGTGGCCCATTTGCAGCCAAGGACTTCAAGCGCCGCAAGGACTTGTGGACGGTGCTGGTGCAGGGCGTAAATCTCACCCTGCCGCAGGGGGATGCCCTGCTGCGTGAGTTTGACTTCATCCCGCATGCACGTCTCGACGATCTGATGGTTAGTTTTGCCGTTGATGGGGCTGGCGTTGGCCCCCACTTTGACAACTACGACGTCTTCCTGCTGCAGGGCATGGGTAAGCGTCATTGGCATATCAGCGGGCAGCGCGACCAGCGCCTGCGCGACGATGTGCCGCTGAAGATACTCAGCAACTTCAAGTCGGAGCAAGACTGGGTGCTGGAGCCCGGCGACATGCTGTATCTGCCACCGCAATACGCCCATGACGGCATCGCAGTGGACGACTGCATGACGTGGTCCATCGGCTTCCGCGCACCGCCGGCGCAGGAACTGATGGAAGGCTTCCTTTCCTACCTGCAGGAGCGCACCGTATTACAGGGCCGCTATAGCGACCCGGACCTCAAGCTACAAAAGCATCCAGCCGAAATCGGTAATGCCATGATCGATCAGGTCGCGGACATATTGGCCGAGATCAAGTGGAACCGAGGCGTGATTCGCGACTTTCTCGGCACCTACCTGACCGAACCCAAGCCACACGTCTATTTCGAGCCACCGGAAAATCCGCTGACTTTTGCCCGCTTTGTTGCACAAGCCAAGAAACGTGGGCTCAAGCTGAACCCCAAAACCCAATTGCTCTTCGCCGGCAACATCTTCTACATCAACGGTGAGGAATGTGCAGCCGAACCTGCAGACAAAGCAATCCTGAGGTCACTGGCCGATAGCCATACGCTACCAGCCGGCAGCGCACTCACCGATGATGGCTGGGACTTGTTGCACGCTTGGTATTGCGATGGTTTCCTGTGCGTCTGAACAGCGAAACGCCCGAAAACGAGGGCAATAACACGATATACGGCTACATTTCGTGACATTTATCACCTTAAGGGGCGCACCATTGCTGTGCTACAATTCTTCACTGATCAGCGTCCAAACTGGTCGCCCAACACAAAAATTTGGGTCTGTTTGCTTCTTTATCGATAAAGGGATTTTCAAATGAACAAGTCACTCCTCGTTGCCGCTCTGCTGGCACTCGCTATCACCGGTTGTGCAAAGAAAGAAGAAGCTGCTCCCGCACCGGCTGAAGCACCTGCTGCTGCCCCAGCCGCTCCTGCTGCTGAAGCGCCTGCCGCTGCCCCAGCTGCTGAAGCTCCAGCTGCCGCTCCTGCTGCTGAAGCCCCTGCTGCACCTGCTGCTCCGGCCGCTGCCAAGTAATCAGTCTCTGATTGCTATAAAGCCAGCCTCAGGGCTGGCTTTTTTATTGCCGAAATTCGGCAAGCGTCACAGGGCCGGTGACTCATAAATGCCGCCATTCAAAGCCCAAAGCCTGATCCGCCACACCAATCCAATCGGGTTCACACCCCATTACCGCCGCCAAGGCCTCCTGTGCCAGCGCAGGCGCATTATTCTGCTCGCTCAGATGCGCGGCAATCACATGCTGCAAGCGTGAACGATCAAGTTGCGCAAGCAACGCGGCAGCCGAAGCGTTATCCAGATGCCCGAAACGCCCGCCAATCCGCTCCTTCAGTGAGGCTGGGTAATCGCCACTCGCAAGCATGTCGGCATCGTGATTGCACTCCAGCACCAGCGCATCACAGCCAGATAGCTGTTCGACGACATGCGGTGTCGAAAATCCCAAATCTGTCAGCACACCCAATCGGCGAGCACCATCCGAAAAAACGAACTGCACAGGCTCGCGGGCATCATGCGGCACAGGAAAAGGCTGCACGGATAGATCGCCGATGCTGAAGGCGTTGTGGCTGTCGATCAGTTGCAGATCAAGCGGGGAGGCGCTGGCTGCCGCATGCGCCGACTTGTCACGCACTGCAGCGTGAGTGCCCCGCGTCATGTACAGCGCAGCACCGTACTGGCGTGCGCACGGGAAGGCGCCACCAATGTGGTCACTATGTTCGTGAGTGATGATGATGGCGTCCAGCGTGGCTGCTTCGATACCGAGGCGAGCACAACGCTGGGCCAAATTGCGCGGACCAAAGCCGCAGTCGAGCAGAACACGCGTGTCGCCGGCCTCGACCAGCAGGGCATTGCCCTTGCTGCCGCTGCCGAGCGACGCAAAACGGAACACGCTTACTTCAACTGTTCGTAGAGCAGGCCCAGAATCTTGCGCGAACCGTCACCGGCATCGACACCGCCTTCGCGGGTTAGCACCTGAACCGTGCTGCTATCGCCACTACCCTTGATGAAGATGCGGTATTGGGTGTTCTTGGTCAGGCCCTTATCGCCGCTGCTCTTCCAGAAAGTAAACTTGGAGAGCAAGCCCTCTTGATCCTTTTTGCTCTTCGAGTCTGCATCGGGGTCAACGTAACGGACGTAGTAAATGCCTTGTGAACGGTCGCGGTCTTCCACGGTAAAGCCGACGCGATCCAGTGCCAGTCCGATACGACGCCAAGCGCGATCAAACGACTCGATCACTTCCAAGGTTCCGCCGCCGGGGCCACTGCGGTTCAGCTTGGCGCGTGCTTCCTTCGGGGCTGCGGCGAGCATGGACTTGGCCTTGCTCTCCTCAGCGCCGAGTCGCACCATCAGGCGACGCAGCATTTCGGCTTCAAGCTCGGGATCGGGCTCGCGCGGCTGCCAACGGGTCTCGGACTTGCCTTCGGTCACATAGACTTCATACATGCCGCGATGGCTGATATAGATTTCGGTCGCATCGCCCGACTTTTCTAGGCGGGTACGATATTTGTCGCGCTCAGCCGTCGAATACAACGAATCGAGGGCCTTGCCAAGCAGATTGCGAATGGCATCCTGTGGCAGCTTGGCGCGATTCTCAGCCCAATCGGTTTCCATAATGCCTGCTTCTGGCAGCTCAATATTGACCAGCATGCCAGTCTCCTGCCAGAACTCCTTGACCGTGCTCCACACCTTGTCCGGCGACACACCCGGCACCACCAGCCAGCGCTGATTGCCGGAGCGATCAATACGCAGCTCACCAACTTGCGGCAGCACATCGCTGTTGCCGCTGGTCACAGCGGCTTTGCGATCACCGCTGTAGGCGGAGAAAGTGGTTGGGCCACGGGCCACGTCGGGTACTGAATAACGCTCGTCACGCCCTGGTGCCGTAAGGTCAGGCGGGACTTCCAACGGCCGCAATTTCTTGCCTTCAGACTTGTACTCGATCTTCTTGGACTCGGGCAGGATTCTCATACCACCGCAACCGGCAAGGATGGCGATGGAAACAGAACACAGCAGATAACGTGGAATGTGACGGGAAAGCTTCATGATCAGATCTGGATGCCGGCTTCGCGCATGGCGCCGCGAACGCGTTCGTGATATTCGGAGGAAAGCGTCGTCAACGGGAGGCGAATGCCGCCACCAATGAGCCCCATTTGTTGTACTGCCCACTTAGCCGGGATTGGGTTGGCTTCAAGGAACAGGTTCTTGTGTAGGCCGAGCAACTTGAAGTGGAGGTCGCGTGCCTTAACTACATCGCCAGCGCGGGCGGCAAACACCATCTCGTGCATCAGCTTCGGCGCCACGGTAGCGGTCACCGAGATGCAACCGTGGTAGCCCAGCAGAACGGCTGCAACACCCGTCGCATCGTCACCGCTGTACAGCGCAAAACCCTTGGGAGCGCGCTTGATCAGATCAGCCGCACGCTCAAGATTGCCAGTCGCGTCCTTGATGCCAACGATATTCGGCAGTTGGGCCAGACGCAAAGTCGTGTCGTTGGAGAGATCAGCAACTGTGCGACCCGGCACGTTGTACAGAATCAGCGGCAACTCAACAGCCTCGGCAATCGCCTTGAAGTGTTGATAGAGGCCTTCTTGCGCAGGCTTGTTGTAATACGGAACCACGGACAGATGCGCATCGGCACCGGCTTCCTTCGCATACTTGGCCAGCTTGATGGCCTCAGGCGTCGAGTTAGCACCCGTACCCGCGATGACGGGAATGCGGCCAGCAATATGATCAACGGTCGTCTTGATCAGCAGGCAATGTTCGTCGAAATCCACCGTTGGCGACTCGCCGGTGGTGCCGACGACGACAATGCCATCGGTCCCTTCGGCCACGTGCCAATCGAGCATACGCTTCAGCGCCGGAATATCCAGACTGCCGTCGTCCAGCATGGGGGTGGGAATGGCGGGGAGGGAACCTGTGATCATGATGTTTCTGTCTCGGTCAAGAAGCTAGCAAGAATAAATGAAGAATGCAGGGCAGCGCTATGTGCTGTGTCAGTCACTGTGTAAATGTTTGTGTTTCAGAGCCCGGCCAGGACGCGCACATGGGCCTCGGCGCTGCGCCCCAGTGCCGAGAGGCTATAGCCACCCTCAAGGATGGACACAATGCGGCCATCGCAGATTTCATCTGCAAGGTCCTTGAGCAGCTTGGTCACCCAGGCGTAGTCGGCCTCAACAAAGGCCAGCCCCGCCATGTCGTCTTCCACGTGCGCATCAAAGCCCGCGGAGATAAAGATCATTTGCGGCTGAAACTTGCGCAGCGCCGGCAGCCATTCTTCCAGTGCGGCCTTCTTCAGCGCATCGCCGCGTGAACCGCGTGGCAACGGCACATTGACCATGTTTGACGCCGGGTTGTGCGTGCCGGAGCCAGGATAAAACGGGTGCTGGAAAATGCTGCACATCAGGTATTCAGGCTTGTTCGACAGCATTTCTTCAGTGCCATTACCGTGGTGCACATCGAAGTCGATGACCGCCACACGCTCCAGCCCCCAATGCTCAACCGCGTACGCCGCAGCTACGGCAATGTTGTTGAAGAAGCAAAAGCCCATCGCGCGGTCGCTCTCAGCATGGTGGCCGCAGGGGCGCACGGAGCAGAATGCGTTTCTGACCTTGCCTTCCATCACCAGATCGGTCGCCAGAATGCCCGAGCCAGCAGCGCGCAGAATGGCCTTGAGCGAACCGGGGCTCATCGCGGTATCCGGGTCAAGGTAGGTCGTCCCCTGCGTTGGCGCTGCGGCGTGAATCGAATGGATATAGTCGTCCGGATGCACGCGCGCCAAGTCTTCGTCTTTGGCCAGCGGAGCCTCGTACTGATCTAGGTGGTCGAACAGACCGGAGGCAATGAAGCGATCATTGATCGCATCCATGCGGCCGGGACGCTCGGGGTGATAGGAACCCGGATCATGCTTCCAGCAATCAGGATGCGAGATATACGCGGTGGTGAAAGCAGCGGTCATGGCAAGCGAGGCAATATATTGCGGGCAACTGTGGCAAAGTTGCCATTATCGCCGAAACTGAAGCGTTTTCGCACCTGTCTATCGGCAACACAAGCAAGGCAACAATCAGCAGCCCCTCCAGCAGCTTGCACCGTCTTTGAAGGCTATCCCGTCCATTATGAGCACCGTCACCGACCTGCCCGCCCACCACGCCACCACCCGCAAGATACTTGCCGCTGCCGGCGAGATTATTCTCGGCAAGGACGCGCAGCTTAAACAGGCGCTGGCCTGCCTACTGGCGCGCGGTCATTTGCTCATCGAGGATCTGCCCGGCGTCGGCAAAACCACGCTGGCGCACGTGCTGGCACGGCTGCTGGGACTTGAGTTCCAGCGCATCCAGTTCACCAGCGATATGCTGCCGGCCGACATCATTGGGGTGTCCGTATTCGAGCGCGCCAGTGGCACATTTCAGTTCCACCCCGGCCCGATCTTCGCCCAGCTCATCCTCGCTGATGAAGTCAATCGCGCCACGCCCAAGGCCCAGAGCGCCCTGCTCGAAGCCATGGAGGAGCGCCAAGTCACCAGCGAAGGCATCACCCGCGCCCTGCCGCAGCCATTTTTCGTCATCGCCACACAAAACCCTTCCCACCAGATCGGCACCTTTCCCCTGCCCGAATCGCAGCTGGACCGCTTCCTGATGCGCATTGAGCTTGGCTACCCGGACAAAGCCGCTGAACGGGCCCTGCTCGCTGGTGTTGATCGCCGCACCTTGCTGGCTGGGCTACCGCCCTTGCTGCAAGCCAATCAGCTGCAGCAATTGCAGGACGCCACTAGCGCCATTCATGCTTCGCCAGCGCTGATTGAATACGTACAGGCACTGGCTGAATACACCCGCCATAGCAGCCACTTCAGCAACGGTTTGTCACCCCGCGCCACGCTGGGCCTGCTCGCGGCTGCACGTGCTTGGGCCTTGCTGGAGGGTCGCCCGCACGTATTGCCAGAGGATGTGCAAGCCGTCTTGCCGGGCATCGTTGCCCACCGCCTGCATGCGGGTGGTGAGCTGGGCGGTCTGCGTGGCGATGCGCTCGGCAAGCACCTCATTGAGGCCGTGCCTCTGCCGTGAAGGCCCTGCTGCAACGCCTGCGCCAGCTACTCTGGCCACGGCACGCCGACACCCCGCCCTTGCTGCTCACGCAGCGCCGCATTTACGTGCTGCCCACCACGGCGGGTATGCTTTACGCCTCCACACTATTACTCATGCTGGTTGGCAGCATCAACTACAACCTCAGCCTTGGCTATGGCCTGACCTTTTTGCTCGCGGGCTTAGGCGTAGTGGCCATCGTACAAACCTTCCGCAACCTCGCCGGCCTGCAACTGCGGCCGGGGCGTCATGCGCCCGGCCATGCGGGCGAGACCGTGCACTTTGCTGTGCAGCTTGAGGCTGAACGACCACGCCCAGCCTTGCGCCTACAACTGGCCGGCGGCCCTGTCATCGACGCGAATGCAAGTGACAGCACACGCCTGATTCCCTTAGCAGCGGCGCGGCGCGGCTGGCAGTCCATGCCACGCCTGACCATCAGCACAACGTGGCCGTTGGGGCTGGTGCGTGCCTGGAGCTATGCGCGCTTCGACGAACGCTGCTTGGTTTACCCGGCGCCTGCACCAACTGCGCCGCCGTGGGTCAGCCCCGGTGGTGAAGGCCGCTCACAGCAAAGCGGCGACCCCGATGATTTCTTTGGCCTGCGCCCGCATCGCCAGACCGACCTACTCCAGCATGTGGCGTGGAAAGCCTCGGCACGTCTCGAAGACGGCCTACTCTCAAAACAGTTCGCCGCCGAACAAGGCGAAGCGCTGTGGTTTGACCTAACCCACACCCCCGGCAGCACACTCGAAGACAAGCTCGCCATCCTGACGCGTTGGGTCATCGATGCCCATGCCGTGCGGCAGCCCTATGGCCTGCGCCTCGGTGGCACCCGCATTGGCCCGGCCACGGGGAGCGACCATCTGCACGCCTGCTTACAGGCCTTGGCGCTCTATGTTTAAGCGCTTATTAAACTCGCTGCTCAAACGCTGGCGGCGCAAGCCAGCCGTGCAAGCACCGGCACTCACGCTGGCGCAAAGCTGGTGGCTTTTCGCTGCGGCCAGCGCCGCCTTGCTGCCGCTGGTGGAACACATCCCGCTGTGGCTCTCGCTCACCGCCGCAACCGGCATGGCTTGGCGAGCATGGCTGATCTGGCGTGCCGGGCGCTTGCCCCCGCGTTGGTTGCTCTTTGTCTTCGTCGTTGCCGCCTGCGTTGCTGTTGCCATTCAGTACCGCGGCCTGTTCGGGCGTAATCCGGGGCTGGCGTTGCTGGTGATTTTCATGGCCCTCAAACTGCTGGAACTACGCAGCGTGCGCGACGGCATCACGGTCATCCTGCTCGCCTGCTTTCTCCTGCTGTCCGGCTTCTTCTTCAACCAAAGCATCGCCGCCGCATTGATGGCCGGCGCTGCCTTGATTGTGGTCATCGCCGCCCTGCTCAGCTTGCAAGCCGGGCCCTTGCCCACCCCGCGCCAGCAACTCCAGCACAGTGCGCTGTTACTGGCGCAGGCGCTGCCCTTCATGCTCGTGTTGTTCGTGCTCTTCCCCCGCGTGCAAGGGCCTTTATGGGGGCTGCCGCAAGATGCCTTTGGCGCAAGCTCTGGCCTGTCGGAAAGCATGGCGCCCGGCTCCATCAGCCAAGTGGTGCAGTCCGATGCGATTGCCTTCCGGGTGCGTTTCAAGGGCACACCACCGCCCCCGCAACAGCTCTATTGGCGTGCGCTGACCCTGAATGATTACGACGGCATCAACTGGCGCTACCGCGCTACGCCGGAACGTACCGATCTGCCCTACAGCGCCGAGGGACGCAGTATCGAGTACGAAGTTACGCTCGAACCGCACAACCAGCGCTGGCTATTCGCGCTGGAAACACCGGGGCAGCTACCGCCTGACAGCAGCTTCAGCAGCGACCAGCTCATCCTCGCCAACACGCCGGTGCGCACGCGCCTGCGCTATGAGATGGTGTCCTACCCGGACTTCCGTCCAGACGCGGAAGAAAGCCCGCGCCGCCTGCGTGAAGCGCTGCGCCTGCCCGATGGCGTCAATCCGCGCACCCGCGCCGTGGCGGAAGGCTGGCGCCAGCAATACCGCAGCGATGCGGAAATTCTGCAAGCAGCCATGACCTTCTTCCAGCAGCGCATTCTCGCCTACACGCTGAGCCCGCCGCTGATGCGCGACAACGCCGTGGATGCCTTCCTGTTTGAACATAAGCGCGGCTTCTGTGAACACTTTGCATCGGCCTTTACTTTTGCGTTGCGGGCTGCCGGCGTGCCGGCGCGCGTAGTCGGCGGTTATCAGGGTGGCGAAATCAATCCGGTCGATGGCTACTTCACCGTGCGGCAGTTTGATGCGCATGTGTGGGTCGAAGCGTGGATTCAAGGACGCGGCTGGGTACGCGTAGACCCCACAGCCGACAGTGCACCACGCCGTATCGATGGCGGCCTGCGTACGGCGGTCACGGGCGAGGAAGCCGAGCTGCCGCTACTCGCCCGCGAGAACTACGCGTGGCTACGTGAAGTGCGCTATCGCCTCGATGCAGTTGCCAATGCGTGGAACCAAAGCGTGCTGGGCTTCGGCCCGCAGCGCCAGCGCGATATGCTCAGCAAGCTGGGCATGCCCGAACCCGACTGGAAGCAGATGACGGCTTGGCTGGCCTCGCTGTGCGGCGTCTTATTGCTGGGCTTTACGTTGTTTGCCTTGCGCCAACGCGTGCGTACTGATGAAGTCACGCGACTATGGCAAACCTTCCTGCGGCGGCTGGCCCGGCGCAAGCTGGACCTACCCGGCTGGATGGGGCCGGATACCCTCGCCAACCACGCTGCCGCACAATTGCCGCAGCATGCCAAGGCAATTCGGGCCATCGCCGCCAGCTATGTCGCGTTACGCTACGAACATTCGCCCAGCACCGAGCAGCTCGCCGCCTTCAAAGCGCACATTGACCGCTTCAAGCCATGACTATTGACCGCTTCCGCATTCGCTTTTTCATCCCCGCCCTCATCGCTAGCGTTTGCAGCACCAGCGTCCTAAGCGCTGACGCACAAGGCATTCGCTACAGCGAGCGCGCCGATGTCAAAACCTTTATCGCCGAGATGAAGGAGAAGCACGACTTCCCCGAAAGCTGGCTGATCCGCCAGTTTGACGAAGCCGACTTCAAGCCGTCCGTCATCAAGTTCATCCTGCCGCCGGCCGACCCCAAGGTGCGCTCGTGGAAAACCTATCGCAGCCGCTTTGTCGAACCCAAGCGCATCGCCGCCGGCCGCGCCTTTTGGCATACGCACGCGGCCACAGTCAAACGCGCTAGTGAGCAATTTGGTGTGCCGGAAGAAATCATCGTCGCCATCATTGGTGTCGAAACCATCTACGGCAAGCACATGGGGCATTTCGAAACCTTCTCGGCGCTAACCACGCTCGCCTTCGACTACCCGCCACGCGCTGCACTGTTCCGCAGCCAACTCGAAGAGCTGCTGCTGCTCGCCCGCGAGGAAGGTCGTAACCCGCGCGCCTACAGCGGCTCTTTTGCCGGCGCACTTGGTCTGCCGCAATTTCTGCCGGGCAGCATCCGCCGCTATGCCGTCAATTTTGACGGCGACGACAAGGTCAACCTCGACACTCCCGGCGATGCGATTGGCAGTGTCGCCAGCTTCCTCGCCGCTCACGGCTGGGTACCCGGCGGCCCCATCGTGGCAAAGGCGCTAGTTGACGACACAGCAGCCGCCCCGCTCATCGCGCAAGGCATCAAGCCACAAAAATTACCGAGTGAAATGGTGGGCGTACTCACACGCCCCGATGCGCCGCAAGAAGCCGCTGCGCTGATTGATCTGGTCACCCCAAACCAAGCCACCGAATATTGGCTGGGCTACCAGAACTTCTACGTGATTACCCGCTATAACCGCTCAAGCTTCTACGCCATGGCGGTGCATGATCTGGCACAGGCGCTGAAGCAGTAAGCGCCACCAGCGTTACAGCAGCGCGTCCTTCCCCACCCCATCCCTCGCCATCTGCCTGCGCAGATGGGCAATGGCTTCGAGCTGGATCTGGCGGACACGTTCGCGGGTGAGGCCGAGCTCATCGGCCAGTGCTTCCAGTGTGGTGACATCGTGGCCGTTGAGGCCATAGCGGCGTTCCACCACGCTGCGCTGACGATCGGATAACTGGCTCACCCAATTGGCAACGCGCGACTCCATCTCGGCGTGCTCCAGATGCAGCTCCGGGTCTTCAGCGTCCTCATCCGCAATGGCATCGCCGACGGACAAGTCGGAATCAATATCCAGCGGTGTATCCAACGAGGCTGCGCGTTCGTTGAGCGAAAGGATATGACGGACTTCCTCAATCGGCTTGTCGAGAATGCGCGCGACTTCTTCAAGGTTGGAGCCATGCTGATGCGGCTCGCCACTGGTTTCGAGGTGGCGCAACGTGCGCAGGACGTGATTGAGCTCCTTGATCACATGCACTGGCAGGCGGATGGTGCGCGACTGGTTCATGATGGCACGCTCGATGTTCTGGCGTATCCACCACGTAGCGTAGGTCGAGAAACGGAAGCCGCGCTCGGGATCAAACTTTTCCAGCGCGTGAATGAGGCCAAGGTTGCCTTCCTCGATCAGATCATCGAGCGGCAGGCCGCGATTGAGGTAGCGCTTGGCAATGCTCACCACCAGCCGCAGATTGCATTCAATCATGCGCTGACGGGCAGCAAAGTCGCCATCGCGGGTCTTGCGCGAAAGGGCGAGCTCTTCGTCTGCCTTCAGCAGTGAGCTGGCGCCAATCTCGTTTAGGTAGAGCTGGGTAACGTCGTTGAGAAACTCGGTGGCGGCATTGAACTCGACCTCCACCTCGGGCGGTGGCACTAGCTCGTTGTCACTGTTTTCGTCGGTGAAAATTTCTTCGCTCATGCCTACCTCAATTTTGAGCCGCGCTATCGCGGCGGGAGGAATTTGAGTGGATCGACCGGCTTGCCCATACGACGTATTTCAAAATGCAGCTTGGGGCTTTCTGCATCGCTGGCCCCAACTTCAGCAATCTTCTGGCCCTTGGTGACGGTCTGCTTCTCTTCGACCAGCACCTTGCTGTTATGGGCGTAGACAGATAATAAAGTCTGACTGTGCTTTATGACAACTAGATTTCCATAACCACGCACTGCATTGCTCACCAGCGTGACAGTACCACCGCTGGCGGCCAACACCGGTTGCCCAGCCTTGGCTGGAATATCGATGCCTTTGCTGCTGCCTTCAGCGAACGGCGTACCCACCTTGCCGGCGGTCGGCCAGACCCAATCGGTAACTTCATCACCACCGGCTGCGGCCACGGCTGGCTTTTCAGCAGGAGCCGGGGTTGCTGCTGATTCAGCTGGTTTAGCGACCACTGTGGCCACGGGTGGCGGCGGCGTGACTTCACCCCGCTGTGCCTTGGCCCAAGCTTCATCTGAATAAACCTGCTTGCCGGCCTTGGGTTCCTGCTTGATCAGTGACAGCGTCGCCGGCGCAGCTGCAGGGCGGCTGTCGAGCGGGCGCACCTCAACCACATCCGTAGTCTTGATAGGCTTGACGACCACACCGGCTTCTTCCTGCGGCGGCGCTACGCGCAAGGACTGGCCGACCTTGATCAGGTTGGGGTTTTCAAGGTTATTCCAGGCCGCGATGTCGCGGTAGTTCTGGCCTTGGTCGAGCGAGATGCTGTAGAGCGTATCGCCCTTCTTAACGGTGTAGAAACCGGGGCGTGATTCAGCAACGGCCTCAGCGGTAGTGCGCGCCACCGCGCCACCGCGCTCCACCACCGGTACAGGCGGGTGATTGGCACAGCCGGCGAGCAGCGCCGTCAGCAATGCTGCCTGCGTATAAAACCCTGAACGATTCATTCGACCCCCGGCAGCAGTGGCACAAAGCGCACTGCATCAAAGCGGGTTTCGACAAAGCCCTGTTCGCCGCGTTCAATCAGGCTCAGCACCTGATCGGCACCGCCAGCCGCCAGCGGCATAATCATGCGGCCACCGGGTGCAAGCTGTTGCAGCAGCGATTGCGGCACACGCGCCGCGGCAGCCGCAAGAATAATCGTGTCGAAGGGCGCGGCCTCAGGCAGGCCAAGGTTGCCATCCGCATGCTTGAGACGCACGTGGTTAAGGCGCAGCTCGCGCAGATGTTGGCGCGCTTTCGCCAGCAACGGCGCAATGCGCTCTACAGAGAACACATCTTTGCTGAGCATGCCCAACACAGCCGCCTGATAACCGCAGCCTGCACCAATCTCCAGTGTCTTGCCCAGCTCGCGCGGGGGCTCGCCGGCCTTGTTGGCGCGGAGCAGCTCGATCATGCGCGCCACCACATAGGGCTGCGAGATGGTTTGCTGAAAGCCCAGCGGCAAGGCGGTGTCTTCATACGCACGGTGCGCAAGCGCCTGCTCCACGAACACATGGCGCGGCACCGCGCCCATGGCGGCCAGCACCTTCTCGTCGCGGATACCCGTCTCGCGCAAGCGCTCGATCATGCGCACACGCGTGCGCTGGGAAGTCATGCCAATGCCGTGCTGCTGTACGTTCATAGTCCTGCGGTGTCCTGGCCCAACCAGCCATTGACGGCGCCGATCTGCGCCGCGTGAGTCAAATCAATCTGCAATGGCGTGATCGATGCAAAGCCATGCTCCACTGCATGAAAATCGGTGCCCTCGCTGGCGTCGGCGGCTGGGCCGGCAGCGCCCACCCAATACACAGTCTCGCCGCGCGGCGTGGTTTGCTTCACAGCGGGCTCGGCCTTGTGACGGCGGCCAAGGCGCGTCACCACAGAGCCCTTCAATTGATCCCAAGGAATATCCGGCACATTGACGTTCAGTAGCACTGGCTGGCCAAACGGCTGGGCAATCGTGCGCTCCACCAGTTCGCGGGCCAGACGGCCGGCAGTCTCAAAGTATTGGCCCTTGCCCTTGTGCGAGCTGAGCGAGAACGCAATCGACGGAATCCCCAGCAGATAGCCTTCTGTCGCCGCAGCCACGGTGCCCGAATAGAGCGTGTCATCGCCCATGTTGGAACCAAGGTTGATGCCCGACACCACAATGTCCGGCAGGTAATCGAGCATGCCAGTCACGGCCAGATGCACGCAATCGGTTGGGGTGCCATTGACGAAGTGGAAGCCATTTGCGGCGGTACGCAGGCGCAAGGGGCGATCTAGGGTGAGGGAGTTGCTGGCGCCGCTGCGGTCACGCTCGGGCGCCACCACCGTCACCTGGCCGAGCGGAGCCAATGCCTCGGCCAACGCCGCCAAACCGGGGGCGAAATAGCCATCGTCATTGCTCAACAAGATTCTCAACACACTCTCCAGGATGAAGCGGGATATTTTTCCGCTATTCTGCCACACCGCTCGGGCCATCCCGACCCAACACTTCGCCACGAATGAAGCGCAAAACCCGCTCTACTCTGCCCGTCTCGGCAGAAAACTGCCCCTGCGGCCTGCCCGCCCCCTACGCCACCTGCTGTGGCCGCTACCACGCCGGCACCCCAGCCCCCACGGCAGAAGCCCTCATGCGCTCGCGCTACAGCGCCTACACGCTAGGTCTGGCCGAGTATCTGCAAGCCACCTGGACCAGCGAAACCCGCCCCGCCTCACTCGACCTACTCACCCCGCCCCAACCGCAATGGCTGGGCCTGACCGTGCTGTCACACACCGAAGCTGGCGACACCGCCACCGTCGAATTCGTCGCCCGCTGCAAGATCAACGGCCGCGCCCAACGCATGCAAGAAAAAAGCCGCTTTGTGCGGCGGGCGGAGGGCGAGGTGGTGCGCTGGTATTACGTGGATGGGGAGTTTGCGGAGTCGTAACACGCGCCACTGGCTACGATCAGCAGCCGCAACATCCCGCCTTCACACAGGCAAATCTGATGCGGCAAAGCGAGAATCTGCAAAATCGGCAGCCATCAATGAGCTGCCGATTCGTGTTGTATAGTCTCAGCAGGCATCACAGTACGCATTGGCTACTACGTAGGTGAGCCCTGAGGTGTGATTTGGCACATCGCGGGAATGGTGAACACTAAAGCCACACCAAAACAATGCAGTAGCTCGATAGCGCAAGGGGAAACCGATGCCAGATAGCAATTTATTCCTGCAAATGCCAACTACTTCACGTTAGCTTATACAGGATATGCACCCCACTTTTTTTGCGGTGCCTCTGGCTCTGGGGCTGGCCGTCGGTGGTTGCACCTCCACCGATTGTTCTGCGCCTGAAGATGAGCTGCGCGCGTCCTTTGAATCGCGATTACCTACGCTGGAGAAGCTCAGGTCGATGTCCGATGAAGATAAGACTGTAATTCGCATCGCCCCAACCTTTACGCGGCTCGCAACAGACTGGAGTTGGCCACGACCAGATGAAAAGCTGGGTTTCACCGTTTCGCGATGGAACGAGTACCGGCGCCTGTTCAAAGATGTCGGTGCGTCGGAAGGCCTTGAACGATCAGAGACATCCATCATGCTCACCACCAAGGCGTGTTATTTGGGCGTATCTGGCAAGTCCTTCGGCTACATCTATCTAGCGCATAAGCCCCAGATGACACTTGGCAAACTGGAGGAGCAGCGCAATGCCGGTATCGGCTATGTTCCCGTCAGTGGCAACTGGTACGTGTTCGCAAGGGCGTCCTAACGTAGGAAACCTAACAGACCCTTCAAGCGGACACCTAACGGCGCCGCTTAACTCAAACCTTAGGCCTCACACTCTCGCCATATGTCCACGCCGATTCCACAAGCTGTGATTGCAGTATGCGCCGAGATCATGGCGCGCCGCGAGACGCATGCGACCCTTGACAGTCTATTCATGTATGCAGGTGCACCCGGTGAGCCCCCGGAAGGTAGCAAGCATGCAAAGGCTCTGGAGTGGATGCGCATCATCAATCGAACAGAGTCGGTTGAACCTCTCAGAGTTCTGGGCAGCCTCATCGAAGCGTATATGGAAGATGAGCCTAAAAGTTCGTTCTGGAACACCAGCCCCGTATCCGAAAATGGTGATCTACCCGATCGGGAACGACTTCGAGCAGTACTTGCGCGGAGCGATCTGCAATACGTGAAAGGTGGCGCCATCACGGGCGCTCTCGGCACGGCGTCCAAGACCCTTGAGGACTTTATAAAGGAGTTCAACGCACCAGCACTTGAGCATGAATTCACACGAGCGCTTTCAAACGTTGAAAAGAGTCCCCGTGAAGCCGTCTCGGCGGCGAGCAACATCCTCGAAAGTGTCTGCAAGGTTTACATAGCGGAGAATGGGCTGGCGATGCCCGCGAAACAGGATCTGAAACCAGTATGGTCAGTCGTTCGAAAGGATTTAGGGTTCGATCCAGGTGCCGTTGAGGATCAGGACTTACAGACGATATTGACCGGACTTCTGGCCATCGTTGACGGAATCGGCGCTCTCCGGACACACGCGAGTTCAGCTCATGGCGCAGGAAAGATTCAGTACAAGCTGGAGCCACGCCACGCACGGCTTTCTATCCATGCGGCGCACACGATTACACTGTTCATTCTTGAGTCGTGGAGGCCCAAGAAAGCCCCTCAGTGAAGCCTAACCCATCGATCAAATGCGGCTAAAGAATCAGTATGGTTTCACTAATCAAACACTTTCACGTCGCAACTTTCACCGCAGCACTTCTGCTCGGCATAAGTACTACTGTCGCTGCTGACAATACGCCGCTCACTACCAATCCTGCGCCTGACTACCCCAAAGTATCGCGTGCGTTGGGGGAACAAGGCAGAGTCGTTTTGAAGGTGTTTGTGAACAAGTCGGGCGAGGCCTCACAAGTCAGCCTTGATCAGTCCTCCGGCTATCCACGCCTTGATGAAGCAGCGCTGGCTGCTGTTCAAAAATGGCGATTCGTTCCTGCCCAACGGAATGGCGCCCTTGTCGCTGCGTGGGTGTATGTGCCGTTGGTGTTCACCATTGAGAAAGGTGCACCGCCCGAACAAATAAGTGCCCCTTAAACAGCAGCAGTGAATCAGAGCCGCGCTGGCCGCAGCGGCGCTTCTTGCATCAGCGCCACTTGCTCGCGCAGTTCAAGAATCCGTTCCTGCCAATAGCGTTGGCTGTTGAACCAAGGGAAGGCCACGGGGAAAGCGGGGTCTTGCCAACGACGGGCGAGCCACGCGGAGTAGTGGATGAGGCGCAAGGTACGCAGCGCTTCGACAAGATGTAATTCGCGGTCGTCAAACTCCTGAAACTGCTCGTAGCCGTCAATCACATGCGCCAGCTGTACGGAAGCGGCTTCCGGATCGCCGCCGAGCAGCATCCATAAATCTTGCACCGCCGGGCCCATGCGGCTGTCGTCGAAGTCGACGAAATAGGGGCCGGGGTTCGTGCCCATGTGCCAGAGCACATTACCCATGTGGCAATCGCCATGCAGGCGAATTTCGCTCACCTGCCCTGCCCGTTCATAGCAATACGCCACGCCTTCGAGCGCCTGCTCGGCCACGCTTTGCCACGCGGGCAAGAGATCGGGCGGCAGGAAGTTGTTCTGCAAAAGATAGTCGCGCGAATCGATGCCAAAGGTTTGCAAGCTGATGGCGGGACGTTCCTTAAACTCCGCCAGTGCGCCGACGGCATGAATACGACCGATGAAGCGCCCCATCCAGCGCAGGGTATCTGGGTCGTCCAGCTCGGGCGCACGACCGGGCTGGCGGGTGAACACGGAAAAGCGCATGTCGGCGTAGTGATGCAGGGTTGCGCCGTTGAGCTGCAGGGGGGCAATAACAGGAATTTCGCGCTCCACCAGCTCGGCGGTGAAGGCATGCTCTTCCAGAATGGCAGCATCGCTCCAGCGGCCGGGGCGGTAGAACTTGGCGATCAGCGGTTGCTGGTCTTCTATGCCAACTTGGTAGACGCGGTTTTCAAAGCTGTTGAGGGCGAGCAGGCGGCCATCCGGCTGCAGGCCCACAGACTCCAGCGCATCGAGCAATTGCTCTGGCGTGAGGGTGGCGAATTCGAGGCCATTGCTGGCGGGGCTATGCGGAACGGAAGCAGCGGCTGGTGCTGCAGGGGGATAAGCATTCATGCCCGGACTGTAGTGACTATTCACTGTAGATACAAGCTGCAGCGCGTGATCGGCGGCTAGGACAGATTAGATGAAAGGTTCAGGACAGAAAATTCAATCCCACAGGTGGTGCACGATGTTGTGCACGCAGCACCGGGATAGGGCATCATTGATGGCGTCAGATGAACAACAGCAAAGGTCGCCGGGATACTGGCGACTACGGAAAACATGACCATTACCGTAATGCTTGTAGATGATTCGGCGGTAGCCCGGCAAGTGATTGCCCAAGCGCTCGCCCCAGCACCCGACATCCGTGTCATCACCACGGCAGCCAACCCTATCATCGCACTGGAAAAGATGAAGGATGAATGGCCGAATGTGATCATCCTTGACGTTGATCTGCCGCGCATGGATGGCATTACCTTCCTGAAAAAGCTGATGCTGGAGCGCCCCACCCCGGTGGTGATTTGCTCGGCCTTGAGCGACAAGGGTGCACAAAAGACCACGCTGGAGGCTATGTCGGCTGGCGCGGTGGCCGTGGTGCCCAAGCCCTACAGCAACGGCAAGCTGCAGTTCGAGGAACTGGGCCAGGCGCTGATTCAGGAAATTCGTGCCGCCAGCCGCACCACCTATATCAACCAGTTTCGCCGTAACGGCGCAGCTGCCCCGCCGCCATCAGCACCACCACCGCGTGCTGCTGCGTCTAGTGCGGCACCTAGCAATGGCGGCAGAGAAGTCAGCAAGAACCCAGAATCCACTTCCTCCGTGCTGGCGCAAGCCATGCAGGAGCGGCAAGCCGCCCCCAAGCTAAATGCGGATGCCATGCTGCCGGCGCCTAAGGGCACGTCGGCGCAGATGATCATGAAAACCGCGCAGCAAATTGTGGCGATTGGTATTTCCACCGGCGGCACGCAGGCGCTTGAAAAGCTGCTGCCAAAGTTACCAGCCACCTGCCCCGGCCTTGCCATCGTGCAGCACATGCCGGAAACCCTGACGGGCGCGTTTGCCAAGCGGCTGGATGAGCTGTCCACCATCACGGTGCGTGAAGCCAAAGACGGCGAGCAGATCATGCCCGGCGTGGCGCTGATTTCACCGGGCGGCAAGCACCTGATGATTCGCCGCAGCGGCGTGAGTTATTACGTGGATGTAAAAGACGGCCCGCTGGTGAACCGTCACCGCCCCTCGGTGGATGTGCTGTTCCGCTCCGCCGCGATTGCCGCGGGGCTGAATGCAACCGGCATCATCATGACCGGCATGGGCGACGACGGTGCGCGCGGGATGAAGGAAATGTTCGACTGCGGCGCGCACACCATTGCGCAGGACGAAGCCAGCTGCACGGTATTCGGCATGCCCAAAGAAGCCATCAAGCTGGGCGGCACCAAGGAAACACTGTCACTGGACATGATTGCGCAGAAGATTTCTGCGATGGGGCGCTAGACGCTAGGCCCCAGTAGGCATTCGGGCGTTGCCGCCCGAGCCAAACTTAGCTTGCTTGCTGCTCCAGCACATAGCTTGCGCCCGGCCCTTGAGCCAGATTGTCGCGCAGCCACGGCATGACATCTTGCAGTGTTTCGTACAGCTTCCAGGGCGGATTGAGGATGACGAGACCGCTGCCGAACATGCCGACACGGCCATCTTCATCGGGCTCGCGGCCACGCACACACAGCTCGACATGCAGCCAGCCCTTGACCGGCAGGCGCTTGAGCTTTTCGGGTAATTCACGCGTTTCGCTGCGCGCTAGACACGGATACCACAGCGCATACACGCCGGTGGCAAAGCGCTCTAGGGCATCGCGCAGGGTGTGGTGCACGTTGATGTAGTCGCGCTTGTCTTCATACGACGGATCGATCAAGACCAACCCACGGCGTGGTGGTGGCGGTAGCAGACTCTTGAGGCCAGCCAGACCATCCTCACCCTGCATCAGCACTTGACGGCCCGCAGACGCGAAGTTTTGCTCCAGCAGGCGAATGTCGGTGGTGTGCAGCTCAAACAAACGCAGCTTGTCTTGGTCGCGCAGGTGCATGTGTGCCAGCCACGGGGAGCCGGGATAGTGGCGCAGGCGGCCATCCGGATTGACGGACTGCACCGCCTCAACGTATTCGGCCACGATGCCGGGCAGATCAGTGCGCCCCCACAGGCGGGCAATGCCTTCGCGATACTCGCCCAGCTGCTTGGCGTAGCCTTCATCGAGGGCATACAGGCCAGCGCCAGCGTGGGTGTCGATCACCCAGAACGGCTTGTCCTTGCCTTGCATTTGCTTGATCAGCTGCAACAGCACGGTATGCTTGAGGACATCGGCATGGTTGCCGGCATGAAAGGCGTGGCGATAACTGAGCATGGCTTGATCTGAATCAGGACGTAAGCCCGCCATTATCCGGTAAATCGTCAGTACACACCCGTGAAAGGATTTTATGCCCGCCTCATCGACCCGTACTGATCGACTCGAACGCATGCTGGCGCCGGCTAAAAGCCAAGCCACCATGCCGGTTGCGGTGATCCATCCCTGCGATGAAGCTTCTTTGCATGGCGCCCTGCTGGCGCGCGATCATGGCCTGATTACCCCGATTTTGGTGGGTCCGGAAACGCGCATGCGCAGCGTAGCTGAACACCATGGCCTCGATCTCCATGGCTGCCGCCTGATCAATGTGCCGCACAGCCACGCCGCCGCCGACCGTGCGGTGGCGCTGGTGAATGAGGGCAGTGCCGAGCTACTGATGAAGGGTTCACTGCATACAGACGAGCTGATGAGCGCGGTACTGGCGCGAGAGAGCGGCTTGCGTACCGATCATCGCGTCAGCCATGTGTTCTACATGGACGTACCGCTCTACCCCAAGCCGCTGCTCCTGACCGACGCCGCCATCAACATTGCGCCAACGCTGGAAGACAAGGTGCATATCGTGCAAAACGCCATTGATTTTGCAATTGCCATGGGCATCAGTACTCCGCATGTCGCGATTCTGGCAGCGGTGGAAATCATCAACCCCAAGATGCGCGCCACGCTGGATGCGGCAGTGCTGTGCAAGATGGCCGATCGTGGGCAGATCCGTGGTGGGATACTCGATGGTCCGCTGGCCTTTGATAACGCCATCTCCAGTGAGGCTGCAGAGCGCAAGCGAATCTGTTCACCAGTGTCAGGCCATGCAGATATCCTGCTGGCGCCAGATATCGAGTCGGCCAACATGCTGGCCAAACAGCTGGAATATTTGGCCGATACGATTACCGCTGGCGTGGTGCTGGGCGCACGTGTGCCCATCATCCTCACCTCTCGCGCTGACAGTGCCGAGACACGGCTGGCATCGGCGGCGATTGCCGTGCGCTATGCACAGGCGTTGCAGCAAGCCTGGAGTCGATCATCATAGCCACCGCTACCTTAATCCTCAACGCGGGCTCGTCCACGCTCAAGTACGCGCTCTACGATGCGCCATTGACTGTTCTGCAATCTGGCAAAGTGGAACACGACGGCAGCGCAGCGTGCTTCAATGCCGCGCTGAGTGACCTGCTCGATCGCTTCACAGAATACCGGATCACATCGGTGGGCCATCGTGTGGTGCATGGTGGCAGCGATTACGCCGCCCCGGTGTTACTGGATGCGCGCCATATTGATGCCCTACGCCAGCTTACGCCGCTGGCGCCCCTGCACCAGCCGCACAATCTGGCTGGGATTGATGCCATCAGCCGTCTGCTGCCGAATGTGCCGCAAGTGGCGTGCTTTGATACAGCCTTCCATCACGACCAGCCGCCGCTGGCACAACGTCTTGGGCTGCCGCGCGAGATGCACGATGCGGGCATTCGCCATTACGGTTTTCATGGTCTGTCCTACGAATACATCGCCAGCCAGCTGCCGGTGCATCTGGGTGCCCTGGCAGATGGCCGTGTGATCGTGGCGCATTTGGGTAGCGGCGCTTCTTTGTGCGCTCTGCACGAACGCCGCAGCGTGGCAACGACCATGGGCTTTTCCACGCTGGATGGGCTGCTGATGGCGACGCGCTGCGGCACCCTTGACCCGGGGGTGCTGCTCTACCTGATGCAGACGCGTGGCATGGATGCCGCTGCACTGAGCACACTGCTGTATGAGCAATCAGGATTGCTTGGTGTGTCTGGCATCTCGGGGGACATTCGCACCCTGCTGGCCGCTGACACCCCAACGGCGCGCGAAGCGATTGCGCTGTTTTGTTACCGCGTATGCCGCGAAGTCGGCTCGTTGGCGGCGGCACTGGGTGGTGTCGATGCGCTGGTCTTCACCGGTGGCATTGGGGAACACGCGCATACGATCCGCAAACGCATCTGCGCAGACTTGGGCTGGCTCGGATCGGACTTGCGCGTTCTCACGCTCCCCACGGATGAGGAGTGTGTAATCGCGCAACACACCGAACGGCTATGCAAACACGCATAAACTGAATGTCAGGGTTGAACTGATATGATTTGCACAGACGCACCATTAATTCTGGCAGGCCCATCAATTCCATTTGACCCGCCGCTAATCGCGGCATGAAGCAAGACAAGGAGCGGCATGTCAGCACACCCCTTGCAACGCTGGTTTGTCGAGTCGGCCATCATCGTGGCGGCTTACGTGGTAACTGCGCTCGCCGTGATGCAGACGCATTCCAGCCCCGGTGGCGCGAATCTTTTATGGCTGCCGGCAGGGATTGCCCTTGCTGCCGCACTGCTGCGCGGCTGGCAAGCGCTTCCCGCTATTTTCATTGCTGCCGCCAGCCTGCACTTTTACGCTCTCTTCTCCGGCGCTCCCTCTTCCCTGCAGGCAACTGCAACTACCGTTGTTACCTCGCTTGGGTCTACCTTCCAAGCGTGGCTAACTGCATGGCTGCTGCATAAATGGACCCGCAATTTACACATCACCACGGTTGCTGATGCCATACGTTTCCTCTGTGCCACCTCGGCTGGCGCGACCATCGCAGCAAGCATTGGTACGCTGGGGCTCCTGGCACAACATAAGATCGGGACAGACACCACCACCTTGACCTGGCTGACATGGTGGGTCGGCGACCTGACCGGCATGCTAGTCGCCGCGCCGATCATCCTTGTAGCGCGTAGCTGGCGGCGGGGGCGGCGCGACTGGAGCTTGCTATCGCTGCCCATCATTGGCATTGGCTGCAGCTTCACGTTGACCACTGCCTTTATCATCAAGCATCTCGACAATAATGCGGCCGTGCGCGACTTCACTGCCACCAGCCGGGCCATGGGCGAAAACCTGCAACGCAATATCGACTTTGCCTTGCATGACCTGATGGCGGCCAATGCGGTGTTCTACAACGTCGAGCTTGATCCGCTTGAGTTCCACAATTTCGCCAAGCAATTAAAGCGCGGCAACCCGCTGATCCGCACCTACACCTGGTCGCCGCGCGTTTTGGATAAAGATCTCGCAAGGTTCGAGCGACAAGCCGAGAAAGTACTGAAGCGCCCTTTCCGCGTATTTGATGTTGATGAACACATGCGCCCAATTGCAAGAAAGGAACGGGCCGAGTACTTCCCGATATTTATGGCAGAGCCGCTGGAGATCAGAAGCGTTGCGGGTGCCAATCTAGTTTCTCAGCCCAATCGGGCGGCCGCAATTGCCTTGGCGCGTAGTACAGGCCGCCCACAGGCGGCAGGCATGCTCAACATGATGGTGGGGACCCCGGCAATCCCGATTTACTGGCCTGTTTATGCCAATGAGTATCGACAGGATTCGGGGGTCAGCGACGCTGATGATCTGCGCGGCTTTGTCAGTATCACGATTGAAGTTGCAAAGCTCACTGAGGCAACGTTCAAGCCTTATGAATCAGGGGCCATGGACATCTGGCTGATCGATGCAACGGGTGAAGAAAAAGCTGAGCTGATCTACGGACATGCACAGCGAAAAACTGAGGCACTGTCCGCTCCAGATCTGGAGCTTCTGAAGCGTAAAACGCATTTCATCAGCACGCATGATGTTGCTGGTCGAAACTGGCTACTGGTATCTCGGCCTGCTGCAGAACACAATGCACTGCAGGCAAATGGGCAGTTCATCGGCATCTTGCTCAGCGGCTTCGGTCTAACCTTTGCACTGGCGATTTACATGATCGGTCGCCAGCGCAGTGAGGATGCCCTGCGCGCACGCGATGAGCGGCTAATGAGCCAAAACGCCATCCTGACCCAGGTCGCTCGTTTCGGGATGGCGCAGGGGCAAGATATTGAAGGGCACCTACGGGAATTGATTGCCACTTCGGCCGGAACCCTCCGTGTCGAGCGCGTTAGCCTCTGGCTAGCTGAAGACAATGGCAAGCGCCTACGTTGTCAGATTTTATTCACACGCAGTACAGGCGAGTTCTCTAGTGGCATGACAATTGATGCCGCCGACGTGCCCAACTACTTCCTTGCGTTGAACGAAGGTCGCGGCTTTGCTGCTGATGATGCACAGAACGATCCGCGCACATCGGAATTCACGGAACATTACCTCCGCCCGCTGGGTATCACCTCGATGCTAGATGTGCCAGTGCGTATCGGCGGTAAGTCAGCAGGGGTGGTGTGCCATGAACATGTCGGCACACCGCGAACATGGGCGGCGGATGAGAAAAACTTTGCGGCCTCGATTGGTGATTTAGCATCTTTGGTGCTGGAAAGTGCAGGGCGCCAGCAAGCCGAAAAGGCCCTTCAAGACTCCTATCAGGCGCTAGAGCGCAAGGTGGAAGATCGAACCGAAGAGCTGCGTAAAGCGAACGAACGTTTGCGCCAGCTAGACCAGCTCAAGTCGATGTTCATCGCCTCAATGTCACATGAGCTACGCACTCCACTCAACTCGATCATCGGCTTCACGGGTGTTGTGCTGCAGGGTATTTCCGGTGAGGTAAACGACAAACAACGCGATCACCTGCAGCGCGTCTATGGATCGGCACGACATCTGCTAGCACTGATTACGGATGTAATCGACATCTCCAAAATCGAAGCGGGTTATGCCGACACTTATTTAGAGACGTTCTCGCTCAATCTATTGATCGAAGAAGCCGCGGCCACTATTCAGCCGCAACGCATCGACAAGGGACTGGGTATCGAAATTCACGCGATTGAAAAGATCGACGTGCACACTGACCGACAACGCCTGCTGCAGGCAATGCTGAATCTGCTTAGCAATGCCGTTAAATACTCTGAGCATGGGACGATACACATCAATCTGCTGGAGGCCGGCGAACGAATTGGGATTGAGGTTGTTGATAGCGGTATCGGCATTACGCCTGAAGCCATGAGCAAACTGTTCCAGCCGTTCGAGCGCATCGATACGCACTTGCGCATTAAGACACCGGGCACCGGGCTGGGGCTATATTTGACGCGTAAGATCATGACTGACCTGCTACATGGCGATATTGAAGCGCACAGCACACCGGGCAAGGGCAGTATCTTTAGATTGTGGATTCCGCATACACTGTCGATAGACAGCAGCGGCACGCATGAAGGAAATGTATGACAACGCAGACAGCACTGGTGATCGAAGACAACGAGAACAACATGGAGCTGATCACCTTCATTCTTGAGGCCTATGGCTATCGCACCCTGCGTGCTATGACCGGTCAGGCGGGTATCGACATGGCACTGTCAAATCAGCCTGACTTTGTGCTGCTCGACATCCAGCTGCCGGACATGGATGGTTCTGAAGCGCTGAAGGCTATTCGCGCTGCAGAAGCCGGTCGCAAATTGCCAGTGATTGCTGTCACGTCCTACGCCATGTCTGGCGACCGTGAACGCTTGCTTGCTGCGGGCTGCAACGGCTACATCGAAAAGCCGATCGACCCGCTCCTGATCATCAATCAGGTGCAGGGCATTCTGAGTCAACGGCCATGAAGATTCTGATCGCGGAGGATGACGAAAACTCACGCCTCGTGCTTGAGTCGATTCTGATTTCCCTTGGCCACAGCGTCAGCATCGCAGTCGATGGCGAAGAGGCTTGGAACCTACTGCTTGAAGAGATACCTGATCTGATCATTACCGACATCCTGATGCCGGGTATTGATGGCTTTGAGCTATGCCGGCGCATACGCAGTACCGCCTCGCTGAAGCATGTTCCCATCATTGTTTACTCCGCCACCTATATTGATCGTCGCGATGAGGAAATGGCGTTTGCTGTCGGCGCCAATCGCTTCATCGTCAAACCGGTTGAACCGGTAGAAATGATTCGACAGATTGAGGAAGTCGCCGCCACAGCGGTCAAACAACCTGCGACGACTTATAGCGAGACTGAGCTTAATGCGATGCATGTGGAGCGCTTGCAGGCCAAACTGCGGCGCAAGCTGATCCAGCTCGGCCGCGAGCGCAGCGCCTTGCGCAATAGCGAGGAGCGCTTGCGCCTTGCCTTAGCTGCTGCAGACCTTGGCGTATTTGAATGGCGACTGGATAGCAATATTGTCGATGCAGATCGCAAAGTGAATGATCTGCTGCTGAGTCATCCGGGACCCTCTAGAACAGACTGGCCTACGCTGATTTCCAACATTCACCCGGATGATCGCGGCGAGCTGGCAGGATTGAAGAACCGTCTGCTGAAACGCGACGCTACTTACATCACCGTCTGCCGCTTCAAGAGCAATGATGGCAGTGCGCGCTGGATCGACATACATCTTCAGCGTATGCCGGGTGAAAGTTTTTCCAGCCCACCGCGCGCCATTGGTGTTATTCGAGATATATCTCGCGAACAATCACTCTCGGAACGCCTGCACAAAACGGTTAGCGACTTTGATCACCTGACCCGTCACGACGCCCTGACCGGCCTGCCGAATCGGCTGCTCTTCAATGATTTGCTTGATCGCGCGCTGGCATCGGCTAAGGCACACCTCTGTGCCGTATTGGTGCTGGATCTCGATTCATTTAAGGTCATCAATGACAGCCTTGGGCATGCATTTGGTGATGCCCTGTTAGTACTGCTATCTGAACGCATTCGGAAAACATTGCATGCCGGCGACTGCGTTGCGCGGATTGGTAGCGACGAATTTGCCGTGATCGTACATAACGCATTGGATCGAGAATATCTGGCTAATCTCGGCCAACAACTGCTGTATGCCCTCTCTGAGCCAACTGAGCTGAAGGGCGAGCGACTCACTGTCTCAGCCAGTATTGGTATTGCACTGGCGCCCGAAGATGGCGAGGACAAACATGCCCTGCTTAAGGCTGCTGATACGGCCGTGCATGTAGCCAAGGAGCAAGGGCGCAACCGGTATTGCTTCCACACCGCCGATATGTCGCTGCGTGCCAACGAGGTGCATAGCGTCGAACAGGGTTTGAAGCGCGCGCTGGAACAAAATCACCTGCGCGTGTTTTACCAACCGCAAGTCAACCTGCTCACAGGAGAGCTGATCGGGCTTGAAGCCCTAGTCCGCTGGCAACATCCGACTGAGGGGCTGATTTCGCCCATCCGTTTCATCCCGATTGCCGAGACCAGCGGCCTGATCAACCACTTGGGACGTTGGGTACTACGGGCTGCCTGCAGTGAATGCAAGCGCTGGATTGACGCCTACCCCAGCCAAATGCGCCTGTCCGTGAATGTATCGGCCCGCCAGCTGGTAGATGATGAGTTTATTGAGGACTTGCGGGCGACCTTGCACGAAACCGGATTCCCAGCTGACCGGCTCGAGCTTGAGCTAACAGAAAGTACCCTGCAATTGGTGGAAACCAGCCCGCGCCTGCTCAACGAGATTAAGGCACTGGGCGTAATGATCGCAATTGACGACTTTGGCACCGGCTATTCCTCACTCTCCGTACTCAAAACCCTGCCGATTGATCGCCTCAAGATTGACCGCTCCTTTATCCGCGACATGCCGACCGACAACAATGACGTGGCCATCGTTGAGGCTGTCATTGGCATGAGCAAAACACTAGGGCTGATGATTCTGGCGGAAGGGGTGGAAACCGAGGATCAGCTGGCCATCCTGCAACGGCTAGGCTGCGAGGCCGGCCAAGGCTACTTATTCAGCCGCCCACTCCCCCCATCCGAACTGGAGCTGTGGCTGGCCAACAGCCACCAATTACCGGGCTAAAACAGCCAGCTAACCCGGTGCTGCGCCTCGTCAGCGCCTAAAAAGTGCTTACACACCGGCATTGCCCAAACAGGGGTGCGGGCGGCATACTACGCACTTGAGTTCTCTAGTTCAGCAAATGTTCGCGTCGGAAACGCGAGCTGCCAGTACGCGCAAATCCCTCCGCATCGCCCTTGCAATCTCGCTGGCATTGCATGCCGCCGCGCTTTTTTTCCATCTGCTGCTGCCTACGCCCCCGGGCGGCCAAGATGATTCACGCTACAAGGTTCGCTCGCCTTTGCAGGCCCGCCTGCATCAACGTGCCCAGAACACTGCCAGCGTTGTGCCGCCCTCGCCTGCACAAAAAGCCCAGCCGAAGCGACGTGCGGACAAGAACACGAGCAGCATTCTCACCAGCAAAAACGGACGCTGGCTAAGTAGCCGACCTGAGCCCCCCAGCAGCACCCCGCAACCGACACTGAGCGGCAGCGAGCTGGCTCGACAGGCGCTGGCCATGGCACGTGGCATGGGCAGTCAGTTTGAGGATGGCGGCACCGATGCGATTTCAACGCGCCAGGAGGGCAAGGGCAGCGACGTTGAGCCGCTGAGCCTGCAATGGTATTTCGACTCCTTTATCACCAAGCTCAATCGCAGCGCCCGTTTCGTCAAACGCGAGCCCGGCCCCAAGGGGCAACGCAAAGCCTTGGTCGAGATCATCATCAACCGTGACGGCTCGCTGCGCGAATACCGCATCCTGCGCGCCGCCGACCAGCAAGCGGAAATCAGCTACATCCAAGCGGTGGTTGATCGTGCTGTGCCCTTTGCCGCCTTCCCGCCGGACATCAAACAAAAGACGGATACGCTATCGCTGCGTATCTGCATTCATCCGCCAGATGAGGCAGGCAGCGGTTTTGGCTTTTCTCGTACCGGTGGTGGCAACTGCTAGTAGTGCTGCGCTTTCGTCAACCGTGATGCTGGTTCGAACTTAACGGCCAAACAGATTTTTCAGGGCGCTGCCCATTCCCGATGCTGCACTGCCCACGCTCTTGCCTAGGCTGCTGATGCTCACTCCGAGCGTATCGGCCAGCCCTGCACCAAAGCGTGTCGCCAAACTTTCATTGAGTGAAAATTGCGGGTCGTCGAGGCTGCCTTCCAGGACGAAGCTAACGCGAATGTCGTTCTTCCCGTCTTTGAGTGCGCCTAGCGCCGCCTGTCGCGGCAACCCCATGAAGCTGCCATGAGAATCCAGCTCCAGATCATGCAAGGTGACGGCACCCGGCGCCCGCAAGCGCCGTTGCTTGACGGTCGATTGCAGATCCAGATCAAGCGTACCGCGACGCACGCCAGTTTCTGCAGCTTTGATCAGATAGGGTTGCAGGGCAATCAGGTCAACACCTCGCAGGGTGGTGACAATGTCCGAGGTTTTGCTCGCCAGCTCGACATGGCCTTGCAACGCAAACGAACCATTGGTGCGCACACCCATTAGCAAACCCTTGATATCCAGCGCACTGCTACCGGTCAGGTCAGGCAGGTGCAAACTGTCTAGCGTGGCATTGACCTGCTCAAGGCGCAGGCGATGAGCGGGGCGGCGCACGCTGGCATCGTAAAAGTCGACGGACGCATCGTTCAGCGTAATCTGGGCAATGCGAACCTCTGGCGCTTCACCCCCACTATCAGACTTTTCTTTTTCAAGCAGGCTGGGCAGCAAGCGCAAATTCCCATTCTGCGTGCGCCAGAGTGAAATGTAGGCGCCATCGACACGAATGCTGCGCACGGCAATCTTGCGCGACAGCAGTGCGCTCCAATCTGGCACCACTTCGATCTTACGTGCACGCAGCGCTTCCTCAGCTGGCCAGCCTTTGGGTGCCTTGATACGCAGATCATGCACGGTCACTGCAAACACACCGAGCGAAATCTCGCCCACTTCGCTATCCGCCCCGAGTGCCTGCTCAATCTGCGACTTCAGCGTCTTGCCGGCAATATGCAAGCCAATAGCAGCGATCACGGCCACCAGCACCACTGCGCTGAGCGCAATCACCCATGCTTTCCGAACGTGCATTGCAGCCCTCCCTGCGTATCGATGGACGAACGATAGCAAATCCTGACCGGCCTGAACCACTCATGCGCCAGCGCGGAGAAGCGCCTCTGTGGTTTAGGCTAAAATTCGGGCTGATTCATTTTCCACCTTGCGGATATCGACTCCGCGTCTATCCAAAAGGAAGTAGCAATGGAAATCAGTAGTGTGCGTTGTCTGGTCGCCCGTAACGGAGAAATACTGGGCATGTACAGCTTAGACATGAGTTTTATTGATGGCGTGCCGCATGCTGTCTTTGCCTGGAACGAGCTTGACGATGGCAGCCGCGAAGCCGGCTATGCCACGCCGCTGGACTCTCGTTTTCTTGAGCGCCTGCCACCCGGCGGCGAAGTCAGCTACCAATACCGCATGTCGGTTGAAGATCCCCGCCCACTCGAATAAGCCTGCATCAGCTGACCGCCTTGGCTCACCTGTCCCTGCCTTCTTTTCCGCCGCGCCACGCGTTACAAGGCCCCCTCGCGCTCGCTGAGCTTGCGTTGCCGGCTGGTCTGCGCATCGGGGTATTGGCCCCGCACCCGGACGACTTTGACGCCATTGCCGTCACCCTGCGTCATTTCCATGCACGCGGCGACAGCATCCAGCTTGCCGTCCTAACCGGCGGTGCAAGCGGCGTTGAGGATGGGTTTGCGGGTGCGCATAGCGACGCCGAGAAGACTGCATTACGTAAGCGCGAACAACTCGCCAGCTGCGCGCTGTTCGGCTTGCCCTCAACGCATGTCCGCTTTCTAGAGCTGCCAGCCGATGAAAAAGGCAACCCAAGACTGGATGCGGCCAATCACGACACGATCCGCCACTGGCTGCTAACGCATCAGCCACAGCTGGTCTTCATGCCGCATGGCAATGACAGCAATGTCACGCATCAACGCACCTATGCGCTATTCCGTCAGGTCGTACTGGCGGAAAAACTGTCAGTGTGGGCTGTCCTTAATCAGGATGCGAAGACCATCGCCATGCGCCACGACCTGTACACAGGGTTTGATGCCGACGAGGCGGCATGGAAGTCTGCCTTGCTGCGCCTGCATGACTCGCAACATCAGCGCAACCTGAACACGCGCGGCCACGGTTTCGATGAACGTGTGCTGGCGGTCAATCAGGATAGCGCCAAAAACCTCGGTCTCTCTGCGCGCTATGCGGAAGTCTTTGAGCTTGAGGTGTTTCCCCAATAAAAACGGGAAGCGAAGATGTCTTCTCGCTTCCCGTTGCTTCCTGCTTCTTAAGCCTGGAACTTACTTTGCTGCTCGCGGTGGCAGTGGCTCAGCTGGCGGCGGGGGTGGCGGTGGCATGCCGTCACGTGGTGGATGCGGGTGCTTTTTCTTCCACTCCTCGCACTTCACCGGCTCTGCCTTGCAACGCGCCTCGGCCTTTTGACGGTACGCCTCGCGCTGCTTCTCGCAGGCGGCGGGATCCTTGTCACACTTTTCCTGATGCGCCTTGCGATGCTCCTCCATCTTGGCCCGATGCGCCTCACGCTCCTTCTTACACGCTTCTGGGTTCTGCTTGCAGGCTGCGCGCTTCTCTTCCATGCGCTTTTTCATTTCCTCGCACTTCTGCGGGTCAGCCTTGCAGCGTTCCTCAAAGCGCTCTCGCATATCGGGACGTTGGGGCTCGGCACTTTGCGCCATCGCACTGCCTGCGGCCAGCACCATGCCGGCCAAGAGACCACTCATGATCATCTGGCGACGCAGCGATTGGATACTGAATTCCATGTCACTCTCCTTTGGTCAAATTGACGAGTGAAGCGTAAGCGGGCGCCCTGATAAAAAGTGTTGCCGAATGCATGAGAGATGTAATCGCGCGTTACAGCCAAGACGTAAGCGCTAATGTTTGAATGCCAGCGCACTCACCACGGCCGCGGCAATGCGCTGGGGGCGCTCGCCCAGTCCGGAAAAATGTGCACCCTCGCTGCGCGGGTCAATCTCAAGCAGGCGCACTCCCTTTTCCAAATGCACCCCCGCGTGACAAATGCCACGGACATAACCGCTAATCGGGGCCAGGATGGGCTGCTCGTTCAGTAAGGCCACCTGCTCACCGGCACTCACCCACGCGCCAATGGCCACAGGAGCACTGAATACGCCGGCATACGGCGACTCAACAAAACGTTCGCGGGTCAGGCCGGCGATGGGACGGGGCTCGCCCGCTAGGGGCAGGCTAGGGCCATAGTGTAGGACCTTGCCCAGCTGTTCGCCCCAGGCGGTCTCAATCACTAAGTCGGCATGCTCACCGGCGATGAAGTTGGGGCCAAGGCCGATGGTCAGTGGCGCGAGACCGCGTTGCGCTTCGGGTAACTTGCGCTTATACATACGGGCATCGACAAGCACATCCGGATGCAGGATGCCCAAGGCATCATCCAAAGAGCCAACAAACACCGGGATGGCGCGCCCACACACCAGCATGCGCTCCACATCAGGTGACGTGCTTGGGCGCTTGGCCAGCACGCCCTGCAGATCAGCCTTGCCTTCAAACACTGCATCCGTAAATGCCATACCTCGGCGGGTGTAGACGGGCTGGCCAACCTCCTGAATCAGCACACGATGGCCGAGGCTAAACAGGCGATGTGCGACCGCCGATGCAACATCTCCACTGCCACGTATCAGAACCTTCATGCACCCGTCTCCGAACCGTCAGGTCACTAGGCTATGATCAAAGCCTTGCGCCGCTTTGCACACAATAACACCGCCACCCGGCACCCCCACACTCATGCGCCAGACTCCTGAAATCCCAAGCGTTACCCTACGTGAAGCCTTTCGCTTCTGGCTCAGGCTCGGCTTTATCAGCTTTGGTGGCCCAGCCGGCCAGATCGCCATCATGCATACCGAGCTGGTGGAGCGCCGCCGATGGATTTCTGAGCGGCGCTTTCTACATGCGCTGAATTACTGCATGGTTCTGCCCGGACCTGAAGCACAACAACTGGCCACCTATCTTGGCTGGTTGATGCACAAGACGTGGGGTGGCGTGATTGCGGGTGTCTTGTTTGTCCTGCCGTCGTTGTTCATCTTGGTTGCGCTATCGTGGGTTTACATCGCCTTTGGTGATGTACCGCTGATTGCCGGCCTGTTCTACGGTATCAAACCTGCCGTCACCGCCATCGTCGTGCAGGCCACCTACCGTATCGGTGCACGAGCCCTCAAGAACAGTGTGTTGTGGGCGGTGGCTGCGGCCTCCTTCGTGGCGATTTTTGCGCTGAATGTGCCCTTCCCCATCATCGTCGGATGTGCGGCACTGATCGGCTATATCGGCGGGCGTATTGCCCCTGACAAATTCAAGGCAGGGGGCGGGCATGCCGCCAGTAAGCAGGATTACGGCCCTGCGCTGATTGATGACGACACGCCCACACCCGAACACGCCCGCTTTCGCTGGTCAAGGCTACTGCAAATTCTGACGGTGGGCCTCGTGCTGTGGGCATTGCCGATGGGGGTGCTAACCGCCACACTAGGCTGGCAGCACACCTTTACGCAAATGAGCTGGTTCTTCACCAAGGCGGCGCTGCTTACTTTTGGTGGGGCGTATGCCGTCCTGCCGTATGTCTATCAAGGTGCCGTCAGTCACTATGGCTGGCTGACCCCGACGCAGATGATTGATGGCTTGGCGTTGGGCGAAACCACGCCGGGGCCGCTGATCATGGTGGTGGCGTTTGTAGGCTTTGTGGGTGCCTACGCCAAGCAGGTGCTGGGCCCAGACAGCCTATTTCTGGCTGGCGCCATTGCGGCGACGCTGGTCACGTGGTTCACCTTTCTCCCCTCCTTCATTTTCATTCTGGCGGGCGGGCCGCTGGTTGAGTCCACGCATGGCGATCTCAACTTCACCGGCCCACTCACCGCGATTACCGGCGCAGTGGTCGGGGTGATCCTCAATCTGGCCCTGTTTTTTGGTTATCACGTGCTGTGGCCAGAAGGCTTTAGCGGCCACTTTGATGCGCCATCGGCCTTGATAGCGGTTGCCGCAGCCATAGCGCTATTCCGTTACAAGGCCAATGTCATCCATGTGATCGGGGCCTGTGCACTGGCCGGACTGTTACTGACCTTGGGCTGATCAGCACGGGAAAACCGGCTGTAAATGTCTGTAAAGGCCCTCGGCGTTTGTAACGCTGGTCGCTACCATTCACCCTCATTCTTCCCTGATTGCGCTTTATTTACATGTCCAGACTGCTGATCGCCGACGATGATGTTGATCTTTGCGCCCTGCTCCAGGCTTATCTGGGCGCAGAGGGCTTTGAGGTCAGCACCGCCAACGATGGCCTCACAGCGTTGGAGATGGCAACGACGGGACAGTTTGATCTGGTCATTCTCGATGTGATGATGCCGGGGAAGGATGGGCTTGAAGTACTCAAGCTCCTGCGCCGTCGCCAGCTCACCCCCGTCCTGATGCTCACTGCCCGCGGCGAAGATGCCGACAGTATTACCGGGCTGGAGTTGGGTGCCGACGACTATCTCGCCAAGCCCTGCAACCCACAGGTGCTGGTGGCACGGATTCGTGCCATCCTCCGCCGTGCAGAGGCGATTGAGACGACACCCAGCGTGGTGCTGACAGTCGGGGACATTAGCCTCAATCAGCACAGCCGCAAGTTGCAGCGTGGGGAAGAAATCATCCCCCTGACCAGCACTGAATTCAGCGTCATCGAAGTCCTGCTGCGTCACGCGGGTAGCCCCGTCAACAAAGCGGATTTGTCGCGCGAGGCCCTGGGCCGCGAGCTGGGTCGCTATGACCGTGCGCTCGACATGCACATCAGTAATTTGCGTCAGAAGCTCGGCGCCTATGCAGACGGTAGCGAGCGCATTGTGACTGTACGCGGCAGCGGTTATCAGTACGTGCCGCTGGCATAGGGGATCGATCACCATGACCCGCCAGCGTATCTTCTGGAAACTCTTCCTGTCATTCTGGGGAGCATTACTGCTGTTTGCGTTTGGCATGCTGTACGCCGCCTCGGCCTATCTTGATGCCACGCGTGAGCGCTATGACACCCCTAATTCGCGCGAACGCAGTGAAGCCGTGTTCGCCACAGCCCAGCAGGCAGCCAATGGCGGAGTCGAATCCTTGCGTCAGTGGGCACGCCACGTGGACGATACCGAGCTGGTGCCCGTGCTGGTGATGACGACGCAGGGAAAAGATATTCTCGGCCGCGAACCCTCTGCGCGTGCCCTTGCCCGCTTTGCCTTTGTCACCAAGAACTATGCGGTTAATGAGCAGGATAAAGCCGATAAACGCTACCCGACTGACAAGCGCTTCCCGCTGGTCCTCCCGAATGGCCATGAATACTGGCTGATTCCGGACTTCCAGAGCGCGACGCTGAGTCGCCTGATCTCGCGGCCACGGGTGGTGGCCACCCAGCTTGTGCTCGCCACTTTGATCGGTGCCGCAGTCTGTCTTGCGCTGGCAGCCTACCTAACGGCGCCGTTGCGCCGTTTGCGTGAAGCAAGTATTGCCTACGGCAGCGGGGATTTTTCGCAGCGTGTAGCCCCGACACTTGGGCGGCGCAAGGATGAAATCGTGGATCTTGCCGTTGCGCTGGACACCATGGCCGAGCGCATCGATGCGTTGATCGGCGCGCAACGCGGATTGTTGCGCGACGTCTCGCACGAGCTGCGTTCGCCGCTGGCGCGGGTGCAGGTGGCGGTGGGCCTGGCTCGCCAGCGCGTGGGCGATCAAGCGGCCAATGAACTGGCACGGATTGATAGCGAAACCGAACGTCTGAATGAGCTGATCGGCCGCATTATCGACTTTTCGCGTTTGGATACAGGCCTGCACACACCGCGTCTGGACGCCCTGCGCTTAGAGCAGTTGGTTGAAGATGTGGCCGACGATGTGCGTCTTGAAGCTGAAGCCAAGGGATGCACCATCACCACCCGCCTGCCTGAGCAAGCCACAGTTGATGGCGACGTGCAGCTGCTCGCTAGTGCTATCGAAAATGTGCTGCGCAATGCCTTGCGTCACAGCCCTTCGGGTGGCGATATCGGCGTTGCTCTGACCCGCAGCGATAGCAGCTGGGACATTGTGATTGCCGATGAAGGGCTGGGGATTCCAGAAGAACTGAAAGCACGCGTGTTTGAGCCCTTCTTCCGGGTCGACGATCATCGCAACCCACAAGGCGGCATCGGCCTCGGCCTCGCGATTACGCAACAAGCCATTACCGCTCATGGCGGCAGCATCGAACTCCACAACCGCACCACTGGCGGCTTGCAGGTCACCCTGCATCTGCCGCTCACAACTGCAGCTGAGAAAACCTCATGAAGCTCACTTTTACGCCCAACAGGAAGCAAATTCGCACCGCCCTTATTCTGCTGGCCATCGCCGCAGTCGTAGGAGGCGGGCTGTATTACATCCTCTCGAAAAATAATAACGCGAACGAAGGCATGGGGCGTCCGGGTGGCCCCGGCGGATTTGGCAAAGGGGGTGGGCGACCACAACCGGTGGCGGCTAGTCCAGTCAAAGTGCAAGACGTGCCGATCTGGATTAATGCTATTGGCACCATGGTGCCGAAAAATTTGGTGACCGTCCGCTCGCGCACGGATGGCGAACTACTCAAGCTGCACTTTCAGGAAGGTCAGTTGGTCAAGGCCGGCCAGTTGCTGGCGGAGTTAGACCCGCGTGCGGCGCAGGTACAACTCACCCAAGCTAATGGTCAGCTGGCACGCGATACCGCCTTGCTGAAAAACGCACAGCTTGATCTGGAACGTTATCGCAGCTTGCTTGAGAAGGACTCGATCTCGAAGCAGCAGGTGGATACACAAGAAGCGCTGGTGCGTCAGTATCAAGGTACTGCCGAAGTCGACCGTGGTGCGGTCGCCGCAGCGCAACTGCAACTTGCTTATACGCGTATCACCGCACCGGTGTCCGGTCGCATTGGCCTGCGTCAGGTCGATCCAGGCAATATCGTCAAGGCCAGCGATGCCAATGGCATTGTCGTGATTGCCCAAGTGCAGCCGATCATGGCCGTGTTCTCGGTGCCGGAAATTAATCTGCCTGCTGTGACCGAGGCCTTGAATGCCAAGGAAGCAGTAGTAGTTGAAGTATGGGACCGGGAGCAGAAAAAAAAGCTGGCCACGGGCAAGCTGCTCACCGCCGACAATCAGATCGATACAGCCACCGGTACACTGAAGATCAAAGCCGAGTTCGCAAACACTGCGAACACACTGTTCCCCAACCAATTCGTGAATGTGAAGTTGTCAGCCGGGATCGTGCGTGATGCGCAGGTTGTGCCCGGCTCTGCCGTCTTACGCGGCGCCAAGGGTAACTATGTGTACCTGATTGAAGGCGATACCGTCAGCGCCGTCCCCGTCAAGATGGGCCCGGTCAATGGTGATGAAGTTGTGGTTGAAGGCAAGCTACCTGCCGGCGCGCAAGTCGTCACCGATGGTGCCGACAAGTTGCGTGATGGTGCCAAGGTCAGCGTCGTGAGTGCCGAGGCACGTAACAAAGCCACAAGCGATGAAGGCAAAGGCAAGGGTAAGCGCAAGAAGCCCGAAGGTGCGGCGGCAGCCACGGAGACACCCGCTGCCAGCGGTGCCGCTGCAAGTAACGCCCCAGCTGATCCCGCTTCAGCGCCTGCAGCGCCGGCAGGCAAGCCAGCTGCGGCACCGTCTAGCGCGCCGCCCGAGGGCCGTCCTGCAGGTGGGCCGCCGGCCTAAGGCGCAGCGACAATGAACCCGTCCCGCATCTTCATTCTCCGACCCGTCGCCACCTCGCTCATGATGGTGGCGATCCTGCTGGCTGGGGCACTCGCCTATCGCCTGCTGCCGATTGCTGCCCTGCCCGAAGTCGACTATCCGACCATGCAGGTCACAGCACTGTATCCGGGCGCCAGCCCCGAGGTGGTCACGTCATCGATCACCGCACCACTGGAACGCCAGTTCGGCCAGATGCCTGGGCTGGTGCAGATGTCCTCGACCAGTTCGGGGGGCGCATCGGTGATCACCCTGCGCTTTACGCTGGACATGACGCTGGATGTTGCCGAACAGCAGGTACAAGCCGCGATCAATGCCGCGAGCAATTTGTTGCCGACCGACCTACCGCTGCCGCCGGTGTATAGCAAGGTCAATCCAGCAGATGCGCCGATTCTGACACTGGCGGTGACCTCACCCACCTTGCCGGTACCGCGCATTCACGATTTGGTCGAAAGCCGTGTCGCACAGAAGATTTCGCAAGTACCGGGCGTGGGGCTGGTGAGTATCGCGGGTGGGCGACGCCCTGCCGTGCGTATTCAGGTGAACCCTGCCCAACTGGCTGGCATGGGACTCTCTTTCGAAGACATCCGTGCTGCGATTGGCAACAACAATATCAATTTGGCCAAGGGTAGCTTTGATGGCGCCATGCGAGCCGCCACCATTGATGCCAATGACCAGCTGAAGTCAGCCGACGAATACGCTAATCTGGTAGTCGCATGGAAGAACGGCGCCGCGATTCGGCTGCGCGACTTTGCAACGGTGGTTGAAGACGCCGAGAACGCACGCCTTGCCGCTTGGGCGAATGAACAGCCTGCAGTGATTTTGAATGTGCGTCGCCAGCCGGGCGCCAACGTGATTGAGGTGGCGGATCAAGTTAAGAAAATGCTGCCACAGCTGAAGACCAGCCTGCCTGGCTCGATTGACGTGACGATCCTCAGTGACCGCACTACCTCGATCCGTGCCTCCGTCCATGATGTGCAGATGGAGCTGATGCTAGCGATTGCGCTGGTGGTGATGGTGATCTTTCTGTTCCTGCGCACCCTACCCGCCACCTTTATCCCCAGTGTGGCAGTGCCGCTGTCACTGGTCGGCACCTTTGGTGTGATGTACATGATTGGCTTCTCGATCAACAACCTCACCTTGATGGCGCTGACCATCTCCACGGGCTTTGTGGTCGATGACGCAATCGTGATGATCGAGAATATTGCGCGCTACGTGGAAGAAGGTGATTCCCCCATGGAAGCGGCCCTCAAGGGGTCGAAGCAGATCGGCTTCACCATCATCTCGCTGACCTTCTCTCTGATTTCAGTATTGATTCCGCTGCTCTTCATGAGCGATGTCATTGGCCGGCTGTTCCATGAGTTTGCAATCACGTTGGCGATTGCGATTCTGATTTCTGCATTTGTGTCACTCACACTGACACCGATGCTGTGTGCACGCCTGCTGCGCCATGAGCCGATTGAAGAACAAAGTGCGTTTGCCCAACGCACCGGCAAGTATTTTGATGCCCTGCTCGACCGCTATGCCACCGCCCTAACTTGGGTGCTGGCCCGGCAACGGGCCACCCTGTGGGTGGCGCTGGGCACCATGGCGTTGACGGTACTGCTGTATCTCTTTATCCCCAAGGGCTTCTTCCCGACGCAGGATACAGGCACGATTCAGGTCATCACCGAAGCGCCACAAAGCATTTCATTTGGTGCCATGTCGGAGCGTCAGCAGGCGTTAGCGGAGCTGATCCTCAAAGACCCAGCGGTGGAAAGTGTGTCCTCTTTCATCGGCGTGGATGGCAGCAATGCCACCCTGAATGCAGGCCGCATGCAGATCATGCTGAAGCCGATTGGCGAGCGCGACGACGCACCGGATGTGATTCGTCGGCTCAGCAAAGCCGCCAGCGAAGTGCCGGGCATCACACCGTACATGCAGCCAGTGCAAGATCTAACGGTAGAAGATCGTATCTCGCGCACGCAATATCAGTTCATGCTGGCCTCGGCAGACAATGCCCTGCTTGCCGAATGGGTGCCGCAATTTGTGGCGCGTCTGCAGCAACGCAAGGAGCTGGCCGACGTGGCCAGTGACCTGCAGGAAGACGGCTTGCAGGCGTATATCGAGATTGACCGTGAAGCAGCGGGCCGCCTCAACATCACCATCGCGGCCATCGACAATGCGCTCTACAACGCCTACGGCCAACGTCTGATCTCGACCATCTTCACGCAGTCGAATCAGTACCGCGTGGTGATCGAGGCCCAGCCGAATCCAGAGCGCGGCTTGCAAGGCTTGAGCGCGATCTATGTACCTACGGTGAGCGGCCAGCAAGTGCCACTGTCGGCAGTCGCACGCATCAGCGAGCGACGCACACCGCTGGTGATTAACCATGTCGGCCAGTTCCCGGCAACAACGGTCTCGTTCAACCTCGCGCCGGGCACGTCGCTGGGCGAGGCAGTGGAGATCATTCGCAGCGTTGAACACGACATGGAAATGCCGGCCAGCATCGAGACGCGCTTCCAGGGTGCCGCTGCCGCTTTCCAAGGCTCGCTGTCCTCGACGTTATGGTTGATTCTTGCTGCGGTGGTCACGGTCTACATCGTCTTGGGCGTGCTGTATGAAAGCACCATTCACCCGATCACGATTCTGTCCACGCTGCCAACGGCCGCTGTCGGTGCCTTGCTTGGCCTGCTGATCACGGGCAACAACCTCGACATCATCGGCATCATCGGCATCATTCTGCTGATCGGCATCGTCAAGAAGAACGCGATCATGATGATCGACTTTGCCCTCGATGCTGAGCGCAATCAGGGGCTACCGCCGCATGAAGCCATCTATCAGGCCTGCCTGCTGCGTTTCCGCCCCATCCTGATGACCACCATGGCCGCTATGCTGGGGGCACTGCCGCTGATGCTGTCGAGCGGCATGGGGTCTGAGCTGCGTCAGCCGCTGGGGATTGCCATGGTGAGCGGCCTGATCGTCAGCCAAGTGCTGACGCTTTTCACCACCCCAGTGATCTACCTCGCCTTTGATCGTCTGGCGCGACGTCTGCGCGCACGCTTTGGGGACACCGAGGCAGCCCCGCAGTGAACCTCTCCAGCCCCTTCATCCATCGGCCCATTGCCACCAGCCTGATCACGCTTGGCCTGATGCTGGCGGGCATCATTGCGTTCTTCGCACTACCGATTGCGCCGCTGCCGCAGGTGAACTTCCCTACCATTGCGGTCTCTGCCAATCTACCCGGGGCCAGCCCAGAAACCATGGCGGCAACGGTTGCGACGCCGCTGGAGCGGGTGCTGGGGCAGATTGCAGGCATCACCGAAATCACCAGCAGCAGTTCACAAGGCAACACTCGCATCACCATTCAGTTTGAGCTGGATCGGGATATCGATGGTGCATCCCGCGATGTGCAAGCGGCCATCAATGCCGCACGTCCCCTGCTGCCAACCAGCCTACCTGCCAACCCCACCTATCGCAAGCTGAACCCAGCAGATGCCCCCATCATGATTCTGGCCATGACGTCGAAGACGCTAACGCCGGGGCAGATGTATGACATTGCTTCAACCGTACTATCGCAACGCATTTCGCAGGTTAGCGGCATCGGTGAAGTGGTCATTGGTGGTGGTGCGCTGCCGGCAGTCCGTGTTGATGTAGATCCCAACCGTCTGGTCGCCAGCGGCATCGGTATCGATACCGTACGCACCGCGATTGGTAATGCCAATGGCCGCCGCCCACTGGGTGCGATTGAGTCGAATGACCAGCAATGGCAGCTGGGCGCCAATGATCAAATCCGCGAGGCTGCCGAGTTCGCCAAAGTCATCATCAAGTATCAAGACAATCGCGCTTTGCGTCTGGGTGATGTTGCCAATGTCACTGACTCGGTCGAGAACGTGCGCACTTACGGTGCCGCGAACGGTAAACCTGCCGTCCTTTTAGTACTGCGTCCCCAGCCGGATGCGAACATCATCGACACTGTGGAGAGCGTGAAGTCTCTGCTGCCCTTCTTGCGCGCCTCGATTCCTGCTGCGATTGATCTGGACATCATGATGGATCGCACGCCGACGATCCGCGGCTCGCTGCGCGAAGTCGAGCACACGCTGCTCATCTCGATCGCGCTGGTGATTCTGGTGGTATTCCTGTTCCTACGCCGCATTCGTGCAACATTCATCCCCAGCGTAGTGGTGCCAGTCTCCTTGGTGTCCACTTTTGGTGTGATGTATTTATGTGGGTTCTCACTCAACAATGTGTCGCTGATGGCTTTAACGGTCGCAACTGGCTTTGTGGTGGATGACGCCATTGTGGTGCTGGAAAACATCAGCCGACATATTGAAATGGGCAAGACGCCCAAGCAGGCAGCGCTGGATGGCTCACGCGAAATCAGCTTCACGATTGTGTCGATCACGCTCTCGTTGATTGCCGTCTTTATACCGCTGCTGGGTATGGGCGGCATTGTTGGCCGTCTGTTCCGTGAGTTTTCGGTCACCCTCGCGGCGGCCATTGTGATCTCCATGATCATCTCGCTCACCACCACGCCAAGCATGTGTGCCTGGATGCTCAGTCGCCAAAGCGTGCGCGATGAGCCCAAGCCGCGCACGCCCGGCACCGGCCTGCTGTCACGTTTTGCGAGCCTGATGCGGCGGATGCAGCGCGCCATGATGCGCGGCTATCGCCATAGTCTGGCTTGGTCACTGCGACACAGGCCCTTGATGATGCTGGTGCTGCTGGCGACGATTGGGCTGAATGTCTATCTATACGCCACGATTAAGAAGGGCTTTTTCCCGCAGCAAGATACGGGACGGGTCATGGCCATGATTCAGGCTGACCAGAGCATCTCCTTCCAAGCCATGCAGGCCAAGATGCAAAACTTCATGCGCGTGATTAATGCTGACCCCGCAGTGGCCAATGTGAATGGCTACACCGGTGGCAATCGCGGCAACAGCTCGCAACTCTTCATCACCCTCAAACCGATTGGCGATGGCGCTGACCAGCGCCGCGACAGCGCCGAAGTGGTGATTAACCGGTTGCGCCCAAAGCTCTCGCGAGAACCCGGTGCGAATGTATTTCTGGTCGCCATGCAGGACATCCGTGTCGGTGGACGCCAGAGCAATGCTCAATATCAATATGCCTTGCAGGGCGATGACCTAGATGAGCTACGCGAGTGGGAACCGAAGATACGTAATGCTTTTTCAAAGCTACCTGAGCTCACCGACGTGAATACGGACTTCCAGGACCGGGCAACGCAGATCTTCATTGATGTCGATCGCGACAAGGCAGCACAGCTGGGGTTGAATATGCGCACCATTGATAGCGCGTTATCGTCAGCCTTCAGCCAACGTCAGGTGGGCATCATCTATAACCCATTGAACCAGTATCGTGTGGTGTTAGGACTGGCTCCTGAATGGCTGCAAAGTCCTGAGTCCTTGCGCAACTTCTATGTCACTTCGAATACGGGTGCCCAAGTGCCGCTCTCGGCATTCGCTCGACTGAAGACCAGTAATGCGCCCCTGCAAGTCAATCATCAAGCAGGCTTCCCCGCCGACACTTTCAGCTTCAACTTGCCGCCGGGTGTGTCGCTTGGCCAGGCCAGCGATGCCATTAACCAGACCATGGCCGAGATAGGCGTGCCAACCAGCATTCAGGGTAGCTTTGCCGGCACAGCCAAGGCGTTTGAAGAGTCCAATCGCAATCAGCCGCTGCTGATTCTCGCTGCAATCATTACCATCTATATCGTGCTGGGCATGCTGTACGAAAGCTTGCTGCATCCACTGACGATTATCTCCACCCTACCCTCTGCGGGCGTGGGGGCGTTGCTGGCGCTGATGGCAACCAAGACCGAGTTCAGCTTTATTGCGCTGATCGGCGTGATTCTCCTGATTGGCATCGTCAAGAAAAATGCCATTCTGATGATTGACGTTGCCATCGCTCAGCAACGGCAGCTTGGCTGCTCACCGGCTGTGGCGATCTATCGTGCGTGTCAGCTACGCTTCCGTCCGATTCTCATGACCACGGTGGCTGCTATCTGTGGTGCTATCCCACTGGCAATCGGCAGTGGCGATGGCGCCGAACTACGTAATCCGCTGGGTATTGCGATTGTCGGCGGGCTCCTCATGAGCCAGCTGCTGACGCTATACACCACCCCTGTTGTCTATGTCATGCTCGACCGGCTGCGCTCCCGCTTCATGCGCAAGCGCAATCAGCCCGTCGTGACGCTGCAAACCATGTGAAGGAATAACCGTGTCTCGTCACTCAGCCCCGTTACCGCTGTTGCCACTGCTTTCTGTCCTGATTGCCGCGTCTTTCACCGCTGGCTGCGCGGTTGGCCCTGACTATGTACGCCCGAGCATAGAAACGCCAGCCGCCTTCAAAGAAGCTGCGGCATTTGAAGGTAAATGGAAGCAACTGGGCGACACACCCGCCTTTGCTGCCGACAACTGGTGGCAGGTATTCAAGGACCCGGTGCTGGATAGCCTGCAGGAGCAAGTGCGTGTCGACAACCAAAACATACGCATTGCCGAAGCTCAATATCGTGCTGCACGTGCGGCGCTCGACTCGGCGAATGCGGCGTTCTACCCAACCATCAATGGCAGCTTCGGTGGCACGCGCGCCGCGAATGCGATTGTGACGAATAGCAACAACACGCAGTCCCTAGGAGCCCGCCCCCCCACCACCACAGTCAATTTGTCAGCCAGCGCCAGTTGGGAACTCGACCTGTGGGGAAAAATCCGCCGCAACAACGAAACCGCAGGCGCGCGACTTGAGGCCAGCGCCGCTGACCTTGCAGCGGCAAAACTGTCCGCACATGCGCTGCTGGCACAAACGTATATCCAACTCCGTGGTGCTGAAGCCCAGCTGGATCTGCAACGACGCACCGTCACCGCCTATACCCGCTATCTGGAGCTGAGCCGCAATCGCTTTAGTGCAGGCGTAGCCACGCCGCTAGATGTGAGTAATGCCGAGAGTCAGCTCGCAACCGCCCGTGCTTCAGCCATTGCTGCTGAACTGCAGCGCAGCCAGTATGAACATGCGCTAGCCACCTTGATCGGGAAGCCACCCGCCGCACTTGCCCTTAATGCCACGGCATCGTTGCCAACCCAGCCAGAGACCCCGTCACTTGTACCCTCTCTTTGGCTGACGACGCGCCCTGACATTGTTGCAGCTGAGCGCCGTGTTGCCGCTGCGAATGCGCAAATTGGTGTAGCCAAAGCAGCATGGTTCCCAGCGCTCAATCTGACGGGCAGCTATGGTTATCGCAATAATGAATTGAGCGACCTGATCAGCATGCCACATCGCTTCTGGTCGCTCGGTCCAGCGCTGGCGCTGTCTTTGTTCGATGGAGGCGCACGCAGTGCTGCGGTAGAAACGGCCAGCGCCGGTTATGAGCAGAGTGTTGCCACGTATCGGCAGACGGTGCTGACCGCCTTCCAGGAAGTTGAAGACAACCTATCGGCAGCACGCTTGGTCGGGGAAGAAAAGGTGGAGCGTGAGATCGCCGCCAAGTCAGCGCGCCGCAGTCGTGAGATTGCTAACAATCAATATTTGGCTGGTACCACCGGGCAGCTTGAGGTTACGAGCGCGCAGGCAAACGAACTAAGTGCCGAACGCACCTTGATTGATGCACGACAGCGCCATCTTCTGGCAGCAGTGCAACTCTACAAAAACGTAGGCCGCAACCAATAAGAGTACTAAGGAGTAAAGGCAGCGTTGAAGATGGCCGAAGAGCGCGGCTTATTGCTTCAACAGCGCTGCCTCATCCACCTCGTCAATTTGCGAAGGTTCGAGGAATTTTTCGGCATATTCGCGATAGACCTTCTCGCGAACAAAGACCTCGAACAGATCGGGATCGATATGCTGGTTACGGCAGAAGTTAGCGAGGATGGACATGGCCTGTGAAAGCTTCATACCCGCCTTGTAGGGACGATCACGGGCGGTAAGTGCCTCGAAGATGTCGGCGATGCCCATGACACGGGCCTGCACCGACATCTGGTCACGGGTTAGGCCACGTGGATAGCCTTTACCGTCCATGCGCTCATGGTGGCCGCCTGCATACTCAGGCACGTTCTGCAAATGACGCGGCCATGGCAGATGCTCAAGCATCTTGATGGTGGCAACAATGTGATGATTAATGATTTCACGCTCACCTGCGGTCAACGTCCCGGCGCGAATGGTGAGGTTCTCAATTTCATCCTCAGAAAGGAAGTCGCTCTGAATCCCATCCGAGTTAACCCATTGACGGGTGGTCCCTAGTGTGCGAATTTTTTCTTGATCCGCAGGGTCCATGCGCTCACCGCCGACATTGGAGCGGCGTACCACTGCACGCTCTTCATCGAGCTCACGCAGTGTCTGTTGAAACTCAGCTTCAGCCTTTTGAACCGCCGCCGCATCACCATCTGCAGCCAGCTTGGCTTTCAGCAGCACAATCTCAGCATCGCGCTTAAGCACTTCAAAACGCGTATCGACGAGATGGATACGATCAAAAATGGTTTGCAGCTTGGTTGACTTGTCGACCACATGCACGGGCGTAGTCACCTTGCCGCAATCATGTAGCAGCCCGGCAATCTTCAGCTCGTAACGATCCTTGTCGTTCATGCTGAAATCGGCCAGTGGTCCTTCCTTGGTGCGATTAACTGCCTCTGCGAGCATCATGGTGAGCTCGGGGACACGCTGGCAATGACCACCGGTATAAGGCGACTTTTCGTCAATCGCCAAGTTAATCAGATTGATAAAGGACTCGAACAGATTTTCCAGCTGGCTGATTAACTGTCGATTGCTCAGTGCAATCGCCGCCTGCGAAGCCAGCGATTCAGCCAAGCGCTGATCGGGGCTGGAGAACGGCACGACCTCGCCGGTTTGCGGGTTCTTGGAATTAATCAGTTGCAGCACGCCGATGATCACGTTTTCGTGATTTTTCATCGGCACGGTCAAAAAGGACTGCGAGCGATAGCCGGTGCGTTCATCAAAACGCCGCGTACCTGAAAAGTCGAAGCCCTGTGCAGAGTATGCATCAGCGATATTGACGGTCTCATCATTGATCACGGAATACGCCGCGACCATCGAATTATTAGGCTGCCCGTCAGACTGATGGAGTGGCAGCGGCGGAAATGGAATCGACACACCGGTCGTCCCACCCATGGCGATTTCGAGTGAATCCGTACGGACGATCTCAAAGCGCAAGCTAGTTCCATCTTCAGTCACGCGGTACAGCGTTCCCCCATCTGCATGGGTAATGCCTTTTGCGGCGACGAGAATCAACTCTAGCAGGCGATCAATATCTCGCTCTTGTGAAAGTGCAGCGCCGATATCATTCAGCTGTTCGAGACGGTTGAGAAGGCTATTGGTGGTGTCCATAATTTATTTGATACACACCGCGCGAACTTGCTTCATGTCGGTAATCCCTTGCAGGACCTTTTCCATGCCATCCATTTTAAGGGTCAGCATACCGTCTTCCAAGGCGCGAGCAAATAACTGAGCCACCCGCGCATGCTCCTGGATCAGCTTCTTGGTGGGCTCAGTACCCACCATCAGCTCATGCAAACCGACACGCCCCTTATAGCCAGTATCGCCGCACTCGGGACAACCCTTGGGTCGATACATCTGAAACTTGCCATCCTTGCCGTGATCCTTGAGTAGCCGCTTGTAGGTCGCCTCCATGCCTGCCTTGCGATCCTTGATGAAGGTCTCGGTACTTTGCAACTCATTGCAATACTCGACCATAAACTGATTGATCTCTTCCTGATCTGGCGTGTATGCCTCTTTACACTTACCGCACAGGCGCTTGGCCAGACGTTGCGCAAGGATGCCAAGCAGAGCGTCTGCAAAGTTGAAGGGGTCCATACCCATGTCGAGCAGACGAATGATCGACTCAGGTGCACTATTGGTGTGCAGCGTGGCAAACACCAAGTGACCGGTCAGTGATGCTTCAATGCCGATCCCTGTGGTTTCCGCATCGCGCATTTCGCCCACCATGATGATGTCCGGGTCTGCCCGCAGAAAGGACTTCATGACGGTTGCGAAATCCAGCCCGGCCTTTTTGTTGACCTGCACTTGGCGCAGGCCCTTCTGGGTAATTTCAACCGGATCTTCCGCCGTCCATATCTTTGTGTCAGGCGTATTCAGGAACTTGAGGATAGAGTGCAGCGTAGTGGTCTTACCCGAACCAGTCGGGCCACATACGAAGAACAGCCCATAGGGCTTGGACACACAATCCTTCAGCCGCGCCAGATTGCTTGGCAACACACCTAGCTTCTCCAACGGGATAGGCTCACCCGCGGCGAGGATACGCATCACCACATCTTCAACACCCCCCGCGGAAGGAATCGTTGCAACCCGCAGTTCAATATCCAATGGACCGAACTTCTTGAACTTGATCTTGCCATCCTGCGGTTTGCGGCGTTCGGAGATATCGAGGTCGCACATGATCTTGAGACGGGCAACAATCGAGTTCCGATAGCTGGCGGGAATTTCAATGTACTTGGTCAAACTGCCGTCACGGCGGAAGCGGATCAGTGTGCGCTCCTTGCCAGGGCCGGGCTCAATATGGATGTCGGACACGCCTTGCTGGTACGCATCAACAATGATCTTATTTACTAACTTGACCAGTTCGTTATCCGCGGCGGCACTAACGTCCTCAGAGCCACTGTCGGTTTCGCTCTCTCCCTCATCCATGGTGGAGAGGAGATCACCGACGTTGGTGTCATCGGTATAGGGGGTGTTACTTATGCCAAACGCCTGATCTGTGCTCTGCTTAAATTCACGGATGGTCGTCACCGTGTATTTAAGCTTGCTCTTGGGGAACACATTGTTGACGACACGAGCACCCTTGACCTGCTCGGGGTCCATGGTCAGCACGAGGATACCTTCCGGGCCTTCTTCAACCGGCAACCAGTGGTTCTGCTCGACATACTCGCGGCGCAGATTCTTCATCAGATCCATCGGCCGGACGCGATCACCGCGATAAGGCTCGTAAGGAACATTAAAGAAACGGGCCAAGGCTGAACCGATCGCCGCAGGTTGAACATCAAACTCAGTAATCAGGACTTCCTCAACATCGGTGCCGCTCTGGCGTGCCTTGCGGGTAGCGACTTCCAAGTCCTGCGCAGAGAGGATTGCATCTAGCACCAGATAGTCATACTTGCTGCGAATGACATGTGTGCTCTTGCGTTGCGTAAAGGCAATCGCCAGCGTTTCACAGAGGCCCTTTAGACCTTCTTCTGCTAGGGCCGCAAATGGTACGCCTTCCTTGTTATTGATGATCTGCACAACCCCAAGTAGATCACCACTCTGTGCATCTAGAATCGGCCCAACAAGCATCTGCTTGGTGCGATAACCCGTGCGCTTGTCGACCTCTCTCAGGAAGCGCAGCTCGGGATGGACCGACTTGAGCTCGGCCTCATCATAAACATCACTGATATTGACAATACGGCGGGTCAGCGCAACGTGGCCGGCAATACTCTGCTCGGTGATCGGCAGGCGCAAATCCTTGAAGGAGTTCAAGCCAGTTTTGATCTTGGAGACAATCGACGTCTTGTCCTCATCGAGTGAGTAAATGGTCAGGCGATCAGCATTGAAGAGCGTGCAAATTTCCTGCGACAACTCCAGCATGATTTCATCAACATCGGCTGTCGCATGAATCTTGTTGGTGACTGTTTGGAGATTTTTGAAGAAAGTGAGACGGCCACCAATATCGGCTAGGCCGCCGGACTCCTTTGCAGCAACTGCACTCATGATGAACCTCTTTCCGTGTCGGCATTACCGGTGGTACCTAGTGCGCGCAGACCACCGTCAAGCAATACCACATTGAAACCACGCTGCGAGAGCAGGAAGGCTGCAGCCGCACTGCGCCGACCTGTCTGGCAATACACAACATATTCATTCCGCTTATCGAGTAACGGAATCGCTGCACGCAACTCGTTGAGTGGAACATTCAGCGCACGCGGCAGACCATCATGTTGATATTCCGCAGCAAAACGAACATCTAACCACTGTGCGCCATTACGCGTCCGTTGAATCGCATCTGCGACCGAACAGCGCTGTAACAAGGGCTCGCGCAGCAACTCGTTAAAGTCGGCTTTATTGAGCTTGAGCAGAACACCATCCGTGCGCATCGTCACAGTGGCATTACGTGGGGAGTCTGATACTAGCGACTCTTCACCAAACGCATCCCCAGACTTCAACTCAGCAAGTTCAAGTGTGCTACCCGCGACATCACGCGTTACCAAGCAACGTCCCTGCTCAATCAGATAGTAGTAATCACCGGCATCACCCTGGCGCAGAATGACGTCACCACGAGCATAGGTATCGCGTTGAAAGCGTTCGAGCAACGTTGCAATGTTTGCGGCAGGCAAGGACGCAAAGGCACCATAGGCCAATGACTGCACTGCAAACATGCCGGACATCATCCGCCAATCAGGCTCTGCACCAGTGTCACGCACAGCAGCGGTGCTCGGTAAGCACTGATCCCATGTAATGACGATATCAGCCGCATCCTCATCAATACGCAACAGCTCAATATCAGTGATAGCTTTAGCCGACAACGGGACCTGACCCGCTTGCGACACCGGGAAAAGCGCACGCTCGGAACCACCAACCAACACGCGAACAATGCCGTCAGCCTGTTTGATTTTCAGCTCACCGCTCGTCAGATAAACCACCTGGCCTGTCCAGTCACGTTGCCGGAAAGGGTCGATGGATTGACGGAAGTGCTCGCGATGGCAGAGGTTAAGCAACTGATCAATACGCTCATGCCCAACCTTGGCGAAGGGATAGAGGGCCGCTAATGCTTCGGCAGTCACAGGGCTGGGATAGCTCATATTTCAAAGACCTGATTGTTCTGCAGCATGCGGGGGTTAAATTCACCGATTGAATCCTGTATCTCCTGCATCGTCAGCTCGGTCTGGCCGGGCTTCAGGTGGGTAATATAGATATCGGCATCACGCTGAAGATTGGACAACTCCTCCGCCAGCATTTCAGGACAGAGGTGCAAAGACACGCGGGCCAGTTGACGTTCTCGGTTTGAAAATGCTGTCTCGATGATGAGGTATTTGAGGTTACGAATCTTGTTAACCGCCCGCCATAGCTCAGGGCATGGTCCCGTATCGCCGGAGAACACTAGACTGGATGTTCCGGAATCCAGCTGGTAGCCGACTGCAGGTACCGTATGGTTGGCTGGCACTGGCGTAATCCGGCGCCCTTCCAGATCAACGGTTTCCCCAATGCGTAGACTTTCATAAAGCATGAACGGATTTTCCGGATCAGGAATTTCGCTGAAATCCGGCCAGATCGCCCAATTGAAAATATGGTTGCGGAGAATCTCCAGTGTGGCATCCGTGGCGTAGACCGTCAGTGGCTTCTGCCGCATGTCGCCAACGGTATCAATGAGTAGCGGCAAACAGGCAATGTGGTCCAAATGAGAGTGTGTAATAAAGACGTGATCAATCTGCGCCAGCTCTGCAATTGAAAGATCAGCCACCCCGGTGCCACAGTCGATCAATACATCATGATCAACAAGGATCGAGGTTGTGCGCAGATGTCGGCCACCAATACCGCCACTGCATCCGAGTATGCGTATCTTCATTTACCTATCACTTGGTCTCGAAGGTGGTTACACCATCCCAGTTATCGCCTGGCGGATTTTTGCGGTAGAACGCAATCCGCTCCATATAGAGCTCATACAGATACTTCGGTGCCAGACGTTGCAGGTTCATCAGCGCCAATTCGGCTTGATCCCAGTCACAAGCCCGGTAATGACGCAGCGCCTGATTCCATAATTTGAATTCCTCGAGCTGGGCTGCAGAGAGCGTCCCATCCAAACCCAATGGCTCATAGATACCAACTGCATCATCTTTGCCTTTGACCCGAACGCGATCTAGTTCGCGGAATACAAACTCTCTACGCAAAATTTCACGCGTCCCCTCACCGACAATGATTCCAACACCATATTGCTTGGTAATGCCTTCTAGGCGAGAGCCTGTATTTACTGCATCGCCCATCACCGTGTAAGACTTGCGGACTGAAGAGCCCATGTCACCGACTGTCATGGTGCCAGTATTGACCCCGACACCGATCGCGAGCCGCGGCCAGCCCTTAGCAACTAGCGTTTCGTTCAGACGGGTCAGCTCCTGCTGCATCTCAAGTGCCGTGAGAACGGCATTCTTGGCGTGCTCCGGATCATCCACAGGGGCACCCCAGAAGGCCATGATGGCATCGCCGATGTATTTATCGAGGGTACCGCGATACTTGCGCACCACGTCCGTCATCGCCCCCAGATATTCATTCATCAGAGTAGCCAACTCATCTGGCTGTAGGCCCTCTGAAATCGTGGTGAAGCCGCGGATATCCGAGAACAAAACGGTCAGCTCAGCCTTGCGTCCTTCCATGCTGTAGCTCTCAGGATTCTTCGCCATCTCATCGACCAGCTCAGGCGGAACATACTGACCGAAGAGCTCGGTAAATTGTCGTTTGCTGCGCGACTCGATGAAGTAGCCCCATGACATATTCAGGGCGAACAAGCCGGCGATTAGAATCAGATTGTTCGCCAGCGGCACCAGCAGATTGCCGGAATTCCACAGCAAGAAATTGAATCCTGTGGCCACCGCAAGCACTGCCATAGCAACCCCAGTCGCAAAAACTGGCGAGAGTAATGGTAGGACAAAAATCATGATCGCGCCGACAGCGATCAATACAAGCACATCAATCGCCAGCACATAGCCCGGCTTGTGCTTGAGACTTCCATCCAACACGCCGCTAATGAGGTTTGCATGGACCTCAACCCCAGGGTAAGCGGCCTCTACTGGCGTGGCACGCAGATCAAGAAGACCTGGCGCAGTCGTACCCACCAGCACCAACTTATCTTTGAACACGCCGGATGGCACTCTGTCATTCAATACATCCGTTGCAGAAATGTATCGGAAGCTGTGTGCGTACCCGCGATAAGGAACTAATGCTGCAAGGTTCTCATCAACGGGAATAGTGAGACGAGGGCGATTATCGCCAGCGCGCAACTCGATCCACTCAGGCACTTTAGCGCCCTCTGGATACCCAGGAGTCAATGCAGGAAAGCCGAGTCGGGCGCGAACCATGGCAAGCGATAGCGACTCGTAATAGCGATTCTCATACTTGGCCAGCATGGGTACGCGCCGAACGATACCGTCTATGTCAATTTCAGGGCTGAAGTGTCCGCCACCGGCTGCAACTGACTGGAAACGTTCCAGATTACCGCCATAACTTGCAAAGCTAAAGGCGGATGGCTCCGCTGCAAAGTCACTCGGCAACAGGCTCGGCTTTGGCAGACTGCCCGTTCTTACACTGTTGGCGGCATTCGAAAACGGGTAGCCAAGAATGACATTGCGCCCCTTGATCGCATCCGCCAACCTAGCATCATTATCGAGTTGTGGTCTGAGCGTCTGGAGGATGCCTTGAAATGCGCCGTTGTCACGTAATGCGCCTTTCGACAGGCGCTCAAGTGATGTCAACCCAGAGCTCTCATCCGCCTCGGCGAAAACAACGTCGAAGCCAAGAACTGCCGTATGGTGTGTGTCAAACAGTTTGGTGACGAGCGCTGCGATCTTGTCGCGGCCCCAAGGCCAGCGCCCCTGCTCTGCTAAGGATTTCTCGTCAATGTCGATAATGACAATCCGCTCATCGACAGTTTTCGGCATCGTCAGCCGAATCTTGGTGTCATAAGCAATTGCCTCTAAACGCGAGACCAAGCCGATATCGTAAAGACGTACGGAATGACCCAGCATCACAAGCAGCATGAGCAGACCGAGTCCGTAACGTATCCAATGCAGGCTCAAAGTGGCACCCCGGGACTCCGTAACAATAATAGACCGAGAAAACCTCAGGCCTTAACGAAGAACTCCATCTTTACGCCGGCAATTTCAACGATGTCGTGATCAGCCAGCGGGTATGCCTGGGCATCGAGCGACTTGCCATTGACGACGGGGAAGGATGTGCCTTCGACATGGGTAATGAAATAGCCCTGTGGGCGGCGCGCAATCACTGCAACTTGAACACCTGGCTTGCCCAGGGTGGTTAAGGTTTTCACCAGCTCAAGCGTTTTACCACTCCCGGTCCCCGACAAGACCTGAATAGCGGCCAAAGGCAGGGGCGCAGGAGCTGCCCCCGGTGGTACAGAGGCAGTTGCGGCTGCGGGCGTAGGCTGAGTGGTTGTCGCCCCTTGACCAACCTGCGTATCACCAAAGGCCTTTTTATCCATTTGCTCTGCTGTTTGCCGCATGACATCAGGACGCAGCACCATGGTCTTTTCAAAGTCGGCCGGTGTCGCTTGCTGAACGGCCTCATTTAGATACTTGAGCTTGTACTTGCCAAGCTCGATTGTGTCAGCGTTCTGCAGGAAGTGACGCTTTATCTGGACACCATTCACCAAGGTACCGTTGGTGCTACCGAGGTCCTCAAGGAAGGAATCGTTGAGGATAGTCACAATCACCGCATGCTCGCCGCTGATGGCCAGATTATCGATCTGGATGTCGTTGTGCGATTTGCGCCCGATGGACATGCGCTCCTTGGTCAGGGGAATGTCCTTGAGAACCAACCCATCCATGCTCAGAATCAGTTTCGCCATAGCCTATCTATCCTGTTACACAGCACCGAATTAACGGAACCACGCAAAAAAACGTTGCCAGAAACCCCGAGGGGCGGAAAATTTGCTCTTGATACGCACCAGAATGACAGACACATTATCGCGCCCACCGTTGTCATTTGCCATTTGTACCAGCTGAGCGGCGCATAACTTGAGATTGGCACCCAACGCTTCGACTGTCATGCCGATTTCATCGTCCTCAACCATATCGTTAAGACCATCAGAACACAGCAGGAAGATATCGTTGGGCAACACCGCATATTCATGGATCTCGGTTTCAACCACGGGATCGACACCGAGCGCCCGTGTCACGAGATTGCGATTCTGCGAATGACGGGCCTGTTCCTGCGTAATCATGCCGCTATCAATCTGCTCCTGCAACAAGGAGTGATCCTTCGTGACCTGTGAAAACACGCCGCCCCGAAAGCGGTACATCCGTGAGTCGCCGATATGGGCGACCGTGACCTTGTCATCGTGAAAGACCGCAGCCACAAGGGTAGTGCCCATGCCGGCATATTGCGGCTGGCTCTGCGCCGCGTTATAGATACTCTGATTGGTGATTGAGACTTCGCGCTCAAGTGCAACCTCGGCATAACGTCGGCTGCCAACCTCTGCATAGGGTGGCTGAGCGGCAAAGGCTTCCTCAAGCATATTGCCCAGCAACGCGGTAGCCATACCGCTGGCAACTTCGCCAGCGTTGTAGCCACCCATGCCATCAGCGAGGATCACCACGCCTGACGCCGGGTCGGCATAGACCGAGTCCTCGTTATGCGGGCGCACCATGCCCGAATCCGAGTGCATCGCAATATCCAGCACGCCTTCCAAAGTCATGCACTCATCCTCATAGGGCAATATCTACATTACCTGCGTCGCCGGCACTCAAGGCGCGCAAGTCGTGGGCCAATTCCTGGCCGCTTTGATAACGGGCTTCTAGATCCTTAGCGAGGGCGCGATCAATCACTGCCGCCAATGCTGGTGGGATATCTGGATTATAGGTGCGCACATCCGGGTGCGGTTCATTAGCAATACGGAACATCAGCTGCGCCATGGAGTCACCCTCGAAAGGCAGGTGACCGCTCACCATCTGATAAAGCGTAACGCCAAGCGAGAAAATATCGGAGCGTCCATCAATCTTTTTGCCAGCCAATTGCTCGGGCGACATGTAACTTGGGGTGCCGAGCACCATACCGGTCTTGGTGCGCGATGAATCGGTGATGCGCGCGATACCAAAGTCGGTCACCTTAACCTGATCAGACTCAAGCTCGTACATGATGTTGGCGGGCTTAATGTCACGGTGCACAACATTGTTGCTGTGAGCATAAGCCAATGCATCGGCGACGCGGGCAATGATGCTGTTCACCTTACCGACTTCCAGCAGCGTGCCGGGCTTGGTATAGGGCACCAGATCTCGCCCCTTGAGGAACTCCATGGCGATATAGGCCAGATCATGCTCTTCGCCCGCGTCATACATGGTGACGATATTAGGGTGGTTGAGTCGGCCCGCTGTTTCTGCCTCACGGAAGAAGCGTTCCTTGACGTCCACAAGCTCGCTTTCGTCAAACTCCTGCGACAAAGCCATGGTCTTGATGGCGACGATGCGGTTGATCTTCGGATCGCGGCCCATGTAGACAACCCCCATGGCGCCTTTGCCCAACTCCTTCTCCACCTGATAGCGGCCGAGCATCGGCTTCTCAACCTCACCCCCTTCAAGGATGCTGGCATTTGTACGGTTGCCCGCGCCACCAAGGATGACGGTTTCTGACATTTGGCGAGCACGGTTCAGGCGCTGTTCTAGATCCTTGAACTTGGCGTTGTATTCCGACATGTACCGGAACACTGCCTCAGCCTTATTGAACTGTCGCTTCCGTTCAAAATCGAGACCAAGGTTGTACATATTCTCCATGAGCTGGTCATCCAGCGGGCACTTGCGGAACTTATCAAACGCCATATCCAGCTGCCCCTGCCCTTGAAAGGCCAAGCCCAGCATGCGATTCGACTCAGCGGAGTCCAAATCCGACTTTTCTTTGCCGCGCTCAGTCACGAGGAAGCGCTTAGTCGTCAGTAAAGCATGACCAACCAGCAGCAATGTTGCCGGCAACATCAGCTGCAACCACAGCAACTGTGTTGTCATCAAAACGAAGTGGGTGGCAATCAATGCCAGCAAAATGCCGACGGTAACCAGTGCCGATGTACCAGCCTTAAGGCGCGGCAATAGCGCTATCAAATAAATTGCGACAAGCAGGAAGATGGCGAATTCAGCAATTGCCGCCCATCCAGGCACCACGAAGAAATGCTCGGACAGAATGCTTGAGACGGTATGCGCCAACACCTGCACGCTTGGCATCTGCGAACTCACAGGCGTCACAAACGCGGGGCTGCCAGAGCCCGCAACCGTCATCCCGATCAGGACGATTTTGTCCTTGTACTTTTCAAGCGGGATCTTGCCGCTCTTCACATCGAAGAACGAATCTACGGGAAAGGCTGGCAAGCCATCCTTATCTTGGTAGTAATAGACATACATGCGTGAGTCGACATCGGTACCGATTTTCAGCTTGCCTAATTGAAGGGACTCACCCGGCTGCACCTTGATATCGGACGGACCGAGATTGAGGCTGCGGGCCGCAATCAGTAACGATAGGGCAGGATAAAGGTGTTCGCCATAACCAATGACCACGGGTTCGGCCCGGAAGCCCCCATCAACGTCAGGCGTGGCATTCAGATGCCCGATTGCAGCCGCAACTTGCCCTAGGGGCTCTATAACACCCGCATCGACATCCACGCCTGCATACACACTCTCCGAACCACCGCCGGGTAATGCATTACGTTGTACATACTCTGGCAGCGGCTCAGGGCGCCCTTGAGGGTTGCCTAATTTGAACGCCATGGGCAACACTACATTGCCGGCGGCCTTGAACGACTCTGCCAAACGGCGATCAGTATTCAAACGGGAATCGGCTTCATACAGCACGGAGCCGACACTCCCCAGCCAGCCCGGCTGGCCAGCGACAGACTCCTGTGAGCCGGCAGTGGCGAAGTCAGTCCCGCCAGCATGGCCGTAAATCTCAATTAATCGATTGATATAACCAAGCCCGGCATCACGCTGCGGTTCGGAGAAGAACACCGTGCTACCAATGACCTTGGCTTTAGCGGCCACCAGCTTATCAACCATTTCCGCATGCACTTCGCGGGACCACGGCCAGCGCCCGATATTGTCTAGGCTAGCCTTATCGATCGCGATGATGGCAATTTTGTCAGACGGCAGCCGACTGGTCATCCCGACGGCAATGTCGTAAGCCTTACGCTCCAAGCTCTGATTGAACTCACTGCCAGCCCATACCAGCATGCCGAACGTGACCAAAAGCCCCAAAAACCAGTCACGCTTCCAAAAGTCTGCCTTTTTCACGCCCCGCCCCCCGCTGCATGTAGGCACTACAGGAAAATTGATACGCCTAATCTATATCATTAAGTTTATCTGGATTCTTTCAGTACAGGCGACAACTCGTCAATGATCCATGCCTGAAAAGGCCCAATTCGTTGCGTAATTTTGCAAAATACACAAAAAAAAACCGCGCTAGCAAGACTAGCGCGGTTTTTGGGGCGTTTGGCCCCCTGAAGGCTTACAGCAGCGACTTCAGAAGCTTGCCCATTTCCGACGGGTTGCGAGTGACCTTAAAGCCGGAGGCTTCCATGATCGCCAGCTTGGCGTCGGCAGTGTCGGCACCACCCGAGATCAGCGCGCCGGCGTGGCCCATGCGCTTGCCCGGAGGGGCGGTAACGCCGGCGATGAAGCCAACGATAGGCTTCTTGCCGTTCTTGGCGTACCACTCAGCCGCATTGGCTTCGTCAGGACCGCCGATTTCGCCGATCATGATGATCGCATCGGTTTCCGGATCGTTGTTGAACATTTCCAGAACATCGATGTGCTTCAGGCCGTTGATGGGGTCGCCACCAATGTTCACCACGGTCGATTGACCCAGGTTCACTTCCGACAGCTGAGCAGCAGCTTCGTAGGTCAGGGTGCCGGAGCGCGAAACCACGCCGATACGACCCTTCTTGTGGATATGGCCAGGCATGATGCCGATCTTCAGCTCTTCCGGGGTAATGATGCCGGAGCAGTTCGGCCCGATCAGAATGGTCTTCTTGCCGCCAGCTGCTTCCTTGGCCTTCATGCGGTTACGCACTTCCAGCATGTCGCGAACTGGGATGCCTTCAGTGATACACACCACCAGATCTAGGTCAGCTTCAACAGCTTCCCAAATCGCAGCAGCTGCGCCAGCGGGTGGCACGTAGATCACGGAAGCGGTTGCGCCGGTCGCGGCAGATGCATCCTTGACGGTCGCAAAGATCGGCACGTCCATGACAGACTCGCCAGCCTTCTTCGGGTTAACGCCTGCAACGTAGCAGTTCTTGCCGTTTGCGTACTCGATACACTTTTCGGTATGGAACTGACCGGTCTTGCCGGTAATACCTTGGGTGATGACCTTGGTGTTTTTGTTGATCAGAATAGACATTCAGATGCTCCTTACTTGACCGCGGCGACGATCGCAGTCGCGGCTTCGGCCATGGTGTCGGCAGAGATGATAGGCAGACCGGATTCGGCCAGCATCTTCTTGCCCAGATCTTCGTTGGTGCCCTTCATGCGCACAACCAGCGGCACGTTCAGGTTCACGGCCTTACAGGCGGTGATCACACCGGTAGCGATGGTGTCGCACTTCATGATGCCGCCGAAGATGTTAACCAGGATGCCCTTGACTTCGGGGTTCTTGAGCATGATCTTGAAGGCTTCAGTCACCTTCTCAGGGGTGGCACCGCCGCCCACATCGAGGAAGTTGGCCGGCGAGCCGCCAAACAGCTGGATGGTGTCCATGGTAGCCATGGCAAGACCGGCGCCATTCACCAGACAGCCAATGTTGCCGTCGAGAGCAATGTAGGCCAGGTCGAACTTCGAAGCAGCGATTTCGTCCGGATCTTCTTCGTCCAGATCGCGGTAAGCAACGATCTCTTCGTGGCGGAACAGGGCGTTGGAGTCAAAGTTAAACTTAGCGTCCAGTGCCTTGATGTTGCCGTTGCCTTCGAGGATCAGCGGGTTGATTTCTGCCATGGAAGCATCAGTTTCCATGTAGCAGGTGTACAGACCCTTGATGGCTTGCACAGCTTGAGGGATGGAAGCATCCGGTACGCCAATGCCGCGTGCCAGCGTTTCAGCTTGCTTGTCGGAGAGACCAGCCAGCGGATCCACGAATTCCTTCAGGATCTTTTCCGGGGTAGCGTGGGCGACTTCTTCGATGTCCATGCCGCCTTCAGAGGAAGCCATGATGGCGACCTTCTGCGTAGCGCGGTCGGTCAGGACAGCAACGTAGTATTCCTTCTTGATGTCGGCGCCATCTTCGATCAGCAGGCGACGAACCTTCTGGCCTTCTGGGCCGGTTTGGTGCGTAATCAGCTGCATACCGAGGATTTCGGTAGCTTTGGCACGGACTTCGTCCAACGACTTGGCAACCTTAACGCCGCCGCCCTTGCCGCGACCACCAGCGTGAATTTGTGCCTTCACAACCCAGATATTGCCACCCAGTTCTTCGGCGGCTTTGACGGCTTCATCAACAGTCAAAGCGGAAATGCCGCGGGGAGTAGGAACTCCGAACTTACGCAGAAGTTCTTTGCCCTGATATTCATGAATCTTCATGAGTCATCCTTGCTAGTGCAAAATTTATCGAAATGCCGACTTCGCAACCCCACCGTGGGGCCAGAACATCGATCTTCTTTCTTTGTTTCAGGCCGCCGGCAAATACCGAGAGCGTAGAACCCTTGATTTTAACACAGCATTTCGGCAAGCTGACAGCTCCCTTTCTAAGGCAAACCCCATGTCAGAACAAGCCCCTGTATTCACATCTGGTCCTGCAGTAGCCACGCTGGGGGGCGGCTGTTTCTGGTGCACCGAAGCCCCGCTCTCAAAGCTCAAGGGGGTGTCGCAGGTTGTCTCAGGTTATGCTGGCGGCCACCTTGAAAACCCGACATACGAAGACATTTGCACGGGCACGTCCGGCCATGCTGAAGTCATTCAAGTGACGTTTGATCCAGCGGTGATTGATTACCGGACGCTGCTAATCACGCTATTTGCGATCCACGATCCGACCACCTTGAACCGTCAGGGCAACGATCGAGGAACGCAATACCGCTCAGTCATCTTCACGCACGATGAAACACAGGCGCAGATAGCGCGGCAGCTGATCGCCGAACTTGAAGCGGCGCATGTGTGGGACGACCCGATTGTGACCGAGGTGTCCCCCGTGCCCAAGTTCTGGCCGGCCGAGGCTTATCATCAGGATTACTTCACCAATAACCCCTTCCAGCCCTACTGCATGGCGGTGGTTGGCCCTAAAGTGCAGAAGATGCGCGAGAAGTTTGGCAACCTTCTGAAGCCTGGCGTCTAAGTCCGCACCAACTACACCGGGTTATCCAGCTCCAGATAGCGACACTCTAGGCCATGTAGCGCTGTCAGGTGTGTAGCCAATGCTTGAACACCATAGCGCTCGGTCGCATGATGACCTGCCGCAATATACGGAATGCCGGTTTCTAGGGCCAAATGATAGGTTTGCTCTGAAACTTCGCCGCTCAGAAAAACGTCAGCACCTGCGGCAATCGCCTGCTCAAAGTACCCCTGCGCACCACCTGAGCACCAGGCAATGCGCTTGACCATCCGCTCTGGATCGCCCAAGAGTTGGGGGACACGACCAAGCGCGGTGCCAACCTGTGCAGCCAAGGCCGCAGCGCTTAATGGTGCAGCAGGCGTGCCCAAGAAGCCAATGTTTTGCTCGCCAAAATTGCCATCTACCACCCAACCGAACTTCTCGGCCAATTGCGCGTTATTGCCAAGCGCCGAATGCGCATCTAGCGGCAGGTGGTAGGCAAACAAATTGATGTCATGAGACAGCAAGGAGGCCATGCGCTGCTTGCGAAAACCGGTGACACGTCCATCTTCCCCCTTCCAGAACCAACCGTGATGGACCAGTATCGCGTCGGCTTGCCATGCAATGGCGGCATCAATCACCGCTTGGCTAGCAGTGGTGGCACACAGGACGCGCCGAACCTCGGACTTCCCTTCCACTTGCAAACCGTTTGGGCAATAATCGCGGAACCGCGCAGCTTCAAGCAGACTGTCAAGGTAAGCGCGTAATTCATCACGCAGCATGCAGAACTCCTGATCGATTTTCGAAAGCCCCATTATGCGCCGTCTGTGGCTCATCTTTGCCCAAGCCGTTACCGTTGCTGTTGCAATCGTCTTTGTGCTGCAGGCCTTTCGGCCTGGCTGGCTCGGTGGCCTTTCCGAACAATCGGGGAATAATGTTTTCATTCGCCAAGAGGCCGCCAGCGGCGAGGCGCCGCGTCAAGTCGCGACCTTCAGTAATGCGGCCCAGCGCGCACTGCCTTCTGTGGTTCACATCTTCACCAGCCAAGAAATCCGCGCCCCGCGCAACCCCTTGCTGAACGACCCATTTTTCCGCCACTTCTTTGGTGATCGCTTCGGTGAAGAAAAGCAGCAGCGTTCTGGACTGGGTAGCGGCGTTGTCGTGAGTGCGGATGGTTACATCCTCACTAACAATCACGTTGTTGAAGGCGCTGACCAGATCGAAGTATCGGTCAATGATGGCCGCAAGTTCAAGGCCAAGGTTGTCGGCACGGACCCTGAATCGGATCTGGCCGTACTGCGTGTTCCAGCCGATGCCCAACTGACGCCCATCACCTTTGCGCAGCCGCGTAGCCTGCGCGTGGGCGATATCGTACTGGCGATTGGCAATCCCTTCGGTGTCGGTCAGACAGTGACGTCGGGCATTGTCAGCGCGCTGGATCGAACACATCTTGGTATCAACACCTTCGAGAATTTTATCCAGACCGATGCCGCAATCAATCCCGGCAATTCAGGTGGCGCACTGGTAGACAGCAATGGCGTGTTGGTGGGTATCAATACCGCGATCTACTCGCAGAGCGGTGGCTCAATGGGCATCGGCTTCGCTATCCCGATTGCGCTGGCGCAAAACGTTCTCGAGCAGATCATCAAGAATGGCGCGGTGACACGCGGCTGGATTGGCGTTGAGGTTCAGGAAATCACGCCGGAGTTGGCGGAATCCTTCAAGCTGCCTGATAGCAAGGGGGCGCTGATTGCGGGGATTGTGCGTGGAGCGCCGGCCGACCGCGCTGGGATCAAGCCGGGCGACATTCTGCTTTCCGTCGAAAACAAGCCGGTCAAAGATGCGCAAGTGATGCTTGAAGTCATCGCCACTCAGGAACCAGGACAGTCAGCACGCTTCAAGCTGCGTCGCGAAGGCAAGGAAATCGAGCTGGGCGTGGTCATCGGCAAGCGGCCCAAGCCGCAGGCAAAACAGTAAGCGGGGATGTCGCTGGCTGGCTTAATCTTCGGGTGAATTTAATGCCGGGCCGTGATCGGCACGGCCGATCACCCCAGCCATGAAGATACCGAGTTCGTAGAGCAGCAGCAAAGGCACCGCCATCAGGAACTGCGACAGCACATCCGGTGGCGTAAAGATGGCGGCAATCACAAAGGCACCAACGATCACATAACGGCGCGCCTCCTTGAGCTGATCGAGACTGACAAGACCGACACGCACCAGCACGATGACAATGACAGGTACTTCAAAGGTCATGCCGAATGCAAGGAAGGTGGTCAGCACGAAGGACAGATACTTCTCAATATCCGTCATCACCGCAACGCCTTCTGGCGCAAACGTATTCACAAAACCGAATACGCTGGGGAACACCACAAAGTAGGCGAAGCCCATGCCAACGAAAAACAGCAGCACACTCGCCGCAATCAACGGCAACACTAGACGGCGTTCATGCACATACAGCCCGGGGGCAACAAACGCCCACGCCTGATACAGCACATAGGGCAGTGCCAATACAAAAGACACCATCAAGGTGACTTTCATCGGTACGAGGAAAGCACCGGCAACATCCGTAGCGATCATCTGCCCACCTTGCGGCAAAGCGGCCAGCATAGGTGCAGCCAGCAAGGTATAAATTTCCCGCGCCCAGCTCACGAGGCAGAGAAAAACGATGATCACGCTTACGATCGCCCGGATCAGGCGGGCGCGTAACTCGATCAAATGCGAGACAAAGGTTTCCTGCACATCACTCATGCGGGCGTCACCGGTTTGTCATCTTTAGATATTGGCGTTGGCACATCAGAGGCGGGCTCGGATGCTATCGCAGTCACCTCTGTGGCACTGGCAGGCGCGGTGTCCGCGGCCTGCAATGCCGAGTTGGTCACATCCTCAACCGCGCGCAGCTCTTTGTGAATGCTGTTCTCAACCTCATGCACCTGCTCGGTAATCTGGGACTGAAAACGCTTCAGATCCTCGATCTCCATCTCGCGCCTTACTTCCGACTTCACGTCATTTACATATCGCTGCAAACGCCCCAGCAGCGCCCCGCCCGTACGCGCAACCCGCGGCAGACGCTCGGGGCCGATGACGATCAATGCCACCAGACCAATGACAACGAGTTCGGAAAAGCCGATATCAAACATTCACATTCAATCGGTAGAAGAGCAGAAAAACAAAAGCGGGGCCAAGGTCTCTGCCGTGGGCCCCGCCTGACGGCAGTGTTGCTGACTCAAACCTTATCGCGCTTGGCTTCGCCTTCAATCGTCGCGCCGACTTGGGCAGACGGATCGGCTGGCTTGTCGGCCGCGCCACCTTCACGCATACCATCCTTGAAGCCTTTGACTGCACCGCCGAGATCGGAACCGATGTTACGCAGCTTCTTGGTGCCGAAAACCAGCATCACGATGACCAGAACGATCAGCCAGTGCCAGATGCTAAAACTTCCCATGACAGCTCCTTTTTGGCGCGGCATCCCGCGCATCGTGATATCCGCCGCTGCGTTTTCGCCCGCGACGTTTGCTTAAACTCTGGTAACGAGCGGTCCAACCGGCTGCGGCCCACCCAAGATATGTGCATGCAGATGATACACCTCCTGCCCACCCACTCGACCGGTGTTCACGATGGTGCGAAAACCATCATTGAGGCCAAGCCCGGCGGCGATTTCACCTACTTTGACAAAGAGTTTACCCAGCACGGCCGCATGCGATGCATCGCAATCGGCTAAGGACTCGACATGTTGCTTGGGAATCACCAGCACATGCACAGGCGCAGCGGGGTTGATGTCATGGAAGGCGAGCAAGTCGTCATCCTCATAAACCTTTTTGGCGGGAATCTTGCCTTCGACGATCTTGCAGAAAATACAGTCGGACATCATTAAGCCCTCGTTTATGTGGAAGGTGAGTTTCTCAAACTATCACCGAAGAAGATCAGGGCTTAGGCCGGCTCGCCTTTTCGGTGATGCCGGACACCCCTTCGCGACGCTCAAACTCTGCCGCCACGTCAGTCACGCTGACACCATATTGGCTGAGCAGAATCATGCTGTGAAACCAGAGGTCGGCGACTTCTTTGACCAGATGATGGGCATCGCCATCCTTAGCCGCCATGATGGTTTCCGCTGCCTCTTCGGCGACCTTCTTGCAGATCGAGTCGGTGCCCTTGGCATACAAGCCTGCCACATACGAGGAACTGGGCTCTGCGGTCTTGCGCGATTCCAGCGTGGCTTGCACGCGGGCGAGAATATCGAGTTCGCTCATGACTGGCTCACTTATTTGTAGATTTCCTTGGGGTCCTTGAGGACCGGATCAACCGCTTGCCACTGCCCATCCACCAATTTGTGGAAGAAGCAGCTGCGGCGGCCAGTATGACAGGCCATATCACCATGCTGATCAATCTTGAGCAGGATCACATCGTTGTCGCAGTCGAGGCGGATTTCATGCACCTTTTGCGCATGCCCTGACTCCTCACCCTTGTGCCACAGGCGCCCGCGCGAGCGCGACCAATAGACGGCCTCACCGGTCTTGACGGTTTCGACCAACGAGTCGCGATTCATCCAGGCAAACATGAGCACGTCACCAGTCACCGCATCCTGTGCGATCGCTGGGACTAGACCCTGTGCATCCCACGCGATGTCATCGAGCCACGACCGGGCGCTCATAGCCGCACTTCCACGCCTTGGGCACGCATAAACGCCTTGGCTTCGCGGACGGTGTACTCACCGTAATGGAAAATACTCGCAGCCAAAACGGCATCCGCCTTGCCCTGCTTAACACCATCCACCAAGTGCTGGAGATTACCAACACCGCCACTGGCGATGACCGGAATGCTCACCGCCTCAGACACACGGCGGGTCAGCTCAAGATCAAAACCGTTCTTGGCGCCGTCACGGTCCATGCTGGTCAGCAAAATTTCGCCGGCACCCAAGGCTGCCACTTGCTTGGCCCACTCAATGACATCCAGCCCAACATTCTTGCGGCCGCCATGGGTAAAGACTTCCCACTTTTCCGGCCCCGTCTGCTTGGCATCGATAGCGACCACGATGCACTGACTACCCACCTTGTCGGAGGCATCAAACACCAGCTGCGGATTATTCACCGCCGCCGTGTTCATGCTAACTTTGTCCGCGCCGGCATTCAGAAGCCGCCGTACGTCTTCGACCGCGCGCACGCCGCCGCCCACGGTCAAGGGAATGAACACCTGCTCGGCCACCTTTTCAACAATATGAAAGATGGTTTCGCGATCATCCGAGCTGGCTGTGATGTCGAGGAACGTAATTTCGTCTGCGCCTTGCTCATCGTAGCGACGCGCAATTTCCACAGGATCACCTGCATCGCGCAGCTCCACGAAATTGACGCCCTTGACCACCCGCCCGGCATTGACATCGAGACAGGGAATGATGCGCTTGGCGAGCATGCGTCCTTACCGGATTATTTGCCGGACAGCTTGTCCGCTTCAGCTTGTGCCTTAGCGAAATCGAGCTTGCCTTCGTAGATGGCGCGGCCGGTGATGGCGCCGGTAATACCCTCAGCCTCAACCGCACACAGGGCCGAAATGTCTTCGATACAGCCGATACCGCCACTGGCAATAACCGGGATACGCAACGCCTGCGCCAACTTAACGGTCGCCTCGATATTCACGCCGTTGAGCATGCCGTCGCGTCCGATATCGGTATAGATGATGCCTTCGACGCCGTAGTCCTCAAACTTCTTGCCGAGATCAATCACGTCATGGCCGGTCAGCTTGGACCAACCATCCACAGCCACCTTGCCATCCTTGGCATCCAGACCAACGATGATGTGTCCGGGGAAGGCGCCGCAGGCATCATGCAAGAAACCGGGGTTCTTCACAGCCGCGGTGCCAATGATGACGTAGCTGATGCCATCGTCAAGGCAACGCTCGATGGTGTCGAGATCACGAATGCCGCCGCCGAGCTGGACCGGGATTTCCGTGCCAACTTCCTTGAGAATGGCCTTGATGGCCGCCTCGTTCTTGGGCTTGCCAGCAAAGGCGCCGTTCAGATCGACGAGGTGCAGGCGACGGGCACCTTGCTCGATCCAGTGACGCGCCATCGCGGCGGGGTCTTCTGAGAAGACGGTGGCATCGTCCATATCGCCTTGTTTAAGGCGGACACAGTGACCATCTTTCAGGTCAATAGCAGGGATGAGCAGCATAGTCGTTCAGCAACAGTGACAAGTGAAAGGTAAGAGAGAAGTCGAAGCTCAGGGCTGCCAGTGCATGAAGTTTTTCAGCAAAGCAAGCCCAGCCTCGGCACTTTTCTCCGGATGAAACTGAGTAGCAAAAATGTTAGCGCGGGCTACCGCACTGGTAAAGGGGATTCCGTATTGCGTTGTGCCTGCTGCAATCGATGCATCATCAGGCAAGACATAGTAACTGTGCACAAAGTAGAAGCGCGCTTCATCAGCAATCCCCGCCCACAAGGGATGGGGCTTCACCTGAGCTACTTCGTTCCAGCCCATATGCGGAACCTTGAGTGGCGCGCCAGCCGCATCGCTCAAACCAGCGGGGAAACGCGGCACACGACCCGGCAACACCTCAAGGCCCATGACATTGCCTTCCTCGGCATGTCCAAAGAGCATCTGCAAGCCGACACAAATCCCTAAGAAGGGCTTTTCAGCAGCGGCACGAATGACAGCGTCACGCAAGCCACGCCCTGTCAGCTCATTCATGCAATCGGGCATCGCGCCCTGCCCCGGCACCACAACGCGCTCAGCCGCAGCAATATCGGCAGCGTTAGAGGTCACCAGCACGCGAGCCTCCGGCGCGACATGTTCCAGCGCCTTGGCTACTGACCGCAAATTGCCCATGCCGTAATCAACGACGGCGACGGTACGACTCATGATGTTTTACGCCAGCGAGGTGTTTACAGGGAACCCTTGGTCGAGGGGATGATGCCAGCAGAGCGAGGATCAACCTCCACCGCCATGCGCAGCGCACGCCCGAAGGCCTTGAACACGGTTTCAGCCTGGTGGTGCGCATTCACGCCACGCAGATTGTCGATGTGTAGTGTGACACCCGCATGATTGACCAAGCCCTGGAAGAACTCGTAGACGAGGTCAACATCCAGCTCGCCAATCATGGCGCGGGTAAAGGGTATGTGGAACTCAAGCCCGGGGCGACCCGACAGATCAATCACTACGCGCGACAAGGCCTCGTCCAGCGGCACATAGGCGTGGCCGTAGCGGCGCAAGCCCTTCTTGTCATCCCAAGCCTTTGCCAGCGCCTGACCGACGGTAATGCCGATATCTTCGACTGTATGGTGCCCATCAATGTGCAAGTCGCCCTTGGCATCGATTTCAAGATCGATGAGGCCATGGCGGGCAATCTGATCCAGCATGTGATCGAGAAAGCCAATCCCGGTGTGAAGTTTGGACACACCCGTCCCGTCGAGATTTAGACGAACGGTGATCTGGGTTTCCAGGGTGTTGCGCGTAATTTCTGCTTGCCGCATGGCAGTGGAATAAGGAATCGCGGGCAGGAGCGCCCAATGCCTGCATGATACCATTTTGCTTCGCACAATCAGCCGATCCGGGTCACCCGTCCCTACGCATCATGAGTCGCTTCTGGAGCAAAACTGTCCATCAACTGACCCCCTACGTTCCAGGGGAGCAGCCAAAGCTGGCCAATCTGGTCAAGCTGAATACCAACGAAAACCCGTATGGCCCGTCGCCCAAGGTACTAGCCGCGCTTAAAGATGCCGTGAGCGATGATCTGCGCCTCTACCCAGATCCGCGTGCCGAACGCCTAAAGGACGCCATTGCCGGGTTACATAACGTCAGCCCAACCCATGTATTTGTTGGCAATGGCTCGGACGAGGTCCTTGCGCATGTGTTTCATGGTCTGCTCAAGCACGACAAGCCCTTGCTCTTCCCGGACATCACGTACAGCTTCTATCCCGTCTATGCCGGACTGTACGAGATCGACTATCGTGCCATCCCGCTGACTGCGGATTTCCACATCCGCCCGGACGACTACAAGGTCCCGAACGGCGGCATCATTTTCCCCAACCCGAATGCCCCCACCGGCATACCCCTGCCACTTGCCTCGGTTGAGGACATCATCGCTGCCAACCCCGATTCCGTGGTGGTGGTGGATGAGGCCTACGTGGACTTTGGTGCTGAATCAGCAATTCCCCTTGTGGCGAAGTACCCCAACTTGCTAGTCGTTCATACCTTCTCGAAATCCCGTTCATTGGCGGGTCTGCGCGCCGGCTTTGCCATCGGCCATCCGGACCTGATCGAGGCACTAGAGCGCATCAAGGACAGCTTCAATTCCTACCCGCTAGATCGCTTTGCCTTGGCCGGCGCCACTGCTGCCATTGAAGATACCGCCTACTTCGCACAGACCTGCGCTGCCGTAATCAAAACGCGCGCCGCGCTGGTTGAGGAAATGAGCGCCCTCGGCTTTGAGACGCTACCCTCAGCAGCAAACTTCATCTTCACGCGTCACCCGCAGCAAGATGCAGCAGAACTGGCAGCAGCCCTGCGTAGCCGCAGCATCATCGTGCGTCACTTTAAAAACGCCCGCATCGACCAATTCCTGCGCATTACGGTAGGGACAAATGCTGAATGCACCCTGTTGATTAGCGCACTGAAAAAAATCCTAGCCTGAAACGAAAACGCCCTTCTGCTAACAGAAGGGCGTCGTGCCTCGTCGGCTGAAGAAGACGACTTACTCGTTGCGCAGCTCCGCCGCACGGGCGTGAGCCGTCAGACCCTCACCGTGCGCGAGCGTGGAGGCGATTGGGCCTAGGAAGGCTGAGCCTTCCGCAGACACTTCAATCAAGCTGCTGCGCTTCTGGAAGTCATAGACACCCAGCGGGCTGGAAAAGCGTGCACTACGCGAGGTTGGCAGCACGTGGTTGGGGCCGGCACAATAGTCGCCGAGTGATTCCGAGGTGTACTTACCGATGAAGATGGCACCGGCATGACGGATCTTCGGCACTAAGGCACGCGCATCTGCGACGGACAGCTCCAAGTGTTCAGGCGCGATCTTGTTAGAGATAACACAGGCTTCGTCCAAATCCTTGGTCAGGATCAGCGCGCCGCGGCCACTGATCGAGGCCGTAATGACATCCTTGCGCGGCATCGTCGGCAACAGCTTGTCAATGCTGGCAGCCACCTTGTCGATAAAGGCGGCATCCGGACACAGCAGGATGGACTGCGCCAACTCATCATGCTCGGCTTGGGCAAACAGATCCATCGCCACCCAATCCGGATTGGCCGACGCGTCAGCAATCACCAGCACCTCAGACGGGCCCGCTACCATGTCAATACCGACCGTACCGAAGACGCGACGCTTGGCGCTGGCAACATAGGCATTGCCCGGACCAACGATCTTGTCGACTTGAGGAATTGTCTGCGTACCATAGGCCAACGCCGCAACAGCTTGCGCACCACCAATGGTGAAAACACGATCAACGCCAACAAGGTGAGCCGCTGCGAGTACGAGTGCATTCTTTTCACCACCCGGCGTCGGGACCACCATGATGAGCTCGCCCACGCCTGCAACCTTGGCAGGCAGTGCGTTCATCAGCACCGAGCTGGGATATGCCGCCTTGCCACCCGGCACATAAAGACCGACGCGATCCAGTGGGGTAATCTTTTGGCCGAGCTTGGTGCCATTGGCTTCGGTGTATTCCCAACTTTCCGCCTTCTGGCGCTCGTGGTAACTGGTCACACGCGCTGCCGCAGCCTCCAGCGCCTCGCGCTGCGCTACCGGCAGACCTTCAAACGCCGCTTTGAGCTCAGACTTGGGTAACTCAAGCGCAGCCATATTCGCTGCATCAAGACGATCAAAACGACGGGTGTAATCCAGCACAGCACTATCACCCAGCTTTTTAACCGTCGCCAGAATTTCGGCAACCGTACGTTCAATACCTTCGTCCGTATCGCTTTCGAAGGCCAACAATGCATCAAGCTGTGCGCTAAAGTCAGCGGCGCTTGAATCGAACTTGCGGATCATTATTTACTCCCACCAATCGCACCGGCAATCGCATCAATCACCGGTTGCAGGACATCGCGCTTAACCTTGAGCGCGGCCTGATTGACAACGAGGCGCGAGGAAATCGGCAACATATCCTCGGCCACTTCAAGATTGTTGGCCTTGAGCGTACCGCCCGAGGACACCAGATCGACGATGGCATCGGCCAAACCAACCAGCGGTGCCAACTCCATCGAGCCGTATAGCTTGATTAGATCGACATGCACGCCCTTGGCTGCAAAGTGTTCCCGCGCCATTGTGATGTACTTGGTGGCCACACGCAGACGCGCGCCGCTCTTGACGGCCGCCTGATAGTCAAAGCCCTTAGGCACAGCAACGCAGAGGCGGCACTTGGCGATTTCGAGGTCGAGCGGCTGGTACAGCCCGGCACCGCCGTGCTCCAGCAGAACATCTTTGCCGGCGATGCCTAGATCGGCAGCGCCATACTGCACGTAGGTCGGCGTATCCGAGGCGCGGACGATCACCACCCGCACATCAGGACGATTCGTCTCAATGATGAGCTTGCGCGACTCTTCCGGATTTTCCTTGGGCACAATGCCAGCGGCAGCAAGCAGTGGCAGGGTTTCTTCAAAAATGCGACCCTTCGACAGGGCAATGGTAATTCCGCTCACAACGATCACTCAGAGGGATGGGCATCTAGCCAAAAAAGCATTTTACCGCAGCCGCCCTGTCTAGTCCGATCAGGAAATCTTCTCGCTGCATTTTGGCAGCCACGGTACAAAGCCTTAAAATAGCGAGCTGAACTTCAGAGTCACCCCCAATGAACGCCGCCCGTACCGAATACAACATTGAAGAAATTGGCCATGCCATCAACTATTGGCTGGCCCACGAGCAGGCTGATCCACTTAGCATCGGCCCGAATGCACGGGCACTGGCGGATATCTACGGGGTCATGCTGTACCAGCGCCGGGGGGCAGTTGCTGTGGTGCAGCTCACCGCCAAGCAGGCCGAAGCCCTGACGATTGCGCTGCACCAATTGCCGCTGCTCTAAACACAGCAGTCCTGCAGCGAAAGCCGTCCCGACCCGAGGACGGGGCCAAGTCGGTAGTTGAAGTGCTTAGCTAATCCGGCGCACCTTAGCACCCAACGCGCCAAGCTTCTGTTCCAGCTTCTCGTAACCACGATCTAGATGGTAGATACGCTCGATCAGCGTTTCGCCTTGTGCGACCAGTGCGGCAATCACCAAGCTGGCTGATGCACGCAGATCGGTTGCCATGACAGTGGCACCCTGCAACGGGCCATTGCCCGTCACGACAGCGGTATTGCCGTCGATCTTGATATCCGCGCCGAGACGAATCAATTCCACGGCATGCATGAAGCGGTTTTCGAAGATTGTTTCGCGAATGATCGCAGTACCTTCGGCGACCGCATTGATCGCCATGAACTGGGCCTGCATATCGGTCGGGAATGCTGGGTAAGGTGCGGTGCGAATGCTCACCGCCTTGAGCTTGGCGGGCGCTTGCAGCCTGATCGCATCGCGCTCGGAGATGATGTCGCAACCGGCATCCATCAGCTTGTCGATTACAGCGTCCAGATAGGCAGACGAGGTATTGGTCAAGCGCACACTACCACCCGTTGCCGCAGCCGCACACAGATAGGTACCGGTTTCAATGCGGTCCGGCATGATCTTGTGGGTTGCACCGTGGAGTGCCGCCACACCACGAATACGGATGACGTCTGTACCGGCACCGGAAATTTGCGCACCCATGGCAACAAGGCAATTCGCGAGGTCTACGACCTCCGGCTCGCGTGCCGCATTTTCAATCACGGTTTCGCCATCCGCCAGACACGCAGCCATCATCAGGTTTTCAGTCCCGGTCACGGTCACCATATCGGTGAACAAGCGTGCGCCCTTCAACTTCGGCACCTTGGCATGCACATAACCATGCTCCACCGTCACTTCTGCGCCCATCGCGGTTAGCCCCTTGATGTGCTGATCAACAGGTCTAGCGCCAATCGCACAGCCCCCTGGTAGGCTGACCTTGGCCTCGCCAAGGCGTGCCACCAAAGGCCCAAGCACCAGAATAGATGCGCGCATGGTCTTGACCATTTCGTAGGTCGCGACCGGGTTATCCAGTGCATCAGCCTGCAAAGTGACGGTACTGCCGTCCTGTTCAACTTTCACGCCCATCTGCGCAAGCAGCTTGAGCATTGTGCCGATGTCATTCAGCGCTGGTACATTGGTGAAAGTAACCGGGTCACGCGTTAGTAACGAGACACACAGCAGTGGTAGCGCTGCATTCTTGGCACCGGAGATAACAACTTCGCCGGACAGGGCATAACCACCCTCGATTAAAAGCTTATCCACGCCACTCCTCCGGGGTCAAGGTTTGCATCGACAGCGCATGCAATTCACCCGAATCAAAACGCGCCTTGAGGATGGCATTGATCAACTGTTGGCGTTTGACACGATTCAGGCCAGCAAACTGACTGCTGACAATCACGGCGGCAAAGTGCGCGCCATCGCCGTCTACACTCAGGTGTTCGCAGGTCAATCCGGCGTGAATCCATTCCTCAATTTTTTTGGGGTCCAGCATGTCTTAACCTCTCAACTTGTAGCCACGGCGCAAGAAATTTAATGTCAGTGCGGCCAGCACCAGCAGGCTGAAAAAAGCGACCGCAAAACTATGCCACGGCGACACATCGGACACACCGAAGAAGCCATAGCGAAAACCATCAATCATGTAGAAGACGGGATTGAAGTGTGACACTCCTTGCCAAAATGCGGGTAAGGAATGAATCGAATAGAAAACGCCGGACAGGAAGGTCAGCGGCATGATCAAAAAGTTCTGGAAGGCGGCCAACTGGTCAAACTTATCCGCCCAAATACCGGCAACGACGCCCAGCGAACCCATGACGCCTCCACCAATTAACGCAAAGGTGAGTATCCACAAGGGATGAGCAAAGTGTAGCGCGGTGAAAAAGGTAGTCACAGCAAGTACGCCAACGCCAACCATCACGCTACGGACAATAGCGGCAAGCACATAGGCCGCATAAAACTCGCGATACGAAATCGGCGGCAGCAGAACGAAAATGATGTTGCCGGTGACCTTGGATTGAATCAGGGACGACGATGAATTGGAAAAGGCGTTTTGCAGAATGGACATCATCACCAGCCCTGGCACCAGAAACGCCGTATAAGCCAAGGTGCCATAAACCTGAACGCGCTCTTCCAGTACATGCGAAAAGATTAGCAAATAGAGCATAGCGGTGAGCACTGGCGCTGCGACGGTCTGAAAGCTGACCTTCCAGAAACGTAAAAGCTCTTTGTAAAACAGCGTAGCAAAACCGCCACCGAACAAACGGTCGATCACGCTGCACGCTCCCGCATCACATCAAGAAAGACGTCTTCAAGATCAGGCTTGCCGATTTCCAGATCCATGAGTTTGCAGCCGGCTGCACTGAGTGCATCCACTAGCACACCGATCTCGCTGTAATCAACAAATGGCAACACCCACAAGCCCCCGCTCTGTGTCGCCTTGGCTTGCAAGTCAGGTGGCAAAACATCGCCTTCGGCAAGGCGGAAGCGCAATGCATGACTGGCCTGCGTCTTCAGTAAGTTTGCCGTACTGTCGAGTGCGACGACGCGCCCTGCCTTGAGCATGGCAATACGGCTGCACAGGCTCTCGGCCTCTTCAAGATAGTGGGTCGTAAGGACGATGGTGTGCCCATCCTGATTGAGGCGACGAATGAAAGCCCACAGCGTTTGGCGCAACTCCACATCCACGCCGGCAGTCGGCTCATCAAGAACAATCACGGGAGGCCGATGCACCAGCGCTTGAGCAACCATTACCCGCCGCTTCATGCCACCCGAGAGGGCGCGCATGTTGGCATTTGCCTTGGCGGTCAGGTCCAGATTGGCGAGGATTTCATCAATCCAAGCATCATTGTTGCGGATACCGAAATAGCCGGACTGAAACTTGAGTGTTTCGCGGACAGAAAAGAAGGGATCGAAAACAATTTCCTGCGGCACCACACCGAGATTTTGACGGGCATCACGGTAGTCGCGCTGTACGTCGAACCCCATGACTTCAAGGCTACCGCTATCCGGCCGCACAAGGCCCGCAAGCGATGAAATCAGCGTCGTCTTGCCGGCACCATTCGGGCCGAGCAAGCCAAAAAACTCACCTTGCACCACCTCAAGGTCAATGCCTGCAAGTGCCTGTAGCGCACCATAGCGCTTGGCGACCTGATGAATTCGGATCGCCGGAGTCATGTACTGCACAAAAGGAATGTTCTAATTCAGGCGAGGGGCAGCAGTTCGCTGACGCCATACACCTCAGCCAGACTGAGTAACTGCTGGGGCGGGTTGGAAAGCTTCAGCTGACGCTTGGAGGTCTGCGCATCGCGCAACCAGGCGAAAATAATGGCCAAGCCTGCAGAGTCAACTTGCTTAACTTTGCTCAAATCAAGCACGGCAACCACATGACCGGCAAGTGCGGCACGACCTGACGCTAGGGCCGCAGTTGCGGTGTCCAACGTCAGTGCGCCATCAATCTCGACTCTATTTTCAGCAGACTGCATGCTTATTTTTTGCTGTCGGCAGCCTGATTCTTACTTTGCAACGTCTTGATCAGGCTATCAACGCCACCATTGCGGATTTCGCTAGCGAACGTCTCACGATAATTCGTCACCAAGCTAACGCCAGCGACTTCGATATCGTAGACCTTCCAACCGTTGTCTTGCTTTTCCAGTGAGTAATCAAGCTGGATAGGCTTGCCGTTAGGCTGATTCACGATCGTCTTTACCTTGGCATCGGTTTCGCCAGCCTTGAGTGAAAAGGGCTTTAAATCAATGGTCTGGTTACGATACTCGGTCAACGCCTTGGAGTAGGTGCGGACCAACAGGGTACGGAACTCGTTGGTTAGTGCCTGTTGCTGCGCTGCACTGGCATTACGCCATTCACGGCCCATGGCCAGCTGGGTCATCCGCGTGAAGTTGAAATGCGGAAGCACCTTGGTCTCGACGAGCGCAACTGCCTTCTTTGCATTACCACTCTGAATGTCCTTATCAGCACGCACAATCGCAATGACTTCATCAGTCACGCCTTTGACTAACTGATCTGGCGCTGCATCGTTCGCTGCTGCCGGCAAAGCCAGCAGCAGCGACGACACAGCGAGGAACAACCACTTCATAGACTTCATTGAGGCTCCGATCATTCAGCGCTACGCGGCGGATTGCCGTCGTACACCAAACTCTGGCGGCGTTGCAGATAGCCGTCGCGAATGTAGGCGTACTTGTCGAGCGCTGCCTCTTCAATAACCTTGTCGGCAGGCAGAAGTTCTGCGCGGGTATTGACCGCACGCAATGCCAAGAAGGTATTGCGCGTTGGGACATGATCGAGATTAGCAACCGGATCAGCCCATAGATCGAATGCCAAACCAACCGTATCACGGGTAGTGCGTGGACCAAATACGGGGATAAAGACGTAGGCGCCGCTACCAGCACCCCAGCGACCAAAGGTCTGCCCGAAGTCTTCGTCATGCTTTTCGATGCCAGCCGGTGTGGCGATGTCGAGAATGCCGAAGATACCGAAGGTCGAGTTGATCAGGAAACGTCCCAAATCAGCGATAGCGTCATTAGGCTTGCCTTGCAGCAGGTTGTTCACCGAAACACCCAGATCACCAATATTGGAGAAGAAATTACTAACACCCGTTTGGACCGGGTCGGGCAGAACCGCGTCGTAGCCCTTGGCAACAGGCTTTAGGACAACCGAATCGATGCCTTCATGCACGTTGTACATGGTGCGATTGAAGCCTTCGATTGGATCCTTGGGGTTGCCCGAGGTAGCACAACCGGCCATTAGGGCGGCTGCACAGAGTGCCAGAGTAAACTGACTGATTTTGGTGGTTGAGCGCCTCACACACTACCCTTTCTATTTTCGATTACTACGAAATTATTCAATTACTTACTAGGCTCTTCAGAGGCCTTGTTGTACATGAACTGGCTGATCAGCTTTTCCAGCACCATTGCATCTTGGGTTTTCTTGATGGTATCGCCCGCCTTGAGCAATGCCTCATCACCACCCACTTCAAAACCAATGTACTGCTCGCCCAACAGACCTGATGTATTGATCGTTGCAAAAGTATCGCGGGGGAATTGATAGCGCGCCTCCACATCCAGGGTTACCAAGGCTTGGTAGCTTTCCGGATCAAAGCGGATATCCGCTACACGACCGACAACAACCCCGGCACTTTTCACTGGCGCACGCACCTTTAGGCCGCCAATGTTACCAAAACGCGCCTGCAGGGCATAGCTTTCTCCGCCGCCGGAGTGGGTCAAATTGCCGACTTTGAGCGCTAGAAACAACAGTGCGGCTAGGCCAAGTGCTACGAAAAAACCGACCCAAAGGTCAAGTGTGGTGCGGCTCATTTACGCTCCCGTGAACATGAATGCGGTCAAGACAAAGTCGGAGGCAAGGATTGCCAATGCCGACGTCACCACGGTCCGCGTCGTGGCGGCCGACACACCCTCAGCCGAGGGGGCGGCATGAAAACCTTCAAAAACAGCGATCCAGCTGACGAGCACGCCGAATACAAAACTCTTGATCACGCCATTGACGATATCGAGCCTGAAATCCACCGCAGATTGCATTTGCGACCAGAAGGAGCCCTCATCAACACCAATCAACACAACCCCAACCAAGTAGCCGCCGAAGACCCCAATTGCCGAGAACAAGGCCGCCAGTAGAGGCATAGAAATCACGCCCGCCCAGAAACGCGGAGCAACCACTCGTGCTACCGGATCAACAGCCATCATTTCCATCGCGGACAACTGTTCTGTGGCGCGCATCAGACCGACTTCAGCGGTGATGGCTGATCCCGCACGGCTAGCAAACAAGAGTGCCGACACGACCGGGCCCAGTTCGCGCACTAGGGAAAGGGCGACCAAGACCCCCAGCGCCGAGCTCGAACCGTAGCGCTGCAGAGTGTCATAACCCTGTAGGCCAAGCACCATGCCCACAAACAGGCCGGACACCAAGATAATGATGAGGGAGAGAACGCCGGTGTAGTAAAGCTCTCTGGTAATCAGGCTGAAACGACGCCATGCGGTCCCCGAACCCAAGAGGATTGCCACCAAAAAGCGGCTAGCTTGACCAAGCCGCTGCACACGGCTGGTCACTCGCCACCCTAGGCGGGTCAATGCGCCTCGTAATGTGTCAAGCATGAATGCCCCTACCACCAATCAGCTCGCCTGCATAGGCGGGCGCTGGGTAGTGAAACGGTACCGGACCATCCGGCTCACCCCAGATAAACTGGTGAACAAAGGGATCGGTCGAATTACGAATGTCGTCAGGGGTACCCTCGGCGACGACTTTCCCACCCGCCATGAAATAGATGTAATCAACAATCTTAAGTGACTCAGGCACATCATGGGTCACCATGATGGAGCTCGCGCCCAAAGCATCGTTCAGCTTGCGAATCAACTCACCCGTGATCGCCAAGGAAATGGGGTCAAGACCAGCAAAAGGCTCGTCATACATCATCAGCATCGGGTCAAGGGCAATCCCTCGTGCTAGCGCCACACGTCGTGCCATACCGCCAGAGAGCTCATTGGGCATCAAGCGATGAGCCCCTCGCAGTCCAACCGCATGGAGCTTCATCAACACCAGATCGCGGATCAAGTCTTCAGACAAATTGGTGTTCTCGCGCAAAGGGAAGGCCACATTGTCGAAAACCGACAAATCAGTGAACAGGGCACCAAACTGGAACAGCATACCCATGCGCCGACGCAACTTGAAAAGCGCGGCGTTATCGAGCGCTGCCACATTTTGCCCGTCAACCAACACCTCGCCAGCCGACGCACGCAGCTGCCCGCCAATCAGGCGTAGCAAGGTGGTCTTGCCGCAACCGCTAGTACCCATGATGGCCACCAGCTTTCCGCGCGGGATCTCAAGATTGATCCCTGTCAGAATGGGCCGGCTCTCATAGGCAAAATTCAGGTTGCTGATTTTGACGAGCGGTGTGGAGGACACGATATCCAATCGATAAGTGCTGCGTGAGGATTAGCTAATTCAGCATTTTAACAGATTGCCCACGCCATCAAAGCTCAACTCACTGTCTCATTCTTAGCAGGAAGGGCGAGATTCCATGAGTACTCACTTCACTCTCAGGGGTAATATGGTGTTCAATATTGGACACCAACAAATCAATAACACCTTGCGGTGAATAACAACACTCAGCACCCTTCGCTCCTGATTGTCGATGATGACCCCCTCATCACGGAGTCGATCGCCTATTTCCTGCGTGATGCCTATGACATCCGCACCGCCGCCTCTCGCCCCGAGGCCGTCCAGTTTCTTCGCGGCGGCTACCGGCCTGATTTGGCGCTGATAGACCTTGGCCTTCCGCCCTACCCCCATCGGCCCGACGAAGGTCACCATTTGATAAGCGACTTGCTTGCACATTCACCCGCAACTCGCATCATTGTGCTCTCAGGCCAACAGGATGAAGCGAATGCCCGAAAGGCACGCACCCTCGGTGCCGTAGACTTTGTTGCCAAACCTGCGGACCCCGAGCAGTTAAGGCATTTACTGGATCAACTACGTCCCCAACCCGCAGCTGGCATCGGCGCTTTGCTGGGTAACAGCGTGGCGATGGACAAATTGCGGGCCCTGATCACGCAGTACTCAAGCTCACCCTTCCCCGTATTGGTGACCGGCGAGTCTGGGAGTGGCAAAGAGCTCGTCGCGCGCGAGCTGCACCGCCGCTCCTCCCGACATAACGGCCCATTGCTTGCGCTTAACTGCGCCGCCATCTCGCCGACGCTCGTTGAACCAACCTTATTTGGGCATAACAAAGGCGCCTTCACGGGCGCCCAACAGTCGCGCGCTGGCTATTTCGAAGAGGCAGCCGATGGCACGCTCTTCCTCGATGAGATTGGCGAACTCCCTCTGGACCTACAACCCAAGCTACTTCGCGTCCTTGAAAACGGCGAGTTTCAGCGTGTCGGCGATACGCAAACCCGTACTTCGCAAGCACGGATCATTGCCGCTACTAACCGCGATCTCCGCCGCGAGGTCCGTGAAGGCCGCTTCCGCGCGGACCTTTACCACCGCCTATCGGTGTTCACGATCAGCGTACCGCCACTACGCGAACTGGGAAATGACCGGCTGCAATTACTCGACCACTTCACGCGTCAGTTCGTGCAAGAGTCAGGGGCTGCGCCGTTTGTACTTGATGCTGGTGCGCAACAGCTATGGAATCGTTACGAATTCCCCGGCAACGTCCGAGAACTGCGCAACATCATCATCCGTTTGTGCGCCAAACACCCGGGACGGCATATCACTGCAACCCAGCTGGGTGAGGAACTCGACGACTTTCGGACAGCACCCGAATTGAGCACGGCATCAGCACAGCATGATGACGAGCTACTACAAACCGCTCGCACCATTTTGCAAGCAGGCGCGGTTGATCTGCACGAGATCTTACGGTCTTGGGAGAGCGCCTACATTCAGGCTGCCCAAGAGCTGACATCAGGCAACATTAGCCAGAGCGCGAAATTGCTCGGGCTTAATCGAACCACCCTGTATAACCGAATCGTGACACTGGAGCGCTACAAGCGCTAAACCGGGAGACATCCACCATGTATCTGGACCATTTTGGCCTGCGCGAATCGCCCTTCCGCATCACTCCGCATACCGAGTTTTTCTTTTCGGGGGCAAATCGAGGGGCCACGCTGGATGCACTGATTTATGCGATCACGCACGATGAGGGCATCGTAAAGGTCAGCGGAGAAGTTGGCAGCGGCAAGACCATGCTGTGCAGGGTTTTGCTGGAAAGGCTGCCAGCCAATGTCGTCACGGTATATCTGGCCAATCCTTCATTGTCGCGCGATGACATTCTCTTTGCGCTGGCTGACGAACTCAGCCTAGACGTCCCCACAGCCGCTCGTTCAGCGCAAATCATCCGGCTTTTGCAAGAGCACCTCATCTGTCTGTATGCAAAAGGCCATCAGGTTGTCGTGCTAATTGATGAAGCCCATGCCATGCCGCTGGAGACGCTGGAGGAAATTCGTCTGCTCTCCAATCTCGAGTCTAATCGACACAAGTTGCTGCAAATCGTCATGTTCGGTCAGCCCGAACTAAATGAAATCTTGTCCCGCAGCGACATGCGCCAGTTGAAAGAGCGCATTACTCATAATTTCACGCTGGGCCCACTCGGCCGCGAGGAAACCGCTGAGTACATCGACTTCCGACTCAGGGCCGCAGGTTATAAAGGCGCCAGTATTTTTGCGCCTGCAGCGATCAACATGATTGCTGCAGCTGCACTCGGACTGACACGGCGCATCAACATTATTGCCGATAAGGCCTTACTGTCGGCCTATGCAGCAAGCAAACACGAGGTTGGACCTGAGGAAGCGAAAGCTGCCATTCAGGACTGCGACTTCTCAAGTAGCATTGTCCGCACGGTGAATCGCAATGCCATTTTTGCTGGCATCGGAGTGGTCAGCCTCATGGCAGCACTGTGGCTAACGCTGTCACACCAGCCAACAGCTACGCCCTCCACGCCTGTGCCCCAGCCGCCTGCTGTGCCCGTGAATGAGGCAAAGCCAGTACTAGCACAGGCTGAAAGTGTCCCCACTTTAGTTGAGTCCTCACCACTCGCAAAAACACCAGTCGCTCAGACACCAGCTACGTCAGCAACAAACCCATCGCCGGCCACAGAAGCCACAAGCTACCCATTTGGCCCGCTGACGCGTCACCACCTACAAAGCGGGCAGCAATGGCTTGTAAAAGCAAACAACAGCCATTGGTTTATTCAAATTTTGGCTATCAACCCTTCGAGCGCCCCCCAAGTTGAGGTTTTTTTGAAGAAACTGAGTACCCAGGTTCCTCCGGATCAAATTCGAGTTTACTTAGCTAAACGAGACAAAACCGAACGGATCGGTGTGATTTACGGGGAATATGAAAGCCAGAGTGCGGCACAAGCTGCGATCGCCCAACTCCCCGCAGAGGTCAGGAGTTCCCAACCTTACCCACGCCAAGTACAAAAGCTACGTTAAAAAAATACAACGTAGTATCCGCAAATATGCAGAAAAGATAATCCCCTTCATATCCTAGGGTAATATACCAACTTGAGCTAAAAGCCTGCAGCGTGCAGGCCCTCACCATCTTCGGATAGGGTCGGAATGCAGTCATCTCGTCGTCTTGCCATCTTGGTGCCGAGCGGCATCCTTCTTGCCAGCACCTTGATTGCGTGCAGCAGCACCCCAGCCACCATATCAGAGGCACATTTACGCCAATCTGATGTCCCCGCTGCAAAAAACAACATTCCCACGCCTGTACAAGCCAGCGTGGCAGTTCCGAGACCACGTGCATCAGCAAAAACAGAGACTTACAGTGTTGTCGTTAATAACGTTCGTGTCCAAGAGTTATTGTTTGCGCTCGCGCGTGATGCAAAACTGAATGTTGATATTCACCCCGGCATTCAAGGCACCGTAACGCTAAACGCCATTGACCAGACATTGCAGCAGTTACTGCAACGCATTTCCAAACAAGTGGATATGCGTTGGGAGCTGGACGGCCCCAACCTTGCAGTCATGCCCGACTCCCCCTTCCTGCGTAACTATAAGGTCGATTACGTTAATCTAACCCGTGACGCCTCCGGAACGATTTCCGCAAGCTCTCAAATCAGCACCAGTACAAGCGGCGGGACCACCAGCGGTAGTAGCGCGGGGACAACCGGAGGGGCTGGCAGCAATGTCTCGACAAGCCGGGTAGAAAACAAGGTCAGCAACCATTTCTGGGCTTCGCTGGAAAAGAACATCAAAGACTTACTACGCGAGACTGACAAACTATTCCCCGAAGGCTCCAGCGAGACAGTTGTTGAACGCAGTGATCAACAAAGCACCACTGGGACAGGCGCAGCAGCAAGTACAGCACGCACTACGCGCACTACGACTACACCGCAGGGAATTGGCAATAGCCCAAACCCTGCGACACTGCAACAAGACGAAACCACAGTCATGCGGAGAACGACCTTCCGTGAGGCTGCCTCAGTCATCATCAATGCGGAAAGCGGCATTGTGTCCGTTCGTGCAACAGGGCGTCAGCACGAAAAAATACAAGAATTTATTGACCAAGTGACGAGCAGTGCTCGGCGCCAAGTCATGATCGAGGCCACGATCCTCGAAGTACAGCTGAACGATGTTTACAAACAAGGTATCAACTGGTCAAAGCTGAACACGGCAACCGCACTATCGAACTCACCCGCCGCATTTACTTTAACTGCATCAACAGGACGTATCGTCAATTTGTTGGAACAGTTTGGTGATGTTCGCGTGCTTTCAAGCCCCAAGCTATCTGTACTAAACAATCAATCTGCGCTGTTGAAAGTCGTTGAGAATTACGTCTACTTTTCGGTGAAGTCTGACATTGCCTCCAGCACCGTAGCAGGTGTTGCTCCGGTCAAAGCGTTCACAACAACCCCACAATCAGTCTCAGTCGGCTTGGTAATGGTGGTGACACCTCAAATTAGCGAGAACAATTCGATCACCTTGAATGTCCGCCCCTCAATTACCAGCATCAGCGCGTTTGCAGACGACCCCAATCCTGATTTAACTATCAAGAATCAGGTTCCAATGATCCGCACGCGAGAGATTGAGTCGATCATGCGCGTCGAAGATGGCGAAATAGCCGTTCTTGGCGGACTCATGCAAGAGAGAATTGACTTCAAAACCAACCGTGTTCCATTAGTAGGTGGAATTCCCGTGCTGGGTGAAGTGTTTTCTGCGCGAGAAAATGTTTCCCAGAAGACGGAATTGGTCATTTTCTTACGTCCTGTCGTCATCAAAGATCCAAGTGTGAATGGGGACTACAAGAGCTATCGGAATATGTTGCCGAATAGTGATTTCATGACACGCCCAGAGCATTCGGGGCCATTCAGCCTTCCAAATGACAGAGGAATGCGTCCATGAGTCTCCTCATGGATGCCCTGCGCAAAGCTGAAGAAGCGAAGCGCCAGAATAAGGAAACCATGAGCCATGGCGAGCCTGACGTAACGCCAGTATCAGAACATCAGGCAAGTGCCCTCTCGCTTGAAACTCGCCCACTTGAGATGGAGCCAAAGGCGCTGCTCATCGAGCCTGAAGCACCACTTATAGAAGCGGCGCATACCCCCCAAACGTCCGCAGAATTGCTAACTGAAGCCTTTGGGGAAGCGCCGGCAATAGCGGTCACCGACAAAGCAACGCCTGCGCCAGCCGAATCGCCGCAGCCAAAGCGTGAGCCGAATATTCGCAAACCTGCATTAGAAGCGCCGCAAGTCTCAGGTAACACAGAGACGCGTGACTCGATTCAGAACGTCTTCAAGGCTAAGCAGCCTGAACCCAAATCCAATCGCTCATTTCTCATCATCACGGGCAGTTTTACCGCTGTGGCGGTTGCTGCGATTGCGGGCTACTTCTGGTGGCAACTGCAACCACGCTCAGCTCCCCTTGTCTTGCCCACTGGATACACAGCGGCCACGCCTGCTGCCCCCTTACAAACACCTGCTACTGCAGTTGCAGCGCTACCGGCATTACCCACGCCTGAACCGGCACCTGTAGAGAAAACTGCCGTCACGAGTGCTGAAAAGCAACCATCCAGCGATAAAACCTTGTCAGTCAAACTTGAGCCGAAGGCTGCCCCGGTTGCTGAAAGCCCCATTCGCATCAGCAATAGCACGCCCAAGCTGAATGCATCAATCAGCCAAGGGTATGAAGCGCTGCAAAAGGGCGATCTGAAAGCCGCCCAGCACGCCTATGAGCGTGCGCTGGCTGCTGACTCCCGTAATCTGGATACGCTTTACGGTCTCGCCTCAATTGCACTTCAGCGCGGCAACAATAACCTTGCCGAGGATTACTACTTCAAAATTCTTGAACTCGACCCACGCGACGCTGTTGCACTCTCGGCAATGACAGGGCTGCGCGGCAAGGCCAATGGTAGCAATGCAGAAAGCCGTCTCAAAGGCATTATTGCCGAGCAACCCAACGTGGCAGCGCTACATCTTGCCTTGGGTAATCTTTATGCACAGGATGAACGGTGGCGCGACGCCCAGCAGTCTTACTTCCTCGCCCTCAAGAATGACAGCGAGTCTCCTGATGCTGCTTACAACCTTGCAGTCAGCCTAGACCAGCTACGGCAAGACAAATTAGCGATCCAGTATTACAACGAGGCGCTCCGCTTGGCTAACAACCGCCCCAGCAACTTCAACCGCGCCCAGATTCAGGCCCGCCTGAAGGAGCTGCAAGCCCCTTAAGCGAGGGATTGCTCGAACTCATGACTGTCAGTACGCCATCGCGCCGCCCCATCGGGCAGATTCTGATCAACCAAGGACTGATCACAGAAGATCAGCTGCGCATTGTGCTGCTAGAGCAGATGCGCTCAAACCAGCCGGTCGGCAAACTGCTCGTTCAGCTGGGATTTGTCTCCGAAGCCACACTGCGCGATGCGCTGAGTGAATCGCTAGGCCAACGTGCAGTCGATTTGGCCCATGTGATTATTGACGGCGCTGCGCTCAAGCTCGTGCCGATTGAGCTTGCGCGTCAATATCGCTTCATGCCCATCGACTACGATGTAGATGGGCACCGGCTGACCATCGCCATCACCGATCCAAATAATATTGTCGCCCTCGACAAGCTGCGCAACCTGACGCAGGGCGAGCTGGAGATCGACACACTGATCGCAGGCGAATCGGATATCTCGCGTGCAATAGACCTGTACTACGGTCATGAGCTGTCGATTGACGGCATCCTGCATGAGATCGAAACCGGCGAAATTGACTACCGCTCGATGGTTAGTCGTCTTGACGAATACAGTCAGCCTGTCGTGCGCCTTGTCGATGCCTTGCTGACCGATGCCGTGAAGCGTGAAGCTTCGGACATTCACTTCGAGCCTGAGGCCAGCTTCCTACGCATCCGCTATCGAGTTGATGGCATCTTGCGGCAAATCCGTTCGCTGCATAAGTCTTACTGGGCAGCCATGGCGGTGCGGATCAAGGTCATCAGCGGCATGAACATTGCCGAAACCCGAGCACCGCAAGACGGCCGCATCTCAATCAATGTCAGCGGCCGTGAAGTGGACTTCCGGGTAGCCGCACAACCGACGATCCATGGCGAGAACATCGTCTTGCGTATTCTCGACCGCCAAAAAGGCATCGTCCCTCTAGATGCACTGGGGCTGGACGATCAACAGAATGAACTGCTACAGAAGATGATCGCCCGCCCGGAGGGCATCATTCTGGTCACAGGCCCAACGGGTAGCGGCAAGACCACCACGCTGTACTCGGTGCTCAACCATATCAATCAGGAAGGGGTCAACATCATGACCCTTGAAGACCCGGTTGAATATCCGATGGTACTGGTACGCCAAACCTCTGTCGCCGAATCTGCAAAGCTCGACTTTGCCAACGGCATTCGCTCCATGATGCGCCAAGATCCGGATGTCATCCTCGTGGGTGAAATCCGTGATGCAGATACAGCAGAAATGGCATTCCGCGCAGCAATGACGGGGCACCAGGTGTACTCAACCTTGCACACCAACTCGGCCATTGGCGCCATTCCTCGCCTGCTCGACATTGGTGTGCTTCCAGACATCATGGCAGGCAATATCATTGGTGTCGTTGCGCAGCGTCTGGTCAGGCGCCTATGCCCGCATTGCCGTACGGCCTATCGCGCCACGCCGGCTGAAGCGCAAATTCTGGGCTGCACGGCTGACGAGGCCCCCGTCATCTACAAATCAGGCACCTGCGAACTGTGTGATTACCAAGGCTACAAGGGTCGCTTGGCAATCATGGAAGTCCTGCGCATGAATGCCGACATTGACGAACTGATTGCCCAACGCGCAACCGCACGTGAAATCAAAAAAGCAGCGCAAAAGAGCGGCTTCTGCAGCTTGGCGGAAGATGCTGTCAGGCGTGTACTCGAAGGTACAACCTCGCTAGATGAGGTCAGTCGCGTTATCGATATGACGGAGCGCATGTAATGCCCTTGTATTCCTACAAGGCAATGAATGTGATGGGCCGAACTGTCAATGGCCAGATGGACGCAGTCAATGAAATTGATCTGGAAATGCGTCTGCGTCGCATGGAGCTGGATTTCATCAATGGCAAACCAATTCAAAACCGCAGCCTGTTTGCCGGCAAGGTCCCTCGCCGCGAACTAATCAACTTTTGTTTCCACTTGGAACAGCTGATACGCGCCGGGGTGCCCATTCTCGACGCTTTAGCTGATCTGCGCGACAGCATCGAACATCCCCGATTCCGTGAAATTATCGCGGGTATGATCGAAAGTATCGAGGGCGGAAAAACCCTCTCTGGCTCGATGGAAGAGCACAAGGAAGCCTTTGATGATGTGTTCAGAAACCTCGTTCAGGCGGGTGAAAACAGCGGCACCCTAGCGGACGTATTACGCAACCTATTTGAAACGCTCAAATGGCATGACGAACTGAGCTCGCAGACCAAGAAGCTGATGATGTACCCTGCCTTCATGGGAGTCATCGTTGTCGCCGTGTTTTTCTTCATGATGATGTACCTTGTTCCCAAGCTGACAGGCTTCATCCGCAACATGGGACAAGAAATCCCGACCCAGACCAAAATTTTGATCGGCCTTTCAGAGATTTTCGTGCAGTACTGGTACCTCATTCTGACACTGCCAGTTCTTGCAGGCTTTGGCTTCTACATCGCGCTACGAGTCAACCCATCAGTTCGCTACAAGTTTGACGCTTTCAAGCTCAAGCTGCCAGTGCTGGGAGACATCCAGCGAAAGATCATATTGGCCCGCTTTGCCAGTACCTTCTCCATGATGTACGGCTCTGGTATTTCAATTCTTGAAACCATTCGCACCACCGAGCACGTGGTTGGTAATGTTGTGATTCGTGAAGCCATTGAACATGCAGGCCGCCTGATTGAAGAAGGACAAAATGTCACGCTGGCGTTTCAGAGTGTCGGGATGTTCCCACCACTTGTGATCCGCATGTTGCGGGTTGGTGAAAACACGGGTGGTCTAGATACTGCATTGACCAATGTGGCGTATTTTTTTAGCCGCGACGTGAAAGAGGCCATTGAAAAACTGCAGGCGATGATTGAGCCCGCCATGACCATCATCGTTGGCGTAATCCTTGGTTGGGTCATGATTTCGGTGCTCGGCCCCATTTACGACATCATCACAAAGCTGAAGACCTGACCCCATGCCGGACCATCGCATTCTCATCCTCGACGCTAGCAAGTTGACGGCCTATGCTTGGCATAAGGGACAAGTAAGGGTCGAGGCAGAGTTTAGGCCAGAAGAAACCGGATTTGAGGCCCTACGGCCTTACCTGAAAACCCATATCACCAGCCTCTTTCACCTGCTCGTCGATCTGCCTGACGAGAGCTTCCAGCAGGACACCCTCCCGCACGTTGTTGGCAGCGACCGTCGTGCGCTGCTTGCACGCAAGCTAACCCAAAACTTCTTTGGTACGCCCTATACGCTTGCCATCAGTCTAGGCAGAGAGAAGGAAGGGCGGAAGGATGAGCGCTTCCTGTTTACGGCGCTTACACGACCACAGAGCATTGACCCATGGATTGCGGTCATTGGGGAAACAGGTGCCGCATTAGCCGGGATTTATTCACCGGCACAAACACTACCCTCTCTGATCGGCAAAGAGGCGGCCGGTAACCCGCACTTGGTGCTGATGACACTGACGCAGGGAGGTCTGCGTCAGAGCCACTATGTCGCTGGGCAGCTGCGCTTCTCTCGCCTGACGCAGCTGGCTACCGGCTCCATCGAAGAGGCTGCTATCAGCACAGTTGAGGAAGCCACCAAGATTCATCAATATCTTGTGGGGCAACGGCTGGTCACGCGCGGCCAGAAAATGCCCGTGCTTTTCCTCGCTACGCAGCAGGATATCGCCTACCTCGAGCAAGCATGTCAGGACACTGAAGACACTGACTTCCGCTTTATGGACATCAGTGATGCCTGCAAGGCATCGAACTTCAAGTCGGTGTTGATGGATAGTCACATCGACCCACTGATGGCGCACCTGCTGGTTCAGAAAATTCCAGCCGACCAATATGCCCCGCCAGAACTGCGGCAGAACTATCGCCGCTGGCAGGCCCGACTAGCGATCAAGGCACTCTCGCTGCTTCTACTTGCAGTCAGCCTGCTGTACGTTGCACGCTCCGCGGTTGAGGTTTATTCGAACAACAGCAAGGCTGAAGAATCGTCCCTTGCTCGCACTGCAGCTCAAGCCAGTTACGACGCACTCGTTCGGTCACTCCCCGTTGTTGCAGTTAACCCGGATCATTTGCGCGCGCTCATTGAACGCTGGCAAGAGCTCAAGCAGAACTCGCCCGACTTTGAAAAGTCGCTTGCGCCATTAAGTCATGCCCTGCAGCTCAATGCCATGGTTGAGCTGACCAATCTTGATTGGCGCATCAGCAAATCCCCTGACGATGCGCGTGCGGCCATCACTCAGCCAGTCGCCCCAGGCCAAAGTAGCAATGCCAATTACATCGTTATAGATATTGAAGCGCAATTACCTTCAGCACTACGGGGGGACCGCCGCGCACAGAGTGAGATCATTGATCAGTTTGTCGAGTCAATGAAACGCGACGATCAGGACAATATCCGCATCCTGCAAAAGCCCTTCGAGACAGACTCTGGCAAGTCGCTCAGGACTGGTAACGATAGTCGTAGCGCAGCCACTCCGCTTAACTTCACTGTCCGTTACTGGCGAAAGCTGACGCCATGAGCCAACTCAAACAAGAACTGACCCTGGTACGCTGGCCCCTTGTTGGCTTGGGCTTATCACTCGCCATTTCATCGGCTATCGCTGCCACTGCATGGCATTACACCCAGCAGTCTGCGCGCGCAGCAATGCTCGCAAAGCAAGATGCAGAGAGCGTGCAGAATCAAGCGCAGCAATTGCGGCAAGACGAGCAAGGTATTCGAGAAAAAATAGCTGAGTACACGACCTTGGCCGCCAAAGGCATCATTAGTCCGGAAAAGCGCCTCGACTGGGTAGACCTGCTGAAACAAATACAAGTCGAGCGCAAGCTGCTCGGGCTTGAGTATGAAATTGCCCCCCAAGTCACACTACCGAATGGCGTAGTGTCATTCATGCCACCCGGACACGACCTGCTCTCTAGCACCATGCAGTTGCGCATGCCGCTGCTGCATGAGGAAGACCTGACCCGACTGCTCAGTGATCTCAAGGCAAAGGCCCCGGTCTTTATTCGCCCCAAGGGCTGCCGTATCGGCCGTGCCGTCGCCAGCGACACGCTCGACAACGACACGGGCATTCCACCGCAGTTAATAGCCGAATGCCAAATCGACTGGATCACTATCCGTGACAAAAATGTGCCCGGAGGTCCTAAATGAAGATCTACGTTCAGCTCAATATCTCCCTCTGCCTAATGCTTGCCACTCTTGCAGCACAAGCTGCTGAAACCTTTACACCCCAGCTTGGCAAGCTGTTTCTCCAGCCGGACAAGCGCGTATCACTCGAGCGCCAACGTCTTTACAATATCCGTGAAACCGAAAATCTAGAGTCAGAAACACTGACGGTGAACGGTATTGTTCAGCGTAGTGGTGGCAAACACACCGTGTGGCTCAATCAAAAAGCGCAGCATGAAAACAGCAAGAGCACACCGCTTCAAGTTCAGCTCAACCGACGCGCCCCGGCTCAGGCATCCATACAGGATGGGCAGGAAAGCACAACCCGCCTGAAAGTAGGCGAGGTTCACAACCGTTCGACCCAGGAAGCCCGCGATGTTGTCCCTCAGGATGCGCTCCAAACAGGCAAACCAAGTAAGCGCTAATCGTCGCCGCCGAGAGCATAAGGCTCAAAGCGGCTATGCATTGGTCATAATGCTGGTACTACTGATCGCAGCGAGTGTGTATGCCATCGTGGATCGAGCAACTTTTTTATCCCAGAAAAATCAGATTACGGCAAGTAGTGGGGATGCTTTGCAACAAGCTAAGGAAGCGTTACTTGCTTTTGCAGCGACTTACTCAGATCAACATTCTGATGAGGTATTCGGCTACCTACCCTGCCCTGACAGGACAGGTGATGGCATATCAGATGCGAATTTAAATGGTACTGAATGCGGCGCTGCAGGTGGCACTGTGGTTGGCCTTCTTCCTTGGAGAACGCTAGGCCTGGAAGATCTGCGTGACGCACAAGGTAATTGCCTGTGGTACGCCGTCTCTGGCAATTACAAAGCCTCCGCAAGCAGTAAGGTCACCGGTATGAACTGGGACCAGCAAGCCATGATCACCGTGCGCGACCATTTAGGAAGTGTGCTGGCTGCGCCACAAAGCTTGACCGAAACCAGCGGCGGTGCTGCCGCTGTCATCTTCCTACCCAATCAACCACTAAGCACACAAAATCGTGTTGCGGACACAAGTGTTGCCTGTGGCATGAGCCCTGCTGCAAACCCCACCAATCAATTCATTGAAAGCCTCACCGATCTGGCCACAGCAATCGTAGGACAGCCCGGCTCAACAACAAACAACGACCAATTGGCCTGGATCAGTCCGAAAGAAATTTTTACACGAGTAAAAGCTAGAAAAGGGAGCATCCTGCCAGAGCTGGTGTACTCATTGGAAAGAAGCCGGACAGAGTTAAACAACTATTTCGGTACGTTGACCAGCTTACCTACACCAGCAAACCCTACTGCCAATGGTTCGCTTACTTATGGCTATCTACCGACATCAATCACTGCCCTATCAACATCAGCTCTTAGCAACTATCTGACTAATTGGCGCTCACTTTTTCGATATGCTGTATGCACCAGTGGTACAAAGTGCATAACGGTTATTAACGGGTCTCCTGCCAGTACAACACTCTGTACAGGTGCTCTCTATTTTGTTGGTGAAAAAGGTGCTACTGGCCCGCGCACCACTGCCGAAGTCTCAATTCTCGGTGAGTCGATTTTCGCAACAACCATTTTCAATAACCCCTTAAGTTCAAGCATCGTTATCAGTGACCCTAAGGTTTCTGCCCCGGCAACAGTCACGTGCCTCAACCCCCTTCCTACAACGCCTCCAGCCCCAATCACGACGACGGACACCTTCTCCACCACTCAAATCACAGGCGGTGGCGCAATCGCATCGACAGGAAATGGCTCACTAATTCTCGGCTCCGGCACAAGTAATGTGTTTGGATGTTCGTGGCATCCAAATTCAGTGACGATTTCGAGTGGATTCAGCACCTATTTCACTTACGAGATTGATAACCGTGGTGAAGGCTTTGTCTTTGCGCTGGCTGATGCCACAAACAACACATCACCAAGCATGTGCGGAAAGAGTGGTGCCTCTCTAGGTTATTCAGGCGATAACGGAACAACAACACCGATCAAGCCGCCTAAGATTGGCCTTGAAGTAGACACACGTGTGACTGGCGGTCAGCAGACCAGTAGAGGCGACCCCTCCAGCCGCCATGTTGGTTTTGTCTTCTGGGCAGGTGACTCGCCAACCGACGATCTTGACAATGTTCACGGTAGCTCGGTTTGCGCAACGGCAGGTAGCCCTTGCAATAAGAAGGCTACTGGAGAAGTATTTGCCAGTAGCTCTATAGCCAATACTGGCGTCACCTACCATGTACGTCTGGACATCATCCCAGATACTGCTGTTGCTCAGCGCTACCAACTGAAGGCCTACATCACCCCGAGCACACTCGCCAAGTCCTACTGTGAGCTCGATGATACGAGCACAGTTGTAGATATCAATAGCGCTACGTGTCTAGCCCGACCGGCATCCTCCCTTGCCAGCATTGCTGCCACACTCGATACCACAATGACAAAAGCGTACATTGGCTTCACAGTTGGGCAAGCGAGTGGCGGAGCATCCACGGGTCAAGTCATCATCGATAACTTTTCGGCACAGGAAAAATGAGATTACCCAAATACCATGCCAAAGGCTTCACCCTTGCCGAACTCGCGATTGTGCTTGTCATCGTTGCTTTGCTCATTGGCGGATTACTGATCCCCCTGTCCACACAAAAAGATGTGAGCAGTCTAAAAGAAACTCAAGCGACGCTTAATGAGGCTAGGGAAGCATTACTCGGCTTTGCGATGGTGAATGGCTACCTACCCTGCCCTGCACCTGTGGACTTTTCGACCAATGGTGCCGAGGGGCCTCGCACAGGCGATACCTGCAACGACACGCAAGGCTTTCTGCCATGGCAAACCTTGGGAATCGGCCGCTTTGATGCGTGGTCACATCACTTGCGCTATAGCGTCACCCCGGCGTTCTCTCGTACGGGCACGAACAAGTTCACACTGAGCTCAGTCGGCACCATCACAGTAAATACACGCAACCAAGCTGGTAATGTCACACCCCTTGCGACTCAAGTCCCAGCTGTCATCATGAGCTTTGGTAAGAGTGCCCACTGGGCTTATGGCGAAACTGGCGTGCAAACTGGAGATACCTCTGCGACCAACGTTGATGAAGACGTAAATGGCAGCACGGGTGCTGGCACCACGTTCTTCAGCCGTAATCAAACTTCGGACACCGGGACTACTGGTGGGGAGTTTGATGATCAGGTCGTATGGTTGCCAACAAACCTGCTTTTTAACCGCATGATTACTGCTGGAAAACTGCCTTGACCAACTTGCAAGCAACTGAGAAACTAGGTTTAACAACGGCATTAATGCAAGGCGTGGATTGACAGATGAATATTGTCGCAAAGCAGGGTTTCATAGAGCGCCTCAAGCACGCCGGCATCACCCCCGACGACAACGAGCGGGAGCGGCTTAACAAAACGGTTCTGGTTTTTGCCACAGGTCTTGTCAGCGTGACCTCAGGGCTGTGGCTGATGATTTACGGCGCTGCCGGCTCAATGCTGTCCTCAACCCTCCCGTTTGTCTATCAAATCCTGTTGACGGCCAATCTGGCGCTATATATTCAGACAGGCAACTTCAAGCGCTTCCGCGTCAGCCAGCTCAGCTTCTTCCTGCTTGCCCCATTCATCATGCAGTGGGCAATTGGCGACTTCATCAACTCCAGCGGTGTGATTCTGTGGGGCTTGCTAGGGCCCTTCGGCGCCATGCTGTGCTTGGGCACACGCGAGTCCGTTGCATGTTTTATTGCCTGGGTCGCGCTTACCCTAGTTTCTGGCCTGAGCGACTTTCTACCAATCGCCTCAGCCAGCAGCAGCCTGAGTATTCCACTACAAACCAGTACCGGTTTTTTTGCACTGAATTTTATTGCTGTTGCCTCGATCATCTTCATCCTGCTGCGCTATTCGATTCTTGAGAAAGAAAAGATCAGCGCCCGCTTGAACGAAGCGCACGCCGCCTTGGTGAACGAACAGGCACGCTCGGAGCGCCTGCTACTCAATATTCTGCCGGCGCCGGTGGCCGCTCGACTCAAGGACGAAGGTCAAACCATCGCGGATGGCTTTGATTACGCCACCGTGATGTTTGCGGATATCGTGAGCTACACCGAGGTGGCTGCCAACCTCGCGCCGCATGATGTCTTCGCGATTCTCAACCGTGTCTTTTCGGCATTTGATGATCTCGTTGAAAAGCATGGCCTAGAGAAGATCAAAACCATTGGTGATGCCTACATGGTCGCGGGTGGATTGAATCTAGGGACAGAACAACACGTCCATGCCATGGCGAACCTTGCGCTAGATATGCGCGCACTGTTGCGCAACGATCAAAACATCAATCCTTCACGCCTTGAGCTGCACATGGGTATCTGCACGGGCCCGGTGATTGCCGGTGTGCTGGGAAAAAACAAGTTTGTTTACGATCTATGGGGCGATACGGTGAACATCGCTAGCCGAATTACGGAAGAAGCCGCCTCTGGCCAGATACTGTGTGACGAAGAAACCCATAGAATTCTAGGTGGGGACTACAAGTTCGCCGTTCCATTTGAACGCAATCTGCGTGGGCGGGGTCACACCCGTTTGTTCGAAATCGTGAGCCATTAAGCTGCGGCCCCAACCGGTTGTAAAGCAAAGCACACCGCCCCCGGCTGGTTAGACAGCAGCACCAACCGATAACCTGCCTCAACTGCCAGTCGTCCGACTTGGTAAAGCCCAATCCCTAGGCCGTTCTCCGACTCTGTCGGGACTACACCAACCTGCGCTGCCAGCTCATGGCCCAACGCAGCGCCATCATCTTCCACCTGCAAAGTCGGTAGCCCATTGAAGACCCAAAGCCGCAGGGAAATGTTGAGGTCAGGCTGTAAAGCGCGCTTGTCAAAAGCATTCTGAATCATGTTCTCCACTGCCGACTCAAAGAGCTCTAGCGGAATATCCAACGGTAAGGCTTCGTCCTGCGCCGCCATGTGCACCCCATGATTCTCAAATCGCTGACATAAGGTTGCCCACCAAATTGCTGCAGACTGCCGCTGCATATTTGCAGCCACAGGCTTCTGCAGCTTGCCCATCGTCAATTGCAAGCGCTGCGTGATGACGGGGAGCTGATTGCGCATCAATGACTGAAATGCCGGCGACGGCGTGTCACCCTCACGCTCGGCCGCGGCACACAAGGTATTCAACGACTGCAGCAAGTTTTTAACGTCATGCGTCAAGCGCGCGCCAGTTTCGTGAATTGCCTGTAGGTACGACATTTCTCGCAACTGCTGCGCTTGTAACTTGGCTAACACCAACTCGCCAATGAGCTGGACCAACAAACGGGCATGCCAAACCAGCGTTGGCGGCATGCTGCGGCGCGCATACAAACTCAAGCGCAAAGGCCCATGTAAAAACACATGCTCGACCCCCGCGCATTCGCCAAACGATTCATTGACAGTTTTTGGCTCGGCTTCCAGCCGCCAACTACCGCCACTGACCCACCCCAAATACTCTGGTAGCAGCAAGCAGACTTTGCGGATAAATGGCAAAGGTTGAGGCTCCGCTCTGGCAAGCTCGGTCAGCTCACGTAGCACCTTATCCAGTGGCAAGCGTTCTGCCAGCATGTAGCGCCAAACCAAGGCAGCCAACCCCGGAAACCCGGCCCGTGGCGACCACACTAACGAGAGAATGAGCAAGGTGGTTGCCATGACAACGAGCATGGCCAGCAGCGCCTCAAAATAGCCAAGCTGCTTCAGCAGCATCAAGGCAATCGTGCCGGCCACCAGCACAGCCAGCAACAGCATGATGAATACGCTGTAAATCAGATCAATGGAGTCAGCCGCATGCTGCCCCTCCTCATCCCGTGCAGGGAGCAGAAGCATCAATACGCCAAGTATGGCGGGGAAAACGTACAGGGCTAGGTTGCGTAGGAAAGGATTGTCGTATCCCGCGCTAACCAACGCAGGTACAGCAATCAGCAGCAGTGTGGCAACCAGATCGGTGAGTGCGAGTAGATAAAAAATACGCACGGGTAAGCGCGCTTTGAAGAACACGCGCCCCCCCACCAAGCCGCCGAGCAGAATCATCCACAAGATCAAGGCCCACTGGCCCACACCGATCATTACAGTGAGCAGCAAGACAAACAGCAGCAAGTAAGGTCGCGCTACCGACAAACGGGAGCCCACAAACGGTTGCCACAGGAGAAACAAGCCGAAGTGCACGATCAAAAGCGAGCGCCCCACCGGGGTTTCCGCCCCCAGTCGTAGCACCATGTGCAGCACAATCAACAAGCCGAACAGCAGCCAGCGACGTGGATCATGCAAAAGCAAGGAGGATGGCTTAAAAGGAAAAAGCGTACGCATGGCTGAGATTGTAAGCGGTCTCCACCCTCAAGCTGCGTCACATTGTTGACACCAACCGTCAGATTTATGACACCGGATAGCGTAAATTGGTCAAGTATTGCCAATTCGAGACGGATTACAGCCCCTACAGGCAAGAAATGGCATGGCACGCTTCCTGCTAAACTCATCGCATAACAGATCTATCATTTAATTCATCTCTCAGGAGTTCGCTATGCGACACCACCAACGCGGTTTCACTCTGATCGAAATCGCCATCGTTCTGGTCATCATCGGCCTGCTGCTCGGCGGCGTGCTGAAGGGTCAAGAGCTGATCAACAGCGCCAAGGTCAAGAACTTTGCGCAGGACTTCCGAAACATTCCTTTGTATATCTACGGATACCAAGACAAGTACAAGGCCATCCCAGGTGATGATGCCTCAGCAACAGTTCGAAACGCAAATGCAACCACTGCCTCAACTCCAACTGGCGGAATTGGTAATGGCGTTATCAATGGAAACTGGAATTCCGTCACAGCAACCGACGAATCCTATTTGTTTTGGCAACACGTACGTTTAGCCGGTCTTGCCACAGGCCCAACCAGTACTGCCGATGCGACATACATCCCGAGGAATGCTGAGGGTGGCACGATCGGTATCGAGTCCGGCTCTAATGCATACATTGGACCAACGACCGCAGCGCCAGTTGTACAAGGCTTAAGCGGCAGCTACGTTATCTGCTCTACCGGCATCCTTGGAAAGTTCGCGAAGCAACTTGACACTACGATGGATGATGGCAACACTCAAACGGGGTCAATGCGCACCGTTGCCGGAAACCATACTCGTGGCAATCCAGCCCTCACAACAGCAACCGTCAACGATGACACTTCATACACCGTCTGTCTTGGTATGTAAGAGAACCTCTTCCCAATAAAAAAGCCCGCTTCGGCGGGCTTTTTTATTGGGGGAAACTTCATCGTCCCGTCAGCAGCAAAGACTCTGCCGACGCCAGCGCTGCCTGATTGCCCATCAGCAAGACCGTATCCCCCATTTGCAGTGGCTCGCCCGGCGGCAACACGCCCTTGCCACTACGGCGACGGACCGTGGAAATTCTGGCACCTGTGGATGACAAATCTAAGCTCTCAATTGCCAGTCCTAGCGCATACGCCTCGGCCGGCAAGTGCACGGCGTGAAGACGGGTCTGCTCGGCTTCAGGGAGTAGCGATGTGTCGTCAGTCACACCTGGGAACACGCCACGGAACATGCTGTAGTGTTGCTCGCGTAAGCCCCGCAAGCGATTGATCACGCGGTTCATGGGCACGCCGAGTAATGCAAGGGCATGGGTTGAAAGCATCATGCCGGACTCAAGCGCCTCCGGCACCACCTCAGCAGCGCCCGCGGCGCTAAGTTTGTCGATATCCGCCTCTTCTGCTGTACGCACAACCACCGGCAATTCAGGGCGTAGCTCATGGACATGGTGGAGAATTTTCAACGCCACATGTGTGTCGGCAAAGGTAATCACCAGCACATCTGCGCGTTTAATCCCGGCAGCGATCAAGGTTTCGCGGCGGGCAGAGTCACCAAAAACCACAGGCTCGCCAGCCTTGGCAGCGGCGCTCACGCGCTCTGGGTCATTGTCCAAGGCCACGATGGTTACATCTTCATTCTCCATGAAGCGCACCAAGTGCTGGCCAGTACGCCCGTAACCACACACAATCACATGCTTGGCTGTATCCAGCGTGTGTGCAGCGAGACTGGTCAGTTGCATAGAGCGCGCCAACCATTCTGACGCCACAAAGCGCATGACCAGTCGATCACTAAAGTAGACAATGATCGGAGCCAAGAGCAGCGACAAGACCAGACCTGCCAGCACGATTTGCAGCTGGTGCGGCGGCAGCAAATGCGCTTCGCTGATCTGCGCCATCAATACAAAGCCGAACTCACCCCCAGCACACAACCATAAACCGCTACGCAAGGCCGTTCCCGGGCTGGCGCCCAGCACGCGCGACAAGGCCCAAGTTAGCCCTAGCTTACCCACCAGTAGCAGGGTCAGGAAAGCCAGCACCCAGAACAAATTGCTGAACACAACGCTCAGATCAAGATAGGTCCCGATGGTGATGAAGAAGAAACCAAGCAACACATCGCGGAACGGCTTGATGTCTTCTTCCACCTGATAGCGATACTCGGTTTCGGAGATCAGCATGCCGGCGAGGAAGGCGCCCAGTGCCAGCGACAGGCCCGCAAGCTCTGTCACATAGGCTAGCCCCAGCGTAATGAGCAACACATTCAGCACAAACAGCTCTGCCGACTTGGTACGCGCGACGATAAAGAACCACGCGCCCATCAGCCGCTGACCAAGGAAGATGACCACTGTCAGTACGATCACTGCCTTGATACCCGCAAGCATGAGCATATTGGCCAGCTCACCCGCCGGGCTAGCCAGCGCCGGTACCACAATCAGCAGCGGCACCACGGCCAGATCTTGGAACAAGAGCACACCCATGACTTCACGGCCATGCGGCGACTCTAGCTCAAGCCGCTCGGCCAGCAGTTTGGAGAGCACGGCGGTCGAAGACATAGACAGCGCACCGCCCAAAGCAAAACCTGCATACACAGGCAAGCCGGCCAGCCAGATCAAGGCCAACGCCAATAGCATGGTGCCAAGCACTTGCGCCAGACCAAGGCCAAACACCAGCCGCTTCATCTTGAACAGCCGCGGCAGCGAGAACTCAAGCCCGATCGAGAACATGAGGAACACGACCCCAAACTCCGCTAGGTGGCGTGCCCCTACACTATCGGCCCCAATGTTCAGGGCATGCGGGCCGACGACGATACCGACGAGTAGATAGCCAAGGATAGAAGGCAGGTTGAGCGAACGGAAAAGCACCACCACCAGAACAGCGGAGGCGAGCAGGATCAAGGTAAGCTGCAGGGCATGCGAAGGCATTGTTGCGATGGGCCGGGAGGCTGTAAATCGGTTTGTTATAATTCTGCCGCTATATTGATGAAGAAGTGCAGGCTAGTTGCACTGTCTGCCACATTTTTTTGCTTTTCCCAACACTTAGCTGCCAATGACCCCACTCCCTCCCGCCGAACGCGTTCTCGAAATGGCTCATCGGGTGCTCCGCATCGAGGCCGAAGCCATCACCGCGCTGGCTGAACGACTGGGCAACGGGCTGGGCGAAGCCTTTATCGCCGCGGTCAATCTGATCATCGAATGCAACGGGCGCGTGATCGTTTCGGGCATTGGTAAGTCCGGTCACATTGGCCGCAAGATTGCAGCGACACTCGCCAGCACCGGCACCCCAGCCTATTTTGTGCACGCTGCCGAAGCGATTCACGGCGATCTCGGCATGATTACGCGCGACGATGTAGTGATCGCTATCTCCAACTCGGGCGGTACGGAAGAACTACTAACCATTGCGGCCATGATCAAGCGCGAAGGCGGCAAGCTGATCGCCATCACGGGCAATCCAGACTCGCCGCTTGCCCGCGACGCCGACATTCATCTTGATGCCACCGTAGCCGAGGAAGCCTGCTCGCTCAATTTGGCGCCCACAGCCAGCACTACCGCAGCCTTGGCGCTGGGTGATGCGCTAGCCGTGGCTTTGCTCGATGCGCATGACTTTCAGGCAGAGGACTTTGCCCGCTCACACCCCGGTGGCTCGCTTGGGCGTCGCCTACTGACCCACGTCAAGGATGTTATGCGTGATGGTGAGCGTATTCCTTCCGTTGCCAGCACCGCAACCATTGCCGAAGCCCTACTGGAGATCAGCAAGAAGGGCATGGGCATGACCGTGATTATTGATGTTGATGGCTGTCCCCTAGGGATCTATACCGATGGCGACCTGCGCCGCACGCTGGAACACGAGACCGACATCAAGCGCACCACTATCACAGCCGTCATGACCGCCAACCCGCGCTCGATTGGCCCGGACCGGCTGGCGGCAGAAGCGGTTGAATTGATGGAACGCTACAAGACATTCGTGCTGCCTGTCGTCGATGACAGTGGCCGCTTGGTCGGTGCGCTCAGTATGCATGACCTGTTCAACGCCCGCATCATTTGACAGCCGTGCGCTACAACAACTTTGCCCTGCTGCCCATCTTGATGCTGCTGTCCCTAACAGCACTGACTTTCTGGCTCGACCAGACCAGTAAGGTCGAGCCAAGCCAGCAGGGGCCTGTGCGGCATGACCCCGATTATTATGTCGACAACTTCACTGTTAAACGCTTTGACAGTGCAGGCAAGCTTTATCAGACACTGAGCGCAACGCACATGCTGCACTATGCGGATGATGACTCGACAGAAGTCACAAAGCCGCGCATGACCTACCATACCCAACGTCCAACGGTCATCATTGCCGACAAGGCTTTGCTTATTGAAGGCGGCAAGAAGGTCGAGCTTGAAAACAATGTGAAGATCGTGCACGACAACCCCAATTCACCACCAACACAAATCACCAGCAGCCGCATGACGTTGTTGCCGGATGATGAAATTGCCCGCACCAGCGTACCCGTCACCATTACTCAAGGGGCGTCGGTTCTCCACGGCCAAGGGCTGGAAGCCAACAACAAAACGCAAATTTCTGTTCTGCACGGCCGAATCAACGGCACCATCGCGCCTCAACCCAAATGACGCCCATGCTCAAGCCCCTGCTCATCTGTCCGCTCTATGTCACCTTGCTGTGCAGCACGAACGTGTATGCAGAAAAAGCGGATAGCACCAAACCCGTTCAAGTTGAGGCCGATCGAATCACCGTAGACGACGTCAAAAAACAGCACATCCTTGAGGGCCGCGTGATTTTGACCAAAGGCACTATGATCATTCGTAGCAATCGCGTGGTGGTCAGCCAAGATGCGAATGGCTTCCAGACCAGTGTTGCCGAAGGCGGCGATGGCGGCTTGGCACGCTTTCGCCAGAAGCGCGAAAATAGCAATGAGTATGTGGATGGCGAAGCTGAACGCATCGAGCACAGTGATCGTACTCAGCAAACCGACTTCTACACCCGCGCCTATTTGAAAAGCGGACAGGATGAAGTACGCGGCCAGTTCATCCGCTATGACGCGCGCATCGAAAACTACACAGTCACCAATAGCAGCGGCACTGGCAAGTCAGGCGGAGATGGCCGCGTCCGTGCCGTGATCCAGCCGCGCAATACAGGGCCCGCCGACCCTGCACCCCCATCGCGCAGCAGCATAACTCTGCCCTCTGGAAGCTCATTTAGCCCGAACAAGCCCTAAACACAAGGGAAGCATTATTTTGTGCGTTGCACAAAATAATGCTTGACGAGGGTAAGTCGCGCCCTATAATGACCTCATGTTGCATTGCACCATTTGTAGTGCATTCCTTGATGCATACAGGAGGTCACCATGTCCAATCCCTTTTCCACCGCGCCGTTTGGCAGCATCCCGTTTGGTGGCGCCCAATTTGCCAGCGCATCTAAGGCTCAATTTGATGGCCTGCTGACGCTGGCAAACACCACCTTGGCCGGGATAGAGCGCTTGACCTCCCTCAACCTCAACATGGCGCGCAGTGTCTTTGAAGACACTGCCGGCTCGGCCAGCGCCCTCCTCGCAGCAAAAGACTTCCAAGATTTCGTTGCTATTCAGGCAACCTTGTCGCAGCCAGCAACTGACAAGCTGGCGCAATGGTCTCAGGGCGTCTATGCCATTGGCAGTGAAACCCGCGAGGCGCTGAGCCAGACACTAGATACCCAGCTCACTGAGGCCGGCCAAACCATGACGAGCGCCCTTGATGAACTCATCAAACATGCGCCGCCGGGCACCGATGCTGCAGTCAACGCCTCAGTAGACGTTCTCAAGTCAGCCCTTGGCACTGCCAGCGCAGCCTGCGCAACCCTGAACAAGACTGCCCGGCAGATGGATGAATACGCTGCCAATCTGTCCGCCAACACAAAACCCAAGCCGGCCAAATCAAAAAAGGCCTGACACATCAGGGCTGAATGGCGCGAATCCTTTGCTCCTCCACTGACTCTTCCTCATCCTGTTGAGTCAGTTTTATGCCCCGGCAGAACTGCCGGGGCATTTTTATGTCAGAGTGAGCCTGACCTTGTAACGTCACCCTATACAGTTAGTTTGCTAGCCATCCCCGGAGATAGAAATGCTGCAAGCCCGCCACACCTTCGTCCTGCTCGGCGCCCTACTCGGCGCCCAAATGCTTCCGTTACTCGCCAATGCGGCAACGGCTCGCGTCGAGGCGGTGCAATATCCAGCGTGGGTTGAACGCGGCACGCAAGGTGAGCGCCGCGAGGCGTTGCAGCCAGGCACGCAAGTACGTAGCCCAGATACCATCGTCAGCGGTGCGCGTATGTTACTCAGCCTTCCGGATGCCAGCACGATTCGCCTAGGTGCTAACAGCCGTCTACAGGTCGAGCGCCTGCGCAGTGACAAGGACAGCAATGGCGTCTCGGTGGATGTCGGTTTTAAACTGACGCAAGGATTCTTCCGCTACGCCAGCAATAGCCTCACCAAGCTCACGGGCAAGCGCAAGGTTGACCTGACCGTTGCGACGGCCACCATCGGCATCCGCGGCACTGACTACTGGGCAATGACCGACGCTGAACATGATGCTGCCTGCGTTTTCGAAGGCAAGGTGGAAGTCGCTACGCGTAGCGAAGGGGTGGTCAGTCTCGATCAGCCCACAGCCTTCTGGTCGCGCTTTTTCGACAAGCCGGCAGCAGTGACGGGCACCGCCAGCCCGGCTGAGCTGTCACGTTTCATCGCATCAGTTGAACCACAGGCCGGGCAAGGGATTGCCATTATTGGCGGCAAGTGGCGCGTGGTTGCAGCCGCCGAGGCCAAGCAAGGCGACGCGCGCAAGGTCGCAACAGCGCTCAATGAAGCGGGTTATCCCGCTGCCGTGGTCAAGCAGAACGGCGCGTATGAAGTGCGCATCAACCATTACGCCAGCCGTGGTGATGCGGAAAGCTCACTCGGCCGTCTGGCAGCACAAGCCGGCATGACCGGGACTGACGCAAAAGTAGTGCTGACGCGCTAAGGCGCCAGCCTTGGCACCTAACGTTTAGCGCTTTTCGTAGGTGTAGCCCAGCCCGGCAACACCTGCGATAAGCGACTCCATCGCCGGCTCAACCTGAGCCGGATCGCCGCGCACCCCCAGCTCGACATGCCGCTTTACCTGCGCATTGCCCACCGAGGGCAGGCTAAACACCTTGATGCCGGGGAAGCGCTCCTCCACTGATACCATCAGTGGTGTCATGACCCCTTCAATACCCTCCCAAACAATGATCGAGGCCTCGGCTTCGGCGTGTTGGTGAAAGTATGACGCGTAGTAGGTATCCAGCACCCACTCAAGCATCGGGTGCGCCATGACCGGGAACCCGGGGAAAAAATGGTGGTGAGCGTAGCTGAAACCAGGAATGCGGTTGTAGGGGTTGGGCACCACCCGACTGCCTTGCGGATACACGCCCATCTCTAGCCGTCCCGGTGTGACCTCTTGGCCGGTTTCGGCCATGCGTGCACGGATCTCTCGCTCGGCATCTGCATTCAGGTGTAATGGCACACCTGCCGCGGCGGCAGCGGCCTGCCGGGTATGGTCGTCGGGGGTCGCACCAATACCACCAAAGCTGAACACGACATCTTTGCTCGCCAGCGTGCGGCGAAACACCTCGATCAGATGGGGGCGATCGTCGCCGTGATATTCGACCCACTGCAGCTTGAGGCCGCGTGCCGCGAATACTTCACGCAGCTTTGCGAAATGCACATCCTGACGTTTACCGCGCATGATTTCGTCGCCAATGATGATGGCGCCAAAACCAGTGATGCTATCTGCACTACCGTCTGCCTGAACACTCATGTCTGCTCCCAAACCACGCCCTCGCCACGGAGCATACGCAGCCGCTGCAGGCAAAGGTGCACGAAGACCAGAGCCGTCCATGCCGGCGCCAGTAGATTGATGATGGGAATATGCGCTAACAGCGCGCTGATGCCACCGGCCATATACAGCTGTGACTTGCTATCGCGGATCGTTGCATACCGCTCACTTGGCGTAGCGTGCTCAGCCAGCGCGTCATAGCGGAAAGTACGCTGATTCAGCCATGCCAACCAAAACAAGGGCAGCACCAGCAACACGCCGGGAATCAAGAGCAACGGCAATGTCAGCAACCAGCCGGCAACAAACACCAGCCCGGCAATGAGTGTGTTGATCAGACTGCCCCAGAACGCACCACGGCCGGCGCGAGCCAGATCAGGGTAGTCGTGAAGCGCCACCATATTCATCATGCGTGGCAGGGCAAATGCCGCCAGCAACATCAGCGCGGTGAAGTACACCAATGGCGCAAACGCCATGAGCAACGCAATATTGGCTAGCCAGTCTGACACCCAATTACCGGAGAGCCAGCTCCAGTCGGGGAAATGCGTCTGTAGTTCAGTACGGGCGGGCGACCATACTGAGGCTGCAACTGCGCCCCACAGGACCATAGCCGCCAGCGGTGGCCACAGCGCCTGCAACAACATGCCAGGACGCAACAGATCACGGCTGGCCAGAATACATGCACGCAAAACTTCAGCCATCGATCATTCCTTTTTCATGCCCGCGGACGGGATTCCCACATTTTCTGCAGACGCTTCACCGACACCGGCGAAGGCGTGCGCAACTCTTGGGCAAACAAGGCAACACGCAACTCTTCCAGCAGCCAGCGGAACTCTTCCAGCGCCGGATCGCGCACGCCGCTCTTCTGTTGATTGACCCACTCGCGCTCAAACAGTTTCGCCACACTTTGCCAATCGGCCAATTGGCGGGCATCACGGGCAGGATCGGCACGCAGCTTGTCGAGCCGCAATACGGCGGCCTTGAGGTAACGCGGGTAGTGCTGCAGGCGCTCATAGGCCGTCATGGTGATGAAGTGACGGGCTAGCAAGCCATTCAGCTGTGTCTGAATATCTGCACAGGCTGCAGGAAACGCCTTGTTCATACCGGCCAGCTTCTTGGCCAACGCGGCCTGCTCGGTCAGGATCGTGGCGATCAGGCGAGCCACTTCCTGGGCAATCAGCGTGATGCGTCCGCGTGCGCTGTCCCGCCGCGCATCAAACTCGGCCTGCGTGGCGGGTAAGGGGTCCATCAGGCAACTGCGCTCCAGTGTCACCGCCAGAATCTGAGCCTTCAGCTCCGCTTCGCTACCGCCCGCCTTGTCAAAGAGCATGTACTGCAGCGCCATGTCGCGCAGACCGGGCAAGCTCTTGTCGATGAACTTGAGCTGGTCCTTGAGGTTGAGTGCAAACAGCCGGCGCAGCCCGAGGCGGTGCAGTGCACGTGCCTTTTCCTCACTGTCGATGGCGCGGAGCGACACGCTCTCTCCCTCATCCACCAATGCCGGAAAGCCGACCACTTTGCGGCCTTTGATGCTGACCTCAAGCAACTCGGGCAAGTCGCCAAAGCTCCAGCTGATGAGCCCCGTCAGTTCACCTTCATTGTCGGCGGTATCAGCATCCGCACGGTCTAACTTGACCTCAGCTTCGGCAAAGCTCTGCTCGACACGGTCGGCATACTGCGCGCGCAATTCCGGTAGTGAGCGTGACAAGGTCAAGGTGCCGCCATGCTCGTCAAGCAGACGGAAGTTCATTGATAGATGCGGCTGCAGCTCGCCCGGCCGGAAAGCATCCAGCGGCAACTTCATGGCCAGCTTTTCTTCGACGGCACGGGTCAGGGCACGTACCAGTGGCTCGCTTTGATCCTGCTTGCCATCAACAGCACTTTCGCAAAAGGCTTCGGCAAACGCATCGAGCGGCTGCAGGCGATGGCGGAATTTCTGCGGCAGCGTTTTCAGCAAGGCCACGGCTTTTTCCTTGAGCAAGCCGGGCACCAACCATTCGCAACGGTTGTGTGAAATTTGATTGAGCGACGCCAGCGGCAGCGAGAGCGTCACGCCATCATCGCTGGCCCCCGGATCGTGGTGGTAGCTGAGCTTCAGGCGCTGGCCATGCACTTCCAAATGATGCGGAAAGGTATCAGTGGTGATGCCAGCCGCCTCGTGACGCATAAGCTGTTCGCGTTCGAGGAACAGGAGCTTCGGTTCTTTCTGCTCAGCCTCTTTGCGCCAGTGCTCAAAAGCAGCGAGCGTGATGGCATCCGGCGGTAGCTTGCTGTCGTAGAAAGCGTAAATCAGCTCGTCATCAACCAACACATCGGGGCGACGCGACTTGTGCTCAAGTGCCTCGATGTCACGGATCAGCTTCTGGTTGTGCTGAAAAAAGCGCGCCCGCTTGGCAAAGTCTTCATGCACCTGCCCATTGACGAGGGCGCCACGAATAAAGAGTTCGCGCGCCAGCTTGGGATCCTTGGGGCCGTAATGGATTCGGCGCTTGGCGTAGAGCAGGATGCCGTGCAGCGTGGCACGCTCCCAAGCCACGACCTGCCCAGAGTTCTTTTCCCAGTGCGGCTCGTAGGCATGACGACGCACCAGATGCGTCCCCACCTGCTCCAGCCATTCCGGTTCGATCTTCGCAATCGTGCGTGCAAACAGGCGCGAGGTATCCACCAGCTCGCCGGCCATGATCCAGCGCCCCGCTTTCTTCTGCAGCGTTGAGCCGGGATGGATAAAAAACTTGATGCCACGCGCGCCGAGGTAATGCGGCTCTTCTTCGCTTTTCAAACCGATGTGGCCGAGCAGCCCGGTGAGCAGGGCTTTATGCATTGCCTCAAACGAGGCCGGCAGATCTGATTCTTTCCAGCCGTGCTCAGTGCACAACACATGCAGCTGGGCATGAATATCGCGCCATTCACGCACGCGCAGCCACGACAGGAAGTTTGCTTTGCACCATTGGCGTTGTTTACTTTGCGACTCATGCTTCCAGACTTCATCACAGGCGTTCCACAGCTTCAGCCAGAACAGGAATTCAGACTTCTCGTCTTTCCATTTGGCATGTGCCTGATCGGCACTACCGGCTTGCTCGGGCGGCCGTTCGCGTGGGTCCTGCGAGGACAGCGCAGCAGCAATGATCAACACCTCGCGCAAGGCGCCTTCTTTGCGCGCCGCCAGAATCATGCGTCCGATCTTCGGGTCCAGCGGCAGGCGCGCCAGCTCGGTGCCGACCTTGGTGAGCTGCTTGCTTTCCTCATCAATGGCGCCGAGTTCGGCGAGCAGCTGGTAGCCATCCGCGATCATGCGTGGCAGCGGCGCTTCGAGGAAGGGGAAATCCTCGACATCGCCGAGGTGAAGCGACTTCATACGCAAAATCACGCCGGCAAGCGAGGAACGCAAAATCTCCGGCTCGGTATGCGGCAAGCGCTTGTTGAAATCGGTCTCGTCGTAGAGACGAATGCAAATACCGCTGGCTACGCGACCACAACGCCCTGCACGCTGCTTGGCCGCTGACTGCGCAATCGGCTCGACCTGCAACTGCTCGACCTTATTGCGATGCGAGTAGCGCTTAACGCGGGCAACGCCAGTGTCGATCACATAGCGGATGCCCGGCACCGTCAGTGAGGTTTCTGCGACGTTGGTGGCAAGCACTACACGGCGCCCACCATGCGACTGGAAGACCCGGCTCTGCTCTTGCGCCGACTGACGGGCGAACAAAGGCAAAATTTCTGTCCCGGCAGGATGGTGCTTGCGCAGCGCCTCGGCGGCTTCGCGAATCTCGCGCTCGCCGGGCAAAAACACCAGCACATCGCCGGGACCAGTGCGATGTGCTTCATCGACAGCATCGACAATCGCTTCGTTCACATCCCGGTCGTCATCAACACCGTAAGGGCGATAGCGCGTCTCAATGGGATACAAGCGCCCTGACACCTCAATCACCGGGGCTGGCTGACCATTGATCGTGAAATGCTTGCTGAAGCGCTCTGCATCCAGCGTTGCAGACGTGACGATGAGCTTGAGCTCCGGGCGCTTCTGCAACACCTCACGCAGATAGCCAAGCAGGAAGTCGATGTTCAGGCTGCGCTCGTGGGCCTCGTCGATGATGAGGGTGTCGTACTGTCGCAGCAAGGGATCGCCTTGCGTCTCCGCCAGCAGAATGCCATCGGTCATCAACTTGATATACGTCGCTTCCGAGACCTTGTCGGTAAAGCGGATTTTGTAGCCGACGTGGCGGCCGAGCTCACCCTTGAGCTCCTGCGCAATCCGTGTGGCGGTGGCGCGCGCGGCAATCCGCCGCGGCTGCGTGTGGCCAATCAGGCCATGGCTGCCGCGACCGAGCTCAAGACAAATTTTGGGGAGTTGTGTGGTCTTGCCAGAGCCGGTTTCACCACAGATGACAACCACCTGATGATCGCGAATGGCCGCGGCAATGTCGGTTCGCTTTTGGTTGACCGGCAATGCATCGTCATAGGTAATCGGCGGCCGGGCAGCGAGCCGGGCCTGAGGATCAAACTTCATGCTACTGAGCCAAACGCTGAATGGTGTAGATACCTAGCCCCGTCATCAGCAATGAGCCGAATAAATGCACGCTCGCGGCAGCGGCGGCCAACGCCCAGGCTTCCGTGCGGATCAGGGCGACAACCTCGGCAGAAAAGGTTGAAAACGTGGTGAGGCCACCCAAAAAGCCGGTGATCAAAAACAAACGTAACTCCGCGGGCAGGCTGGTATTGAGGTGAAACACCATCACGGCCGCGCCCACCAGATAGGCCCCCAATAAGTTTGCTGCCAGCGTGCCCAGCGGAATGCTTACAAACAGCGGGTTAAGCCACATACCCAGCAGCCAGCGGAGCCACGCGCCCAATGCGGCACCCGCGCCAATGCCGGTAAAGGAAATCCAGTTCATAAGTACATTCTACCGCGCGAGGCAAGCCTCCCCATCGAGAGCGTTGCATCCAGCAAACAAGTTTTGCTTGTGTCTCAATAAACCTTCAGTTCTGCCGTTTACCTACTGATCGCACTGCTACCATCCAGCATCTTTGAAGTTCGCAAGACGTTGTCAGGTTAAAAGCCTGCAGATTGCACGTGTGAATTGCAGGCGAGTGTTTTTGCACTCTTGTCCCATCTGACATACCCAAGCCCTAGGCCCTCAACTGATTCATGAATGATCTCGTACTTCTTGCCGGGAATAGTCTGATTGGTCTACTGTTCCTTGGCATGTGGTTCGCGGAGAAAGGTGACCGCAGCCATTTCGCCTTCTGGGGTATCGCCAATATCTGTGTCGGACTGGCCGCTGTACTAGCCTTGATGATGCGCATGGAAATTGATGCTGGCCAAAATGTGCGGCATTACTTGCTGCTCATTTTGCCGCTGGCCGCATTCGGCTACACCACCATGATTGGTGGCTCCCTACGCTATCGTGGATTCAGTTTTAACTGGCGTGACGCACTAGTGCTCACTATCGCCCTGATGGCGCTAAGTATCGGCACCCGCTTTACCTATCCACCCGCAACCACTTGGTTGGCTGCAACAGTTCTGTTCATTTCCATGGGATCGGTCGCATGGGCCCTGTGGAATCAAAGCCGCATGGAGCGATTAGCAGCCGGTCTGTTTGCCCTGCGAGCGGTTAATGGTGCCTGGCTGATCTTGAGTGGCGGCCTCACGCTTAACTCGCCGCATACGCCGATTGCCTATCTCGTTACGCTGAGCGCTTCGATTTGCCTCCTATTGGCAGTCTTTCAACGCAAGGAACGCGAGCTGAGTCACCACAATGAATTGCTGACCTTCTCCAATCAGCTCATCACCGCCCTGCAAACCCATTCAGATGAGCGCAACCTAGCTGAAGAAGCCTTGCGCCAACTGGCACGCAACACCAGCTGCCAAAATGCCCTTGTGCACCTGATTGATGACTCGGGCAAATGGTTTGAACTGATTGCATCTCACGGCCATTCAGCCGAAGTCCTCGAAGTCGCAGCGCGCATGCCTGTGGATTCGACCCTATCTGGGCAAGCAGTGCGCATGCGCAAAACGGTTCTGACGCATGACTACGCGAACGAACCGGGCGCTTGGCAGGTACTCGTTCATGCATTTGGTCGTGCAGGCATCATGGTCAATGTATCTGTCCCACTGGTCAGTGAAAACCAGCCGCTTGGGGTACTGAACATCAGCTATCCACTGCGTGCCGAAATGACGAAGAATGAGCTCGATACGCTCAAGGCAGCCGGGCAAGTCATTGGTACCTGCCTAGATCGAGTACGTAGTGTGCGCGACTTGGCTTACCGTGCCAACCATGACTCTCTGACCGGCCTGGGCAATCGCGATGCACTGCATCACTGTATAGAGGCCATGCGACTGGAGGAACGGCGCGATATTTTTGCCTTACTGCTGGTCGACCTTGATCGCTTCAAGGAAGTGAATGACGCGCTGGGCCATACGACTGGCGACCTGCTGCTGTGTGAAATTGCACGCATCCTGCGCAACTCGCTATCAGGCCAAGCTGGACAGGCCTTCCGTCTTGGTGGTGATGAATTCGTTATCACCCTGCCACAGCTAGAGAGCGAGGAAGAGGGCCGTAAGCTGGCGGGTGCCTTGGCTATCTGCATTGGCCAAAGCCTCCAAGTTGCCAATATGGCTTTACGCATCGACGTTTCTATCGGCATTGCCTTTGCACCACGCCATGGCGACAACAGCCATGAACTACTGCGCTGTGCCGATGTAGCCATGTATCGCGCCAAGCATGCCGGTACCGGCATTGAGGTGTATGACCGCAGCCAAGATCCGCACTCGGCCGAACGACTTGAACTCCTCGCTCGGATTCCCGAGGCGATTCGCAATGACGAATTGGTGCTTTACTACCAGCCACAGCTAGATCTCAACACTCACCGTCTGGTGGCATGCGAGGCGCTGATTCGCTGGCAACATCCAGATCGCGGCTTATTACCGCCGAGCGAGTTCATCCCGCTGGCCGAGGTCAGCGATGTCATCCGACCATTGACCGAATGGGTCATCGATACCGCCATGGCTCAAGCCAATGAGTGGCAGGCGAACCGCTTACCGCTGCGCGTTGCCTTTAACCTGTCAGCTCGCAATATTCTTGATCCGAATTTCACGCCCCACCTGCTGGCCATGCTCGAAAAACATGGCCTTGAACCCTGCAATGTAGAGCTGGAACTGACGGAAACAGTGCTCCTGAATGACCCGGCCAATTCTGCATTGGTACTTGATGATCTGTCAAAACGGGGCTTTGTGTTGGCGCTGGACGATTTTGGAACTGGCTTTTCCTCGCTGAGCTATCTCAAACGCTACCCGTTCACTACCCTCAAGATTGACCGCTCTTTTGTCTCTGACATGCACAAGGATGAGTCAAGCCTAGCAATCGTGCGCTCCACCATCCAGCTCGCGCATGCACTGGGCATGAAGGTTGTGGCAGAAGGGGTAGAAGATGAAGCCACGCTGCTGAGCCTGCATACCCTCGGCTGCAATTACGCACAGGGTTATTACATCGGCCGCCCCATGATGGCAGAGCGTATTGCGATTTGGCAGAAGGAAGCGCCGGTTCTGCGCGTGGCCGGGTAAAATGCTGTTTTGGCTGGGCGTCACTTGGCGCCCCACGCCCCCTAACGACACGAAGCACCATGACCGACGCCCACAAGCCCGCCGCTGAGCCGGCCAGCAATTTCATTCGTAACATCATTGACGCCGATCTCGGCGCCGGTAAATACGTCAGCCGCCAATGGCGCGGCCAGCCTGGTGACGGCCCGCAACAACAAGCGGGACAGCCAGATCCGGCCAAGATTCGTACGCGCTTCCCGCCCGAGCCGAATGGTTATCTGCACTTTGGTCACGCCAAGTCGATCTGTCTGAACTTCGGCCTAGCCCGTGACTACGGTGGCGCCTGCCATTTGCGCTTTGACGACACCAATCCAGAAAAGGAAAGCCAAGAGTATGTCGATGCCATCACCGAGTCGGTGAAGTGGCTGGGCTATGACTGGCAGTTCAACGGCCAGACTAATCTCTACTTCGCATCTAACTACTTCGACTGGATGTATCGCTTTGCCGAAGCGCTAATCGAGGGTGGACATGCTTATGTCGATAGCCAGAGCGCCGAGGACATGCGTGCGAACCGTGGCACGCTGACCGAGGCGGGCAAAGACAGCCCCTTCCGTACGCGTAGCGTGGCTGAGAACCTGGACCTATTCCGTCGCATGAAAGCAGGTGAGTTCGCCGACGGCACTCACATCCTGCGCGCCAAGATCGACATGGCGGCACCCAATATCAATCTGCGCGATCCGGCGATATACCGTATCCGCCATGTGCATCACCACAATACCGGTGACACCTGGTGCATCTATCCGATGTACACCTTTGCGCACCCGATTGAGGATGCGCTGGAAAACATTACCCACTCGATCTGCACACTGGAATTTGAAGATCAGCGCCCCTTTTACGACTGGCTGCTGAACCGCCTCGCTGATGCCGGCCATCTGGTGCGCCCGTTGCCGCAGCAATACGAGTTTTCGCGCCTCAATCTTTCCTATGTCGTGCTCTCCAAGCGCAAGCTGATCCAGCTGGTCGATGAAAAGCACGTGGCAGGCTGGGATGATCCGCGCCTGCCTACGCTGGTCGGCGCCCGTCGACGTGGATTCACCGCAGAGGGTTTCCAGCTGTTTGCAGAACGCATTGGTGTGACCAAGTCCGACTCATGGATAGACATGAGCGTGCTGGAAGACTGTATGCGCGAGCACCTCAATGAGACAGCCCCGCGCCGCATTGCTGTGCTCGACCCGGTTAAGCTGATCATCGACAACTATCCGGAAGGCCAGAGCGAACTGTGCGAAGCCCCCAATCATCCGCAAAAGCCAGAGTGGGGCAAGCGCACAATGCCGTTCAGCCGTGAGCTGTGGATCGAGCGCGAGGACTTCATGGAAGTCCCGAGCAAAGGCTACTTCCGCTTGTTCCCGGGCAACTTGGTGCGCCTGCGCTACGGCTTTGTGGTCAAGTGCATCGGCTGCGACAAAGATGCAGAAGGCAACATCACCGCCGTGCATTGCGAGTACATGCCCGACTCCAAGTCAGGCACACCCGGCGCAGACAACTACAAGGTCAAGGGCAACCTGCACTGGGTTTCGGCTGCACATGCCTACACCAGCGAAGTACGCCTCTATGACCGCTTGTTTGCGGTGCCCAATCCGGGCGCGGGTGAACGCGACTTCTTGCTTGATATCAACCCGAATTCCAAGCAGGTCATACAGGCACAGCTAGAACCCGCACTCAAGGATGTAGGTCCTGAAGATCGTTTTCAATTCGAACGTCATGGCTACTTTGTTGCCGATCGCCTAGACTCCAAGCAAGGCATGCCGATTTTCAATCGCACAGTCACCCTGCGCGACTCGTGGGCAAAGTCAGCGAAATAATAAGGTCGTAATAAGAACGTGCAGTACCGTGGGGCACCTTGGCCCCCGGTCATCGGAAGGAGACTTCAGTGGTTGACCGTGGTGCCCTGCTACACCCCACCATCACTGATCGGGCGGGCCTCAATGACTATCTGCAAAACCTGGCAGATCTGCTGCCCGCCATCGAGCGCGGTGTTGCCCGGCTGAAACGCGCCCCGCAGGACCGCGAAATCATCTCGGAAATTTTCCGGGCGCTGCACAACCTCAAAGGCGATGCCGCCATCTGCCAAGTTCAGCTGGGCATTTTGCTGACCCATCCAGTCGAAACGCTGTTTGCGCGCATGCGCGCTGGTGAAATCATTTTCTCGGATATCAGCGCCGAAGTGGTTTTGCTGACCATGGATAGGCTTGAGATGGCACTGGATGCCTTGGCAGAGGGCCGGCCGCTCGCCCATCTGCGCTTGCCCACCCTCGTCGATGGTCTCGATGCCATGGCACAAGCAAATGGCCTGATGCTGGAAACAACAGCATTACAGCTGATTGAGGATGTCACAGGCTTCCGCCCAACTGCTATCGGCAAGACGTTCAAGGCTGGTGCATCTGGTGCCACACGGGCTGACGACACGACAGCCGCCGATCTGCGTCTCTTCATGCAGTTGGCACTTCAGCTTGATTCTCGCTCACCTACTTTCAAAGGACGCAGTGGTCGCCTGCTGCGACTGGCGCAAGAGACTAATCATGCAGCGGGCAACCCGGTCAATCCACTACAGCTGGAAGCCGCCATCTATATGCATGATATTGGCATGATGTTTCTGCCCGAATCTGCTTGGCTCAAGCAGGGCAAGCTCAGTGCGGAGGAGCTTAATCTACTGCACATACACCCATCTCAAGCTGCGGACCTGCTGGTACGCATGAGTGGCTGGGAGGATGCCGCGCGCATGATCCGCGAACATCATGAAATGCCGGATGGACGGGGTTACCCTACCGGGCTGAAACACACTGACATTTGTGATGGGGCCAGAATTATTGCCATCGTGGATGCCTTTGAATCCATCACGACTAAGCATGCGCAACGTGGACAAGGACGGTCAATGTTACGTGCGATTGCAGAAATCAACGCCAGTGATCGACAGTTTGATCCAGTCTGGATTACGCACTTCAACAGTGTTGTGAGAAAACGGCTAGAGGCTGCCTGATCGGCCCAAGCCGCTTGTAACGCTTATCGAGCGACACACGCCTGAACGACTGATTTTAGACTTTGGGGATCAGCCGGATCACGCCCTCAGTCACACGTTGGGAACCCAGCACTGAAGAGTCCAGACTCTCTTTGTATTCGATGATCTGATAGGACGAATACTTGCCGCTATATACCCAGGCCTTGGCACGGCGCTCAAACACCAAACGCGCCTCACCTGCCCCGCCGCTGTAGTAGCGCTTCATTTTCAACTGATAGTGAATGAGGTCGGGGTCGAGACGCGTCTCTTCAACCTCCCAGTTCGGTGCAAGTGGGTCCAACACCAAATATGCCACGCCGGCATACATGCCCCAATAAACCATTTTCTCAAGCGAGATTCCAAACGAAGGTGTCAGCTGGAGCGTACGGTCAGGAATCAGCGTCTCCGTCACGCCAGTACCAAAGACTCTTTCCGTGGCGTTACTCGTCGTCTTGGTAATGGTGCCACAGCCGACAAGAGCGACCGCACACAGGCCCAAGAAGGTGGAAAGAATTGTCTTACGCATCGATATCAGATGTAGTTGAACAAGGACAGCTGAGATATCTTGGTAAACGACAGCTGTGCTGCCTGCAGGGTGATTTGTGTTTGGTTCAAGTCACTGATCGCAGCGGTCATGTCGACATCCGTCAAGCGGCTTAACGTCGAAGTGTAATCAAGATCGCGTTGTGACGACGCATCACCGAGCGAATCCAACTCACTCATGCGAGCGCCCATCTCTGAGCGGTAACGAAGGAGATTATCCTGCGCACTCAGCATGTTTCCCAAGGTTGACTGTACTTGTTTACTGAAGCTTGTACGGATTGACTCACTCATCCCCTGCAGCGGCTGCTCGGCAGCGAGAATGAGGTCTCGCATCGAGTTAAAGACGCTGATTGGCTGTGATGGGCGGATTGAAAAACTGTCACCGTTACCAGGTGAACCGCTAATCACTACCGATGCACCGTAATCCATGCCCCCCACAGTACTTGCGAGGGCTTTCAACTCAATCGCTGCCCCAGCAACATAAGTGCCCGGAAGAGGGGGTACTACAGGCGGGGTTGATACAGCAGACTGCGTATTGGTCAGAAGAGAGACGCCTGTGTCATCAACAATATCGTAAGTTGTATTGACACCCACGGTCGCAAAATGGATGGTGAAGTTCTTCGGATTGAGAACATTGTTCCATTTGGTGGTATCACTGATGGTCGGTGCCGAAACAATGCCATTCCCTGAGTTCAACTCACTCGCATTTGCCGAGAAAGCCAGACTGCTATCTGTCGCGCCCAAGAATAGATCACGACCTGATTCACTGACGCGCATATCTCTTGATGGAGAAACGCGCAACAGCCGCTGCCCTTCATCACCATGGTAGGTCACGCCAGTGTCGACGGTTCCAACAAACGGCTTGGTATCCCCCTTAAAGCCGGAGAATAGATAGTTCCCAATACCATCCTGCTGATTAGCAATACCAACCAGCTCATCAAAGCGCTGGCGCATTTCAGCAGTAATACTCTTACGATCAACATCGCTTAACGTCGAGTTGCCAATTTGTACAGTCAACTCATAGACACGTTGAATAAGTTCTTCGGCGCTTTGTAACTGCCCTTCAGCCAAGGCCAGTGAGTCACTGGCATACCCCTGATTCTTGGTGTACTGATCATTAAGGCTTTTGGCTTGCGTGACCTCGAGCGCCTGAGCGGCAGCAACAGGGTCATCGGAGGGCGTCAAAATGCGCTTCTGCGTTGCTAATTGCTGCTGCAACTTCAACGCCTCTGAATTCTTCTTCTGAAGATTCGCAACGCCGGTATCAAACACCATTTGGGTCGAAACACGCATGACCTACTCCTTATTAACCGCCAAGCGAGGACAGCAAATCAAACAGCCTGCTCGAAATATCAATGATCTTTGCAGAAGCCTGATAGGCCTGCTGATAGCGCAGCAAATTCGCTGCCTCCTCATCAAGATTCACGCCTGCATATGACTGGACTGCATCTGTAGACTGTTTAAGCAACGCTGATTGAGCATCATAAGTGGCCTCAATTTGACGCGCCGAATTACCCACATTACTCACCAGCTGGGCATAGGCCGATTCCATGCTCGCAGTGCCACCGAGCAATATTTTGCTGGTCTGCAATGTAGCGAGTGCGAGTGCATTACGGCTATCGGTGGTGTTCGCTGTTGAAGGCCCAATGGTGAATGTATCGCCATCATTAGGCACCCCATTGAAACTCACCTCAATGCCGTTAACCATGACGGTCATACCCGAGGTGTAGCTCAAGCCTTGGTTCGGTGCAGTAATGCTTGTATAGCTTGTGGCGCCATTCACAGTGACTGCGACTGTGGTGCCCATTGGGAAACCGTACAGCAGGTTATTGTCGTTGTTGTACTTGAGCACGTAATTGCTCGTGGGCAAGGCTGATGAAATCGCAGTTGCTGACTGCGTCAGCGTTGCAGTCGCACTTGTTGTGCTTGGCGTAACAGGTGCTGTCGAGTATCCTGCACCAATCGTGAAAGTATCACCATTGGTTGGTGCTGTCCCACCAAATGTGAAGGTCACGCCACCATAGTTGTAAGTCGCGCCAGCAATGAAGGGAACAGTCTCGTTGCCGAGTCTGATCGGATAATCCGTTGTAACACCAGCGTTCGTCACACTGATGGTTGTATTGATAAGTGGGCTGGGTAGCGGACTGAGGCTCAAGCTGTTGGTACCTGAGCTGTACGTAAATGTCGACCGCATATGACCAGCAGCTGCAATCGAAACACCGCCGGCATTTGTTGTGCCAGCCGTGAGTTGATTGGGGCCGACAACGTAGGTATCGCCGTTCGCTGGCGTACCCGAAAAACTGAAAGTGATGCCATTGATGGTGGCCTGCGAGCCCGCAGCAATCGCAACCGACTGATCGCTGCTCGTCACAGTCGTTGAGCTACTAGTCGCCGTCGACGGGTTCCAAATGCTGACGACAGTTCCTGGCGGAAAGCCTTTGTACCCACTGGTAAAAGCAGAGTAAGTCAGGCTCACAGGCGCCTTTAAAGCGCCACCGCTCACCTGAACCGTCCCAGTATTGCTTAGCCCTTTTGCTGAAGCGACGGGAAGACCTGCAGCAATGCTACGCGCATCAGTCAGCGCAACACCAATGTCGCGTGCAGCAAAACGCGTGGGCTGGATCTTGAAACTTGCTCCCAACGCTGGTGTGCCTGAAATATTAAAGGTGACACCATCCGCCGTCATCGGCAAGGTTGAGCCAGAGAACAAAAATTGATCATCTTGGACGCGACGCAGGTTGTATCCGTTTGCGTCGTAGCTCAGGACATAATCGCTTGTACTCAGTGCACTTACATCGGTCACGGTTGCCGAAGGAATGCCCGGTGGGGCGATCGCTGTACCATTCCGTGTATCTGCCGTAATAACCGGGGTTGGCATGCGGAAAAAGTTCAATCCCGCTGCACCCGTCAAGTCTTGACCCAACTTGTGTTGAGTATTAAATGAGCTCGCCATCCCTAGTGCAATACGCCCTAGGGTGTTCTGTGCTACATCCAGTGATTGCATACGAAACTCAAGCAAACCACCCAACTTGCCACCGGTCACCAGCTCCTCAGGAATCTGCGTCACCGCCCCAGTGTTTGGTGACTTGAGACCAACGATCAGTCTCGTCGCATCATTGGTGGCTGCAGTCGCAGTCAAGGTGTACACACTCTCACCTGCGACAAGCGGCTGACCGTTACCGAAGAAGAGACTGAAGCTACCGTCACTCTGAATAATGGTCTCAGTGCGGATGTGCTGATTAAGCTCTAAAACGAGTTGATCACGCTGGTCACGCAGGTCATTCGCCTGCTGCGCCCCACCTGAGGCTTCTGAAACTGCAATTCGCTGATTGACCTCAGACACCTGCTGAGCAAGCGAATTGATCACCCCCACTTCAGTCGTGATTTGGGAGCTGGTACCGCTATAGATTTCCTGCAAGCGTGCGGATAAATCTTGGAAGCGCGCCACGAGTGTATTCGCTGACGCAAGCATCGATTGCCGCGCGGGAATTGAGCTTGGTGTACTGGCAACGGCATTTACGCCATCGAAGAAACCCGTAATCGCTGGTGACAGCCCAACGGTGGTGTCTCCGAGCATGTTGTTAATTAGGCCCAGCTGATTCTGATAGGCCTCAAGCGAACTTGTCGTCGCTTGGGATGTAATCAACTGATTCACCAAAAAGCTGCTGTAGGCACGCTCAACGGTGAGGACACGGGTGCCTTGGCCAAGAAAACCAGCGCCGGTGAACTGTGGATTTTGCGTCGTCTGAATCGTGCGCTGCCGGCTGAACCCCGCCGTGGATGCATTCGCGATGTTATGGCTGGTCGTGAGCAGGCCTGCCTGTGAGGCATTCAAACCTGTAATTGCAATATTTAGGGTACTGGCAGCCATATCCCTCGCTCCATGCACTGATAACGGCAATACTTGCCGGTAGTTGAGTCATTGCTGACGAATTTACTTTCATTCAGCAATCCCCATGCCAGCAGTGCGAGAGGTGAGGCTTAGGTACGTGTCAGATCACGTAATGCCGGGGCAGCAATGATACGTTCAAGCTTGGCGGCGTATTGCGGGTCAGTTGCATAACCCGCGGACTGAAGTGCCCTTGCGAAACTGGCACCATCGCTGGTACCAATCACTTGGCTGTAGCGTGGGCTTGTTGTCAGTAAGCGGGCGTAATCAGAGAACGCTTCGGCATAAGAGTTGTAAGCACGGAACCGCTCTGTCTGGCGTTGCGCCTGCCCGTCCACATACTCGGTCGTTGAGGCCTCTACGGTAGCGCCCTGCCAGTTTCGGCCGGCCTTGATACCAAACAGATTAAAGCTTGTTCGGCCATCAGCAAAGCGTGGCTCGGCACGCCCCCATCCAGTCTCCAAGGCAGCCTGCGCCACCATGAAATGCGCCGGGATGCCACTCTGTTGTTCAACGGCTAGCGCATACGGCCGCACGCGCGCGACAAAATCAGTCGCCACATCCCCGCTTTGCGGTGCTGAATAAGCACTCGCGACAGCGGCAGCAACAGGGTTTGAAGCAGCGCGCTCACTTGCATTAGATTGCTCACTAACAGCGCCATAGGCTGCCATCAGGGCGCTACGGGCCTGCGGGCTGAGACGACTCAGGGTCGACGCATCCAGTGGCAACATTGAGCCGGTCGGGTTTAGGGGCAAGCCCTTCTCGAACACCTCTGCCGCATCTCCCTGCCGACTCAGTTGTCGCTCGATCACTGCAGCCAAACCAAGCCCGCGCTTAGACGACATGACCTGCGAAAGCTGTTGATCCAGAAGGGATTCATACATGCGGCTCTGATCGTTATCGAACAAGCCCTCGCGTGGCGTAGCGTCACGCATTGACTTCAGCACCATCTGCAGGAATAACGCTTCGAATTGCTTGGCCGCTGCGCGCAAGGCCTCCGGATCATTGCTCTTAACCTGCGTTTTCAGGCTGGTCAGGGCATTGACATCAAAAACGGATGGTAGGGTGGTCGTGGAATTCATCGCGAAGCTGAGCTTGCCAATGCGCCACCTGCGGCAATCGCCCGATCAAACCGGCAAAAACTGCCCAGTTCAGATGACTTCAAGCTCGGCACGCAAGGCGCCTGCCGCCTTCATGGCCTGAAGGATGGCGATCAGATCTTGCGGATTAGCACCAATGGCGTTCAGTGCCTTGACGATGTCGGCCAGATTGGCGCTGGTGCGAATATTATTGAGTGCGCCAGCTTCTTGGTTAATACCGATCTGTGCGTTAGCATTGGCCGCAGTTTGACCACCCGCCAATGCATTAGGCTGGCTAATGCTGTTGTCGGTATTGACCGAAACCGACAGATTGCCGTGGGCCACTGCACAGGCATCAAGCAATACAGACTGATTCATCACCACCGAACCGGTCCTGCTGTTAACGATCACACGCGCAGCGCTTTGCATCGGACGTACTTCAATATTTTCTAGGCGGCCTAGAAAGGCAACCCGCGCATCACTATCCTGCGGTGCTCGTACCCTGACCAACCGACCATCTACCGCCGAGGCCGACCCGGGTGCAACCCGATTAATGGCCTCCACGACGCGCTGTGTCGTACCGAAATCTGTGGAGTTCAACTCAAAGTGGATGAACTCACCCTGCCCCACCATCGTCTGGACAGCGCGCTCAACCGTTGCACCGCCGGCAATTCTGCCTGCGGAGAGGTGATTAACCGTGACCTTGGAGCCGGCACCCGATGCCCCAGCTCCGACCACCACGACATTTCCCTGCGCCATTGCATAGATCTGACCATCCGCGCCCTTGAGCGGTGTCAGTACCAGCGTACCGCCGCGCAAGGATTTGGCATTACCGATTGAGGACACAGTGATGTCAATTTGCTGACCGGGACGAGCGAATGGCGGCAAATTTGCAGTGACCATCACTGCAGCCACATTCTTCAGCTGCAGCGACTGACCGGGCGGCAAGGTCACGCCCATGTTCGAAAGCATGTTGATAATGCTCTGTACGGTAAAGGGGGTTTGTGTCGTTTGGTCACCACTGCCATCCAAACCAACCACAATACCGTAACCGACCAACTGGTTATTACGAACACCTGAGATTGAGGCCAAATCCTTGATGCGCTCCGCACGGGCTGCATCGCTGACAAGCAAGCCCGCCATGATCGCCATCACGACCATCAATGCTTTCTGGATTCCGCTAATGCCACCCATGTTCAGATCTCTTTTAGAAAGGCAAAACGCTCAGGAAGAAACGCCCCAACCAACCCATGACCTGAGCTGAATCAACGAAACCATTGCCCTTAAATTCAAGGCGCGCATCAGCAACCAAGGTTGATTGAACAGTATTTGCTCGATTGATAGTGTTCGGATTAACGATACCGGAGAAGCGCACAAACTCCTCACCTTCCTTGAGGCCAATCTGCTTCTCGCCCGATACCAACAGGTTGCCATTCGGCAACACCTCAATGACCGTGCAAGTAATGGTGCTGTTGAAAGCATTGCTGGATGTATTTTCACCCTTGCCATCGAATGCAGTGTTGCTGCTACCCGCGAGCGTTACGCCTTGCGCTGATTTAAATGGCAAACCAGCAATTGTAGGAACAGCAGCATCCATAGAGCTGCTGCGCTCAGCCTTGGTTTGGGAGTTTTTCGATGCCGCGGTATTTTCAGCAATCGTGATCGTGATGGTATCGCCCACATAGCGAGCACGGCGGTCTTCAAACAAGGGGCGGCTGCCACCGGAATTAAAAATAGCACCTTGCGTAGCAAAGATGTCCGAGCGCGGCTCAGGACGTGCCGTCATTGGCTGATGCACCATGGTTGGCGGTGTCGTCGTCACACAGCCAGCCAACAAAGCAGGGCTAAGTGCCAAGAGTATCCGTTCAATCAAAGGTCGCATCTTCATCATCCTGTCTTGCTTACATCTGCGTGAGGCGGGCCAACATATTGTCCGACGTCGTGATCACCTTTGAGTTCAGCTCATAGGCACGCTGGGTCTGAATCATGGTGACCAGCTCTTCGGCCACATTCACATTCGAGGTTTCGACATAGCCCTGATTCACCAGACCTGTTCCGTTAGTCCCCGGAGTATTCGGGGTTGGCGTACCAGATGATGCCGTTTCAACAAAGAGGTTTTCACCCATGCTCTGCAGACCACCGACATTCACGAAAGTGGCCAACTGCACAGTTCCAATTTGCGTTGCCGCGGTGGTGCCCGGCAGGGTCGCAGAGACAATGCCATCACGACTGATCGAGATGCTCAGAGCATTCTGCGGCACAGTAATCGCAGGTGAAAGCGGATAGCCACTCGAGGTAACCACCTGGCCTGTATTGTCTTTTTGAAATGCGCCATCTCGGGTATAGGCCAGCGTGCCATCTGGCATCTGAATCTGGAAAAAACCTTGGCCATTGATAGCCATATCCAGTGGGTTCTCGGTTTTCTGCAAGCTGCCCTGTATGTAAATACGCTCGGTCGAAATCGGACGGACACCCGTACCCAAGGTCAGGCCAGATGGAACCTGTGTTGTCTGGGTCGACTGCGCGCCAGGCTGACGCATCGTCTGATACAGCAGATCTTCGAACACAGCCCGCGACCGCTTGAAGCCATTCGTACTGACGTTAGCCAGATTGTTCGAGATCACATCAAGATTGGTCTGTTGCGCATCAAGACCGGTCTTTGCAATCCAGAGTGAACGTATCATCGTATTTTCCTAGTGACTATCGTGCAGCCGCAAGCAGCTGCATTGCGCTGCGGTCATTGGTTTCTGCCGTTGTGATCATCTTGGTTTGCATCTCAAACTGACGGGCCAATGAAATCATGCTGACCATTTGTTCAACAGAATTAACATTGCTGCCCTCAACCAAACCAGTACCAAGCCGCACTGTTTCAGCCACAGGTGAAACGCCACCCGCACGCAGCCCGAATAAGCCATCAGGGCGACGCACAAGATCAGCATCGTTAGGGTTAACTAGTTTGATGCGACCAACAGCGCTGGTTGTCTGCAAGCCAGTTTGGGGGACCACCGACACACTTCCATCACGGCCAATTTCAATCTTCTGGTCGGGTGGAACCGCAATGGGGCCGCCATCGCCCACCACTGGCAAACCATTTTTCGTCTGTAGTACGCCATTCACATCCAGTTGCAGATTGCCATTGCGCGTATAGGCTTCAGTACCATCAGGTGCCGTTACAGCAATCCAGCCGCGCCCTTGCACAGCCACATCCAATTGCCGGCCAGTGAACATCATCGGACCGGCGGTGTAATCGGTATGGGTACTGGCATCAACGACAAATGCACGTGTCGGCAGGGCGGCTGGTGTGTTTTTGCTCTGCACCTGAACGGCACGTAGACGATGCTCCTCCGCACGATAGGCAGGGGTAGAAACATTCGCAAGGTTATGCGCGACCGAAGCTTGCCGACTCAAAGTCTGGCTTGCGCCCGTCATCGCGGTATAAATAAAACGATCCATGCGAGTCTCAGTATCCTAGTGTGGATTAGCGCAAGTTAACCAGGGTCTGCAACAACTGATCCTGAGTCTTGATAGTCTGTGAGTTCGCCTGATACGCACGCTGTTGCGTGATCATGTTCACGAGCTCTGCGGTTAAGTCGACGTTGGAGTCCTCTACGGCTGAAGCCTGAATGACGCCGAGATTGCCTTGTCCTGGTGCGCCCTCAACAGGCTGCCCAGATTCTGCAGACTCCTTCCACAAATTCCCACCTGCATTCTGCAAGCCATTTGGATTTTGGAAACTAGCCAACACCAAGCGCCCCATATCCCGCGTACGGCCATTTGAATATCGGCCTTGTACAGTGCCGTCATCACCGACAGAGATGCCGGATAGCCGCCCCGATGTATAACCATCTTGTGTCAAAGTGTTCACACCAAAGCTCGTACCAAACTGGGTTGAGCCTGTGAGATCAAGTGTGTAATTAAGGTTAGCTGCGCCATTGAGCAAAGTGAAATTTTGCGTTAGCGGCATCACAGTCACCAGATTTCCTGATTGGTCAAAACTCAGGTTCTGGGCTGTAGTTGGCGTTCCGCTATCAAGCGACACATACACTTGCCACACATTCGCTTGAGACGTTTTCACGAAGTAAAGCGACATGCTGTGTGGATTGCCGAGGGTGTCATAGACAGTCTGAGCCGTTGACGTCGTATATGACAAAGGATCCGTAGGATCGAAGGTATCGGTACCCGCAACTGGCGTGGGTGCACCTAGTAAGTTTGCCTGCCCATCACCTGCGCCAAGTACGATTGTTGAGCCCGTACCTTGTGTGCCCAATGTACCCCCACTACGATTGGTAATCACAACCTGGCCTGACGAGTTGGTGCTGACATCAACTGCCACACCCGATGCCACAAAAGTCGCATCGGCATTAATTGCAGTCTCAACCGCAGCCGCCAATGCGGCTGTATTTGCATACGTTGCTGCTGGGATATCAATATTCCGCGGGCCAACACCATCAATAGTCAAGGCCAATGTGTTGTTTGCTGCAGTGATAACTAGCGTCCCGGGTATCGCAGTACCTGTCACTGTCGATGGTGTTGCACCATTAGTTGGCGGCCTCGAGCGCGAGTCAAGATTCAGCTGAATGTCGCTCTCAGTGGTGGCGTTCGGATCAATCAGCGAGCTATCTAGCCGAATCGCACCCGCCTGACCGCTGGTAGGCACAATTCCGGAAACTGGGTCAGCCTGAATGCCGGTCAAGTACAAACCGGCAGACGTCACGATATAGCCGTCCTTATTGACCGAAAACTGGCCATTGCGGGTGTATGCAACATTGCCAGTCGCAGGCGTAACATCATCAGAAACGCGGAAGAAACCACCGCCATTAATCGCCAAGTCCAACGGGTTATTAGTGGAGGTGATATTCCCTTGCGTGAATTGCTGGAACACACTGGCGAGGTTCGTACCAATACCCACTTGCGATGAGCCAGCGCCAGCCAAGGATGCGGCAAACACGTCTGAAAACCGCGCATTCGCCCCCTTGAAACCGGCAGTACTCGAGTTCGCGATATTGTTACCAATGGCATCCAGCGACTTGGCGGAAGCATTGAGACCACTAAGACCTTGTTGGAATGACATATTCCTTACTCCTTAACCGATTCAGATGATTTGCTTGATATCGTCAAACTTGAAACGCCCGTAGCTACCGATATCAACGCTGATACCACCGTCAGCGGTGCGTACAACGCCACTGACATAGCCAAACTGCAAAGGATCAACCGTTACATCATTGCTGCCTTGGCGAGCAGTCACGGCAAACTTGTAGGAGCCGGCAGCGACGGCCGCGCCTAAGTCGTCTTTTCCATCCCACACAAAGTTCCTGACGCCTGCATCCTGATCTTCCAAGGTCACTGTCCGGACAACGGCCCCTGCGGCATTCTTGATTTCGATTTTTACAGTGTCAGCACCACTAGCCAGATCAAAGCCAGCTATCGCGCCCGACTCGCCCAGCTCAAGCGCAGTGCCTTTAACCAATGCGCCATGACCGACGAGTGCAGCTGCCTGAAGCGCTTGTGATGTGCTGGTGCCGCTCATCATGGAAGAGAGCGTTGCGTTCAATCGCTCGATGCCATCGACCGTGCTGATTTGCGCAATCTGGGATGTCATCTCAGCGTTCTCCATTGGGTTCAATGGATCCTGATTTTTCAATTGCGTTGTCAGCAACTTCAAGAAACGGCTCTGTTGTTCACTAACCGCACCCGTATCGGTTGATGTGCGTGTATTCAGCTGATCAAGGATCGAACTCGTACTGGTCACATTACTTGTAGTCGCCACTTTGCTTCTCCTTCATTACTGACCAATGGCCAGCGTTCTCTGCATCAATGTCTTGGCGGTGTTCATGACTTCTGCGTTGTTTTGGTAAGCGCGGGAAGCCGAAATCATGTTCACCATTTCTTCAACCACATTGACGTTCGGCATATTCACGTACCCCTGCTCGTTGGCAGCGGGATTTTGGGGGTCATACACCACCCTGAGTGGTGCCGCACTATCAACCACCTGAGTCACGCGCACCCCAACTCCACCCTGCTCATTCACTGGCGTCGCCTTGAACACAACCTGCTTGGCGCGATATGGCTGACCATCAGCACCAACAACACTGTCGGCATTTGCCAAATTACTGGCCGTTGCATTCAAGCGCGCCGATTGCGCAGTGAGCGCGGAACCAGCAATTGCAAAAACATTATTCAGGCTCATTTATTCACCTCATTGCGATTGCATGGCAGTGCGCAAACCATCGAAACGCCCGCGCACAAAAGTCAATAACGCCTCAAAGTGCATTGCGTTTTCAGCAAAGGCTGCACGCTCGATATCCATATTGACCGTATTGCCATCAACAGAACCTTGGTATTCAGTCCGGTATTTCAGGTCTGCGCCGTAAGGCGTACCACCCTCGGCTTGCAGATGCCGTGCCGAGGTCTGCTTCATCCCTAGGGGGCCATCTGTCTTGCCACTCATGGCATTAGAAAGCGCCGAGGAAAACTCAACGTCACGCGCCTTGAAATGCGGGGTGTCGGCGTTAGCAATATTCGAGGCCAGCAGCTCCTGCCGGTAGGCGCGCAAATTCATCGCCGTTTGGAAAAACCTCAAATTGCTATCAAGACGATCAATCATGTTTGCGCCCCCCGGAAAATCACTAAAGTTCTTTAGACATACGCCGTAATGCATAGTCCGTGCCAGGCGCAGTACACCCTGCATTTGCAAGCCCCTGCTGGATGAATACCGAGGAGCCTTAGCGAATTGCCGCCTAGCTCACCCATGGAGGCCGCTTTTATTGCCGCTTTCATCACTGCCACCTCTCGTGGCGGCAAAACTTGCCGCCACGACTTGCCTTGTGCGGCAGCGCGTGTTTGAATCCGGGCATGCCTATTTCGCTTCGCAGTCTCTTTTACGCACTCCTCCTTGCTGCCACGCCCATGGAGGCAATCAGCCAAGCCGCCCCTGTTCGCGACGACAACCGGCAAATTCGTAACGCGGTAGAGCAATTCCTACGCAATCAAACCAGCAGCCTGCCCGGGCAAGCCAGCTTCACAATCAATAATGTCGAAGGCAGCGCAGGCAGAGCCCCATGCCCAACGCTTGATGTCAGCATGGCACCCGGCGCACGCAGCATCGGCCGCACTACCGTCCTTGTGCGCTGCCGGGCAGACAATGCGTGGGCTATTTATGTACCCGTACAGGTTCGAGTGCTGAGTGAATACGTTGTAACCACCCGCCCATTGAGCCAGGGACAACTGATCAGCGAAGCCGATTTGAGCCGACAAAGTGGTGACTTGGGCGACCTACCAAACGGCGTACTTTTAGACCCGGCCTTGGCAATTGGACGCGTCGCAGCCATGCCGATCCCGACGGGCAAACCAGTACTATCGGAATTGCTACGCCAGCCGCCGGTCATCCAGTCGGGCCAGACAGTCAAGGTCATCTCACGCGGCCCAGGCTTTGAGGTCACTAACGAGGGGCGCGCTCTGACCGCTGCGGCGGAAGGGAAGGTGATACAAGTCCGTCTAAATTCCGGCCAAGTCGTCAGTGGCTTAGCCAGAACAGGCGGCACCGTCGAAATCTCTTTTTAATCCACCAGCCTCGCGGTAAGATACGGGCAAGGCAATTGCTTTATTGCATTGACCCACCTAGTCACGGCATAAGTAAGTTTTCCTAAAGTTTCAGTGTTTTATGCCGTTCTAGGTATATGCAAACCCGTTCGCGGAAGGATTAACGTGAAGATCGACTCCTCCAACAAGCCAGCAGCCACACCCAGCACACCCAGTGCTGCGGGACGCGCTCGTGCCGGCAATACCGGAGGTGCGGCACCCGTTTCCAGTCAGACCAGTATTAGCAATGCCAGCACCGAAGCCACGCTAAGTGGCGTGCAGAATGTTGAAAGCGTTCTTGCTAGTACGCCTGTGGTGAACGCCGCGCGCGTCGCAGAAATCAAACAGGCTATTTCTGAGGGCCGTTTTCAGATCAACCCTGAGCGCATTGCTGACGGCCTCCTCCAGAGTGTTCGTGACATGCTGGCCAGCAACCGGTAATTGGTTGTGCAAGGCGCTTTAGTTAATGCGATTTCTACTGAAATAAAAGCCTTGCAGGCGTTTATCGCCATTCTTGAAGAAGAGCAAAAGTTACTCATCAGCGCCAATGCGGATGCGATTGTGCCTTTGCTTGATCGCAAAACAGCGTTGATTGCTGAGTTGGGTTCTGCTGGGCAGAGTCGTGAAGCAGCCTTGCTTGCTCTAGGTGTCAGCAATAACCGGGAATCACTTGATACCTACTTTGCTTCTGCCAGTGATGAATTGCAGATACATTGGCAGCAACTCATGGCAATGGCTCAGGCTGCGAATCAGTTGAACACGACCAATGGCACGCTCATCAATACACGCCTGCAGCACAACCAGCAGGCGCTCGCAATTCTGATGAATGCCGCTGGTGTTGGTAATGAAGTCCCGACCTACGGCCCAGATGGCCACCAAAAGCACGGTTCTGGCACCCGCACCTTGGGTAGCGCCTAATTTAGGCAGCCCATAGCTCGCGTTGCTGAGCTATAGCGGGACATCAACCCCGCGATCAGGCACCTGAGACTCAATTGTGATGGCAACCCGGCGGTTACGCTGCCGACCTTCGGCTGTCGCGTTGTCAGCAACCGGACGCTGATCAGCATAACCCGTTGCCGTGAGCAGGCGGGCATCCACACCATTCTCAATAAACAGGCGCACCACACTTGAGGCGCGGACCACAGACAGCTCCCAGTTTGAGGGGAAGAAGCTGTTCTTGATGGGCACATTGTCGGTGTAGCCCTCAACCGTAATCGGGAAATCTGTACCCGCCAGAATCTTGGCCACATTTGCCAAGACCACGACGGCGCGCTCATCTAGCGTAGCCTCACCGGGCGAAAACAAGACGCTCGCATTGATTTCAAGCGTGATGCCCAGCGCCGTTTCCGTGACTTTCACCTGCCCACTCTTGACCAAAGGCCCCAAGGCCGCCATCAGCTCTTGGGCCATATTGCGCATGCGCTCTTTGTTTTTGCGCTTTTGCTCCTCAACCTTTGGGGACGCTGGCCGAATTTGTGGAACCACCAACGGCGGGCTTTGCGGTGTTGTCTCCATTTCGAGCGCTCCGGATGTGCTACCCGGGACACTTCTGAAGGCCGAATTAATGGCATCGGACAGCACGCGGTACTTGCCCTCATTGACCGAGGAAATCGCATACATCACGACGAAGAAGGCAAACAGAAGGGTAATGAAATCGGCATACGAGACGAGCCAGCGCTCATGGTTCTCGTGCTCCTCCTCATGCCTTCTGCGCGCCATAACTACTCAGTGACCGAAGTAGCCTTGTAGGCGACTTTCAATAATTCGAGGGTTGTCACCGTTAGCAATGCCAACAAGGCCATCCAGATACATCTCCCGGACGGACACCAGATCAGCGATGCAGAATTGTAATTTTTTGGCGATTGGCAGGAAGACTAGGTTGGCTACACCAACCCCATAAATGGTCGCAACAAAGGCCACGGCAATACCCGCGCCCAACTTGCTGGGATCAGACAAATTTTCCATCACATGGATGAGGCCCATCACTGCACCAAGAATCCCAACGGTCGGCGCATACCCCCCCGCCGATTCCCAAATTTTTGCAGCTGACCTCATATGGCCTTCGTAAGTGTCGATATCAACTTCCATCACCTCACGCAGGCGCAAGGGCTCAGCGCCATCGACCAGCAGCTGAAGGCCCTTGCGTAAAAAAGGGTCGCGCAGAGTCTGAATTTCATTCTCCAAGGCAAGCAGCCCTTCCTTGCGTGCAAGCCCGCTCCAGCGCGTCACTTGCTCAACCACGGCCTGACTGCCTCCACGTGGTGGGAAAAAAACCCAACGCGTAATGCTCAGGCCTCGCCGAAAAACGGCGAATGGGCTTTGCAGCATGACAGCACCAAGCGTGCCGCCAACCACAATCAGGAATGCCGTTGGTTGCAGCAACGAACTCAGGTGGCCACCTTCAAGCACCTGTCCGCCGAGAATCGCCAGCAACGATATCAATAAGCCGGCAATGCTGATCTTATCCATACTCAATCTTCCCCATCCGAGCTACTGGCAGTATTGCGTGCTGGCCGGCCGCGCCGCTTGGCGGGTTTCAGTGCCCCCTCTTCACCCAAGACTTGGGCACGCAAGCGTGCAATGGCCTGGCTATGCAGCTGACATACACGAGACTCTGTCACACCAAGCACCTCGCCGATCTCGCGTAAATTCAGCTCCTCTTCGTAGTACAAGGACATTACCAGCTTTTCACGTTCTGGGAGTGACTCGATCGAGCGGACCAAGGCCCCGCGCATGTCATCCTCAAGCAGCATGGCCAGCGGATCTTGGTTCGCCCCACTCTCATGGCGATCCAAGAAATCCTCATCATCGCGGCCACTCATATCTTCAAGACTGAGCAACTGGTGGCCACGCGCGTCCCCGAGCAGACGTTGATACTCAGCCAGCGGCATGTCTAGCGCTGCGGCGAGCTCAGTTTCATTCGGCTGACGACCATGCTGGTGCTCAAGCTGGATAATGGCAGCTTCGACGCGTCGCATCTCGCGGCGCACACTGCGCGGCACCCAATCGTTTTCGCGCAGGCCATCAAGCATGGCGCCACGAATGCGTTGTACAGCGTAAGTTTCAAACTGGGCACCTTGTCCGTCCTCAAAACGGCCGCACGCATCCAGTAGGCCCAGCATGCCGTTCTGGATCAGGTCTTCAACCTGAACGCTGGCCGGCAAGCGTGCCATCAGGTGAAATGCAATGCGTTTGACAAGCGGTGCGTACTGGGCGACGAGCTGCTGCTTGTCGAGCACGCCATGAGCGGTATACATCGATATCGGTACAAGCGGCCGTTTTCCTGAACCCGACTATACCACCGAATTCTGCGGCCCCATGCCCATGCCGAAACCCAGCGTGGAAGCCAGTTCAGAGACATTGCCTAGATTCATGACAGGCATACTCAAACCAGTATCCAGTAGGTCCGCGAGCATTTCTGCACGGCCGGGATTGACCAGCCCTAGATAGGCAAGCTGGACGCCAAGATGCTCATCGGCAACCTTGCGCAAATTATTGAAAATGACTCGGGCCTCATCCCGCCCAACCTTGCCTGTGACCACTATCTGGAAGTGTTCACGATGATGGAATTGCGCCAAGCGTTTGATTTGGGCATATGCCTGCATGATGCCGTTACTGGCTGCAGTCACCGCCACCACCAAACCCCGCGCCTGCAGACCCAAGGTGCTGACTTGGTTGGTACGCGATGCTGAGCAGTCGACAATCACAAGTTCGTAACCATCTTCAATCTGTTGCAGTAAATCCGCTAATCGGCGCGTTAGGGGCAACTCTGCGTTGGCAAGTCGATCAACGCCGAGGACTGCAAGATTGCGGTTGATACGCAAGGTGGCCTGTGCCAATGAAACCTCACCACGGATCACTTGCAATAGATCAGCACCGGCACGCATGGACTCGAGCAGCAAACTTGACGCATTGCGGGGGGCAGGGTTTTCATCCAACAACAGAACGCGCCTGCCACGGGTGGCAAGATTGAATGCTGCGCCAGCAACAAGCTGACTCCGCCCAGGTATGGAGACGGCTGACGTCAGTGCTACCAGCTGCGCGCCACGCGATGTGAACAGACGACGCAGGCCTGCGGCCTGATCGTGAGCATCCATCTTGATTGAGCTCATGTGCGCGCCTGCCTGCTCATCGCAACACACGCGCCATCGCTTGCGCTTCACGGCTACTGGCAACAGACAGTCCCACTTCGTCATGGTTCAGATGATGTGCAGACTCTTCGGGTGGGGTTTTGAAGCAGCGATGCAACAGATAATTCCGATTTGGCAGATGCAAATCTTCAGGTACGCGCTGGCCGCTGGCGACATAGCTCATTAGCAAGCCATGGCGCACGACAGTGTCGATTGCCGGCGCAATAGTTGCCGCCTCATCAATCTTAGTCAGGATGCAGCCTGCAAGATCCTCACCTGCGTAAGCACGCACGACATCATCTAACGTGTCGCCTCGGCTGGTTGCATTCAGCAACAGCAGTCGTTGAACCTGACCGCTGCGTGCCAGCATAGCGGCCTGCTCGGCAACCATGCGATCACGCTGGCTCATCCCGACGGTATCAATCAATACCATATGTTTGTCGCGCAGATCAGACAGGGTGTGGCGCAGATCTTCGCCATCACGGACCACATGTACAGGCACGCCAAGAATGCGGCCATAAATGCGCAGCTGCTCATGCGCACCAATCCGATAGCTGTCCGTGGTCAGCAGTGCCAGTTTATCTGCGCCATAGCGAACCACACAGCGCGCTGCCAGTTTTGCCGTCGTCGTGGTCTTACCAACACCCGTAGGACCAACCAAGGCATACACACCACCACGATCAATCAAGTCTCCCTCTGGACCGAGCGTACGCAAATTACGGCCAACCGCAGTGCGGGCCCATTTACGTGCTTCAGCCAACTGCATATCCGCAGGTAGCGCTTCCACCAACTGACGCCCAAACTGCCCAGAGAAACCCGCATCCAGCAACTCTCCCAGCAGCTGCGCGCGTACTGGCGACTCACGGCTCATGCTGCCCCAAGCAAAACCCGCCAATTGACGCTCAAGCAAACCACGAATCAGATGCATCTCATCCATCAACTGAGACACCTGCGGATCTGCGGCCGCGATACGTGGGGTGCTGGGCTCGCTGCGGACGGGTGCAGCGGTCTCGATACGTTCGCTGACACGAGGAGCATTCGCTGTGGCAGCCTCTGCAACCTGACGCAAGCTGGCCGCCACTTGTGCTGCAGTGGGCGCATCTTCAGTACGTGGCGGCAAAGGGCGCAAACGGGGAGCACTCGTTTGCGCTGGCGCTGATTCGGGCGTTGTGTGCACCCACGGTTGATAGGCTTGCTGGCGCTTACCGCCCGAAGACAAGGACACCGTGTAGTCATCGTTGCCTTCATTCGTCACAACCGGCCGAGGCACACTCGCCGCCACGCTGGCGTAACTCGCACTGGCGCCACCAACAGCCGCGCGCGGAGCGACTTGAACCGAGAGCGCCTCCAAGCTATCTGCCGACATAGCCGTAATCTCCACCCCGCCTTCAACTTGACGGTTTGAGACCACGATGGCATCTGGGCCCAACTCTTCCTTGACGCGGCGCAGGCACTCACGCGCGCTATCAGCGAGGTAACGTTTCACAGTCATGATTTGGCTCCAATAATCGTAGTCACTTTGATCGTGCGCGAATCCGGCACTTCAGAATTTGCAATCACCTTGAGGGTCGGCCAAGCGCGGCGCAGGAAGCGCGATAGCAGCCAACGTAGGTTGCCCGGCACCAGCAGCACTGCAGGTAAGCCGACATCCTCCTGACGCTGAGCAGCGGTTGCCGTCTCACGCAACAATGCATCTGCAAGGCCGGGCTCGATACCACCGGCCACATTGCCGCTGCCTTGCACAGCCTGAGCCAGCATGCGCTCAAGGCTTGGGTCGAGTGCCATCACCTGCACCTCGCTATCACCGGGGTAGATCTGTTGAACGATGGAACGACTCAAGGCCACGCGTACATGCGAGACCAGCTCAATCGGATCTTGCGTGCGAGGTGCATGCTCTGCCAGCACCTCGATGATGGTGCGCATGTCGCGAATATTCACGCCCTCTTCCAGCAGCCCTTGCAGTGCGCGCTGTACCGTGGAGAGACTCAACAGCTTGGGAACCAGATCCTCAACCAGCTTGGGAGCGTCCTTGGCAATATGATCAAGCAAGGCCTGCGTTTCTTGGCGTCCCAATAGCTCCGTCGCATGAGACAGAATCAGATGGTTTAGATGGGTTGCCACCACGGTACTGGCATCGACCACGGTATAACCCAAGACATGGGCTTGCTCGCGCAGGCCAACATCAATCCAGTAAGCCGGCAAACCAAAGGCGGGGTCTGTTGTCTGCACGCCAGTCAGCGTGCCACTGACACGCCCAGGATTAATGGCCAGCAACATGCCAGGGAAGGACTCACCGCGCCCAACCTCAACACCTTTCAAGGTGATGCGGTAAGCGTTAGGCTTGAGTTCAAGGTTGTCACGGATATGAACGGGGGCAGAAAGAAAACCGATGTCCTGCGCAAACTTTTTACGTAGCCCGCGAATTCGCTTAAGCAAATCACCATCCTGACCGCGATCAACCAGAGGGATCAAGCGATACCCCACTTCAAGACCAAGCACATCGACAGGCGCGACATCTGACCAGCTGGCTTCTTGGTTTTCCACCGGAGGTGCAGCAGCCGGGACATCAGCCACAACAGCCGTGGCTAGTGAGTTTTGCTTGTATTTGTAGTAGCCAAACATGCCGAAGCACGAGGCCAGCAGCAAGAACACAAAGTTCGGCATCCCAGGAATAACCCCTAAACCGCCCAAAATGGCTGCGGTCAAAAATAGGACATTGGTATTCCCGAAAACCTGGCTGCTGAATTGCTTACCAATGTCTTCATTAGTATTCACTCGACTAACGACCAAGCCCGCAGCGGTCGAAATAATCAGGGCTGGGATTTGCGCTACCAAGCCATCACCGATGGTCAGTAGGGTGTACAGACGCGCGGCTTCACCGACAGCCATATCGTGCAGGACAACGCCCACAATCAGGCCGCCAATGATGTTGATTAAAAGAATGAGGATGCCTGCAATCGCATCACCACGAACAAACTTAGAGGCACCGTCCATCGAGCCAAAGAAGTCGGCTTCTTGCGATATTTCAGCACGTCGTTTGCGCGCTTCGTCCTCACCAATCAACCCGGCATTCAGGTCAGCATCAATTGCCATTTGCTTTCCTGGCATTGCATCCAGCGTAAAGCGCGCAGCCACTTCAGCAATACGGCCGGCACCTTTGGTAATTACCACAAAGTTAATTACGGTGAGGATGACGAAAACGATAATACCGACAGTGTAGTTACCACCGACTAGAAAGTGCCCGAACGCCTCGATCACCTCCCCTGCAGCGCCAGGGCCGGTATGTCCATGCAAAAAGATGACTCGCGTCGATGCCACATTTAAAGACAAACGTAGCAGTGTTGTCACCAGCAGTACCGTTGGGAATGCTGAGAAGTCGAGTGGCTTCATGGTGTACATCGCCACCAGCAGAACCATGATCGACAATGCAATGTTGAAGGTGAAAGACAGATCTAGAATAAATGTTGGTAACGGCAACACCATCATCGCCAAAATCATGACGATGAGTAGCGGGGCCACCAATAGGCGTGCATTCCCGCCTAACAAGAACTTGCGGATGTCAGTCAAGGTTTGGTTCACGCTGCCACCTCATCCGGACTGCCAGGATCGAGCGCCTCGGGTACGAAGATGTCACGCGGGACCTCTGGCTTACTGACGCCAGGCTGCGTCGCTCCGAAATACTGAGCCAACTGATAAACATAGGCCATCACTTCGGCCACTGCGGTGTAGAGGGCTGAAGGTATCTGCTCACCAACATCGGCATGGTGGTACAAGGCTCGCGCCAGAGGGGGAGCCTCGAGAATGGGCACATTGTGTTCGGCAGCAAGCTCACGAATATTCGCTGCAATCAGATTCATCCCCTTAGCCACAACTTGTGGGGCTGCCATACGCTCGCCGTCATACTTGAGAGCAACAGCAAAGTGAGTCGGATTGGTGACGATCACATCGGCCGTAGGCACATCTTGCATCATACGGCGACGCGCCATCTCACGTTGTTGGCGACGGATCTGCCCCTTGACCTCCGGATTACCGTCTTGCTCCTTACCTTCCTGCTTCAACTCCTCTTTTGTCATGCGGAGCTTGGCGTAGTATTGCCAGAGCTGAAACGGCACATCAATCGCCACAATGATGGCCATGCCGCCAACAATCATTAGACTGGCGACTAGCAGCTCGTGAATCATTTCCGGCACGCCTGCCTCGAGCGGCATATTGATCAATGCAAACAGAGTGTCCTGCTCGTGGCGAATGGTCCACCAAATGGCAATCCCCACTACGAGGGACTTCAGAACCGCCTTTACTAGCTCGCCAACGCCTTCCATCGAAAATATCCGCTTTATCCCCTTAAGCGGGCTCATTCTCGTGAAATCAAGTTCAAGCGGTTTACTCGAAACGTTCCATCCGCCAATCATGATGGGTGCAGCAATTGCCCCAACGATGGTGAGTAAAAACAGTGGGGCCACTGTAATTAACCCCTCACTGGCTTGATGCACGAAGCGGGAAAACATGAGGGCAGGATCGAAGGCAAGATCCCTTGTGATCGTCAAGCCTTCACGCATCAATGCTGATGTCCGACTAGCCAGCCAACCACTCATTGCCCAAAGGCCGCCCATACCGGCTGCCAGAACCATAAACGCCATGAGTTCGCGCGACTGGGGCAGGTTCCCTTCTTCACGGGCCTGCTCCAGCCGCCGACTAGACGCGGGTTCTGTTTTCTCGAGATCGCTCTCTTCAGCCAAGGAATTCCCCTCTCATGCGGCAATTATTGCCGGCCGGAGAGGAAAGAAAGGTGCCGAACAAATGGCAAATCGCCTCCCATTTCCGCATGCGGAAATGGGAGGCGACTTTCGTTACATCGCCGCTAAGAGGCTCGACCTATCGGCTAGGCAGCAATGCTAATTGCCGCTTGGAAAATTGAACGCGGGACCCCACGCCCATCACCGAGATCGCCAATCAATTCCTTGATATCCAAAATCAGCACAATTTGACCATTCGACAGGGTCGTGACGCCCGCGACCCCCTTGGGACGGAAATCATCCAACGACTTGATCACGGCATCTTCACGCCCCATGAATCCATCAATTGCAAGAATGAAGGTCTGCTCAGCTGTCTGCATCAGCACCCCATACTCAGGCACTCGCTCAGGCACCCATCCGAGCATGTAATTGAGGGGATAGATCGGCATAACTTCACCGCGAACCACCATGGTCGCGCGGCCACCGACTTCCTGAACCTCACTGACATCGATTGGCAGAATTTCACGCACCATCGACAGTGGCACCGCAAATGGCTGCTGCCCGAGCTGCACAAGCAGCACCGGCAGAATCGCTAAGGTCAGTGGCAGCGAAATAACAAAGGTTGTGCCCTTGCCCAGTACCGACTTGGTTTCAATCGAGCCATTGAGCTTCTGGATGTTGGTCTTAACCACATCCATCCCGACCCCACGCCCGGACACATCGGTAATCGCATCCTTGGTCGAAAAGCCGGGCAAAAACACCAGATTGAAGCTCTGGCGCTCATCCATGACATTGGCCTCTTCGTCAGTGATCAAACCCTTTTCTAGGGCTTTTGCACGCAACTTTTCAGGGTTCATACCGCGGCCATCATCAGAGATCAGCAGCAGGATGTGATCGCCCTCTTGACGAGCCTCTAGGCGGACTTCGGACTTGGGTGGCTTGCCCGCAGCGAGGCGGTCGGCGGTCGGCTCAATACCGTGGTCAACCGCATTACGGATCAAGTGAATGATCGGATCCGAAAGATCTTCGATCATGGTCTTGTCGATTTCGGTCTCTTCGCCAATCAAGACAAGCTCAACATCCTTACCTAGGCTGCGCGCTAGATCGCGGGCAATCCGTGGATATTTTTGGAACAGGCGGCCAATCGGCTGCATACAGGTTTTCATGACCGCGTTTTGCAGATCGGATACCAGCAAATCCAATTGACTCACGGCCTGATCAAGCGCGTGCAGAGTGTCAGAGTCGTTTCGACCGTTCAGAATATCGCTGCGCAGGGAGTTGAGGCGGTTCTTGGTGAGGCCAATTTCACCCGACAGATTCAATACCTGGTCCAGACGGACAGTATCGACGCGAATTGAATTATCGCCACCACCACTCCGGCTGGTCTTTTCAGTTTCCCGACGACCGCCAACCGCTGGCACACCGGGTTTATCTGTCGCACGACGACCAACCGCCTGCTGGATAATCTCTTCCGGGCTCTTACCGGCAACATCGGTATGCAAGACAGGGGGGGCTGGCGCTGGCGCAACGATTGTAGCGGCCTCGCTCGTTACAGCTCCATGCAAACTCGCCCAATCCGGCCCAGTTGTCGGCGCCGTTTGCGCAACGACCGTCGCAGGTACTTCTACTTTTACATCAGCCCGTACAGTCTCAACCACTTCCCCTGCAATAGCCGCCCGCAAATTATCTAACAATGCGGCCGCTGCGGGCCGTGGTTGGACACCTTGCTCCAGATTCCCGAACATGTCGCGAACTGTTCCGGTTGCCTCCATGATGGTATCCATGACCGCGGTAGTAATTGCGATCTCGCCATTCCGCAGACGATCAAACAGATTTTCAGTCAGGTGGCAAAGGGTAACCAACTCAGTGGCGCTCAAAAATCCAGCGCCACCCTTGATGGTATGAAAGCCGCGAAAAATATCGTTGAGCAACCCCTTATCGCTCGGGCTCTTTTCGAGATCGACCAGTTTGTTATCGACATCCGACAGCAGATCGGTCGCCTCGACCAGAAAATCCTGCAGAAGGTCTTCCATTCCCTGAAAATCGCTCATGACATTCTCCTTGTGCCAGCTGGCTTAGAAACCCAAGCTCTCCAGCAAGTCGTCAACCTGCGTCTGCGTTGTGACCACATCAGTCCGCCCAGCCGTCGAAATGACCGGCCCATTCATCAGCCCCTCAGGTGCCGAAACCTTGCGATCCGCAGGCATTTCTTCAATCAGGACGGTTACCAACTGCCGCTCCAGATCTTGCGCAAGATCTACGACCTTCTTGATGACCTGACCGGTCAAATCCTGAAAGTCCTGTGCCATCATGATGTCAGTCAACTGCTCATTGGTGGTCTTCACCTTGGCGGGCGCAGCATTGAAAAAGCCACGCGTATCCGCCGCCAATTGCTTGAACTCATCCACCGATAGCTGGTTAGCAAACATCTTGTCCCAGCGGGCAGACAGGTCTTCAGTATCCACTAGCAACTGATCCTGCAAGGGGCGGGCTACCTCAGTTGCGGCCAGCACCTTGTTTGCAGCTTGTTCTGTAAGCTGCGCCACGTAGGCAAGACGCTGTTGAGCATCTGGAATTTGGCTAGCCGCATCTTCTATGACACGGTCATAGCCCAAGCCACGCAAGGAGTCATGCAGCTGACGGGCCAAACTGCCGACACGGTTGTACATGTCGTTTTCAGGATCATCTTCACCAGCATCAGCTTTTGCTGGGCTGGCAGCAGACTCTGTTGCAACAGAATCAAACAGCGCCTGCAAGTCGTCACTATCCCCTGAAGGATCGGCGCTACGCGCTACTGGCGGCGGCGGGGGCGGCGGAGGACTCCCTACGGCAATGCTGTCAAACAGCGCTTGCAGATCAGAGGAGTCGCCGGTTTCGTCAAAACTCGCTGGATTGGACATGTTCTTTCCTTGCGACATGCGCCCGACTTACAGGCCGACTTTCTCAAAGATCTTGACCATCTTTTCGTTCAGCGTAGCCGCAGTAAAGGGCTTCACAATGTAGCCACTTGCACCAGCCTGTGCTGCTGCAATGATGTTCTCTTTTTTTGCTTCTGCCGTAATCATCAGGAAAGGCAAATGCTTTAACGCTGGGTCTGAACGTACAGTCTGCAAAAGGGTCAATCCGTCCATATTTGGCATGTTCCAGTCCGAGACGACAAAATCGAAGCCACCGCCTTGCAGCTTGGCAAGTGCCACCACACCGTCTTCAGCCTCATCAACATTGGTGAAGCCCAGTTCCTTGAGAAGGTTCCGGACAATCCGCCGCATCGTCGAAAAATCATCGACAACTAGGAATTTGATCTTGGTCGGATCCGCAGGCATCTATTTCTCCAGGTCAATCTTTTTGGGATTTCAGTAATAGGGGACGTATGGTATCGGACAAAAGATCCGCGTCAAACTTTGCGCAATACGCATCAACACCAACACTGCGCCCCATGGCGCGATTGGCCTCAGATGAAAGCGAGGAGTGCATGACGACGGGGATACCAGCAAAACGGGGGTCACTCTTAATGTTCTTTGTGAGCACATAGCCATCCATCTCCGGCATCTCGGCATCAACCAGAACAAGATTGACTTCCTCACGCAGGCTCCGACCCGTCAATTGGGAATGCGAAGCCATGCCTGACAGGCGCTGCCATGCCTCATTACCATTCATGGCATGACGATGCTTGACACCCATTTTGTCCAGAACTTCAGCAATTTTTTTCCGTGCAACGGTTGAATCATCAACAAAGAACACGTTCAGCTCATCGCCATTAGGAATTTTTTCAATCTGGCCAACCACGGCCTCGCCAAACGTATTGGCCATGATCTGCTCTACATCAACAATGGACACAAGGCGCCCGTCAGGCAGCTCAGTAATTGCAGTGATATAGGCATGCGAGCCGCTTGTTACTGACTCAGGCGCACGCACTTTGTCCCACTCGACACGAATAATCCGATCAACGCTCTGCACGAGAAAGCCTAAGGTACGTTTGTTGTACTCGGTCACCATCATGGATTCACCAATACCATCAGGTGCCCCAGCGAGCTGCATCACTTTAGATAGGGACATGAGTGGGATCACATTGCCACGCAGGCTAATGAGCCCCTCGACCCCTTTCGGCATATTCGGTGTCTTGGTGATGGTCGGCGTTCTTGAGACCTCACGCACTTTGAATACATTGATACCAAAAATCTCGTGCGTACCCAGCTCAAACAACAGGATTTCCATCCGATTGGAGCCCGCCAACTTAGTTCTTGCATCTACCGAGTCGAGCAAGGAGTCTTTATGGGCCAGCCCTGAATCCATGGTCATTTCCATGTGCAAACTCCTGCTCAGACGCTCAGCTCGGCGGTTGCCGCCTGCTGCCGCGATTTGATGACTCGGGTTAGGGTCTCAGCGAGTCGCTGCGCCTCGAACTTCGGCACATACTCATCAACACCCACCGACTTACCCAGCTGCTGATTCGAACTGGAAGACAAGGAGGAATGCATCAAGATGGGAATCCCTGCAAAAGAAGGATCTGTCTTAATCGTCTTGGTCAAGATATAGCCGTCCATTTCCGGCATTTCCACATCAGTGAGCACCAAGTAAATGAGATCCTTGGGTTTTTTGCCGATTGACTCTGCATAGGCAGCCAGCTTACGTAGCTTTGACCATGCCGCACGGCCATTCACTGCACTAAGATACTTGACCCCGAGCGCCTCCAAAGTGCGCTGAATTTGGCCTCGCGCCACTGACGAATCATCAGCAAACACGACCATACCGTCGTCGTTCTTCTCGAGCGGCTTAATACTAACGAACTGCAAGCTGTCATCAATGTTTGTCGTTTCGGCGAGGACTTTTTCGACGTCCAACAGCATCACCAGACGATTGTCTTGTAGCTCCGTCACGGCAGTGACCAGCCCGCCCATCTTGGCGGTCAACATTTCGGGGGGAACTCGCATCTGCGACCAGTCTAGCCGCAGGATGGTATCGACTGACTCCACGAGGAAGCCCTGAGTGTGGCCGTTGTATTCGGTCACGATCATGATTTCACGCGGGTTAGCTGAAGTCATGCCAACGTATTCAGCAAGATCAACGACGGGAACCAGTGCGCCACGCAGCGAGACCATCCCCTTGACACTGCTTGGCATATCCGGCGCTGCTGTAATTGGCGGAGTGCGCATCACTTCGCGCACTTTGAATACGTTAATGCCGAAGGTCTCGCTTCGGCCAGTACGGCTGTCATTGCCCAATGAGAAGAGCAAGATTTCGAGCTTGTTGGTGCCCGCAAGGCGCGTACGCGCATCAATATTCTTTAGCAGTTCAGACATGAACTCACCTTTGACCCAAAAATGACAGCGGAAGCCGCTGGTACCGGTACCCTGCTTGAGGCCCGTTATTCAGGCGCCTTATGCCGGCATGTACAAATCTTACGCTTTTTTTCAAAATCTGAAGCGATTTAATACGATTTTCAGTTCCCGAAGATGCCTGACGTTGCAGAACCTACAGCACTACAGGAGGACAAGCCAAGTAAGGTCATCTCCATTTTTTCACTTTTCATCCCTTACATAATAGTGATGATCTAGCGCTGCCTGCATTAACTTACATCAAACAGTTTCGCAAAATTCGCAATCTCAAGTACCTGTTTGACCGGGCCGCGGCAATTAACCAGCGCCACGCGCCGATTGCTGGCCTTAATTTTGTCCCGCAACATTAAAAGCATACCTAAGGCTGAACTATCCAAATACTCCACCTGCGCAAGGTCAACATTAAGCGTTTTTACTGCGCTATCTAGCAAAACGTTTTCGGTGGCCTCACGAAAGTCGCGGTGGGAATTGAAGTCAAAACGCCCATGCAACCCAAGCGTTGCAACCTCCCCAGTCACTGCGGTCGTCACTTGCATGTAAAGACTCCTCGGTCAGCGCTTCTGTGCTTATGCTTCCAGTATATGTCCGAATGCACGGCACTTGGCTAGCTTCGATCAAGTGTGCGCAATCGGTTCATGATTCGATTCCCTATTTCAGACAAGGAAGCAACCTCATCAAGGGCGCCGATTTCAGCCGCCTCACGCGGCATTCCATAGACGACACATGAATCTTTGTCCTGCCCAACGTTCCACGCCCCAGCTTGACGCATTGCTAGCATCCCGCGGGCGCCATCCTTGCCCATCCCGGTCAAAATCACCCCCAATGCTGCGGCCCCCATCTGCTCAGCAACACTATCGAACAGCACATCAACTGAAGGACGGTGCCGATTGACTGGTGCAGTTGCCATCAACTCGGTCATCAAGCCTGCTGGCGTACGCCGTACACGCAAATGGGAATGACCCGGGGCCAGGTAAGCATGGCCGGGCAGAATGCGTTCCCCCCCCTTCGACTCAACAACAGTCAAGGCAGACAAGCTGTCAAGACGTCGGGCAAAAGAACCGGTAAACGTTTCGGGCATGTGCTGCACCATGACCACGCCCGGGACCTCGCGCGGCAAACTGCACAAAACCTCACGCAGGGCCTCCGTCCCGCCTGTTGAGGCACCAATCGCAATCACATGACGCTCCTGAATGCGCTGTGAGAGGACTGTGGGCGGGAGCAAAGGCCCCCCAGCACGCGCGCCCAGAGGGTTTGCCGCAAGCGTACGTGCAAGTGGCCGCAAATGCGCGCTATAGGCGGCACGAACCTTGTCGCGAACCTCTTCCGCATAGTGCTGTAATTGAGCCGGACTTTCAGCGCGAGGCTTGGACACATAATCAACGGCCCCAAGCTCCAGCGCCTGCAATGTACTTTCAGATCCACGCTCGGTGCTGGATGACACCATGACCACCGGCATAGGGCGCAAGCGCATGAGTCGCCCCAGAAACTCTAGCCCATTCACATGCGGCATTTCGACGTCAAGCGTCAATACATCAGGGTTCAAGGTCTTAATCATCTCGCGGGCGGCAATCGGATCGGGTGCCGCCCCGACAACTCGAATATCCGACGTGGCCGAGAGGATCTCAGTAAGAAGAGATCGCATCACTGCTGAATCGTCGACAATCAAAACCTTGATCACTGCCAATACCCCTAAAACAATTCAACTGCACCGGCAACCGGCGCGCCTCTCATTCTGTCAGCATACTCGCGCTCACGACGAGCCAGCGTTTCGTTGTGCAGGCTCGTCAAGCGCTTAATCAGAACACGCCCGCTCTGCGGGAAAAAATATACCTTGCGTGACACGGTATCCAGTAGATCCTGGGACAGCACCGGAATATGCTCGGTTTTCAAGTAGCGCAAGACAAATTCCGCATTACGCTCACCTACCATGGACGAGGTTAGGCTACTCATGACCCGCCCTCCGCCAAAAACCTTTGCCTCCAAGTTATTGCGCCTCGCACCTAACTTTAACAGGTGGTTGATTAGTATCTCCATGGCATAAGCACCATAACGCGCAGAGGCACTTGTCAGCTCGCCATCACCATCCACCAACATAAAGTGATTCATGCCGCCAATACGCTGTTCGCGGTCACGGATACAGGCCGTCACACACGAACCAAGTACGGTGACCAGCACCATGTCAGTGGGCGCGATGAAATACTCCCCCGGCAGTATCTTCACTGCATCGTAGTCGAAGACGCGGTCGTAGTAGCGGTTACGGGCAAAGTGCTCAGCTTGCCCGGATGGATCATGGGGCATGTTCATAGACCGTCCGGCCAATGCTGCGGAAAAGATCCGATGCATTCAGAAAGCTCTCCGAATGACCGGCATAAAAAAGCCCCTGCGGCAGCAGATACGGCTTAAAGCGCTGCAACACGGCATATTGAGTAGTTTTGTCAAAATAAATCATCACGTTGCGACAGAATATCGCATCAAATGTCCCGTGCAGCGGCCATGCGGGATCAAGCAAGTTGATACGCTGGAACTCAAGTAAGCCCTGAAGCTCGGGACGAACCCGTACATAGCCCGACCGGCTACCAGTACCTCGCAAAAAATAGCGTCGTAAGCGCTCCGGCTCAAGCCGCTCGACCCGATCCATCGGGTACACCCCGCTACGCGCCGTGTTCAAGACACTGGTGTCAATATCACTGGCAACGATCAACACTGGCGGCTGCAGCGTATCGAAAGCCTCACAAGCCGTTATCGCAAGCGAGTAGGGCTCCTCACCCGTTGAGGCGGCAGCACACCAAATGCGAAACGGGCGGCTGGTACTCTTCAACATTTGCTCGCGCAGGATGTCGAAATGATGCGATTCACGGAAAAATGCCGTCAGATTCGTCGTCAATGCATTGACGAAAGCCTCCCGCTCAGCACTCCCCTCACCCTCAAGGTGATCTAGGTAGGCTTCAAAACGCTCATACCCAAGTGCCCTTAAGCGGCGCGCCAAGCGGCTATACACCATCTCTCGCTTGAGCGGCGATAGGGAAATCCCTGCATGCCCATAGATTAGGCGTCTCACACGCTCAAAATCAGCCTGCGTGAACGCGAATTCGCGCTGTGCGAACCCAATAGACAAGGAATCATTCACGCCAGAGACTCAGCTGATCAGAACTCTTGCCACTCATCACCTAGCCCGCCTTGTGGTGGCCGGTAGGCACGTCCTCCTCGTGAAGCCTCCTCACCACGGACCAAGCGTTGCGGCGCTGCCGAAGACAAGACTGGCCTTTCAAGCGAGGCAGGTACTGTTCGAAGCCCCTCTTCTTCGAGCTTGAATCTGGATACCACCTCAACCAGCTCACGCGCCTGTGCTTCGAGACTTTCTGCCGCAGCAGCTGCCTCTTCGACAAGGGCAGCGTTCTGCTGTGTCACATCATCCATCTCTCCGATGGCTTGAGTTACCTGCTCAATACCACTCGACTGCTCGAGGCTGGCATTACTGATGTCGGTGACCAAGCGCGCCACATCAGCAAAACTGCTGACGACACTGGATATCGTGTTCCCGGCTTCATGAACCAGCGTGACGCCATCCTCGACCTTGGAAACCGAGTTAGCAATCAGCTCCCGAATCTCCTTGGCCGCGGTTGCACTTCGTTGTGCCAGACTGCGTACTTCGCTGGCCACAACTGCAAAGCCACGGCCCTGCTCACCTGCGCGCGCAGCCTCAACGGCAGCATTCAAAGCGAGGATATTGGTTTGAAAGGCAATCGTATCAATGACCCCAACAATATCGGCGATACGATTTGAGCCTGCCTGTATCTCACTCATGGTGCTGACAACGCGCTGCACCATTTCCCCACCACGAACCGCAAGCACATTCGAACTAGCAGCAAGTACATTGGCTTGACGGGCACTGTCGGCATTCTGACGCACAGTGGTGCTAAGTTGCTCCATAGAGCTGGCGGTTTCCTCAAGACTGCTGGCTTGTTGCTCGGTACGACTCGACAGGTCGGTATTACCTGCAGCAATTTCCCTGGCAGCGGAATTAATTAATTCCGCTGCATCGCGAATCTGCACGACCACAGAGCACAAGCGCTCCGTCGTCGTATTTGCATCAAGCTGCACCTGTGCAAACAGGCCTTGATAGTCACCTTGCAACCCTTGAGTAAGGTCACCTCGGGCAAGCGATTGGAGTACGTTAGCCACGGCATGCAAGCCTGTATCGCATGCCTCAAGCAACTGATTTAGGTTTCGGCCCAGATTAAGGAAGAAACCGGATTTGCCATTCAGATTCACCCGCTTGGAAAAGTCACCCGCTGCTGCCGCTGCAACGATCTCGGCTAGCTCATTCTCAACAGCCACCTGTTCGGTACGATCAATCCACTCGCCAACCGTACCTAGTCGCTCACCTTGAGCATTAAAAACTGGCGCGGTTGTGATGTTAAAGAACCGCCCACCAATTTCCATCTCAGTGAGTGCCAGACTCCTTAGCCCCTCAAGTCGATGTAGGTACTCAGTGGGATTCGACATCAAATTACCGATGCTGCTACCGACAAAATTCTCAATGCTAAATGCCGGGTTTCGACGTTTCAGCTCCGGCTCGATACTTCGCAAAACATCGAGCATCTGGGTGTTTGCATAAACGACGGTGCCAGACTGGTCGGCAATACGAAACGGGGTGCCCGCATTGTCGAGTGCAATCTTTACCCGCAACATTTGATCGGAAAGGCGATGCTCGGTTTCAATACGCCGACCAAGATCGTCGCGGACACGATCAAACACAGTAACCAGCTCGCCAATCTCATCATGCGAAGCCGACTCCAATGGCTGTGAAAAATTTCCGGCAGCCAGCGCCTCAACAGCAGTTCGCATTTGCGTCACCTGCCCAATCACCGAGCTTCGCAGTGAAGCAAACAGATACCAGCCCAAGAGAAGGAACACGGCACTCACGAGTGCTTCCAGCTTCACGCGAGACTCAAGTCGCTCGATACGCGCAATAAGGCGTTGATCGAGGGCGGGCACCAGTTGATCCAACAGCAGCTGGTTTGTATTCATTGCTTCATTAGCCAATGCGATCAAGACTGTCGGTTCCAGCTGGATGCGACGAGCACCCAGAATGTCTTGCTTGACCGCCTGGAGAAACTGGCCATGACGTTCGCGCACCAGATTCACCGCTGGCCCCAAAGTCGCTTGCAAAGCTGGGGTGTTGCGTATGGCCTTCGTCAGATTTGTCTGCAATTCGTCATTCGCCTCTTGCGCACGGCTTAGCCAGACGGATAAGGCAATGCGCTCGTCCGGACTGAGGGCTTTCTGCCTTGCCGCCACAATGGCACCTGAACGCAAGCGCTCCAAGGCATTACTACTCAAGGGAACGCGCTTGATCAACGCATCCTGCAGATAGAAGCTCGTCGCATCCGGATCAACGGTCAAATTGGCGCTATCGCCAGCCAGACTGAGGTAATGGTGCAGAACCTCTATCAACCTATCATGAGCCTCCAGACTGGCTGCTGTAGGTGTGCTCGATTTGAACGCAGCCCACTGACTCTTGGCTTCTTCATACAAGCGGCCAGTACCCGAACCGGCTGCAGACGCAGCCCCCCTCGCACTCCAGTCGCTTAACCTCTCATCCGCACTCAGTCGTATATCTGCCTGCCCCACAGACGCCTGAGGCAGGCCGGAAAGCGTATCGCGCACATAACGGCGATGTAATTGCACAGACTGCGTAAAGCGCATCGCTGACTCAATCAGCAAGAGCCCATGACGTTCCTGTTGTCTATGCGCGATATCCTCGCTGACCCTTTGCCAGTTAGACACAAAAAAGACCAAAAAAGGCAGCAACAACACCAGACCAACAATGGCAAACTTTGGACCAAAACGAAAATGCTCAATCAGTATGCGTCCAGGTTTGAAAAAAATACTCATGATTCCTCCACAACGGAATGCTGCATTGTTATTGGCTCAGGCATTGCGAAACTTAACAAGGTTTTCAGGAAATGCTTTCATCCACGAGCGCCATTTCCGATGACAACATCAGGCCCTCAATATCAACCAAAATCAACATGCGTTCATCCAGCATCGCCAGCCCCGTGATGTAGCGCAGATCCACTGTACTTGTGAGCTCAGGTGGCGGACGAATCGCTTCATCATGTACTGTGAGCACATCAGACACAGCATCAACCACAATGCCAACGATGCGCTCGCCAACATTCAGAACAATGACCACCGTAAATGCTGTGTACTCAGCGAGCCCGATACCAAACTTGATGCGTAAATCAATAATCGGGACGATCGCGCCACGCAGATTAATCACGCCCTTGATGAATGCAGGCGCATGGGCAATCGACGTCACGGCCTCGTAGCCACGGATTTCCTGAACGCGGAGAATATCGATTGCATACTCCTCTCCTCCCAGCAGGAAACTCAGGTATTCATGACCGAGCGCTTCTTTTGACATCGTTTCAATAGGCTCCAGATGCTTGATCTAACGATTCGACACTATCAGGCAGCGGCCTGCACAGCAGCATTTGCTTTACTCACCAGCGCAACCGCATCCAGTACAAACGCAACCCGACCATCTCCCATGATGGTGGCTGCAGCTATTCCAAAGACCTTGCGGTAATTAGTTTCGAGGCTTTTGATGACAACCTGATGCTGCCCCAGCAAGGCATCTACAAACACTGCTGCACGCCGACCATCAACTTCAAGTAAAACGATGATGCCCTGACTAAAGTCAGTGAGTGCGTTACGAACCCCGAACAGCTCGTGCAGCACAATCAACGGCACGTAGGTTTCGCGTATTTGAATCAGTCGCTCCACCCCGCCCATCCGCTTGACCATGGCGTCATCTGGTTGCAGCGACTCCAGTACATACCCCAAAGGAATAATGTAACTCTCCCCACCGACAGCCACCGACATACCATCCACAATCGCCAGCGTCAGTGGCAGACGTACCGTCATACGAGTACCGATACCGACCATCGATTCAATATCAATTCGCCCGCCGAGCGCAGTGATGTTTCTTTTCACCACGTCCATACCAACACCACGGCCTGACACATCTGTCACCACATCGGCAGTCGAAAATCCGGCTTCAAATATGAGCGCCCACACCGCTTGGTCGCTCATAGCATCATGCACCTGCATGCCACGCTCGCGGGCTTTGGTAAGGATACGGGCACGATCCAAACCGGCCCCATCATCACCCACCTCGACCACGACCGTGCCGCTCAGCTGATACGCCTTGAGCGTAATCAAGCCCACTTCGGACTTACCCTTAGCACGACGCTGGACCGGGGACTCAATCCCGTGGTCAAGGCCATTCCGAATCAGATGCGTCAGCGGATCAATAATGCGCTCGATCAGGCCGCGATCAAGCTCCGTAGACTCACCTGAAATTTTCAGTTCAACCTGCTTGCCCAGTTTCACTGACAAATCTCGCACTACTCGTGGGAAGCGGCTAAACGCCATGGATATCGGCACCATGCGCATCGTCATGATAGATGCTTGCAAATCACGACTATTTCGCTCCAATTGGGCAAGACCATTGTGGAGCCGCTCAAAAGTGACCGGGTCAAGTGCGCTGGCTATCTGTTGCAGCATGGCATGGGTGATCACCAGCTCCCCAACCTGATTAATAATCAGATCGACCTTGTCCACCCCTACACGAATGGTGGTGTCGACATTGGCCGCAAGGCGCTTATTAGCGGGCGGTGTAATAGTTTCGGCAATGGGCGGCAGGGCGCTAAAAAAACCATAACTGTCATCGCCACTGTCCGCATTTGGCGTGGGCATGTTCTCGCTGAACAAGCCATATGCCGATTCCACCTCGTTGTCAGCATGTGCAGGCTCAGGCTCAAACAAACCAAAGGCAGATTCTTCCTGTATCTTTCGCGCGCCCCCCTGTTGAGCAATAGTGCCGCTTTCATCGGTGATCGCGTGAACGTCGTGAGCAAGAAACTCGACCACCCCGACAGCGCCTTCGGCATCCTCACAAGACTCAATATGAATGCGCCATAACTGCCCCTCAACCGATGGGGAACTCAGCACATGCGTATTGCCAAAGTCGCTTAACTCACGACATAACTTCTCGGCGAGGAGTGCCTGATCAGGCACGCTGCCCGGTAAGTAAAACTCAAGTACGAGACCGGCACTCACCGAGGCTGAGGTAGAAGCTAACTGCGGTGCTTGTAATGATATGGAGAAGGCGGCAAGCCGATCCGCAATGACCGATGCAGCATCAGGATCTGAGGGCGCACCATCGCGATGCGTCGCTAACTGCTTATGCAGTACATCCCGAGCCTGCAAACACGCATCAACCAGCGGGTCGCTTAACCCAAGCTCGCCTTTGCGTACCCGATCCAACAGACCTTCAAGGATATGCGTAAGCTCGGCCATGTCTGTGAACCCGAAAGTCCCAGCTGCCCCCTTGATGGAGTGCGCAGTGCGAAAGACCGCATTCAAATCCTCAGCATCCGGTGCTTGGTGATTCAGCCCCAACAGGAGCGACTCCATTGCATCTAGATGCTCTGCTGCCTCAGCAAAGAACACGGGGTAAAACTGACTCAGGTCGTAGGACACGCCACTCCCTCCTCAGATGCACCAGGCATCGCGCACGGCATCTGCCAGGCTTGTCAGCCAATCACCTTCTTGACTACTTCAAGTAGCTTCTGCGGATCGAACGGCTTGACCAGCCAGCCGGTTGCACCAGCTGCACGCCCCTGCTGCTTCATGTCATCAGAAGATTCCGTTGTGAGCATCAATAGCGGGGTGGTCTTGTACTGCGGCAGGGTGCGCAGCGTACGTATCAGCGTAAGCCCGTCCATGCGGGGCATGTTCTGGTCCGTCAGCACTAAGCCGATTTGGTGGCTCTTGGCTTTCTCGAGGCCATCTTGGCCATCGACCGCCTCAAGCACTTCATAGCCAGCGCTCTTGAGGGTGAACGACACCATTTGTCGGATCGAAGCTGAATCATCAATCGCCAACACTGTCTTTGTCATCGCTACCTCCTCGTATGCGGCGACCCGGCTTGGCAAATCAGCGGGCGCTTATTGTGTGGTACGGGCGGGCACGTTCAACACGCCTGGCTCGCCTGATCCGCTCTCTTCGCTATTAGGCATCTCAGGCTTACCATCACGCATGATCGACTCTTCGGTTCGCTTGTTCAATACGATGATGCTGATGCGACGGTTGCTTGCTGCATAAGGATCGTTCGGCGTGAACAGCACCGTTGAAGCTTGCCCAATCACCCGCAACAACTTAGTTTCTGCCATGCCACCTGCAATCAACTCGCGCCGCGAGGAGTTGGCGCGGTTTGTTGACAACTCCCAGTTACCAAACCCCTTATCGCCGCCCGCATATGGTGTGGCATCAGTATGTCCGGACAAGGAAATTCGGTTCTCAACCCCATTCAAGGCATTGCCAATCTCGCGCATGATGACCTTTGTATAGGGCTTGAGTTCAGAGCTGGCAGAGTCGAACATTGGACGGTTCTTCTCATCGACGATCTGAATACGAAGCCCCTCTGTCGTCAAGTCGATCAGTAGTTGCTTCTTGAACTGAGACAGTATCGGGTTGGCATCAATCAGCTTTTCCAGCTGGGCCTTGAGCCCTTGAAGCTTCTCCCGTTCAAGCTGCTCGAATTTCGCCTGAGCTTCCTTGAGGTTCATGGTGCGCCGCTGATCCGTCGTGTCCCCGGCCTTGACCTGACCATGCTCGCGCGTCAAATCCTTGCCGCCGCCCTGAATGATTGATGTCGCATCACCACTACCGGAACCGCCAAGCATGGCAACCTTAAGTGGCGTATTGAAATAGTCGGCAATGCCCTTCAAATCACCCTTGGCTGTTGACCCGAGGAGCCACATGAGGAGGAAGAAGGCCATCATTGCCGTCACAAAGTCGGCGTAGGCAATTTTCCATGCACCACCGTGGGCGCCACCGCCGCCCTTTTTGATGCGTTTAACAACAATGGGCTGCTGATCTTCAGCCATGGCGGCAGTCCTGTTTCATCTGCAACTTACTTGCCCTTGCGCGACTTGAGATCTTCCTCAAGCTCGGAGAATGTCGGACGATCACCGGCATACAGCACCTTGCGGCCAAACTCGACTGCAACCTGCGGGGCATAGCCATTCATGCTGGCCAACAACACCACCTTGATGCACTGATAGATTTTGCCGCCCTCTTCAGCCTTCTGCTCAAGCTGACCAGCAATTGGTGCCACGAAACCGTAGGAGACCAGAATCCCTAGGAAGGTACCCACTAGGGCGCCACCAATCATCTTCCCCAGCACAGCCGGCGGCTCGCCGACCGAACCCATCACATTCACCACCCCCATCACCGCCACCACGATACCGAAGGCTGGCACTGCATCACCCACCTTGCTCATGACGTGAGCAGGCACATGGGCTTCGTGATGGTGCGTCTCGATTTCGATGTCCATCAAATTCTCGATCTCGAAGGCGTTCAAATTGCCACCCACCATCATGCGCAGATAGTCGGTAATGAACTCCATCACATGGTGATCAGAAGAGATTGAGGGGTACTTGGAGAAGATCGGGCTGGCTTCAGGCGACTCAATGTCACTTTCAATCGCCATCAAGCCCTCTTTACGCACCTTGGCAAGAACCTCGAACAACATTGCCAAGAGCTCCATGTAGAGCGCCTTGTTCAAATTCGAACCCTTGAGCACCGAAGGCAATGCGGCAAGGGTTGCCTTGATTGCCTTGGTGCCGTTACCAGCAACAAAACCGCCAATCGTCAAACCGAGGATAGCAAGGTATTCAAGAGGAACCCACAATGCAGCCAGACTGCCGTGCACCGCATAGGTGCCGACAGAGGCGGCCAAAATAATGACATAGCCGACCAGCAGTAACATCAATTCCCCCGCTTGAATGGGCCGCGCTCAATCGGAGACGGCACCTGACTAATCTCATGGATAAGTCTAGATAATAGCCGTAAATCGAAACCGCGTTTGCGCACAGCCCGCAAAAAAGCAAAGCCCGGGGGGCTGCCCCGGGCCTTGTGTATGACTGCCGCGACAGTTAGTGCGCTGCGGCGGCTTGTGCTGCCTCATTGGCGCGCGCTTCGGCAGCGCGACGCGTCTTGCCTGCACGGGCGGGCATGTGGCAAAGACCACACACATAACCCTTCGTTGGGTCGTAGGCATGCGATACAAACTCTCCACTGCACTCGCGGCAGGTGGCCAGTTGCAGCATATTGGCATCAAAGAAGCGCACCATGGTCCAGGCACGGGTCAGCGATAACACCATATCCATACCGCAACGACGGGTCTGATCAAGGTACATGCGATAAGACTTGATGATCAGCTCCAGCCCCTTGAGTTCGGTATGCTTACCGAGGAAGCGGTGGTAAGCCATGAACAGCGACGCATGGATATTCGGCTGCCAAGTCATGAACCAATCAGTCGAGAACGGCAGCATGCCCTTAGGTGGCGACTCACCCTTCACTTCCTTGTAAAGCTTGAGCAGGCGCTCGCGCGAGAGGTTGGTCTCGGCTTCCAGCATCTGCAGGCGGGCACCCAGCTCGATCAGATCAATGGCAAGGCGAATATCTCGCGCCTCGGAGATGACGGACTTGTTGCGCATACGCCCTCCGGTACTCACGCGACAACTTCAACCGGCTTGCCTGCTGCCAGAATGGCAGCATGAATCTGACCCACACCACGATCACGCTCGTGGTTGGAGAGGAGATTCAACAACAGGGTGTCATCAAAACGGAAGTTGCAAACCAGCATGTCTGAGCTGGCCATCTTAAGCACCTGACCCGGGGTCAGACGTTCGATAATATCGGCAATCTCCACACTGATACCGAGACGGAAAATGGCGCCTTCACGATCCGATCGCACCATATTCTGTGCCAGCATCAGGTAAGCAAGATTGACTTCCTTGATATCGTTATAGGTGTCAGTCGGATTCATCATGCACTCCTGAGTAGAGGACCGCACTTGAACACCCAACCGGATGCCCTCTGCGGCAGTGAATCCATTCTCACAGGGAATGACAAGAAGGAATATCGTCGCTTTTGTCTATTTGTTGTCGAATTCAGTTACAGGCATTCTGTAAGAAAAAACCTTACAAAAATCAGCTACACAAATGATTAGTCAACGGATTTCGACCGGGTCTCTATTTTTTGTTTAACCCCGTACTTTGTGTCGCCGCATACCGGTTTCGGCCTACAGCCTTCGCCTGATACACCCCCTGATCGGCAACCTTGACGAGAGCATCGGGATTGGCCATATCTGCATCCCTAACAGCCACACCGACACTCACACTCATGCCGATTTCCCCCGATGAGGATGGGATTCGAAGTGCTGAAACAGCGGTGCGAACCCGCTCAGCACAGACAATCGCCGATTCCAGTGACGTGTCGGGGCAGATCGCCAGAAACTCATCGCCCCCGGTGCGGCACACCACATCATTGGCCCGTAGGGCACTCTTCATTGCTGCCGACGCGAGCCTCAATGCGGCATCACCAACATCATGGCCGTTATTATCATTGATGCCCTTGAAGTCATCAATATCAACCACCAAGCATCCTAGGCTACGCCCGGTGCGAACCGACTCTGCCCATTCCTGCTGCAGGCGATCCATCGCGTAGCGACGGTTTGGCATCCCGGTCAGCGAGTCAGTCTGCGCCATTTCCTGCAGTCGCCGATTGGTTACAGCTAGTTCGGCAGCAAAGCGCTGGATGTCAGTACGATCCCGCTCAATTTCCTGCTGCAAAAGCACCACGCGCTGCCCTGCGCGCAAGCGCGCCTCAAGTACTCTGGGCTTCAGCGGCTTGCTGATAAAGTCGTCGGCCCCCGCTTCGAAAGCATCCACCAAACGATTGTCGTCCTCTACTCCGGTCAACAGCATGATGTAAACAGCGCGTCCAATACGGGTCTGCCGCAATGCAACGGTCAGCTCCAGACCATCCATCTCCGGCATCATCCAATCGGCGATCATGATCTGCGGACGAAGATCCAAAGCCATTTCAAATGCTTGGCGACCATTTCCCGCAACAAAAACCTCATGACCCGCGCGCGACAGCAAGGCTGACAGCACAGCACGCATACTGGCATCGTCATCGACCACGAGAACCCGCATGTTGTACTGCTCTTGCTGCGCCTGCTCGGGGTCGATCGCATGAACCATTTTTGGCAGAGGCGGCAACTTCGAGAGCTCTTCGAATGGCGGTATTGGTGCGGTATCCACACTCAGCAACGCGCCCCACTCTTGCCACTCCGCAGCGACCTGATCACACATCTGCGTCAGCGCTTCTGAATCGAGGGATAAACGCCCACCTAACAGGTAAAGCTGGGGCACCATGCTGCGTCGCCCATCCTCCTGCGCCACACATACCTCAGCAACATGTTGCGCTAGCACAAGCGACTGCAACATATTGGCTTGGCGCGAGCCCTCAGCAAAAGTCGCCGTCTCGGGGCGATCTAAAAAGCCCACGACCGAAACAAAGGGGGTGGGCAAGCTCCAGTCCTGCAGCATCGCAGCAGTCAGGGCATTACTGTCCAACATAAAGGCCGTACGCTCACGGCTCAGCAAGACGCTACGAGGGCTGCCCTCACTTTCCGCCAGAATTCGCGAGAACTCTTCGGGATACAGCGTCGCCAATGCAAGATCACCGATGTTCGAGAGCAAGCCGAAGCAGAAGGCTTCCTCTGCAGACAGATGATGCGTCCTGACGGAGACAGCCTGCAGCGCAATGGCACGCACCAAGGATTTCGACCAATACTGCCCGTAGTCAAAATTGGCACAGGTGCCACTACGGTAGGTGGAGACAAGGGAAAAACCCAGCGCCAAGCCGCGAACGGCAGGCAAACCGAGAATCGTCAGCGCCTCCTGAATGGATGCCACCGGGCGACGGCGGGCAAGACTGGCGCCGTTGGCGGCCTTAATTAGGCGGCCAACAAATGCAGGGTCGGTTTTTACAGCATTGGCAAGATCGTTGAAGGAAGCATCATCGCGCTGAGTCAGGCGCACGATAGCCAGCGCAGACCCCTTGGGTGAGGGCAGCTCACCATTCGCCTTCATCTGCTCAAATTTCGACAACTCCGGCGTACTCATAGCGCTCCCAAGGAAGTTGTTGCCAGCCCACCATGTCGATGGCCCATGTATTTATTATTCGTCATGCCCACGCCTAGCCTAGTTCATTTACGTAAAGGCCTCTAGCAAATATCAGCCTCTTTGCGCTTAAGGTCAATTATAGGCGGCCTTGGCGCCACACCTCGCACCATAAGCCCCAAGATGCCGGCTAGAATTCAAGACATGTCATCCTCACACAGCTATTGCCGCGCATGCGGCAAGCTCACCGAATATCGCATCCCACCCGGCGACAGCCTGCTGCGTCAGTGCTGCAACAGTTGCGGTGAGATTCACTATGACAATCCCAAGCTGGTGTTGGGAACCCTACCCGTGTGGCAGGACAAGGTGTTGCTGTGCAAGCGCGCCATCGAACCCCGCCTGGGTTATTGGACGCTGCCTGCAGGCTTTATGGAAAACAACGAAAGTACTGCTCAGGCCGCTTTACGCGAAACCGACGAAGAAGCTGGCGCTGACATTGAGCTACAGGAACTCTACACACTGATCAGTGTGCCGCACATCAGCCAGATTCACGGTATTTACCGCGCCAGACTGCTGTCTCCGAACTTTGCCCCAGGCGAGGAAACGCTGGAGGCGCGCCTCTTTGCCGAAGATGAAATTCCTTGGGATGACATCGCGTTTCGGACCATCAAGCTGACACTGCAGCATTTCTTCGCTGATCGCAAACAGAACCACTTCCCGTTCCGCAGCCTCGAAATCAGCGCGCCACCTCCTGCGTAAGTGGCAAGCCCACTTCAATCGGCAGAATCACAGCAAAGCGCTGGCCAGCAAGGCTAGCGGGGACACCCAACTGTTGCGTACTACTTCGCAGGGCCGCCAATACCTTTGCATCTAGGCTAGGCTGACCACTGCCGCGCAGCAGCATGGCCTCTTCTATTTGGCCTTGGGCAGACACGGCAACGCCAACTTCCAACCGCCCTTGCGTCTCAGCCGGCAGGCCAGCGCGCAGCTGTGCGAGCAAGGCTGCCGCCAGCCTGATTCGGTACTCACGTAAGCCACCCGCATCAACCCCGGTATTCGTTGGCAGTTGCCATTGCATTTTGGGTGACTGTGCGACCGGCTCGCTCTGTGTGGGCACAACTTCAGGTCGAACAGGCGTAGACAAAGTGCGCTGTGGCGCAGTCACGGGCGGCTTAAGGGGTTGCGGTGCAACGACCGAATCGTTGGGTGGTACGGCCTGCGACATCACCCCGGCATTCTTGAGCTTTGCGCGCAGCGTCGGGTTCTGGGCTGCACTTTCCTGCATGGATGTCGGCCAGAATAAAACCACATGCACAAGGACGGAAAGCAGCACCGGCCATTGCCAGTGTCTGATCCAGTCCAAGAAATGCCCAGCAAATCTACGGTAATCGCCAGTTTGCAAGTCGCAAGCCCTCTGCTAGGCTATTGTCATAGTGCACAGGCCGCAGCAGTTAAACCACTGACCTGATTCCCGATTTCACTGATCTTGAGGAACACAGTATGCCCGCTTCGCCCCTGATCCTGACACTCGACATGTACGGCACCCCGCATCGCTGGGTGAGCTGGCAGATGGCTTGTGTTTATCAAGCCAAGGATTTGGTCGCGTGGGAAGCGGGCGACCAGCACTTCTCTTTCCAGGGCGGCACCAATCGCATCACCGGTGAACGCTCGCAGATCGCCACCAACAGCATCATTGCCATCAAGGGCAAGTCGATTCTGTCGAAGACGATGCATCAGACACCGCCCCTGTCCAACCGCGAACTCTTCAGCCGTGACCGCCACATCTGCGCCTACTGCGGCGACCACATGCTCGGTTCGCGCTTGACCCGCGACCATGTCGTACCTGTGTCGCAAGGGGGGCTCGATCGCTGGATGAATGTCGTCACCGCCTGTCGCCCCTGTAATCAGCGCAAGAGTGGGCGCACACCTGAAGAGGCCCACATGCCACTGCTCTACGCACCCTATGTGCCCAACAAGGCCGAGTATCTGATCCTTTCAAACCGCAATATCCTTACCGATCAAATGGACTTTCTGGCCAAACATTTATCCGCGCAAAGCCGCTGGAAACAGAGCTAAGTCACTGTCCAGCCTGTAAAATGCGCGGATGAATGCCCCCGCGCCAAAAAATATCCCCAAGCCGCTGTTCTCGTATCGCCCGTATTGGGCAAAACGTTTCGGTACTGCCCCCTTCCTGCCCATGTCGCGTGCCGAGATGGACACGCTCGGCTGGGACTCCTGCGACATCATTCTGGTCAATGGCGATGCCTATATCGACCACCCCAGCTTTGGCATTGCACTGGTCGGGCGCCTGCTAGAAGCGCAGGGCTTTCGCGTCGGCATCATCAGCCAGCCAGACTGGCAGTCGGCCAACGCATTCAAGGTGCTAGGCAAACCCAATCTGTATTTCGGCGTCAGCGCCGGCAATATGGATTCGATGGTGAACCGCTATACAGCGGACAAGAAAATCCGCTCCGACGACGCCTACACGCCGAACGCAGAGCCACACAAGCGGCCAGATCGCGCGGTGCTTGTTTATTCCCAACGCTGCCGCGAAGCTTACCCCGACGCCAACATCATCATCGGCGGCATTGAGGCCTCTTTGCGCCGCATCGCACACTACGACTATTGGTCAGACAAGGTGCGCCACTCCATCCTGCCGGACAGCAAGGCCGACTTGCTCCTGTTTGGCAATGCCGAGCGAGCCCTGGTGGAGGTCACACACCGCCTCGCCAAGGGTGAGCCAATCGAGAATATCCGTGACGTTCGCGGTACCGGCTACATGGTCCCGCACGGCTGGCACCCGGAAGACTGGACCGAGGTCGACTCGACCACCGTCGACACCCCCGGCGCACCGCTGACCCAACATCCCGACCCATACGCAATGGAGCCGGCCAAGACGGCCACACCACCGGTTGCAACGGCTACCGTCAAGCTGGACGCCCAGCTAACCGCTGCGCTTAACGCCAAGTCTGAGCGTCAGGCGCAACGCAAGATGGAGCGTGCCAAGACCGTGGTCCGTCTGCCATCGTATGAAACCGTACAGGGTGATGACATCCTCTACGCCCATGCTTCGCGCACCTTCCACTTGGAATCGAATCCGGGCAATGCACGTGCACTTGTGCAGGCTCACGGCACCGGGCCGGGCAAGCGCGACGTGTGGCTGAACCCGCCGCCGCTGCCGCTAAGCACACCCGAGATGGATGGTGTTTACGACCTGTCCTACGCACGCGCGCCCCATCCGGCCTACGGCGACGCCAAGATTCCAGCATGGGAAATGATCCGTTTCTCCGTCAACATCATGCGCGGCTGCTTTGGTGGCTGTACCTTCTGTTCGATCACCGAACACGAAGGCCGCATCATCCAGAGCCGTTCGGAAGAATCCATCCTCAAGGAAATCGAGGAAATCCGCGACAAGGTGCCGGGCTTTACCGGCGTCATCTCCGACATCGGCGGCCCGACGGCGAACATGTACCGCATGGCCTGCAAGGACAAGAAAATCGAGTCCAACTGCCGCCTGTTGTCCTGCGTCTATCCGGACATCTGCGAGAACCTCAATACTGATCACTCAGCGCTGGTCGGCCTCTACCGCAAAGCGCGCGCGATTCCCGGCGTAAAGAAGATCCTGATTGGTTCTGGTCTGCGCTACGACTTAGCAGTCCGGTCGCCTGAGTATGTGAAGGAACTTGTCACCCACCACGTCGGTGGCTATCTCAAGATTGCACCGGAACATACCGAGCAGAACGTCCTGTCGAAGATGATGAAGCCCGGCATGGGGGCCTACGACAAGTTCAAGCAGATGTTCGAGAAGTTCTCAAAAGAAGCGGGCAAGGAGCAATACCTGATCCCCTACTTCATCGCCGCGCACCCAGGCACCACCGATGAGGACATGCTGAATCTGGCCATCTGGCTCAAGACCAACAATTTCCGTCTCGACCAGGTACAGACTTTCCTACCCACACCGCTGGCGTTAGCCACGGCGATGTACCACACGGAAAAGAACCCGCTCAAGAAAGTCAGCGAAACATCGGAGCACGTTGGCGCCGTCCGTTCAGGTCGCCAGCGCAGGCTGCACAAGGCCTTCCTGCGTTATCACGATCCTGAGAACTGGCCGGCGCTGCGCGATGCCTTGCGTGCCATGGGCCGGGTTGATTTGATCGGTAATGGGAAGAAGCATCTGGTGCCCTCATTCCAGCCCGCCGGTACGGGGCTCGGCCGTTCCGATGCGGGCGGCAGCCGCGCCACGGGTAGTCGCACTGGCACCGGCAAGCGCGCCGGACGGGTGGGGCAAGGTCAGCGCTTCAATGTCGCCATGACCCAACGGACGGGTGAGCCACCGAAACGCCGCAAGTAAGACACTCGCTGCACCCAAGAAAAAAGCGCTGACGACAATCAGCGCTTTTTTCTTATCACTAGCCACAAACCTCTCGAGGAAAAACGGGATATCGTCTTTTTAAATGCCAATACTAATGTTGGCGTCTCCAGCAAGACATTAGCGATTCAAACGTATCCGCCGTATTTGCCTTTATGCAAGGGCTTGAAGTTCTTCGGCAAGAGGTGAGCACGGATCAGTTTCAGCTCATCGTGATTTAGCGCCCTTCTCTGCGCTTGCTGATCATTGATTAAAGATTGAATCAAAACATCGTATTCCTCAGGCCCATACCACGCACCTAATGCTTTTTTATGGCCAAGGGCATACCGGATAAACCGATAAGTAGCGCCAAGGAAAACAACCAAGAGCAAAGCACCAGACGCCGCCCACACATACCAGCGTATATCGAGTGGGAGTGCGTTCCAAGAATCACAGAGGGGCTGAATGTACGGAATCATGCACACATTCTAGCAATAGATTTCACATTCCCCAGTGACATGAGGCTTCGAACCCTCTCGCAAAGCGGAACTTCGCGGCTTCGCTGCATCGGTATTGATGACACAACGTTCGGTGCTGAGTAGTTGCGCTTCTGCCGAGCGGATACGACAGATTGTGTCGGCTTTATTCACGGAGCCGCTGACCTGCTCCCCGATTTAGTCCGAAATACATTTAGAGTTTGCGGTTAAAAAAACTGTCTGCGAACTGGTCAGGGGTTTGATAGCCTATGGCGCTA
>LNDZ01000018.1 GCA_001464495.1 Betaproteobacteria bacterium Ga0074130
GGACCGTGAAACACCTCCGCGCCGATGATATTGCAGATTGCCTGTGAGAAAGTAGGTCAGCGCCAGAGTCCCCATTCCAAAAAAGCCTCAGTTCTTATTGAACTGGGGCTTTTTTACTTTGTGCTTCGTCGATTCCTGGTCGTGCTTAATCAATCTCAAGCGATCTCTGTAAGAATACGATTGCGCGGCGGCCCTAAACGTTGGCTTGATTTAGATCGGAAGCACTACGGGAGTGCTGAAGGCCCCCGCGTGTCTGTGCTTGCTTCTCAATCTGCACGATCCCGCTCCCCGCTCCAATGCAAAAAGCCAACTACATCGTTGGCTTATAAATCGCGCTGGGCGCTGACAGAATGATAGGTAATCTGGGCGCAGATTAGATCAAGATTAAGTTATCTCGATGGATGAGTACTTCTTCATCAACGTAGCCAAGAAGCTGCTCAATTTCTTCGCTACCATGTCCAGCGATGCGTCTAGCTTCTGAACTCGAATAATTGATCAAACCACGCGCGACTTCATTACCCTCAGCGTCTCGGCACGCGACAGCTGCACCACGTGCGAAGTCGCCAACAACTTGAACTACGCCAATTGGAAGCAGACTTTTACCGATCTGTAGTGCTGCGATAGCACCACTGTCCAGTTGAACAGTTCCGGCGAGCTGGAGATGATCTGCCAACCATTGCTTACGCGCCGCTAGGGGCGTCGAGGTTGCATAAAGCAGTGTGCCTAATATCTCTCCATTTGATAGTCGTGGGAGAACATCAGTTTCACGCCCACTGGCAATCAGAGTGTGGGCTCCACTACGTGCAGCACGTTGAGCAGCCTTGATCTTAGTGATCATTCCACCCTTACTGATGCCCGTACCGGCGCCGCCTGCCATGGCTTCGTATTGACGATCGTCTGCACGGCCCTCGTGAATGAACACAGCGTCTGGGTTGTTGCGTGGGTCAGCGCTGTAAAGACCTTGCTGGTCAGTGAGAATAATCAGCGCATCTGCTTCAATAAGGTTTGCAACCAAAGCGCCAAGTGTATCGTTGTCGCCAAACTTAATTTCATCAGTGACGACCGTGTCATTCTCATTAATGATGGGAATGACGTCTAACTCTAGCAAGGCTTGCAGTGTTGAGCGCGCATTCAAATAGCGTGTACGATCAGCCAAGTCCTCATGCGTCAGCAATACTTGTGCAGTGTTAATTTTGTGGGAGGCAAATGCGCTTTCATAGGCAGTAGCCAAGCCCATTTGCCCTACAGCAGCAGCAGCTTGAAGCTCGTGTATTGAATGGGGTCTACTGCTCCAACCCAATCGCTGCATCCCGGCCGCAATTGCGCCCGAAGTGACAAGCAGAAGTTGCTTTCCTTGGCCACGCAACAAAGCCATCTGGTGAGCCAGGCTGGCAATAAACTCAGGCGAGAGTCCCGCACCATTATTGGTGACGAGCGCACTACCTACCTTGATAACAAGGCGCTGACTATTCGAGATCTGCTTTCTCATCTGTATCCGCTTCAGTATCAATGTCGCTCGCGAGAGCGCGAGGCAGGGATTCTAGATGTTCCATGATGGCGTAGGTTAATGCCTTGCAACCATCACCGCTGATTGCGGAAATAACAAAGTGCTTATCGACTACGCCGTAGCCACTGACCAGCGCTGCAATACGTTCGCTACGCTCGTCTACTGGAATAAGGTCCTGTTTGTTGATCACGAGCCAGCGTGGTTTGTTATAGAGGTTTTCGTCGTACTTACGAAGCTCTTCAATAATCGCGTGTGCTTCGCGAATCGGGTCAACGCTCTCATCAAAAGGCGCGACATCAACGATATGTAGCAAAAGGCCAGTGCGTTGCAGATGCTTAAGGAAACGATGGCCAAGGCCAGCCCCTTCCGCCGCGCCTTCGATCAATCCGGGAATGTCGGCGATCACAAAGCTGCGGTTGTCATCTACACGGACAACACCAAGATTTGGGTGCAGGGTGGTAAATGGATAGTCCGCAACCTTTGGCTTTGCTGCAGATACCGCACGAATAAAGGTCGACTTGCCGGCATTTGGCATACCCAGCAAACCAACATCCGCTAATACCTTGAGCTCCATTTTTAACTCGCGGTGCTCACCTTCTTCGCCTGGAGTTTTTTGGCGAGGTGCGCGATTGGTGCTGGACTTGAAGTGAAGGTTACCTAGACCGCCTTTGCCGCCGCGTGCAATTAGCTCACGTTGTCCGTCACGCGCTAGATCTGCGATGAGCTCACCCGTATTAGCGTCAGTAATGATCGTGCCAACAGGAACACGCAACTCAAGATCTTCTCCGCCTTTGCCGTAGCAATCGGCACCGCGGCCATTTTCACCGCGTTCCGCGCGAAACATGCGCGTATAGCGGTAATCAATCAGGGTGTTTAGATTGCGATCGCCAACAGCGTAAATACTGCCGCCTCGGCCACCATCACCACCGTCTGGTCCGCCGAAAGGGATAAATTTCTCGCGACGGAACGTAGCTGCGCCATTACCGCCGTCGCCGGCGACAACTTCGATTTTCGCTTCGTCAAAGAATTTCATGGTTCGTGTGCTTGGGGCTAAAAATGCAGAGACTAAAAAACAAAAGCCCTACCCGCAAGGGATAGGGCTTCGAGTATTGCCTGTTCAGAAGTTGCTTAAATTAAGCAGCGACTGGAACGATAACAACAGTCTTACGACGTTCAGCGCCCTTGACGACGAATTGAACGGTACCTTCGATCTTGGCGAACAGGGTGTGATCTACGCCCATGCCAACGCCGTCGCCAGCGTGGAAACGGGTGCCGCGCTGACGGACAATAATGCTGCCAGCGGAAACGAGTTGACCACCAAAGCTCTTGACGCCAAGTCGCTTCGATTCTGAGTCGCGGCCGTTACGGGAACTGCCGCCTGCTTTTTTGTGTGCCATGGTGCTGGCTCCTTGATTCTGTCAGTAGTGCTAAAGATTAGCCGGCGATGCCGCTGATCTCGATTTCGGTGTAGTTCTGGCGATGGCCTTGATGCTTCTGGTAATGCTTACGACGACGCATTTTGAAGATCTTGACCTTATCGTGCCGACCGTGCGCAATCACCTTGGCAGTTACAGTTGCACCGTTGATCAATGGGGTGCCGATTTTCACCGACTCACCCTCACCGACCATAAGTACCTGATCCAAAGTGATTTCTGCGCCCACGTCTGCCGGTATCTGTTCTACTTTAAGTTTTTCGCCAGCGACAACACGATACTGCTTGCCACCGGTTTTTATGACCGCGTACATAGGGAACTCCGTTAAAAGTACTACAAAGAACCGAAGATTCTAGTGGCTTTTCTTATGTCTGTCAATGCCTTGTCTGCTTTGGGCTGGCGGGTGCCCAAGCGCTGCAAAACCACGGTATTGTGTGCGTCACTGTTGAACGGAGCACTACATGAAGCAAGGCATCGTTTTATTTGGACATGGCTCACGTAACCCCGCGTGGGCTGAGCCGTTTCATCTGTTGCGTAGCGAAATCGAAAAGCAGCAGCCGGATGCGCAGGTCGAGCTGGGGTTTCTAGAACTAATGGAACCGTCTTTCGCCGATGCGATAGACCGGCTTGCCGCCAGCGGCGCTAACGATGTTGTTGTCGTTCCCGTTTTCATCTCGGCTGGCAGCCATGTGCGCGAAGATTTGCCCAAGTTGACCGAGGCCGCCATGGCCAGCCACCCGGGGCTACGGGTACGGGTGGTGCCGTCGCTCGGGGAGGCGCCAGAAATGCTTGCTGCCATGGCTCGTTATGCGCTGCAGGCTGCTGGCTGACTACACCTACCACGTTGGATTCGGCCCGCTGGCATACGTTGCCTCGGGGCCTACTTATGCTGCAACGGCCACAGAAAGCGTTGTTTCTCCTTTGTGGGGCGCACTTTTTATCGTATTAGCCATAACGGGGGCGACAGGCTGGTTGTTGTTCTGGCGTGAACGCCAACACCGACAGGGGCAGGGTGAAAGAGACCCAGGCGGGGCTGCATTGATTCGCACGGTACTCGATGTGATTCCAGAGCCCGTATTGGTTAAAGACAGACACATGCGCCTAATCATGGCGAATCGTGCCTATGCTGCGCGTGCGGGTCTGCCTGCTGATGCACTGATCGGTAAGGCCGTTCATGCGTTGATGCCTACAGCTGAAGCTGAGCGCGTGAGCGCCGCTGATACCGCGGTACTTTCTTCAAAAATTGACCAGGTCTTTGAGCTGAGCCTCGTTGATCGGGTCAGCAATACCGTGCGCAACTATATTGTCACGGAGCGTTTTGCCAGAAGCGCCGATGGAGAGGACCTGATTGTCGGCATTCATCACGATGTCACGGAGTTGCGTCGTGCCATTGCCGAGTTTTCGGCAGCAATTGAGCAAACGCCATTAGTTGCTGTGCAGGGTTTTAATCGAAATTGCGTATTGACGCATTGGAACAAGGCCAGCGAAAACCTCTTTGGTTTTACTGCATCTCAAGCACTTGGTAGCCGGTTGCAGGACATCATTCTTGAGCCGCGCCAGCAGCAAGTCTTTGAACGGGCTGTTGAAGATGCTTGGGTCGAGAAGCGTCCCTTTGGGCCCCGAGAAGTCCATTTACGTCTTCCCAATGGCCGTCGACTCACGCTGCTACTGACACTGTTTCCTGTTGTTATAGAAGGCGCTGTCGTCGAGCTATTCAGCATGGCTGTGGATGTCAGTGCGCGTGTCGAGGCCGAACGACAGCTTGCCATGCATCGTGACAACCTACAGGCCCTCGTGACAGAACGGACGGCCGGTCTGCTGAAGGTCAAGCATGATCTCGAACAAGCCTTGCATGCACGTTCAGCGTTCCTTGCCAATATGTCTCATGAATTGAGAACACCCATGCATGCCGTGTTGAGTTTTGCGCGGCTTGGCGAAGAGCGTGCTGACAAGGGTACGCCTGAAAAAATGCGTGATTATTTTTCTCGTATTGTCACCAGTGGTGAGCGTTTGCTCGTGCTGATCAACAATTTGCTCGACCTGTCTAAGTTTGAGGCCGGCATGATGATCCTGCAACCACAGGAAACGGATCTAGTGGCTTTGCTACATGAGGTTGCTGATGAATATGGCTTATTGCTGGAAAAACAGGGCTTGAGACTCACTCTCCCGCAGGATGTCCCCGTTTGCGTAGTGTCGCTGGATCGCTTGCGTATTCGCCAAGTGATTGCCAATCTTTTATCTAACGCCATACGTTTTTCACCTCAGGCAGGACGCATTGATGTGTCGCTGTCGCCTTCATATATGCGCCTTGGACGTCGTGTGACAGACACCGAGGCCAGCCCAGCCATTTGCCTGTCGATTGCCGATGAGGGACCGGGAATTCCCCCGGGTGAACTTGAACTAATCTTTGAGAAGTTTGTGCAGAGTAGTGAGACACGAACTGGCGCCGGGGGTACTGGCCTCGGTTTGTCCATCTGCCGAGAAATCATTAGCGCACACCACGGGAGTATTTCTGCCCGCAATGGCAACAATGGTGGCGCGGTTTTCGAAGTCCTGCTCCCTCTACAGGTGCATGATGTTGCTGAGGCCTCTTTGTTAAACTGACAGGCCAATAGCTGAAAGCCTTCATGCCCACGCCCCCTAAAATTTTGGTGATTGATGACGAGCCGCTGAATCTCGAAATCATTGCTGAGCATCTCGAAGAGATGGCCTGCGAGGTCTTTCGCTACGCATCAGCAGACGAAGCTTGGGGTCATCTCCAAGCCCTGCCAGCCAATCCCTATGACTTGGTGCTCCTCGACCGGATGATGCCTGGCATGGATGGCATCCAGCTGTTACGTCTGCTCAAGGTTGATGCGCGATTCAAGCAGGTGCCGGTCGTGATGCAAACCGCGGCTAACAGCCCAGAAGAGGTGCGTCAGGGCATTGCCGCCGGTGCGTTTTATTACCTCGCCAAACCTTATTCAGGCCGTGAATTGCTGGCGATTGTTCAGGCAGCATTGAAGTCAGTGCCAGCCCCGTTGGAGCTTGGCAAGGTTCAAGATCAACTGGTCGGTGATGTCTTTGAGTTCTCAACGCTCACCGAGGCACGCACTTTGGCCCATTTGCTCAGCTTGCGCTGCCCGCAACCGGAGCTTGCTGCCATGGGGCTCGCCGAATTGTTGGTGAATGCAATCGAGCATGGCAATCTGGGTATCTGTTATGAGCAGAAGCGCGCCTTGCGCCTTGCCGATAGGTGGGAGGCGGAAATCGAGCGTCGCCTCGCCTTGTCAGATCAGGCTGGTCGCAAGGCCAAGGTTGAGGCTCGGCAGACACAAGATGCTTGGACCTTCACGGTCACTGATTGCGGTAACGGTTTCGATTGGCAACGCTATCTGACAATTGACCCCGAGCGTGTCTATGATCCTAATGGTCGGGGTATTGCCATGGCCAAACAGCTCTGCTTTTCCAGTCTTGAGTATCTCGGCTGCGGCAATACCGCAGTAGCAATCATTCGTACAGATCGAACCGATTCGACACTCTCTACATCATGACCCAGCATGTAACTGCCCCATCCTCTGGTAATGCACTGTCCGTCCATGAACCAACGCTTAAGGTGTTGGTGGTCGATGACACTGCCGTCAATCGGCAGATCCTTAAAGTGTTTCTAGAGCGTCTCGGCTATATCTTTCTTGGCGCCGGCGATGGCGACGAGGCCTTGAACGTGTTTTTAAGTGAGCGCCCAGACGTCGTGCTCATGGATGTCATGATGCCGCACGTGAATGGCTATGAAGCCACTAAGCGCATCCGCGAGCTCTCAGGCGAGCGTTGGGTCCCTGTGATCTTTGTGTCCGCCCTTGATCGCAATGACAACTTGATTGATGGGTTGGACGCCGGTGGTGACGACTTCATGTCCAAGCCCATCAACTTTATTGTGCTGGATGCGAAGCTACGTTCGCTACGGCGCATGGTGCACTTGCAACGTCGTATCGAAGCCTATCGTGAGCTGCAAGACCGTGAGCATGCGCTGACCCGCGATATTGTCGAACGCCAGATGGCGCGTCCCGGGCTGAGCGATCCAAGCGTGCGCTATTGGGTTTCGCCTGCCCGAGACTTCAGCGGTGACATTGTTGCTGCGGCGCGTGCTGCTGACGGCAAACTCTTTGCCATGCTCGCTGATGGTTGCGGGCATGGGCTGGCGCCTGCGATCAGCGTCATGCCAGTGCTGAGTGTCTTTTATAGCCTTGTTGAGGCAGATACCGCGCCGACTCTGCCGCATTTGATTGGCGAGTTGAATCGCCAGCTGGTCGCCACCTTGCCGAGTGATCGGTTTGTCGCGGGTGCCATGATGTGTATTGACCCCGTCACGCAGCAGGCTGATATTTGGGTCGGCGGTTTGCCCACCTTGGTGTGGCTGGGCGCAGACGGGCGGGTACGCAAAATCTTCCCGTCCGACCATCTGGCCTTAGGCATTATCGAGACAGATCAAGACTTGCTCACCCATGCCCGGATTGACTGGCAAACGGGTGATTGTCTCGTGGTGTGTTCGGATGGACTGTTGGAAATGCCGATCAGCGATGGCGAAGCCTTTGGTCAAGAACGCTTTATTGCCTTGCTCGAGTCCTGCCCAGCGGGACATGATTTGCTCGACCATGTGCGTAGCGGATTCCAGTCACAACTGATCAAGCAGGAGCCGGATGACGATGTCTCACTCCTGATTGTGGATTGTCGTCCTTCAGCCAAATAGTCAATTGGCCCATTGGTGAATGAGCCAAGTAGAGAAGCAACTAGACTCAGGCGTCAGTCTCTTTCCGTGACAAGGTAGAATAAACAAGCATATTTTCTACAAGTTTCTGACATGTCTATCCGCCCACCCATTTCCGCACAGAAGATGCTCAGCGTCCTGGTGATTGATGAATCCCAGGGGCGTGCGGCCGAGATTTGTGCGGGGCTGGCCGTGGCGGGCTATCAGGTCGCAGCCTTGGTCCCGGATACGCTGGACTTGTCCGATCAGGTGCAGCGCTTGCGGCCGGATGTCATCCTCATCCAAACCGAGTCACCCTCGCGTGACACGCTGGAACATTTGGCCGTGCTGGAGCGTGACATGCCGCGCCCAGTCCTCATGTTTGCCAACGAGCGTGACAGCGTGGTCATGCGCGAGGCCATGCGCGCGGGCGTGTCTGCTTATGTCGTCGATGGCCTGAAGGCCGATCGTATTCAGCCGCTGATCGAAGTGGCCATGGCGCGTTTTGAGGAATATCGCGAACTCAAGCGCGAGCGTGACGAAGCCACACGCAAGCTGTCCGACCGTATTGCGATTGATCGCGCCAAGGGTTTGCTCATGAAAGCACGCGGGTTGGACGAGGAGGGCGCCTATGCGGCCCTGCGCAAACTTGCTATGGATCGTGGGCTACCGTTGCATGATGTCGCACACGATGTCATTGCCATGGCGAAGATGCTGCTCTGAGTCTCCGTAGCCCCTCTCCTGCACCCCATTCCGGTGCATCTGCACCGCCATGTTGCACACATTCCTCCCTGACAATGACTCTTCAACAGGTATTCAAGGGTGTCGGGTTTTCTCCTTATCCCTTGTGACCACAGTCATTTGATCGAAACTTAGCATGCCTGGCATGCGGCTTGCTGAGTAGTGTTTATCTCGAGTCAACGGCGATTCGAGCGATCAGCGGACAACGGCGTCCAAGTACTCCTTCCTCACCGAAGGCTTACTTGTGACGCCGCTTTTTTTTGCGCGAATGAAACATACGGAGATATTACGATGGAAGACAAGAAGCAAGGCTTCTCGCGTCGCGAGTTCATCAAGTCCACCACAGCGGTTGCCACTGGCGCCAGTCTGATGGGTCTGGTCCCGGCGGGCGTACGCTCTGCCGCTTGGGCTGCCGGTTCGGACGCGCCGGAAAAGAAGGAAGTCCGCATCGGCTTCATTCCGCTGACCGACTGTTCTTCAGTCGTGATGGCCAACATCATGAAGTTCGACGAGAAGTACGGCATCAAGATCATCCCGTCTAAGGAAGCTTCTTGGGCTGCGGTGCGTGACAAGCTCGTCAATGGCGAGCTCGATGCTGCCCACGTACTTTATGGCTTGGTCTACGGCCTGCAACTCGGTATCGGCGGCCCCAAGAAAGAGATGAACATCCTGATGAACCTGAACCAGAACGGTCAGGCCATCACCCTCGCCAAGGCACTCAATGCCAAGGGCGTGACCGACGGCGCCAGCCTTGCCAAGCTGCTTGCCAAGAAGGAAAAGGAATACACCTTCGCGCAGACCTTCCCGACCGGTACGCATGCGATGTGGTTGAACTACTGGCTGGCCGCCAACGGCATTGACCCACTGAAGGACGTCAAGACCATCACCGTGCCGCCACCGCAAATGGTTGCCAATATGCGCGTCGGCAATATGGACGGCTACTGCGTTGGCGAGCCCTGGAACAACCGCGCGATTGTCGATGGCATCGGCTTTACTGCCACCACCACGCAAGACATTTGGACCGACCACCCGGAAAAGGTGCTCGGCACCTCGGCCGAATGGGTTGCCAAGAACCCGAACACAGCACGCGCTATGACTGCTGCCATTCTTGAAGCTGGCCGCTGGATCGACTCTTCGGTCACCAACAAGCACAAGACGGCAGAAACCGTGGCGCAGAAGGCCTACGTCAATACCGACTCTGACGTCATCGTTGCCCGCATGCTGGGCCGCTACGACAACGGCATCGGCAAGGTATGGGATGACAAGAACGCCATGAAGTTCTTCAACGATGGTGCTGCCAACTTCCCGTATCTGTCCGATGGCATGTGGTTCCTCACCCAGCACAAGCGTTGGGGCCTGCTGAAGAGCGATCCGGATTATCTGGCTGTGGCCAAGGCCGTTAATCGCATCGATATCTACAAGCAAGCTGCGACCGCTGCGGGTGTGTCACTGCCAAAGAGCGAGATGCGCACCAGCAAGCTGATCGACGGTGTGGTGTGGGACGGCAAAGACCCGGCCAAGTACGCCGCGTCGTTCAAGATCAAGGCGTAATACCTCTCCACCGGGCATGTGCTGCCATGCCCGGTGTGAGCCGCAGCAAATCTGGAGAATGAAATGAGTGCATTGACCATGGAAAAAACAACTGAAGAAGCCGCAACCTCAGCGGCAAAGCCCGTGGAATTGGTAAGCCCTGCCGCACCCGCTAAGCCAGCCAGCGAAAATGCTGAGAAGTTTCGCGCTGTGCTGAAGGCCGTCATCCCGCCAGTGTTCGGTCTGGCGCTGCTGATCGGCATTTGGGAACTGATCTCGCTCAAGGGTGGTAGCATTCCCAATCCAGCCGTGACTTGGAAGGCCGCAGTCGCACTCTTCTCCAACCCGTTTTATGAAAACGGCCCGAACGACCTCGGCATTGGCTGGAACATCCTGTCCTCGCTTAAGCGCGTCGCCGTTGGTTTCGGTTTCGCCGCCGCCGTGGGTATTCCGCTCGGCTTTATGCTCGGCCGTTTCAGGTTTATGAGCAGCATGGTTGACCCCATCATCAGCCTGCTGCGCCCAGTGTCGCCGCTGGCTTGGCTGCCGATTGGTCTGCTGGTCTTCAAGAAGGCCGACCCGGCCGCTACCTGGACCATCTTCATCTGTTCCATCTGGCCCATGATCCTAAACACCGCTGAAGGTGTGCGTCGTGTGCCGCAGGATTATCTCAACGTCGCCCGCGTGCTCAATCTGCCCGAATGGCAAGTCGTCACCAAGATTCTGTTCCCGGCGGTGCTGCCTTACATGCTGACGGGTATCCGTCTCTCCATTGGCACAGCATGGCTGGTGATCGTTGCGGCCGAAATGCTGACCGGCGGCGTGGGTATTGGCTTCTGGGTGTGGGATGAGTGGAACAACCTCAAGGTCGAGCACATCATCATTGCCATCTTCGTCATCGGCATTGTCGGTCTGATGCTCGAACAGTTCCTGCTCTTCATCGCCAAGCGTTTCACTTACGAAACCCGCTAATCTCTGGGGAGAACAAAGATGTCAAAACCACTCGTCAAGATCGAAGATGTCGGCCAAACCTTCGACACCAAGAACGGCAAGTTCGTCGCCCTACGCGACATCAATCTCGACATCCGCGAAGGCGAGGTTGTCTCGCTGATCGGTCACTCTGGCTGCGGCAAGTCGACGCTGATGAATCTGATCGCCGGCCTCACGCTACCCACTTCTGGCGTGCTGTTGTGCGACGGTCGCGAAATCGCCGGCCCCGGCCCTGAGCGTGCCGTGGTGTTTCAAAACCATTCGCTGCTGCCCTGGCTGACCTGTTTTGAAAACGTGTATCTCGCTGTCGAGCGTGTGTTCGGCACAAAGGAAGGGAAACCCAAGTTAAAGCTGCGGACTGCTGCAGCGCTGGAAATGGTGCGCATGAGCCACGCCATGGATAAGTATCCGCACGAAGTCTCGGGCGGCATGAAGCAACGCGTTGGTATCGCCCGCGCCTTCGCCATGGAACCAAAGATTTTGCTCATGGACGAGCCCTTCGGCGCGTTAGATGCACTGACCCGCGCCAGCCTGCAGGACGAGCTGATGCGCGTGATGTCAGAAACCGGCGCCACCGTTGTCATGGTGACGCACGATGTCGATGAAGCCGTGTTGCTGTCTGATCGCATCGTGATGATGACCAACGGTCCGGCCGCCACCATCGGTCAAGTGGTCGATGTCGATTTGGCTTGGCCACGTGATCGTCTGGATCTGGTCGAGAAGCCTGAGTTCGCCAAGTACCGCGCGGCGGTGGTGGACTTCCTGCACCGCAAACATCTTAAAAAGGCAGCTTGAGCCGAGCCCAGCGCCGGTATGCCGGTGCTGGGCCGGTTTTTTTTAAGGTCTGTGTATCAACAAGGATCTTAAAAGTTGCATTGGCAGTACATGGATTCTCGGTGCAGCGCGGCACCGAATAAAAACAACACACACTAGATAAGACCGCTGTGAGGAACACGCGATGGAAAAACTAAAACTGGTCATGATCGGTAATGGGATGGCGGGCTGCCGCACCCTGGAAGAGCTGCTTAAGCACGCGCCTGACATGTACGAGATCACCGTCTTCGGTGCCGAGCCTCACCCCAACTACAACCGCATCATGCTCTCGCCTGTGCTTGCCGGCGAAATGGGCGTGCGCGACATCATCCTGAATTCGCTTGAGTGGTACGCCGAGCACAACATCAACCTGCACCTCGGCAAGAAGATCGAGCGCATCGACCGCATCAACCGTACCGTCATCGCCAGCGATGGCACCACCGCGCAGTATGACCGTCTGCTACTGGCCACCGGTTCGTCACCGTTCATCCTGCCTGTACCCGGTAAGGACTTACCGGGCGTGATTGGCTACCGCGATATTGCGGATACCAACATGATGATCGAGGCCGCGCGTTTGTATAAGCACGCTGTCGTCATTGGCGCTGGCCTGCTCGGTCTCGAAGCTGCTAACGGCATGCTGCTGCGTGGCATGGACGTCACTGTCGTACATATCGGCGAGTGGATCATGGAGCGCCAGCTCGATAAGGCAGCTGCCGACATGCTCATGCAATCGCTGGAGCAGAAGGGCATCAAGTTCAAGCTCAACGCTTCCACCACTGAGCTAGTGAAAGGCGAGAGTGGTCGCGTGTGCGCGCTCAAGCTAAAGAGCGGCGAAGCCCTGCCTGCCGATATCGTGGTGATGGCCGCCGGTATTCGCCCGAATGCCGAGCTTGCCAAAAACGCTGGCATTCACACTAACCGTGGTGTGGTCGTGAACGACACGATGCAGACTTTCGATCCGCGCATCTACGCGATTGGCGAGTGTGCCGAGCACCGAGGCATTGCCTATGGTCTGGTTGCACCGTTGTTCGAGCAGGCCAAGGTCTGCGCCAACCATCTCGCCATGCACGGCATTGGCCGCTATCAAGGCTCTGTTACTTCTACCAAGCTCAAGGTCACCGGCATCGATGTGTTTTCCGCGGGTGAATTCATGGGCGGTGACGACACCGAAGAAATCGTCCTGCACGATCCATCCGGTGGTGTGTACAAGAAGTTGGTGCTCAAAGACGACAAGCTGATTGGTGCGGTGATGTACGGGGACACCAGTGATGGCGGCTGGTACTTCCAGCTGCTCAAGGATCAGCAAAGCATTGGCGACATGCGCGACTCCCTCATGTTCGGCGAAATGGCACATGCCAGCCGCGTAGGTGATGTGGGCCACGCCGGCAACAACAAAGCCGCGATGATGGCCGATACCGCCGAGGTCTGCGGTTGTAACGGCGTGTGCAAGGGCACCATCGTCAAGGCCATTAAGGAGCAAGGTCTGTTCACGCTGGATGAGGTCAAGAAGCACACCAAGGCCGCCAGCTCCTGCGGCTCCTGCACCGGGCTGGTCGAGCAAATTCTTGCCTCCACGCTGGGCGGGGCGTATCAGCAAGCCAACCCGAGCGACAAGCCTATCTGTGGCTGTACCGATCACAATCACGGCACAGTGCGTAAGGCCATTGTCGACAAGCACCTGCTCACCATTCCCGACGTGATGAAAGAGCTCGCCTGGAAAACGCCGAATGGCTGCGCCACCTGCCGCCCCGCGCTGAACTATTACCTGATCTCCAGCTGGCCACATGAGGCCATTGATGATCCGCAGTCGCGCTACATCAACGAACGTCACCACGCCAACATCCAGAAAGATGGCACTTACTCGGTTGTCCCGCGCATGCTCGGCGGTGTAACCACGCCCAATGAGCTGCGTGCCATTGCCGATGTGGCAGACAAGTACAAGGTCCCAACCGTGAAGGTCACGGGCGGTCAGCGTATCGATCTGCTCGGCCTCAAGAAAGAAGACCTCCCCAAGATTTGGGAAGACCTTTCCAAAGCCGGCATGGTCTCCGGCCACGCGTATGGCAAGAGCATCCGCACCGTGAAGACCTGTGTCGGCTCCGAGCACTGCCGCTTTGGCACGCAGAAGTCGATGAGCATGGGCGTCAAGCTGGAAACCATGTTGTTCGGCATGTACTCGCCGCACAAGGTCAAGCTCGCCGTCTCAGGCTGCCCACGCAATTGCGCTGAGGCTGGTATCAAGGATGTGGGCGTGATCGGTGTCGATTCCGGTTATGAAATCTATGTCGCAGGTAACGGTGGTATCAAGACCGAAGTCGCCGAGTTCTTGGTCAAGGTCAGCAGCGATGAGGAGGTGATGGAATACTCCGCCGCCTTCCTGCAGCTCTACCGCGAAGAGGGCTACTACCTTGAGCGCACCTGCCACTACGTCGCTCGTGTTGGCCTCGACTACGTGAAGAAGATCATTCTTGATGATGCCGAGCGCCGCAAGGAACTCTACGAGCGCATGATCTATTCGCTGCAAGGCTTTGAAGATCCATGGCTGCAAGCCGTCAAGGATCCAGAGATTCGCAAGCGTTACGAAATCCTCGCGGTGTAAGTCGGGCACGACATCAGAAAGCAAAGAGACAAGACTATGAGTAACTGGAAAACCATCTGCGACTTGACCGACATTCCCGTGCTTGGCAGCCGTATTGTGCGTGCCGCCAGCGGCGACATTGCCGTCTTCCGCAACGCCGAGGACGAAGTGTTTGCCGTGCATGACAAGTGCCCCCACAAAGGCGGCCCCTTGTCGCAGGGCATCGTGCACGGCAAGTCCGTCACCTGCCCATTACACAGCTGGAAGATTGGTCTGGATACCGGCGAAGCACAAGCACCGGATATCGGCTGCACCAAGAAGTTCGACGTCAAAGTAGAAAACGGTGTGGTGCTACTCAACGTGATGTAAGTCAGTACGCCTCTGGCGGGGGCTCATCCAATGGGGTGAGCTCGCGCCGACCTGGCGACCCGTCCATCACTGCATCATTCATGGCGCAGCGCTTCAATGGGGTTCATCTGCGCCGCGCGCCGTGCCGGGAAATAACCGAAGACCACACCAATTCCGGCAGAAAATAACAGTGACAGCAGGTTGATGCCGGGATTGAACAGGTAGGGCACGCTCATGATGGTGGCGAGCCCCCACGAGGCAGCCGTCGCAATGACAATGCCAATCAGCCCGCCCAGCGCCGACAGCACCACAGCTTCAATCAGAAACTGCAGCAACACTTCTCGCTCCAGCGCCCCAATCGCCAGCCGTAGGCCAATTTCGCGGGTGCGCTCAGTCACACTGACCAGCATGATGTTCATGATGCCAATGCCGCCCACCAGCAGGCTCACAGCGGCCACTGCACCAAGCAAGGTTGTCATGACTTTGGTGGTGCTGGAGAGCGCCTCGGCTATTTGCTGCGTGTCGAGAATGTTGAAGTTGTCATCATCCGATTCCGCGAGCTTGCGCCGTTCGCGCAATAGCTCGCCGAGACTGCGCTTGACCCGCGCACTATCGGTGCCGTCTTCCATCGAGACCAGCAACATGGGGACGGTACGCGTGCCGGTGACTCGGCGTTGCAGCGTATGCAAGGGCACCACCACTGTGTCGTCCTGATCAAAGCCCATCCCGCCTTGCCCCTTGGAAAGCAGGATGCCAACAACGCTGCAGGAGAACTGCTTGATACGCAGTTGTTCGCCCAACCCCGTCTGTCCAGTGGTGCCACCGTAGATTTCACGGCGTACCGTTTCGCCGATGATACAAACGGCAGCGCCAGCCGTTTGCTCCTCCTCTTCAAACCCGCGCCCGCTGGCCAAGGTCCAGTTACCAATCGAGAACCAGGGGTTAGTGCTACCCACCACACTGGTCGCCCAATTGCGGCCATTCCCAATGACGGTGACAGCGGCGCGTCCTTCTGGCGCTACCGATGCGATGCCGCCAATCTCGTCGATGATTGAGATGGCATCTGCTTCCTTGAACTGTGGAATACCAGAGCTTCCACCGCCTGGCCCTTGGCGCTGACCTAGACGAATCAGCAGGAGGTTGCTGCCGAGGCTGGAGATCTGCGCGCGCACCGCTTGAGTCGCGCCATTACCCAATGTGACCATGGTGATCACCGCACTCACACCGATCACAATGCCGAGTATCGTCAGGAAAGAGCGCAGCAGATTGCGCTGAATCGAGCGAATCGCAAGCATGAATACGCTGAACAGCATCAGGCATGCTCCACCGGTGCATGCTCAATAGTTGAGGCAGTGCCGCTCACTGGATGCGGATTCATTTCGTCACTGGCAATGCCGCCATCAACAAAGCGCACGATGCGATGGGCATATGCGGCCATGTCTGGTTCATGCGTCACCATCAACACCGTGATGCCCTGATCGCGGTTCAGGCCCACCAGTAAATCCATGATCTCTCGACTACGCAGCGTATCCAGATTGCCAGTCGGCTCATCCGCGAGTACCACCGCAGGTTGTGTCACGATGGCGCGCGCAATTGCCACGCGTTGTTGCTGGCCGCCGGACAGTTCCGCCGGGGTGTGGTGCTCCCAACCAGCAAGGCCAACGGCAGCCAAAGCCTTTTTTGCGGCGGCTAGCCTTACCGCACTTGAGTCGCCACGGTAGAGCAGCGGCAATTCCACATTTTCCTGCGCCGAAGTGCGGGCAAGCAGATTGAAACCCTGAAACACAAAGCCCAAAAAACGCCGACGCAGCCGTGCCCGCTGATCGCGTGACAAGGTCTCGACATGGGTGCCTTTGAATAGGTACTTCCCACTCGTTGGCGTATCAAGACAGCCAAGAATGTTCATGGCCGTGGATTTCCCCGAACCGCTGGGCCCCATGATGGCCACAAACTCACCTGCCTTGATGGTGAGGTCGATCCCATTGAGCGCCATCAACTCAGAGGCACCTTCCCCGTATCGTTTGGTCACAGCCGTGAGCTGAATCAAGTACGCATGCTCGCTCACTTTGGCAGTGCTTTCTGGTCGGTGATCACGCGCATCCCGAGCTGCAGATCACCGCTCACAATCTCGGTCATATGCCCATCACTGATACCGGGGGTGACTGAAACGGCTTGGGCCGTGCCATCTGCCGCCACAACCCAGACTTGTTTTGCCGTGGCCGTGCTGGCCCCAGATGCAGCAGATTTACGTGTGTTGGTGCGCGGCATATTCGGGACCAAGCTCGCCGCAAAGCCTTTCTTGGTGGCCGCATCCGTTGCCGCTGTGGGTGTGAAACGCAAAGCCGTGTTCGGCACCAGCAAAACATCGTTGCGCTGCATGGCGATGATGGTCGCCGTCGCCGTCATCCCCGGGCGTAGCCGCAGATCGCTATTGTCTACATCCAGATAGGTGAGGTAAGTCACCACATTGTCCGTAATGGTGGAGCCGAAGCCAACCCGTGTAATGCGTGCCGGAAACTTGTAGCTCGGATAGGCGCTCACGGTAAAGCTGGCCTCTTGGTCCACCTTCACCACCCCGACATCTGCTTCATCGACATACACCCACAAGCGCAAGCGCGCCAAATCTTCTGCAACCGTAAACAGTGTGACGGCTTGCAAGGCCGCAGCCACCGCATTGCCGGGATCAACCGTACGTGTCAGCACCACGCCATCAGCCGGCGCGCTAATGGCGGCCTTGGTGAGGTTGATTTGATCGGTGGAGAGGGCGGCTTGTGCATCCTTCACACCTGCCCGCGCACTCCTATCATCGGCCAGTGCGCGATCCAGCGTAGCGCGACCGGTATCGAGTTCGGTTTTCGACGGCACCTTGCCGCCTGACAGCTGCGCGACTTCATCCAACCGTTGCATGGTGGCGCTGGCCTGCTTGATCGTCGCGCTGGTTTGCGCAACCTTGGCAGTCGCTGCTGCCAGCGTGGCCTTGGAGCGCTGTACTTGTCCCAACAGTTTGGCGGGATCAAGCTCAACCAATACCTGTCCCTTGGTGATCAGGTCATTCACATCCACATTCACCTTTAGCACCGTGCCCGACAGCTCGCTGCCAATGTTGATCGCGCGGGTGGGTTGAATCGTGCCGTTGGCGGTTACCGTTAGTGTTAGGTTGCCGCGCACCACCGCTTGCGTGACATAGCTGGGTTTGGCATTTTCAACCCGCTGCAATTGCCAATAGACGATGCCAACCACTAACACCAGCACCACTAGCGCAATCGCCCACACCGACTTGCGGCGGTACCAGACCGGCGCTGTCGGCTCGGCCAGCAAGGTGGCAAGATCGTCTGCTGGCGCTGCGTCCGCGGGAAGATCGGTTTTCTTGCTCGCAGATACAGGGGGCGGGTTAGGCAGGCTGGGCTCGCTCATGGTGTTTGGGGCTGGCTTGAGCCGCGTTCGCGCGCAGCAAGTGAAATTTCGCTATCCGGCAACCAGCCACCACCCAGTGCCTTGTACAGGCGCACATGGTCGGCGCTGACATCGGCACGGGTGATGGCCAGCGTGTCTTGGGTTGTGAGTTGCGTGCGTTGGGTTTCTAGGACCACTTGAAAATCGACCAAGCCACTGCTGAAGCGTTGGCGTGCCATCAGCGCCGCATTGCTGGCCGCATCTGCTGCCTGCTGCAAACGGACAAATCGTTCGCGGTCCCCGCGCAAGGCGGTTAAGGCATCTTCAACATCGGTGAGTGCCGCTAGCACCGTCGCTTGATAGGCAAACAGCGCCTCATCCAACGCGGCTTCCTGCACGCGCACCTGCGCACGCAAGCCACCCCCATCAAACAAGGGCGCCGACACGACGGCAATCAGGGTGCTGATCAACGTGCTGCCGCTACTCACCGACGCAATGCGCGTCGCCGTGAGCCCAAGCGACCCGCTTAAAGAAAAGTCTGGCAATCGTGCGGCACTGGCTTGGCTCACCCGTGCTTGTGCAGCGTGTATTTGATGTTCAGCAGCTCGCACATCGGGCCGCTGGCGCAAGGTTTCGGCAGGCAGGCTGAGCGCCAGCGTATCCGGCGCTTGCGGCATGGGTTGTATCGGACTGAGCAGAGAAGACAGTGTGGCCGGTGGCTGCCCGACTAACACCGCAATGGCATGCTGCGTTTGTTCAATCGTGGTCTGCAAAGCGGGGATAAGCGCACTTGTCTGTGCGGCAGCGGCGCGAGCCTGTTCGGCCTCTAGCGATGACACCAAGCCTGCCTCCAAGCGCCAGCGTGTGATCTGCAAGGTGTCCTGCTGGCTGGCCAGATTGCTCAACGCGATGGCAAGGCGCGCCTGAGCATTCCGCAAGGCGATGTAGCTCAGCGCAACCTCCGCCGCGACAGCAATTTGAATATTGCCCAGGGTTGAAGCGCTGGCAAGCGCATCCGCATTGCTGGCATTCAAGGCGCTACGATTCACGCCAAATATATCCAGCTCCCAGCTCGCATCAAAACCAGCGTTGTAGGTGTTGATACGCGGGTTGCTGCCCGTCTTGCTCGGCCCAGCAGAAGCGGATACACCGAGCGATGGCCATAAGGCTGCCGCTGAAACATCGCGTAAGGCCCGCGATTTTTCCAGGCTTGCCCGCGCACGCTTAACGCTGGTGTTGAAGCGCAATGATTGCTCAACCAGTTGCGAGAGTAGCGGGTCATCAAAGCGCGCCCACCATCCCTGCAATGCATCAGCCGCCACCGGCATTGTCACGCGGGGTGAAGTCTTGCCGTCAGTTGACTCAGCATCAGTTGTCTTCTCAGACCAGCCTGCGGGTACAACAGGGCGTTGATCCTCCCTCAGCGCGCGTGGCTGTAAGGCACAACTGCTCAGCGTTAGCGCAACCAGACACAGGCTGTACAGGAGTTGTCGGCGGGTGAGGCTTACGATCAGAGTGACCATGGCAATGCGGTGACGAATGGGGAATCCCATTGCCATGGATCATGCGATGTCAGGGTGTGGTGGTCTGTACGCTAGCGAACGTTGTTTCTTATGTCTGCAGCGTAGGCTGATCAAGTGAAGTCAAGTCAAGTCATGGGCATGCTTGTTTTGCCCGTAGGCCTTTCATCGCCGCTTTGTACAGCAAACCGCCACCATGGAATTCAAAGACTATTACGCCACGCTGGGAGTGCCCCGCACCGCGACAGAGGATGAGATCAAACGCGCCTACCGCAAGCTGGCGCGCAAGTACCATCCCGACGTCAGCAAAGAGCCAGATGCCGAAGTGCGCTTCAAAGCGCTTGGCGAAGCCTACAAGGTGCTCAAGACGGCGGAGTCTCGGGCAGCCTATGATCGAATGGGCAGCGACTGGAAAGCGGGACAGGACTTTCAACCGCCACCTAACTGGGATGCCGGCTTTGAATTTGGCGGCGCAGGGGGTGCTGATGGCGCTGGCTATGCCGGCAATGAAAAGTCATTCAGCGATTTGTTTGAGTCCTTGTTCGGCAAAGGTGCTGGGCCGTCACAGCAACATCGTCGCTCGGAATCAAGCCGTGGTGAGGACCACCACGCCAAGGTCATGATCGATCTGGAAGATGCCTATCTGGGCGCGCAGCGCAGTATCTCGCTGCAGATGCCAGCGTTCGACTCAGCAGGCAATTTGGTCAACCAGCTACGCACATTGAACGTCAGCATTCCCAAAGGCGTGCGTGCCGGGCAGCGCCTCCGTCTGGTCGGGCAGGGCAGTCCGGGTGCTTCGGGGATGGCTGCCGGGGCGGGAGATTTATATCTTGAAATTGTCTTCAAGCCACACGCCGGTTTTCGGGTGGATAAGCGCGATGTCTATCTCGACTTGCCTGTCAGTCCATGGGAGGCCACCCTCGGTGCTACCGTCACAGTACCCATGCCTGATGGCGCTGTGCAACTCTCTGTCCCTGCTGCTTCCACCGGCGGCCGCAAGTTGCGCCTTAAGGGTAAGGGTATCCCCTCTCACCCACCGGGGGATCTGTATGCCGTGCTGAATATCGCTTTGCCACCCGCCGATACCGAGGCCGCCAAAGCTGCGTATCGAGAGATGGAAGTGGCCTTTGATTTCGATCCGCGCGCACACCTGAAAGGATGAATAGCATGGCTAACGACAACACCATTTACTTACATGGCCAGATCCTTGATGAACACACTCACCTCACTTATACCGAGCTGTGTCGAGCGTCTGCCTTGGAAGATGAGCAAGTAACGGCGCTCGTATTGGAAGGCGTGATCGAACCCATCGAGCGTGATGCAGCGACGGACGCTGACCCTACTCACTGGCAGTTTTGTGGGGTGGCGTTGCAGCGCGCGGTTGTTGCACGCCGCCTCACCCGTGATCTGGAAGTGAACCTGGCCGGCGTGGCACTCGCGTTTGAGTTAATGGATCAGATTGCGGATCTGAAATCACGCCTTGGGCGATGTTCAAAAGCCTAGGCGGTTTTTTCTGCGCATAAAAAATGGGCAGCGCCTTTCAAAGCGCTGCCCATTCACTTTAAGCAGCTGCCCAAGCCTTTGAGCCTTCGAGTGTGATGCACGCACCAGCAACTTCCTTGACATTGCCGTGCACCATCAACACAAATTTGTCGGCCTTCACTGCCGTCTCGTATTTGATAACTTGGTTCTTGGGCACACCAATTTGGCTGAGCGCAGCACCAAGCGCAGACACACCACCCACAATGGCTGCGCCTTCAAGCACGCTGACCAGCGTTGCAACCAAAGGCCCCGCCATGGCGACTAGCCCGAGCCCCGGGAACACAAAGATGGCCGGTGCGACCAGCGCACCCCAGAGTGCGCCCCAGAACGCCCCAACGCCGCCCCAAGCCTTAATCCTGTCGCCAACGGTATAGAAACCGATGGGGTGTTCTTCGCTGTGATAGCCCTTGCCAACCAGCGACAGTTGTTTCATGTCGAAGCCTGACTTGCTCAGTGAGCGAATCGCTTCTTCAGCCTCTGTGTGCGTGTTGTAAATGAATGCGGGAGTTTTTTGATGATCCATGATGCTTCCTTTGCGGGCCGCGCGGGCCTGATATGAGGGAGTGCGGGTGCGGCAGTGCCTTATCTTGCGCACTGCCGAGTCGGGCGACTTACCAATCGACACGCATCTTGTCGATAACACTGCGTACGCCCGGCGTGCTCCAGGCCGAGTGACGCGCTGTGTCACGTTCCGCCCAACTGTGAATGGTCCCGGCCAACGTGACTTCGTCACCTTCCACCGCCACTGTGATGTGTCCATCCAGCTGGTGATTGCGCTTCAGTGCGGCCTCAATATCGCTTTTGACAATGGCAGGGGTCAGCTTGGGTTGTATTGAAATTTCATTACTCAATCCCTTTACACCCATCAGGTGGCGCACAGCGGCGGCGATGCCTTGACGCTGAAACTCCCAATTCACCTGACCAGACAGCGTGATCCAGCCTTCCTCGACCATGACTTGAATGCTGCCCTTGGGGTAGTAGGTCAGCCACTCGATCACGTTTTCTGCGGCACGGGCAATGTCCGCATCCAGTCGCTGGTTGTCACCAAACAGCTTGACCTTGATTTCAACTGCCAAGGCCTTCACGCCCGATACGCGTTGCGCGGCGTGTTCTGCGTCGCCCTTTTGTGCAAAGGTATCCACATGGCCGCTGAGCGTCACAATCCCATCTTGTACTTCAACGCCAATCTGGGCAGCGTTGATCGACGGCTCCCACTTAAGCTCGGCGAGCACATCCTGCTGTAGTTCAGTATCTGTTTTCATGATGACCATTACCCGTTGTAGAGGAAGGGTCACTATCGGCCACCTTTCTACTTCCCTCTGTACGGTAGCCTACTAAGGAAACCGTCTGACCTTCCCAATCAAGGTCACGCTGATAAAGCCGAGCGCAATGGCGAGTAGTGTGTCGCTCAAGGGCGGCGGCGAAAAGCGCAGCAGCTCGCGGCTGACCGGCACCGTAATCGCCAACGCAATCAACACGGTGGCGGTGCCCAAAATGATCCAGAACGGTTTGCTCATCTTGGCGAGTGTGCGCAGGCTGGGGTTTTTGTGTGAGGTCACCATCACCAACGCAATGTTCGCTGCCATCAAACAGACGATCGCCAATGTTCTGGCCATGTCTTCCGCCATCCCGCTGCGCAAGCTGTACCAATAGGTGAGCAACGTTGCCCCCAGCGCCACTGCGCCATCCAGCGCGCCTTGAAGCAGCAACGCCTTGCCGATAATTAAGTCGGCCGCTGGCCGGGGCGGGCGCTGCATCAGGTCGTCGTCGGGTGGAATGGATTCAAAGGCGATTGAGCACATCGGGTCGATCAGCATTTCCAGCAAGGCCACATGCATGGGGAGCAAGAGTGGTGGCAGGCCCATCAGCAGCGGCAGCAAGGCCAAGCCGGCAATCGGCACATGAATGGCGACGATATAGGTCATCACCTTGCGCAGGTTTTCAAAAATGCGCCGGCCCATATGCACGCCGCCAACAATACGGCTGAAGTCTTCATCGAGCAGCACAACCGTTGCCGCGGCGCGTGCTACATCGGTACCGCGCGCACCCATGGCAATGCCAATATGCGCGGCCTTGAGCGCCGGCGCATCGTTCACGCCATCGCCCGTCATGGCGACCACTTCACCCATGCGCTTCAATGTTTCCACCAGCCGCAGCTTTTGCGCCGGCATCACGCGCGCAAACACGCGTACGTCGCGGAGTGCTTTGATCAGCGCCGCTTCGTCCATCGCTTCGATCTCGCTGCCGGTTAGCACACCGGCTGCGGTGGCAATGCCCGCTTCCTGGGCAATCGCCAGTGCCGTGGCCGGGTAGTCACCCGTGATCATTGCCACCTTGATGCCCGCGGTGTGCGCCAGTGTCACCGCAGGGGCCACCGTCTCGCGCAACGGGTCGGCTAGGCCAATCAGGCCTTCGAAGGCAAATTCGTAATCGTGTTGCTCGTCGGGTGGGGTTTCATCCGGGTGGGTCTGGCTGCTGCTGGCAACAGCGATGACACGTAGGCCACGCGCAGCGAGCTGCTGCACCTGCGCTAGTAGCTGTGCCGTGGCTGTTGCATCCATGTGGCATAGATTGGCAATTGCCTCCGGCGCGCCTTTCGCACCCACCGCAAACGTGCCGTCATCACGCACCCATGCGCGCGACATCGCCAGCAATTGCGGCGTCAGCTCGTATTCTTCTTCCAGCGTCCAGCTGGGGTGTAGGTGCTCAGTTGAGGCCAAGGTGCGCTCGCCCAGCTCGACCACCGCCTGATCCATGGGGTCCACACCCTTGCGGCGCGAGGCCAGCAGCGCGTATTCGAGCACGCGATGCGCCTCCTCCGGCAATGTCTTTGCCGCTTTATCAATATCGATGAACTGGCCGTTGGCGAAGAGCACGCTGACACGCATGCGGTTTTCGGTCAGGGTGCCTGTCTTGTCCACGCACAGCATCGTCGCCGCGCCCAGTGTCTCGATCACAGCGGGGCGGCGCACCAGCACCTTACCCTGCGCCAATCGCCACGCACCGAGTGCAAGGAACACTGTCAGCGCCATGGGGAATTCTTCTGGCAGCATCGACATCGCCACTGCAATGCCGGACAGCACACCCTGCATCCATTCACCGCGCTGCAGTCCGTACCACAGCACCAAGCAAGCGCTGATGACCACCGCGCCGAGTGAAAACCAGCGCACGAACTTCTTAACGACCCGCTGCAGCAGCGTGTCCTCCGGCGCAATGCTCGCCAGCGTCGAGCCAATCTGCCCAATCTGGCTGTGAATGCCGGTGGTGGTGACTTCGGCCATGCCGTGGCCTGTCACGATCAGCGTGCCGGCAAACACAAAGGGCTGGTCGTCTCCGCCGGGTGTGGCGGGTGTGGCAGGTGCGTCTTCCGCCGAGGCCTGTTTGCGCACTGGCACACTCTCGCCCGTCAGCAGCGATTCATCCACCGCCAGATCAGAGGCCTTGCGCACCCGCGCATCGGCGGCAATACGCTCGCCTTCTGCCAACAACAGGGTGTCGCCGGGCACCACCTCACTCGCATCAATCTGCACTACGTGACCATCACGCATCACGCGCGCCAAGGGCGACGAGAGTGAGCGCAAGGCATCCAGTGCACGTTCGCTGCGCCGCTCCTGCACGATGACTAAACCAATGGAGAACATTGCAAACACCGCCAGCACCATGCCCTCACGCACATCGCCAAGCAGCAGGTAAATGCCCGCCGCGCCGAGCAAGAGCAGAAACATGGGTTCGGTGAGAATGCCGATGCAAGTGCGCCAGAAGCCGCGTTGTTCTTGCTGGTCCAGCGCGTTGGGGCCATAGGTTTGCAAGCGGCTGGCGGCTTCAGCCTGACTCAATCCGTGTTCGTTCCAGGGCATGGCATGTGACCGGTGAGGAAAGAGGGCGCATAACGACTGCGCTAAGCCCACTGTAGCCTGCATTGCCATCGAGCCGGGTTGATATCTGTCAATTGCACCGAAACTAGCCCGCCCTGAGATAATGCGCGCCTGATTACGTTTCCGGCGTTACCGCCGCTCTCCGCATGTCCCAGTTCAATGTTCGCCTTGCCAAGCCCCTGACCCAAACCGAGTTCAGTGAGCTTGACCGCTTCCTCTCGTCCGACCTCACTTCCGAGCACACCATGATGGTGGATACGCTCGATGGCTTCCTCACTGCCATTGCGCTGGGGCCCATTGACATCCCTGTGCCACAGTGGCTGCCCCGTGTCTGGGGGCCAGAAGACAAGGACACGCCGCGCTTCCGTAATGCCGAGCAGGCCGACCGCATCCTTGCCCTCATCGTGCGCCAGCTCAACGGCATCATGCGTACCCTGCAGCTCGATCTGGAAAACTACAGCCCCATCGTCGATGTGGTCGAGCATGAGGGCGAAGATTACGACGACGCCGAAATGTGGGCCTTCGGCTTCATGGCCGGCATCAACCTCGCGCGCACCGCATGGCAACCCGTATTTGAGCAGCCAGACGTGCTGGAATCCCTCAAGCCAGTTTTCCTGCTCAGTGCCAAGAACCTGACCGACGAGCAAAAGCAGCTCGTCGCCACGCCGCAGCAGCGCGCCGCCTTGGCCGCAGAGCTGCCCGCCGCCGTTGCCGTGCTCTACAACTTCTGGCAACCCTTCCGCAAGGCCGAAGCCCCAGCACCCATGCGTGCTGCCCCCAAGGCTGGCCGCAACGACCCCTGCCCGTGTGGCAGCGGCAACAAGTTCAAGAAGTGCTGCGGCGCTGACTAAGCAGACTAAGACGACTAGGGCGACTACGCGGAATACGCTGGCTGCGGATCCAACGGTTCGTAGCCAGCCTCTGCCGGTGTTACCACCGAAATAAAGATCAGCGGGTCAGGGTGCGGGTTGTGCACCCCATGCACATGGCCAATCGGAGCAACCGCAATATCGCCGGCCACCAACGGCAGTGTGGCCCCAGCCTCGTTGATCAGGTACTCGCCCTTGCCTGAGAGGATGGTCCAGGTGTCTTGCCCGTGTGGGTGCACATGCGCCGCAATGCGCTGCCCTTGCGCCACATGCCATGCAACCACGACCGTTTCTGGCGTCGTCGTCACCACGGATCGAATTGGTTCGCCCGTGCTTGGCTGCAAAAAGTCCCGGCTGTGAAAGGTGCGCTGCATGCTCATCGTTCTCTCCCTGTCGTGATGGCAAGCAAGGTGCCGTGCCATGACGATTAGACGACGATCAGCCGTGCTTTCTTACAGGCGAGCCCAATGAATAATTCACGGCAACCATCAGTCAAATCTTTCCTGCGGCTGCGGTGCCGGCCTGCTGCTTCTCTGCCAACGTAAGGAAAACTCAGCGTATCAGCAGCGCGCCAAGCAAGTAAATGGCGCTAGTCAACAGCACCGAAAATGTCATCACCATGCCAACCACGCGGAAGCGGAAGTTCTCCCGTTGTTGGCGCATGCCATAGGCGTGTGACAGCCGCGCAATCAACAAGGTGCAGCCCAGTGCATGCACAACCCAAGGGCGAGCTGCCACCAATTCAACCAGCAGTATCAACACCAGTGCCATGGGCACATACTCGGCAAAGTTCGCATGCACGCGGATGGCGCGCAGTAGCTCCGGGTTGTCGGCATGGCCGAGGCCGATCCGCAGCCGCCGACGGATGCGGATCGTGCGCATACTTAGATACACGAACAGGATGGCAAGCAACGACGCATAAATCGGAAGAATCATCATGGTTGCTGCCCCGTGTTGATTGAATACATGGTTGCGCCTGAGTTCAGCCTTCAGGCAACGACACCCGGCAGGGTGAGGAAATAATCAGCGAGTGCAGCAATTGATTGGCGCACTTTGGCTGGCTGCGCATCGCGTTGCGGTGTGACTGCCCAAATGTCGAGCGGCGGTAATTGCCAGTCTGGCAGTAAGCGTACCAGACGGCCGCTGCGGATATCCGCGTCGACATCAATGCTGCCGAGTAAGCCCAACCCCATGCCAGACAGACACATCTGTTGCACTGAAAGTTGATTGTTGCTCATCACCCGTGGCGTGAGTTGCAGCGTAATGCTCTCTGCAGATTTACTTTTACGTTTGAGCGTGTTGGCAAGCGCCAATGAGAGCGTACTGGTGTTCAATCCGAGCCAGGTATGGTCTTGCAGATCCGCTGGCGTGCTGATGGGCGAGTGCTGTGCCAAGTACGCTGGTGCAGCGCACACCCACACATCAAAGGCGCCCAGCCGCCGTGCCACCCAGTTCGAGTCGCTGAGGGGGCCGTAACGAATGGCGAGATCAATGCGCGATGCGATCAGGTCGATCGGCGCATCGTCCACCAGCAAGCTAAGACGCAGTTGCGGGTGCGCGCGCAGCAACTGGCCGAGCGCCGGCTCGATATGGCGACCAAAGCCAATGGTGGCCGAGAGACGCAGCTCACCGCTCGGCGTATCGCGCGAGGCGCTGAGCTCCGCCCGCGCTTGTTCCGCCGCTGTGACCAGTTCAGCGCAACGGACGTGGAAGCGTTCACCGGCTTCAGTGAGGGTCAGCTTGCGCGTAGAGCGGTGGAGCAGGGTGACGCCACCACTTTGCTCCAGCAGGCGCACCTGCTGGCTGACAGCAGAGGTGCTCATACCCAGCTCACGCGCGGCAGCGCTCATCGAGCGGTGGCGAACCACGGCGGCAAAGACAGCCATGCGGCGTAAATCATCCATTGTTAAGCTTTGCTTAAAAGTGTTGGCCTATTTTGCCGTCTAGTGCATGGTTTGTGAAGTGAATACCATGGCTTCGTTACCCCATTCTCAGGAGACGAACATGAAGATCGCATTGATTGGCGCTACCGGTTTTGTTGGCGCGGCCGTATTGGCCGAGCTATTGCAACGCGGCCACAGCGTTGGCGCGCTGGCGCGCAACCCGGCCAAGCTCGCCGCACAAGACAAGCTCACCGTGATCAAAGCGGATGTCCTCGACAGCGAGCAAGTCGCCACTGCCGTGGCGGGTTACGACGCCGTGATCAGCGCCTACAACCCCGGCTGGACCAACCCGAATATCCACGACGAATTTCTACAAGGCAGCGAAGCCATTCTGGCGGGCCTGCGTATGGTCGGCGTGAAGCGCGTGCTGGTGGTGGGCGGCGCTGGCAGTCTGTATCTGCCGGACGGCAGCCAACTGGTAGACAGCCCGGATTTCCCCGCCGAGTGGAAGCCTGGCGCGCTGGCCGCGCGCGAGCTGCTGAACCGTATCCGCAAGGACACCGTGCTCGACTGGACCTTCCTCTCGCCGCCCGTGCATCTGGAGCCGGGCGCCCATGAAGGCCCGTATCGCGTGAGTGAGGAAACCCCGATCATGGCCGGCAATGCACCGGGCCGCATCACCGTGGCCGATCTGGCCGTGGCGATTGTCGATGAAATCGAAACGCCAAAGTTTGTGCAGAAGCGATTTACGGTCGGCTACTGAGGCGCGAGACGAAAACAGGGCGGTGTTGGCATATGTTCGCTAGCGAACGGAAAACCATGACGAATCGGCAAACAATGCTTTCTCGTCAAACCGCCCAGACGATCTGCCTCAACCGTTAATCGGTATCAACGAAAAAGGTGGCTAGCCCTGGTGGAATTGACTCATCTCAATACAGGAGTTTCCACCATGCAATCATTCAAGCGTATTTCCGCGACCTTAGTTGCACTGACATGTCTTACTGCCGTGGCCTATGCGGCTGAAAAAGCCGCTGAACCGACCCCCGCCAAGGAGAGCGCCGGTGACTACGTCAGCGACAGCTGGATCACCACCAAGGTGAAGACATCGCTGATGGAGGACAAGCTGGTCAAGGCCACCGAAGTCAATGTCGAAACCTACAAGGGCACCGTTCAGCTCAGTGGCTTTGTTAGCTCAGAAGCTGCCATGGCCCAAGCCATCAAGGTTGCGCAGGGCGTTAAGGGCGTGACCTCGGTTAAGAACAACATGCGCGTCAAGTAAGCGCGGCGTTGCCTCAGTAAGCAAGAAGCACCGGTCAGCACACAAAGTGCTGACCGCGTTGTTGCACCTGATCAGCGGGTGCCTGTCACATGAGTTGTCATCCGCCTATCCTTCTTTGACTTCAACAATCGCCTTCACCGTCAGCGGCACGCCATTGCGCAGCGAGTTAACCCCAATCACCGAGCGCGCATGTAGCCCACTTGGCCCAAACACGTCCGCCAACAAATCCGAAGCACCGTCCAACACTCGGGCGTGGTCCTCAAACTCTGGCGTGGTATTGAGTGAGCCATGCAGCTCAACAAAGCGCACTACCTGATCAAGCGAGCCGAGTTCTTGCCGAATCGCCGCCAGCAAATCCAGACAGGCCGAGCGTGCGAAGCTATAGCCATCTTCTGCTGTGTATTCCCGCCCCAGCTTGCCCTTGGGCTTAACCCCATTCACCGCCAGCGGTGCCTTGCCGGAGAGAAACAGCAGGTTGCCGGTGCGCACCGCTGTTGAGTAATTGCCAGCCGGTGGGCTGCCTTGTGGCAGGGTGATGGCTAAGTCTTTGAGGCGCTGTTCTGGTGGCATGTGAGAGTCCTTATTCCAGGGCAATTTTTACATTAAGAAAAGCCATTAGGTATCCCGCTTGACCGAAGGGTGAGGGATGCTCGTCTGAACTCTCATGGTTTGCTGGGACTCATGGTTATGCGTACTTGCACTTCGGCTGTAGGTGATTCCGATGTCGTTGAGAGCATGATCCAACCATGTGGGGCGCCATCCTTCTGCATAAAGTATCCAAGCTGCCTGTATTTACCGCCTACGCCATCGGAAACTTTGTCGATATGTGGCTTTACGGTTAATCCAGGGCGGGGAAGTCCTTTTACTAGTTTTTCAAATCCGTCATTCACTGTTGTTGCATCAGCCACCCTTGCCCAAGCTGAACAATGAACATCTCCGGTCAGCACCACTAAAAATTGACCAATCGTATTGGGAACGCCCCAGACTTCACCACTCTGTCCCCTCAGTGCGGCTTTAGAAAACTGCTCATCAGCCCGAACGTATTTGTTCTCTTTGGCAAAGTGAGAGATCTGCGCATTATTGCCGGGGAATTTCACACATGTATTCATGTATAGCGATACAGCAAAGTTTCCTTGCTGTATCGCTTGGCTTGTTTGCGCAAATGCAGGAAGCACTCCAATAGCAAGCAACGTAAACATGGCGATTAAGAGCCGCATACTTTTATTTCTCTAACGTTTGAATGAACCGGCGTTGCGCGGTTTTATCGCGCATTGTCCGGTGGATTCATGGGTTGGGCTTGCCCGTTTATGCTGGGTTGTGCATACACGACCTGATTGCGTCCCGCTGATTTCGCGAGGTACAACGCTTTGTCGGCCTCTTGAATCAAAAAGTCCTCGCTCTGCTTTTCATGAGGAACCACAGATAGCAAGCCGATGCTAAGGGTTACCTGCCTTGATTCACCGATGACTATTTTGAGGTCAAGGATTGCCTTCAAGATCGACTCCGCAATCTCCCCTGCCATTTCCAGCCCGGTGTTACCCAAGATCAATGCAAACTCGTCCCCGCCGATACGTGCCACAAGATCGCCGGGCCTGCGCGCATGAGCAAGCAAAATCTTGCTAACACTCAGCAGGCATTGGTCGCCGGCTGCATGCCCGAATTCATCGTTGTAGTTCTTGAAGTAGTCGACATCGATAAGAGCCAAGCCGATGGGCGTTTGCTCACGAATACTTCTTCGCATCTCGTTGCTCAAGAACGGGTGAAACGCTCGTCGGTTGCTTAGTCCGGTCAGCGGATCCTGCTTGGCTATCTCTTCGACCTGCTCCTCGGCTAGTTTGCGCTGCGTAATGTTGTGATGGGAAATAACAAAAAACCCCTCACCCTCCTCGCCATGCAAAGAGGTGATGCGCATGGTGAACCAGCGTTTCTCGTCCGGGCTGTGACAGGGATATTCAAAGCAGAAGAACTCGCGCTTCCCGGCCAATACCGCAGCAACGCCTTGCAATGCCTCATCGGCAAGACTATCACCAGCAATTGCAGCCTTGGAGAGTGTTTCGAGATAGTTGCGGCCTAAACACGAGTAACCCGAAGGTAGTCTGTTTTCGATCCCGAAGTATTGCCAGGCCCTATTGACCTCAAGAATGTTGCCCGTTTGGTCAATCACAGCGATTTGGTCTTCCAGTGAATGGAAGACTGCTGTATGCAGCGCTACTGGTAATTTCATGATGAATAAGCTCCCATCAGACATTCAGTGAGGGAGCTAACGTCCGAATTGACGGGCAGCCGGAGGCAGGTCAAGCTGACCGAGACGTTAGGCAAAAGCCGTATGTGTTTCAGCATAGACGAGCGTAAGTATCCATACTAAGCACTGCTAAAAGCCATCTCGACGATGTACTTGGCATCGGCCTCACTTAGACCAATCGACTGAAGGTGGCCACAAATATGAGCCTGATCTAATCCGACACTACGCATTGAACGTGCCTTAGATAAATGTGCACTCGACCGTGGCACTGAAGCAAGAGTAGGCGTATCGGACGGGGTAAGCACCTCTGTTATTGGCTTGATCAAGCGCTCACTAAAGCGGGAAAGCTCATGTTCTAAGAGCGAATCTTGAGCTTGGGCATGCTGGAGTACTCCAAGTCTCCTTTGGTGCCATTCAGGATCGAGCCTGCGTACAGCGGTATAAACTGGCGATAGAGCAATACGTAGCGCAGAGGGCTCCATGTCGCCATAGTGGATATAAATCTCGCCGATATTGGTTGTGAGACTCACGAAGGTATGAATTTTTGACTTTGTGGTGAGCGCATTGAGGACACTCGCTATTGCCATACCCTCAAGCGCTCCTTGAACGCCAAACCCACCCCCAATGAACCCACCACCTGTAGTCGTTGTGCCGGGTCCGGATATTTCGATTGAAGCGAGCTCGACATAAGAAATCGAGAATGAAGCGCCGTCTGACAGAAGAATAGAAAGAGCAGCAGGGCCAAATCGGAGTACAACTGGGTTGCCTGGAGCTAGTGGGTAACCGCAGCCACCGAGATATGAGCAGCCGTTAAGTACGATTTCATCCATGTGTGTGATGTTTCCTGTTAAACGGTTGAGTTCGTCGATCTGCGCGGCTTTTCGCGCAGATCCGGTGGAATGAGAGGTGGGCCTTCAAAAATAACGGTGGCTTCCGATCACATCTTTCCCAACGTAAACTTTTCCGGTCGGATAGGTGACCATATAAATCTGCTTCATTTCCTAGGGACCCTGCCTAACGTTGAAGGTAAGGGGCGCGTCCCGCTTGACCGAAGGGTTATGCTGCTGCTCGGGCACTATAAATGACTTGCCAAGCAAAGCGACAAGTACCAATGCGAGAGTAAGTGCAACCCACTTTGCAGCTCGGACAGTCCTGCGGTAACTACCTTCCCCGCTCTTGACACGTATCCACTCGCGCTTGAGGACAACTTGTGCGACCTTGGCTAAGTTGTCTAATTCAACGACACACCTGCCATAGCGGTCTGAGCGCGAATTTAATATCTCATACACGTTGTCTAGATGCGTCAAAAGTTGTTTATGGTCAGCCTCGTCTGGATTAAGACGTAACCTCAGTGCGTAATAGGCTTGAGCCATTCGTTGCCGATTTTCATGAAACGGATCGGGTTTTTCCGCCTCACGGTCGGCTAATTCAATTTGCTCCAAAAGCGGGGCCGTAACTGCTTTGATATTGATGGGAATGTGTTCAAGGGATACGCGCCGCGCCTGACTCGAAAAGTCAGCAAGCTCACTGCGGAATGCATCAATCCATGCTTGGCGAAACTCGGAAATTTTTTGCTCTTTCGATGTGACTAGGCTGACGAAAGAAATTGCCCCCGTAATACAGGCAGCGAGAACCGCCCCAATTGGTACAAGCAATGGAATAGGTATGTCAGCGAGCGGCATAAGCAACCTAACGTGAAGTAGACGACACCAAAACTGCTTTTGGGGTCGCGAAAACGCACTCTATATCTGAACAGTAAGAATCAAATTTCTTCATGTAATCAGTGGGTCAGGTCTTTTTAGGCGGACCTAAAAAACTCAGTGAAAAAGGACACTTTCTCTGCCTATGGGTAGGCACTGAGTGCGACTATAGCGGAGAAATCGGCAGCAGATTTGCCCTGCCGATTTTGCGGATTTTGGTGGGAATGAATACGAAGCCCGCGCCGGGTGGCTGAAGAGTCAGCCAGCCTGCGCCCGATGCGCGGTTGCCTGCGCCTGTATCGCCTGCTTTTCGTCGTCGCTGATTCGATCCACGTTGCGCACTTGCAGTGCCATGCGTGGGTTTTGGGCGAGCAGGGGCTGGTGGCGGATCAGGAAGTCCCAATACAGGGTGGTCATGGGGCAGGCGTTGGGGCCAATGCGTTCGTCCGGCTTGAAGCGGCAGCCTTTGCAGTAGTTGCTCATGCGCTGGATGTACTTGCCCGTTGCCGCATAGGGCTTGCTGGCCATCACGCCGCCGTCGGCAAACTGGCTCATGCCCAGCGTGTTTGGTAGCTCTACCCATTCCACCGCATCGACGTACACGCCCAGATACCACGCATGCACTTCCTGCGGCCGGGCACCAAACAGCAGGGCATACAGGCCGGTGACCATAAGGCGTTGGATGTGGTGGGCGTAGCCATGCGCCAGCGTTTGCTGCACGGCATCGCGCATGCAGGCCATCTCGCTTTCGCCCGTCCAATACACGGCGGGTAAGGGGTGCTCGGCCTGCAGGGCGTTGCGGTCGATGTACTCGGGCATTTGCGTCCAGTAGATGCCGCGCACATATTCGCGCCAGCCGATCACCTGCCGGATAAAGCCTTCTACGGCTTCCAGCGGCGCGTCGCCGCGCTGATAGGCTTGCTCGGCTGCGCGCGCGACTTCAAGCGGATGCAGCAGCTTGAGGTTGAGCGCGCAGGAGATGTGCGAGTGATACAGCCAGACCTCGCCCTGCCACATGGCGTCTTGATAGCGGCCAAACAGCGGCAGACGGTGGGTGATGAAGGCGGCCAGCACGTCCAACGCTTGCGCTCTGGTGACGGGCCACGCAAAGCTGTCGAGTGTGCCGGGGTTGCTGGCAAAGCGCGTTTGCACCAACGCCATAACATCGCGTGTGATGGCGTCGGGCGCAAAGCGCACCGGCGGCGGCACGTTGGTCGGGCCTTCGGCGGGGAAGGCACCGCGGTTGTCTGCATCGAAATTCCATTGCCCACCAATAGGCTTGGTGGGGTCGTTGCTCTCCATCAGTAAGCCGGTCTTGCGCCGTACTTCACGGTAGAAATATTCCAGCCGCAATTGCTTGCGGCCTTTGGCATGCGCGGCGAATTCACGCACGGTGGTGATGAAGTGCGTGTCGTCTTTCAGGTCCAACGGAATGTTGTGCTCACGCGCAACGGCTTGTATGGCTTTGAGCACCCGCCAGTCGCCGGGGGCGTTCATCACTAGCTTTTCGGGGCGGGTGTGTGCCAGCGTGCGCGTTAGCTCGCCGGCCAGTGTGCCGGTGTTGGCGGTATCGTCGAGCAGGGTGTAATGCAACAGCCGGCCCAGCGCACGCTGCGCTTTTGCAAAGTGGCGCATGGCACTGAGGAACAACGCGGTGCGTTGCTTGGACGAGGGAATGTGGGTGGATTCTTCCGCCACCTCGGCCATCCACAGCGCATCGCGGGTGGGGTCAAAGTCAGTAAGGGCAAGCGCATCGGCATCCAGCTGGTCGCCGAGGATGATGACGAGATGACGCAAGGACTGGGGGCTCATGCGGTGGTGCCTTTCTGGCGACGGCAGGCCTCGGAGCAATATTTCACCTCATGCCAATTCTTAGCCCACGCGCGCCGCCATGTCATGGGCCGGCCGCACACCGCGCAGGGCTTGCTGGGGAGGTGCTGCTTGTTGCCTTTGAAGTCGCTTGGCATGGGTGGTGAGTGAACTTAAAGTGCTTTGCCGTTGTAATGGTGCCGTGGCAAGGCATCAATATCTACGCCATCCAGACAGCGCACATTAATGGCGGCGGTGGGGGTGCCATCGGGCGCATGGGCAAATTCGAACAGGCTGCATCCGCAGTCAGGACAAAAGCGGTGCTGGATGACATGTTGGTTGAAGGTGTAGGTGCTGAGATGGTTGTCTGGTGTTTCAAGATTCAACGCGCTGCGTGGCACGAACCAGAGGAGGGTGCCCTTGCGCCGACAGATGGAGCAGTTGCATTCGTTAACGGCGTTGAGCTCGCCTTCGACTGTGTATTTGGTTTTGCCGCAATGGCAGCTGCCGGTGTATTGCATGGTTCTCTCCTTGCCTCTGCGTGGGCTGCCTTGTGGTCATCCCCGTGGTGGCTTCTGTTGCAGCCTAGACAGGTTTTTCGACCAAGGCTTTTAGCTTCTCTAGCCCCGCTGCAAAGTCGTTGCCCACCATGCCGTCGAAGTCGAAGAAGATGCTCATGAGCTTGGAGATAAACGGCATTGGGCCCTCCATGGCCCAGCTGGCGCGGGTGCCATTGTTCACCGGCGCAAGGGTGAAGAAGACCGTGTTGTGCGCTTCAAATGGCACGAAGAAATCTATCTGCAGGGTGACTTGTTGCAGCGGCAGGCTCTGCGTAATTTCCATGCGCCCCGAGCCCACTTGCTTGTTGCCTTCCCACGCGTAGAAAGCGCCTTTGCCACTGGTGACGGGGCTGAAGGTCTGCTTCATGGCGGGGTCGCGCTCAGCATAGGGCGACCACCGCGTGAAGTTTTGTAGGTCGTTGATCATCGGAAAGAGGGCTTCTGCCGAGGCGTTGATGTCGATGGAGCGTTCAACGCGGAAGGTATCTGGCTTGGTGGCGGCATACAGGCACAGCAGGGCAATGATGCCGAAGGCGATCAAGGTAATGCGGCGGAAGGTTTGCATGAGCGGTTCCGGTTGGGAGTGCAAATATCGTGGCGATAGGGAATTGTGCACGAAGCGCCGTAGCGTGCAGTGATATGCTCAATTAAGAATGACAGTTTCTGAGGGTTCGATCAATGTCTGCAGGATGCTCGCACAGTTGTGACGCCGACACGGCCAGCGCTGCCCACACCGACCCGCGTTACCGCCGGGTGTTGTGGATTGCGCTGGTGGTCAATGCCTTGATGTTTGGCATCGAGATATTTGGTGGCGTGGCATCTGGCTCGGTCTCGCTACTGGCTGATGCGGTGGACTTCGCCGGCGACGCGGCCAATTACGCGCTGTCGCTGGTGGTGTTGAGCATGAGCCTAACGTGGCGTGCTCGCGCAGCGTTGCTCAAGGGCTTGAGCATGGGTGCGTTTGGCGTGTTGGTGCTGGGCAAGACGGTGTGGGCCGCCACTCATGGCGTACCGCCGGAGCCCGTGACCATGGGCGTGATTGCGCTGTTGGCCTTGGCGGCGAATGTGGGCGTGGCGGTGATGCTGTTCGCTTGGCGGGCGGGCGATGCCAATATGCGCTCGGTGTGGCTGTGCAGCCGCAACGATGCAATTGGCAATGTGGCGGTTGCCCTGGCTGCGGTAGGGGTATTCGGCACAGGCGCAGCGTGGCCTGATTTGCTGGTGGCCTTAATCATGGCCAGCCTTGCGCTGCATGGTGCGGTGAGCGTTGTGCGGCATGCGCGGGCAGAGCTGCGTGGGGAGGTGCCCCCTTCGGACCCCGTTGCCCATCATCATTGATCGGGCTACACTGAGGCCATGCGCAAGTTCCTGCTCCTCTTTCTGATGCTGATTCTGCCGCTGCAAATGGTTGCAGCCGCAGAGCGTGGCATTACGCATATGACAGAGGGCAGCCAAGATGCAGCAGTGGCAATGCAACATGTGATTGCCCACGCCGAACACATTGCCCATCACCACCACGGCCATGATGGCAGCATGCACATGGATGACTCGCACGCTTCGGCGCAGCATCAGCTGGACTGCGAAAAAGCCTGTGCCATGAGCTTTATGCTGCCGACAGCACACCATCTGAGTTTTGAGGCACTGCCACAAGTGGTGCCCACCTTCCTCTCCGAGTTCATTCCAGAGCGGACGACCAGTCCGCCTCTGCGTCCTCCTCCCGTCGCACTCGCCTGAGCCCGGTGGGATTGCTTGCGTCTGGATGTTGTTGTCCGGGTGCTCGCTTGGTTTTCTAAGATTTCCCCAAAGACCCTATCCCGCCGGATTTGAATTGATCCGGGAGTGCGCGTGCGCCTTCCGTTCAGGACGAGAATCCGATGAGAGTTTTTGCATACACAGGTGTGTGTGTTGCTGCGCTGATGCTGTCTGCGTCAGCCCATGCGCAGGAGCGATTGACGCTCAAGCAGGCCTTTGACATCGCTTGGACACGCCAGCCCGAGGCGCGCGCGGCCGACTTGCGCCGTAGTGCCGTAGAGGCGCGCCGCGATGCTGCGGGTAATTGGCTGGTGGCCCAACCGAATGTGGAGCTGGCGACCAAGACCGACCGCGTTAATCGCAACGACGGCAGCCGTGAATACGAAGTGGGCGTGGGCCTGCCGCTGTGGCTACCGGGCGAGCGTAGTCGTGCGCAGGCGCTTGCCGATGCGGATGTTGATGCGCTCAAGAGTCGGCAACTCGCAACGCAATTGCGTTTGGCGGCCAATGTGCGCGCAGCGTGGTGGGCGGCGGTGCAAGCGGATGGTGAGCAGCAGCTGGCGCAAGCCCGTCTGAAACTGGCGGAACAGTTAGCCGGCGATGTGGCCCGCCGTGTGCGCGCTGGCGATCTGGCCCGTGCAGACCAGCATCAGGCCGACGGTGCCGTGGCAACCGCGCAGGCCCAGCTGGCCGAAGCGCAGAGTGTCACCGCGCAGACCAAGCAGCGCTTGCGTGGCTTGCTGGGCATGGCGCCGACTGTGCCCAGCGAGGTGGCACCGGAAGCCTTGCCTGCCCTGAGCACCAGCATTGATGAAGCGCAACACCCTGCCTTGCGCGAGATTGCAGACCGCGCTGAATCCGCGCGCCGTGCCAAAGCACTGGCATCCACCCAAACGCGCAACAACCCGCAGCTACTGTTGGCCACCACGCGTGACCGCAGTACCTTCAGCACGCCCTATGCGCAAACCGTGACGGTGGGTGTGCGTATTCCGTTTGGCGCAGACAACCGTCGTCAGGCCGGCATTGCCAATGCCGAGGCCGAGGCAGTGGAAGCTGAAGCTCGCCTCTCATTGGAGCAGGAGACGGTGCTGGCCGATATCGAGGCCGCACGTGCGCGTGTGACCGCGAGCGAGGCGCAGCGCACCGCAGCCGAGCGCCGCGCCGTACTAGCGCGTGAGACGCGGGGCTTCTTCGATAAATCTTTCCGGCTGGGCGAAAGCGATTTGCCCACCCGTCTGCGCGTGGAGCTTGAGTCTTATGAAGCCGAGCGCCAGCTCGCCAAGAGCCGCATTGCCGTGGCGCAGGCCATCTCCCAATACCGTCAGGCCTTGGGCCTGTTGCCCGAGTAAAGGACAGTTCATGTTGAAACACTTCCGTATGTTGCTGCTCGCCTTCATCAGCGCCAGTATGACCAGCCCCGTTGGCGTGGTCTTGGCGCATGGCGACGACCACAAAGACCACGCGCATGCTGCGCCTTCAACGGTGCTGGAAACCGCGCGCGTTGTTCCCACGATGCGTGCCGAGAGCGAGCAGTTTGAGCTGGTGGCGCGCTTGTATCCGGACGAGTTGGGCATTTACATCGACCACTGGGCGAGCAATGCGCCCTTGCTCAATGCCGATGTCGAGGTTGAGTTGAATGGCAAGAAAGCCATTGCCACCTTTCATGCAGACCACGGCGACTATGCCGTGGAAGACGCTGATTTCCTCAAGGCACTACAGGCAGAGGGCGAGCACGCCTTGATCTTCAGCATTGTGGCGGGCAAAGAATCCGATCTGCTTACGGGCACGCTGCATGTGCACGCTGAAGACAGCCTGCAAGCCATTCAGCAAATCGCCAGAAAGCCCGGCCTGTGGGTGATGGTGGGTGGGTTTGCGCTGGTATTGCTGCTGGGTTGCGGACTCGGTATCCGCCATCTTTTGAATGCACGCAAGGAGAGCCGGGTATGAGCCGACAACAACGCTTTGAAAAGCTGCACGTTGAAAAGCTAAACCATCAAAAGGATTCCCGCATGCCGCAACGTTTAATGAGTCTCCTGCTGGCGTGCATGCCACTACTTGGCTTTGCGCATGGCGATGAGCCGCATGACGATGCACAGGGTGCAGCGGCGACTGCCAACGCACCGCAGCGCTTGCCAGATGGCAGTGTGTTCCTCCCCAAGCCCGCGCAACGGCAGATGGATTTACGCACAGTGCTTGTGCAGGCCGAGACCTCCGCCCGCGCACTGGAGTTGAACGGGCGCGTGGTGATGGACCCGAATGCGGGTGGCAAGGTGCAGGCCATCATTGCCGGCCGCGTGACTGGCGGGCCCAAGGGCTTGCCCTTGGCAGGGCAGACGGTGAAGCAAGGAGAAGTGTTGGCCTATGTAACGCCCGCGGTTGGTGGCGGCACGCGCTCGCTGGCGGTGAGTCGCTTGAATCGACTGCGCGAGTTGTCGGACACGGTGCCGAAGAAGGCGATTGAGGAAGCCGAAGCCGCCGTCGCCAACGAGCAGATGGTTGCGCCGGTATCTGGCGTGATCTCGGCAGCGTATGTGGTGGCGGGACAGGTGGTCGATGCCCGCGAGACATTGTTTGAAGTGGTCGATCCGGCGCGCCTGCAGGTTGAGGTGCTGGCGTATGACATCGCGGTTGCCAATAGCATTGCGACGGCCTATGCCGTGGTGGGGCAGGACAAGTTGCCGCTCAAGCTACTCGGCGTGGCGCGAGCGATGCGCGAGCAGGCTTTGCCCGTGACCTTCCGCGTTGATGGCGCGTTGGCAAAGCAGTTGGCGGTGGGACAGCCGCTCAAGGTGGTGGTGCAGACGCGTGAGCAGGTGCAAGGTGTGCCGGTGCCTGCTGCCGCATTGATGAAGAACCCGGCAAACCAGAGCGTGGTCTGGGTCAAGACATCACCAGAGTCATATGCCCCGCATGTGGTTACCTTCGCGCCGCTGGATGGCGCGCGGGTGATCGTGACGAGTGGGCTGCGCGGTGGCGAGCGGGTGGTGACGCAAGCTGCGGCCTTGCTCAATCAAGTGCGGTGAGTCGTATGAGCATACTTACCTTACGACTCAAGCAGCCGTCTATGCACGTCTGCCGTGGAGCATCCAATGTTTAAGTGGCTCTTGGATAGCAGTCTTGCTAATCGCCTGCTTGTGATCGTCGCGAGTCTCGGGCTGATGGGCTACGGGGTGTGGACCTTATCCACCACGCCGGTGGATGTGTTCCCCGATTTGAACAAGCCGACAGTCACGCTGATGAGCGAGGCGGGTGGCATGGCGTCGGAAGAAGTCGAGCAGCTGATCACCTTCCCGCTGGAAACCAGCATGAATGGCTTGCCCGGTGTGGAAACCGTGCGCTCGGTGTCATCGGCGGGTCTGTCGATTGTGTACGTGACATTCAACTGGGACACCGATATTTTCAGGGCGCGGCAAATGGTGGCGGAGCGCTTGTCTGCGCTTGCAGTCACTATGCCCGCAGGCGTGGTGCCAAAGATGGGACCCGTGTCGTCGATTATGGGCGAGATCATGCTGATCGCCATCCCGATTGATGACAGCAAGACCAGTGCAATGGCGGTGCGCGAGTATGCGGATTGGGTGCTGCGACCGCGCTTGATGGGCATTCCCGGCATTGCCCAAATCATTCCCATCGGTGGCGCGGTGCGCCAGTTTCAGGTGCAGCCGAATACCGCGCGCATGGCTGAGTTAGGCATCACACTCGATCAGCTCGATGCAGGGCTGCGCGGTTATGCGTCAAATACCTCAGGTGGTTTTTTGGAGCTGAATGGGCGCGAATATTTAATTCGTAATCTGGGCCGAACATCCAGTCTGGATGATCTGCGTAATTTGGCATTGACCGTCAAAGGCGGGCAGCCAATTCTGTTGCAGCAGATTGCCGCCGTGACATTTGCGCCCGCCATCCGTCGTGGCGATGCGGGCTTTGAAGGGAAACCGGCGGTGATTTTGGCGATACAGAAGCAACCGTCCGCCGACACCATTGCCCTGACCGAGAAGATTGAAACTGCGCTGGCTCAGCTCAAGCAATCGCTCCCGGTGGGCATGGAGGCACCGCGTGTCACCTTCCGTCAGGCCAGCTTCATCACCGCTTCGATCGATACGCTCAAAGCCAAGCTGATGGCCGCTTCAATCTTTGTTGGCGTGATTCTTTACCTATTTGTTGGTACGTTCCGCACGACGGTGATTGCGCTGGTCGCCATTCCAATCTCGATCTTGGTGGCGGCACTGGTGTTTCGCTACTTCGGCATGTCGATCAACACCATGACGCTAGGTGGTTTGGCGATTGCGATTGGTGGCTTGGTTGATGACGCGATTGTGGATGTGGAGAACATCATCCGCCGCCTGCGTGAGAATCGCAGCAAGCCAGTGGCTGAGCGCGTGTCTGTGCTGACCTTGATCCGGGATGCGAGCCTTGAGGTGCGTTCAGCGATTGTGTATGCCACCGCGATTATCGTGCTGGTGTTTGTGCCGCTGTTTGCGCTGCCGGGGATGGAAGGGCGTCTGTTTATCCCGCTGGGTGTCGCGTTCATTGTGGCGACGCTGGCCAGCTTGTTTGTGTCGGTAACGGTGACGCCCGTACTGGCCTACTACCTGTTGCCACAGATGAAGACGCTGGATCATGGCGATACCAAGTTGCTCGCCTGGCTAAAGCGCCACTATCAACGTTCACTGGATGCCGTGATGCGTTACCCACGCCAGCTCTTAATCGGCTGTGTGATCGCGGCGGTGATTGCTGTGCTGTCGGTGCCGCTGTTTGCGCGTAGCTTTTTGCCGCCCTTCAATGAAGGCACGCTGGTGGTGGGCATGCGCCTCAACCCCGGTGTGACCTTGACCGAATCGAGCAATTTGGCCCGTCATGCTGAGCTGTTGATCCGCGAAGTGAGTGAGGTAACGCACGTGGGGCGGCGCAGTGGCCGTGCTGAGCTGGATGAGCATGCCGAGGGGGTGCATGTCAGCGAGCTGGATGTGGGCATCAAGCCGCAAGGCGAGCTGACGCGCAGCATGGACGAGATCAAGCGCGACATCCGTTCGCGGCTTGTGAATCTGCCCGCAGCCGTCAGCGTGGGGCAGCCGATCTCGCACCGCATTGACCACATCATGTCGGGGGTGCGCGCACCGATTGCCATTAAGTTGTTTGGCGAGGATCTCGACACGCTTCGCGGCCAGGCGGCGCTGTTGCGCGAGCGTTTGGTCAGCGTGCCGGGGCTGGTGGATCTGGAAATTGAAAAGCAGGTGCAGGCACCGCAGATCAAGGTGCGGATTGATTACGCCGCGGCAGCGCAATATGGCGTGCCCACCCCGCGCATTCTGGAAGCCTTGCAAAGTCTGGTGGGTGGCGAGCGTGTTGCGCAGGTGGTTGAAGGCACGCGCCGTTTTGATCTGGTGGTGCGCTTGCCCGAGGCGGCACGTGGCATAGAGGGGCTTGGCAATCTGTTGATCGAAACACCCAACGGACGGATTCCTCTTTCCAAGGTGGCACGCATTGAAGACAGCGATGGGCCAAACCAGATAAGTCGGGACAATGGTCGTCGTCGTATTGTCTTGTCGGCGAATACGCAGGGGCGAGCGCTGTCCGATGTGGTGGACGATATTCGTACCGTGCTCGCCAAGGAAAAATTGCCAGAGGGCTATTTCGTCACGCTGGAAGGGCAGTTCCAAGCACAGGAGGAAGCGTCGCGCTTGATCGGCCTGCTCTCCATTGTTTCGCTGTTGCTGATGTTTGCGGTGCTTTACAGTCGCTACCCCTCCATCAAGCTGACGCTGATGGTGATGGCGAATATTCCGCTCGCCCTCATTGGCGCGGTGATCGGCTTAGGGCTCTCCGGTCAGCCTTTATCGATTGCTGTGCTGGTCGGCTTTATTACGCTGGCAGGTATTTCCGTGCGCAACGGTATTTTGATGATCAGCCATTACCTGAATTTGATGCGCTTCGAGAACGAGGCCTTCAGCCTGCAAATGATCATGCGCGGTTCGCTGGAACGCCTAGCGCCCGTGTTGATGACCGCGCTGGTCACCGCATTTGCGCTGGCGCCACTGTTGTTTGAGGCCGAACAGCCCGGCACTGAAATTTTGCATCCAGTGGCCGTGGTGATCTTTGCCGGCCTGATCGGCTCAACCTTGCTTGATACCTTCCTCACGCCTGCGATGTTCTGGCTGTTTGGTAAGGGGGCAGCCGAGAAGCTGCTGAGCTCGCAAAACAAAGAAGCCTTTTAACCCTAGGAGATTTGCCATGAAACTCATCCCTATCCTCACGGCCGCCGTGATCGCAATGACATCATCACTGGCGCTTGCACACGCTGAGCATGGCCAGCCGCAGTACGGGGGCATCTATGGTGAAGCCGGGATTTTTCAGCTTGAGCTGGTCGCCAAGGATAAGCAGTTTGTCCTCTACGTCACCGATCACGGTGAGCCGATGAGCACCAAGGGCGCCACCGGAAAACTTATCCTGTTGGGGAGCGACGGCAAGCGCGATGTTGAGCTGAAGCCCGCTGGCGAGAATCAGCTCACCGGCAAGGTCAGCGCTAAGCCTGCCAAGGGTACCAAGGTCGTCGCAACCATTACGCTGCCCGGCAAAAAGACAGCGACCGTGCGCTTTGTGCTGGAGTAGCTTGTCTTAGGGCGCTGACCTTAGTTCCAGCGGATGTCGCCGCACAGGACGCGTGTTTCGTTGCCCTGTAAAAAAGCGATGGAGATGGTGACGCAAAGATTGCCGGTGGCAGTGGAGAGGTAAGGGCGCGTGGTTTGCACCTGACCAAAGTGCTCGATGGCACGGCGGAAGTAGGGGCGGCGTGACCAGCGAGCGCCATTGATGCCGGCGATTGGGTGGTAGCTGCTTGCCGCATCCTGATTGCTCTCGTTGCTCCACACGCTCGAGCCGACTTGCAGGCCTTGCCCGTCGAGCATGTAACAGAACTCGGATTTTTCGAGCTCAAGGAAGCTGCTGCATGCGCCAGCGAGTGATTCGCTGCGCATGGACAATTCCATGGCGGCCTTGACGATGGTTTGCTCGTACACCGCGATGCGCTCGCGCCGTTGCCGGTAATGCTGCTGGCTCTCATTTTCATAGCGTTCCCACAAATCCGTGACAGCAGGAATGACCTGATGGACGGTCAGGGGCTCTGCCGCAGGGCGTGCAAAGTAATAGCCCTGCGCAAAGTCGACATCCGACTCTAGGGCAATCATGGCTTGGGTTAGGGTTTCAATGCCTTCGAGCAGCACTAGCGAGCCAGCCTCATGCAACATATTCACGATACGCGGCAGCATGCGCCGCGCACGTTCATCGGCTTCGCACTGAACGGCAAAACGACGGTCGAGCTTGACGATTTCTGGCCCGACTTGCCAGATACGGTCGAAGTTGGAATGGCCGGCACCGAAGTCATCAATGGCGAGCAGGCAGCCTAGGTCGCGTAGTTGACCTACCGTATCGCGGAAGTTGTCTTCGTCCTCGATCAGTTCTTCGAGAATTTCAACCACCACCATCTTGGCCTGCATGTCATTGCTTTGCAGCAGGGTGGACATGAAGGCGGTGCGATTGGCTTGTTGTGCGCGAGAGAAGCTCTCGGGGTGAATGTTCAGAAACAGCCAGCCTTCGCGGGCCTTGTGTGCATTGGCCACATGCAGGGTGCGGCAGAGGCGGTCGAGGTGCAGGATGTCGCCATGCGCAATCGCTTCCTCCAAGAGAACAGGCGGTGGCACCGCTTGTCCTTGGGCGTCTTTAGCGCGGATCAGACCCTCATGGCCGACAACGCGGGCATGGGTGAGGCTCACAATCGGCTGAAATGCACTGCTGCATTGATAGCCCCTATAGGTCGCGCTAAAGCGACCTTCAGCATCGGGCTGCAAGACAGTACGCAGACTGTCGTAGCTCAGCTCGTTAGCGCTGTCATGAGTGTTATCCGAAAACATGCGCCTCCAAAAAGCAGCGTTTGTGCCAGTGCGAGTATATAGACGAGCGCTTGGACGCGGTAAGGATTTATTACAGATGCATCGATGTTGTTGTATGCGTGCGATTTTATTGGGTATATGTTGATGCGCTCGGCATAATTGCTAGAATGCTTCGTGGTTGTGCGCCCTGTTTCATTGTGGTGCAACTGTTGTCACAGCCATTGTTTCCGCCCCGATGTTGTCAGTCCACATTTCAAGGCCCTCTGTGCCATAACCGCGATGCAGCAACCACCTGTCTCCTCCACCTCTGCTGACCAAGTGCTTGCGTCGATGACGATTCCACCGCGTCCCGCCTTGCTGCTTGCTTTGCAACGCGAGATGCGCAAGGATGACCCTGACTTCGGCAAGATAGGTCAGTTGCTGCGGCGAGATCCGGGCATGGCGGGTAGTGTGCTGAAATCGGCTAATTCGGCCTATTACGGCATACAGCGAACTGTCGATACCGTCGAGGATGCCATTCTTCTGGTTGGTCTGAATCAATTTGGTGCACTGATGACCGGGTTAATCACGCGCCGTGCACTGGCGAGTGGCGTGATGATGATGGCGCGGTTTTGGGATGTGTCAGAGAAGCGCTCCGCCGGTATGGGGCATGTGGCTAAGCAGACGCGGACCATTGTCCCTGAACTTGCCTACAGCTTTGGCCTGTTCTGCGATATTGGTATTCCTTTGCTGAAGGCACACTTCCCGAGCTACCTGCAAACCCTTGAAGTCGCCAATCAAGGCACTGCGCGTTTTACCCGGGTTGAAGACGAGCGGCATGGCATTAATCACACACAGGCCGGCGCAAAGCTTGCGGAGACTTGGGGGATCGCTGACGAAGTTGTGCAAGCGATTCGCCTACACCACACCATTGAGGCTATGTATGACACGGCGCTGCCGCTTGCCATACGTCGCCTGATCGCAGCCAACCTGTTGGTCGAGCGGGCGATTCAGGAACACCGCAAAGACAACGGCTACAGCGAGTGGGAAGAAGGATGTGCACCTGCCATCGTGACGCTCGGCATTACACCTGGCGATGCCGAGCGGCTGTGCGAGGAACTTAAAGCGCTGTTCTAAGCGGCCGCAGATGGGTGTAACTGACCTACGCCGCCTTGATGTTAGCGTTGGCTAGCCGTTTCAGCTCAGGCACGCAGGAGCCGCATGATGTGCCGCACTTCTTTTTCTCCTGTAAGGCGGGCAAATCCGCGCCAGCCGCAAACTCAGCCAAGATTTCATTCTCACTGACGTCGTAGCAATTGCAGACGATGCGGCCGCGCGACTTGCCGGCGACCGGTGGACGCGACAGTGGGGCGAGCAACCATTTGCGTGCTTCGGTTGTGGAGGCCCCCGTCGACATTAATTCCTGCAACCAGTCTGCCGCTGCCACTTCACCAGCGAGGCGCACGACGGTGAGGGTGTTGGCTTCAATCATCGCGCGCTTTTGAATGCCGCGGCCGGGATCGTCAAGGCGTAGCGCCATATTGGCTTGCAAGCCCAGATCGGCATCAAGATCGGCAAGGTCTTCAGCCGACATCGGCTCTTCCAGCCAAGCGCGCAGCACGATCACGGCATTGTCGCGTCCGGCAAGGCCTAGCGTGGCATGTGCAAAGCGCGACAGCCAGCCTTGCAGGCGTGGCAAACGCGACATGACATCAGCAGCATTGGCGCCCGGCGCTACGCGACACATGGCGACCAAGCGCCATTTCGGATCGAATTTTTCGACACGGATTGAGGTGTGCTTCAGCTCAGGCTGCTTAGAGGTGGGGTCGTAGGTTTGCGGCATGAGTACGTTGGCGCCGCCGTTATCCATGAAGTGCCGCCCCCAGTGCATGGCCATGAAAGCCAAGCCCGGACGTAAGCTCTCGCTGGCCCGCGCCTGCACGACAATGCTGCCGCGCTTGTTGGCTGCCTTGATGAGGTCGCCATCCTTGAGGTTACGGCGCGCCATGTCGCTGAGGTTAAGTTCGATCACGGCTTCTGGCTCGTGCGCATACAAGCGCGCGACGCTGCCAGTGCGGCTCATGCCGTGCCATTGATCGCGCAGGCGGCCGGTGGTCAAGCGCAGCGGGAAACGGGCATCGGTGGTGTCGACGGTGCCGAGATGCTTGGTTGGCAGAAAGCGTGCGCGGCCATCCGGGGTGGTGTAGATGCCATCGGTGTAGAGACGTTTTGCGCCCACCGTTTCACCTTCGCGCAAGGGCCACTGCTTGGGGCCGTCGTTTTCGAGCATCGCGTAGCTGATGCCGGTGATGTCGAGATCGCGGCCGCGTGTGGATTCACGGTGTTCGTTGAACACGGCTTCTGGGGTGGTGTAGGGGAACAGCTGTTGCGCCAGCTCGGTCTTGCCAAGTGCTTTACCTAATTTGAGCGCAAAGTCGGTCACGATCTGCCAGTCAGGGCGAGTTTCGCCGGGGGCAGGGACGGCTTGGCGAACGCGCGTGATGCAGCGTTCAGAGTTAGTGACGGTGCCTTCCTTTTCGCCCCAGCTGCTGGCGGGCAGCACCAGATCGCCGAGGTCAGTGGTATCCGTGTTGTTGTAGGCCTCTTGTACGACCACAAATTCGCATTGCTCAAAGGCATCGAGCACCTTATTGAGCTCGGGCATGGATTGGGCCGGGTTTGTACAGGCAATCCACAGTGCCTTGATCTTGCCTTCGCCGACCGCCTTGAACATTTCAATGGCCGATAGCCCTGGGGTAGCGGGCACATCAGGGATGCCCCACAGCTTGGCGACTTCAGCGCGGTGCTCGGGATTGGCGAGATCACGGTGGGCTGAGAGTAGGGTGGCCATGCCACCCACTTCGCGGCCGCCCATGGCATTGGGCTGACCCGTCAGCGAGAAGGGGCCGCAACCGGGCTTGCCGATCTTGCCCGTGGCAAGGTGCAGGTGGATCAAGGCAGCGTTATTGTGCGTGCCGTGCGCGGACTGGTTCAGCCCTTGGCACCACAGCGACACCGCAGTCTTGCCCTTGGCGGCGAACAGGCGTGCGGCGGCGATGATGTCATGTGCCGGCACACCACACACGGTGGTCATGGCCTCGGGCGAGTATTCGCGCACCAGTTGTTTGAGCTCCGCAAACCCCGTGGTGTGATCGCGGATGTAGTCCTCATCGATCAGGTCTTCCCACAGCATCACGTGGAGCATGGCGTTATAGAGCGCAATGTCGCTGCCGGGCATGATGGGCAGGTATAGGTCAGCGAACTCGGCCGTATCGGTGCGGCGCGGATCGGCGACGATGATCTTCATGTCCGGGTTCGCCTTCTTAGCATCTTCAATGCGGCGGAACACGATGGGGTGGGCGTAGGCGGTATTTGAGCCAGTGATGAAGAGGCAGTCGGTTGCCAAGTCTTCATAACAGGTGGGCGGTGCATCGGCACCGAGCGTGGCTTTGTAGCCGGCCACGGCGGAAGACATGCACAGGCGCGAATTGGTATCGACGTTATTGGTGCCGATCAGCCCCTTAGCCAATTTGTTGAAGACGTAGTAGTCCTCGGTCAGCAATTGGCCGCTGATGTAGAAGCCGATGCTGTCGGGGCCGTGTTCCTTGATGACCTGAGCAAATTTGTCGGCGGCGTGGTCCAGCGCCTTATCCCAGCTGACACGCTGACGTGGTGCGGCGCGCTCGCTGCGCAGCTCCGGATAGAGCGCGCGCAGGGGTAGGGTTTCAGGGGTAGAGGTGAGATGCAGCGTCGAGCCCTTGGTGCACAGTCGGCCGAAGTTGGCGGGATGGTCAGGGTCGCCGCGCACGCCGGTGATCTGGCCAGCCTCATGTTCGATGATGACGCCGCAGCCAACGCCGCAATAACAACAGGTGGATTTTGTTTCAGCCATGATGCCAGCCAAGGGGAGATAGGAAATTCATTGCAAACACTGTGCCATGGCGGAAAATAAAACATGCATTGAAATTGCAAGCTTTTGTCGTTCATCGCGGACGGTGCATTGCACGAGAAGGGTGCGCGCCCCGAGTTTGTGCCTTGCTTTGGTGCAAACCTTGCACCAAAGCGGGTTGAGGTTGGGCTGGGCTGACCACCGGCCATGTTTCGATGGGCGCTATATAATCAGTTAGTTTTTATCTAACCTTCTTGGCCCGAGGGCCACGGGCCTGCATTTGCCATGAGTGTGCATTCCGACAGTTCGCGTTTTCAGACAGCGATTGGCCTCTTCGATGCGGCCAATGCCGCCGATCCCAATCTTGAAGAGAGTGGTGGCCAGCAGCGCCCCAAGGAGCTGCTGTATGCGGAACGCATGAGTGAGATGCTGCAACGCTTTGCCCCGGACGCCAGCGAAGCTGTGCAATTGGCCGTACGTGCTCAGCACATCAAGCGCTGGACGGTGCCGCGCAATACCTATCCGATGACCCCGATTGGCTACAAACAGTGGCGTACCGGGCTGTACACTTTCCACGCGGCTACTGCTGGCGCGTTGATGCGCGAGGCCGGCTATGACGAGGCCACCATTACTGAGGTGGAGCGCATCGTTTCCAAAAAGGGGATCAAGGTCAATCCGCAAACCCAGTTGATGGAAGATGTAGTGGCCTTGGTGTTCATCGAGCATTACCTCACGACGTTCGCCGCTCAGCACCCTGACTACGACGAAGCCAAGTGGTGCGACATCATCAAAAAAACATGGCAGAAGATGTCGGCACAGGGGCGCGAGTTTGCCCTCAGTGGCGGCATTACCCTGCCAGAGGCGCTGACCCCGCTGATTGTCAAAGCGATCAGCTGAAACATTCTTGAGTCTGGAACAACATCCATGAATATCGGTTTTATCGGTCTTGGGCTGATGGGAGCGCCGATGGCGAGCAATCTCGCCAAGGCAGGCCACACGCTGCATGTCTGGTCGCGTCGTCCGCAGGCGCTGGCTGATTACGCCAAGCGGCCCAGTTATCAGATCCATCCTTCAGCTGCCGCAGTGGCTGCTGCGAGCGAGGTGGTGTTCGTGATGGTCGCCGATTCGCCTGATGTGCATCAGGTCATTCTCGGCGAAGGCGGTGTGGCGGAAGGTGGCAAGCCCGGCTTGACGGTCGTTGATATGAGCACCATCGCCCCGGAGACGGCGCGCGAGGTGGCTGCGGCTCTGTTCGAGCGGGGTATCGATTTTCTCGACGCACCGGTCTCCGGTGGTGAGGTTGGTGCCATTAACGCCAGCCTGACCATCATGGTGGGAGGCGAAGAGGTTGTATATGAACGAATCAAGCCGCTGTTTGATCTGCTCGGCAAGTCCGTGACCCTGATTGGCGCCAGCGGTGCAGGACAAGTGGCGAAAGCCTGCAACCAAATCATTACCGGCGTTGGCGTGTGTGCCGTGGCCGAGGCTATCAATTTTGCACACAAGACTGGCGTGGATGCGGAGCGCATGCGCGAAGTCTTGATGGGCGGTTTCGCTGCCAGCCGCATTCTCGATATGCATGGTCAGCGCATGCTGGAACGTAACTTCGTCCCCGGCTTCAAGGCGTGGATGCACCAGAAGGATTTGGGTATCGTCATGGACGCCGCCCACGCGCAATACCTCACCCTGCCTACCGCGGCGGCCGCGCTGCAGTTGTATAACGCGATGGTCGGTAGCGATCTAGGCGATGAGGACACCACCGCGATGCTGAAGCTGTTTGAGCAGATGAGCACGGCTGCTGAAGGAGCATCAGCATGAAGCTCGGGTTCATTGGTCTGGGCGTCATGGGCAACCCGATGGCGCAGCATCTGCTCAAGGGCGGGCATGAGGTGTCGGTTTGGGCACGGCGCGAAGCCAGCGCAGCAGATGTGGTTGCTGCCGGTGCGACCTTCCGTAGCTCGCCAGCTGAACTGGCGCGTCACTGCGAAGTGGTCTTCACCATGATTACCGCTAGCAGCGATGTGGAGCAGGTGACGTTGGGTGAGAATGGATTGATCCACGGCTTTGCACGCGACAGCGTGCTGGTGGACATGAGTACGATTGCACCGACAGTCGCCCGCCGTATTGCCGGCAATCTGGCGATTCGTGGCATCGATTTTCTCGACGCGCCGGTGTCAGGCGGTGGCATGGGCGCACAGAATGCCACGCTTGCGATCATGGCCGGTGGCAAGGCGGATGTGTTTGATCGCATCAAGCCGCTATTTGCACTGATGGGCAAGACCATTCTGCATGTCGGCCCCACTGGCGCAGGGCAGATCACCAAAGCCTGTAATCAGATGGTGATGGTGGCTGCGATACAAGCGGTTGCAGAGGCCGCACACTTGGCAGCAGCGAATAACGTGGACTTCACCAAGGTCATGGGTGCGATGCAGAGCGGCTCAGCGGGTTCGCGCGTACTCGATTTCTTTGGGGACAAGATGGCCCGCCGCGACTTTGCAGCCGGCATCGAGGCCCGCTTGCATCATAAGGACTATGCGCTGATCATGGCGGAGGCTGCCCGTGCGGGAGCGCCGCTGCCGATCTCCGCGCAAGTGTGGCAGCAACTGAATGGTTTGATGGCGCTGGGCTGGGGTAAGGAAGATACCTCTAGCCTGTTGCGTGTGCTGGAGCGATACACGACATAACAGCGGTACTGCCGCTTGGGGGGGATGTTGCGTGGCAGATTCACCCGTAAGACAGAGCGTTGCCTACAGCCGGCCGCAGAGCGGGCGGCGGCGTTCTGCATCCACGAGCTTGCTGGAGCTGCAGGCTATTCTCGACAATGCCACGGTTGGGATTCTGTTCACGCGGAATCGCAAGCTTGAGCGTTGCAACGCTTTGTGTGCGGAAATGTTCCGCTACTCGCTGGAAGAGTTCATCGGTCTGCCGGGGCGCGCGATTTATCCGTCCGTCGAGGTCTATGAAGCACTCGCGGCTGAAGTGGGGCCTGTCTTGGCACGCGGCGAGTCTTATCGTGGCGAGCTCGAAATGCGCCGGCGTGATGGTTCCTTGTTCTGGTGCAAGATTTCCGCCAAGGCCGTCGATCCGCAGCAGCCGCACGAAGGCACCATTTGGATCATGGAGGACATCAGCGACGATCGCATGGTGCAGAATGCCCTGCGTCAGTCGACCGCCGAGCTGATCAGCATTTTCGAGAGTGCACTGATTGGTATTGCGGTTGTCCGCTATGGCCATGTATTCCGCTGCAACGGCCGTTTTGAAGAATTGTTGGGCCATGAAATCAATGGCCTGTTTGGCGCCTCGGTGCGGACACTCTTCCCCAGCGACGAAGATTTTGCCGATGCACGATTGGTCTTCCGTACCGCCTTGCACACGGGCAGCACCTACCGTCAGGAGCGCCAGTTGCGCCGGCAGAATGGGCAGTCATTTTGGGCGCGTATCAGTGGTCGCGCTTTTGATCCCCTTGCCGTCGAGGCAGGCTCGGTCTGGCTGATTGAAGATATTACGGAGCAGCGACTGGCTGCTACGCGCATTCAGCAAGCGCTCGATGAGCAGCATATGATTTTCGACAATGCTGCGGTCGGGATTATGTTCATCCGTAACCGCGTGTTGTTCCGTTGTAATCGGAAGCTGGCCGAGATCTCCGGCTATCCGATTGATAACCTGATAGGGCAGTCCACACGCATCTTTTATTTCAACGAGGATGAATACCTTGCCCATGTCCAACAGTTTGCGGATGTGATTCTGGGTGGTGGTGTTTTTGTGGGCGAGGTTCGAGTGCGTCATGCGGATGGGCATCCTGTCTGGGCACGCGTCACAGGGCGGCGGGCTGATAGAAATAATGCAGAGGATGCCGATATTGTCTGGATTGTCGAGGACATCACCGAGCGGCGTCAGGCGCAGGCCGCATTGGCACAGGCTCACGAATTGCTCGAACAGCGCGTGGTCGAACGCACTGCCGAGTTGGCTGAGGCAAATTCGTTGTTGCAGGAAGAGGTGTATGAGCGCATGCGCGTTGAACAACGCATCTGGCACGTCGCACATCATGACGCGCTGACGGGCTTGCCCAACCGTGCGCTCCTGCATGATCGACTCGATCAGGTGCTGACGCAAGCCGGGCGCAACGGCCACCGGGTGGCGGTGATGTTTGTTGACCTTGATCGTTTCAAGAGCATCAACGATACGCTGGGCCATGATGTGGGCGATGAGCTGCTCAAGTCGGTAGCTTCACGACTGCAACAGGTGGTGCGCGCCGCCGATACCGTTTCACGTTTGGGTGGCGATGAGTTTGTGATTGTCCTGCCGGATGTGGCATCGATTGAGGATGCCTCTACGGTGGCCGAAAAAATGGTCTCGGTCTTGTCGCCTGCAGTGACGATTCATGGACATGAGCTACGCGCAACGCCTTCCATCGGCATCAGCTTGTATCCGGATGACGGCACAGATGCTTATACGCTGATGAAGAATGCCGATACAGCGATGTATCACGCCAAGTCAGAAGGGCGAAACAACTTTCAGTTCTTTGCGCCACGCATGAACGAACGTGCCACGCACTTTTTCAATCTCGAGCAACGCTTGCGCAGCGCGCTCGACGAACGACAGTTCATGCTGCATTACCAGCCAGTGATCGATCATCAGATGCGCACTGTCAGTGGCTTTGAAGCGCTGATACGTTGGCGAGATCCCGAGCTAGGTATGGTCTCGCCGGCTGAGTTCATACCCGTGGCTGAAGAGGCCGGGTTGATCATCCCACTGGGGGAATGGGTGCTAGGCGAAGCCATGCGCCAAAATCGCGAGTGGCAGCAGACCGGCTTGCCGTTCTTCCCACTGGCTGTGAATTTGTCACCTCGACAGTTCCGTCATCGGGGTCTGGTCGAGAGCGTGCGTGCCGCCTTGCGCGACAGCGGCCAGCCTGCGCATTTGCTTGAGCTCGAAATTACCGAGTCTGCGCTGATGCATGATGTCGAAGAAGCCAACGAGAAGTTACGTGAGTTGGTGGCGATGGGTGTTCGAATTGCCATCGACGACTTCGGTACCGGTTATTCCAGCCTTTCTCACCTGCGCCGCTTCCCTGTGCACAAGCTCAAAATCGATCAAAGCTTCGTGCGTGATTTGTGTTCAAGCAAGGATGATGAGTCCATCGTCGCTGCCATCCTTGGACTGGCGAATAGCTTAGGGCTGGAAACAGTGGCCGAAGGGGTGGAGACGGTTGAGCAGTTTGATCTACTGGTATGCCATCGCTGCACTCGTTTCCAAGGCTATTTATTTTCTCCGGCGGTGCCCGGGAGTGCAGTCCCTGAGTTGATGCAGCGTGATTTCACGGCGCCGCCGGCAGCCACTGCGAGTCTCAGGGCATAATGCGCCCTTTTGGAGGAGTACATAAATGGCTGAAATTACAACGGCAAGTGGGCTGATCATTGATGATTTAGTTGTGGGCGAGGGTGCCGAGGCGCAAGCCGGTCAGATGGTGTCTGTGCATTACACCGGCTGGCTGACCGACGGTAAGAAGTTTGACTCGAGCAAGGATCGCAACGACCCCTTCGAGTTCTCGCTCGGCGCTGGCATGGTCATCCGCGGTTGGGATGAGGGCGTGCAAGGCATGAAGATCGGCGGTAAGCGCAAGCTGACCATCCCCGCCAATCTCGGTTACGGCGCACGTGGTGCTGGTGGTGTGATTCCGCCGAATGCCACCTTGGTGTTTGAAGTCGAACTGCTGGGTGTGGAATGAGTCTGCCCCATAAGCCCTACCTGCGCCTCGCTGATGCCAAGGCCATCTTGGCTGCGGCAGAGGCGCATGCGCTGGCCAATCAGTGGCCTGTGACGATTGTGGTGGTGGATGAGGGCGGCAATACGCTGGCCTCGCTGCGCCTTGATGGTTGTGCGCCGCTAGGTGGCCAGATTGCGGCCGAGAAGGCCCGTGTGGCTGCCTTGTCGCGACGTGAGTCGAGCGTGTATGAAAACATGATCAATCAGGGTCGTACGGCATTTCTGTCTGCGCCAGTGAGTGGTCTGCTTGAGGGCGGCGTACCGATTCTGGTCGATGGGCATTGCATCGGTGCGGTCGGTGTGTCTGGCGTCAAGTCAGACCAGGATGCTGAAACTGCCAAGGCCGGTATCGCTGTACTCGGCTGATGAGTGTGTACCCGGCCGGGTCGCCCTCAGGCGGCTCGGGCGGCGTGCAGAAAGTGGCCGAGATTCAGAAAGCAGAGCTCGAAGAGCCGCTCCAGTGCTGTACCCATATACGGCAAGGCTAGCAGCAAGATAAACAATCCCGCCAGAATCGTCACGACAAAGCCGATCGCAAACAGGTTGAGTGTCGGGGCGACGCGCGTCAATACTCCGAGGCCGATATTGGCGATCAATAAGGCAGCGATGATGGGCATGGACATCAATAGTCCAAAGGAAAACAGCACGGTGGCTGATGCCACAAGCGTTTTAAGACTATCCACCGCAAAAGGTGTGGCACTCACGGGTAATAGGTTATAGCTCTCGGCCAGCAGTGAAATGGTCAGTAGATGACCGTTGCTGGCAAGGAAGACTAGCGTGGTGATGAGTGCAATGAAGTTAGTGATGACGGGCGTCTGACCTGCTGTCTGCGGGTCATACAGGATGGCAAATGAGAGGCCCATTTGCATGCTGATGAGTTCGCCGGCGATATCAATCGCAGCAAAGATGATGCGAATGCTAAAGCCCATCAGGATGCCCAGCATCGTTTCTTGAATCAGAATGAAGCCAGCCTGCCATGAGCCTGCCGGGATTGCTGGCATTGGCGGCAGCACCGGGGCGAGCGCTAAAGTGATCGCCAACCCACACATCAAGCGGGCGCGTGCATTGAGGGCGACATTATTGAATATCGGTGCGGTGGCGATCATGCCGAGGATGCGCGCTAGTGGAAACATGAAGGCGAGAATCCATGCATCTAGCTGGGCGGAGGTGACCGTCAGCATGGGCCGAGACCTAACCGATGAGACCTGGGATCGCCTCGAACAGGCGACGCATATAGTCGGTCATGATGGTAATCATCCACGGGCCTGCTACCAGCAAGGTGAAGAAGATTACCAGCAGCTTAGGTATGAAAGATAGCGTTGCCTCATTGATAGATGTTGCTGCCTGGAAGATGCTGACAAGCAGGCCTGTGGCTAGCGCGGCAATAAAAAGGGGGGCTGAAATCAGGAGGGCAACTTCGATCGCATGTTGGCCGATCTCGATTACGGAGGCGGGTGTCATCTTCTTCTCCTGGCTAGCCGAAGCTCTGCACAAGAGAGCCGACAATCAGGCCCCAACCATCAACAAGCACAAACAGCATTAGCTTGAATGGCATGGCCACAATGACAGGTGACATCATCATCATCCCCATGGACATGAGTACCGAGGCAACCACCATGTCGATGATTAGGAAGGGAATAAAGATAATGAAGCCAATCTGGAAGGCGGTCTTGAGCTCAGAAATCACAAAGGCAGGCACCAGCACGCGGAAGGGGATTTTGTCGGCGCTTTCGGGCTTGGGTTGTTTGGCTACCTTGGTAAATAGCTCTAGATCAGCGGCACGTGTCTGCTTGAGCATGAAGTCACGCATCGGGACTGAGCCGCGGTTGAGCGCCTCCTCGAAGCTGATGCGCTTTTCTGAAAGCGGTTGGTAGGCTTCGACATAAACACGGTCGAGCGTCGGGGCCATGATGAAGAACGTCAGAAACAACGCTAGGCCGACCAAGACCTGATTGGGGGGCGATGTTTGTGTGCCTAGTGCATGGCGCAGCAGCGATAGCACAATGATGATGCGCGTGAAACCCGTCATCATCAGCACGATGGCCGGGATGAACGTGAGGCCGGTCAGTAGTAGTAGGGTCTCAATCGATAGAGACCATTGCGTCCCACCCCCTGGGGCTGGGCTGCTGGTGACGGCCGGTAGCGCTTGTGCGAGCACCAGCGCTGGCACAAGCAGTAGGCTGGCCAGTACAGCCTTGCGAAGAGTGCTGTTATGACGCATTGCGGCGATTCAGCGTATTACGCAACCAGCCAGCAAAATCAGCTGGGTTTGGCGTGCTGCCGGGCGGTAGTGCTTGGCGGGGCATTTCGGCCAAGGTGTTGATGCTGTTTGGAGTGACACCAAGGACCAACCAGGTTTGCCCCATCTCGACCACAACAATTCGTTCACGGGCACCGATGGCTGTCGCACCGACAATACGCACTAGGTTATTGGCTTGTACGCCCCCCCCCGTCAGCCTCTTGAGCACCCACAGGCCGGCAAAGAGAAGCACCAGCACCAGCGTGAGACCAAACAGCATTTGTAGAAAGCTGCTACCGAGGGAGGTCACTGGGGCTGCCGGCGTGGTTGTGGTGACCGCCTGCGCAGCTGCATTCTGGATGAATGCCAGTGCTAGTGAGAGGCTAAATGTATAACGAGTCAGGGACGTTAGGCGCATGGCGGTACGTGGCTAGCAGTATCGCCTCAGGATAAAGCCCACACATCATCAGCAATGCGCCGAGGATGGGGGAATTTAGACGGGAGTTTTGTGCATAAGCGGCAAAATTTGCCGCTATCGAGAGGCTGGCGCCACAGCGGTGGGCCAGCTGGTTGCGCTTAGTCCTCGTTCGGCCCCCTATAGGAGGCCGTGAGCGTTAGCGATTCAGTTTGCGGATACGCTCTTGCGGGGTAATGATATCGGTCAGGCGAATACCGAATTTATCGTTCACGACCACGACTTCACCTTGTGCAATCAGGGTGCCATTGACGAGGACATCCATCGGTTCGCCGGCCAGACCGTCAAGCTCAACAACCGAGCCATGCGCGAGTTGCAGCAGATTGCGGATCGAAATTTTGGTGCGACCCAGCTCCACCGTCATGGCAACGGGGATGTCGAGAATCATGTCAAAGTCTTGCAGACCCGCTGCACGATCGCCGGGACCGCCAAATTGCTCGAAGATTTGTGCGGGCTTTGCTTCAGGAGCTGCGGCAGCCTCGGTTTCGGCCTGCTCGCCCATGGCAGCGGCCCAATCATCCATCGAGACGTCTTCTTCCTTCTGATCTGTTTCTTCGCTCATTTCCGTACTCCAAATAACTAGTCTGCTGCCTGCTCGCTGGCAAGGAAGCGGTCAACCTTCAAGGCATATTGGCCTTCACGAATGCCGTAGCGGCAAGCCAGCACGGGGACGCCATCGACTGACACTTCGACATTTTCGTCGATTTGCAGCGGGATGATGTCCCCGACTTTCATCTTGACGATGTCGCCGAGCGTCACTTGCGTCTTGGCCAGCGGGGCGACCAGCTCGACCTCTGCCGTTTGGAGCTGGCGCGTCAGCAGGCTGTTCCAGCGCTTGTCAGAGGATGCTTGCTCGCTGTGCATGCTGCTGTTGAGCATGTCGCGCAGCGGCTCGATCATCGAGTAGGGCAGACAGATATGCAGATCGGCCGTATTTCCTGACAGTTCAACTGTGAAGTTGGCAGACAGGACGATTTCCGACGGCGTGGCGATATTTGCAAACTGCGTATTCATTTCCGAGCGCATGTACTCGAAGTGCAGCGGGTAAACCGGCTTCCATGCTTTTTCGTACTCACTGAACACAACGCCCAGCAAACCTTGGATGATGCGCTGTTCAGTCGGGGTGAAGTCACGCCCTTCCACCCGAGTATGGAAGCGGCCATCACCGCCAAACATATTATCCACAACCAGGAAGACTAAGTTCGGGTCCAGCACGACCAGCCCTGTTCCCCGCAGTGGCTTGACCTGCACCAGATTCAGGTTGGTTGGCACCACCAAATTGCGAATGAACTCGCTGTACTTTTGTACCTTGATCGGCCCGACCGAAATTTCCGTACTGCGATGCGTGTAATTGAACAAGCCTATCCGCAGGTAGCGCGCAAAGCGTTCGTTGATCAGCTCCATGGTGGGCATGCGCCCACGCACGATGCGTTCCTGACGACCAATGTCGTAGCTGCGTACGCTGGCGGCGTCCGCAGACTCTGAAGACGGGGTTTCGTCCGGCTCGCCGGTCACCCCCTTTAGCAGGGCGTCAACTTCTTCCTGGGATAGGAAATCCGACACGCGGAGTAGTCCTTATTGCACGATGAATGAGGTGAATAATACGGCCTGCACTGGATCTGCAGGGTCAGCTTCATCGCTGATTTCTTCCTCTACTTCCTTCTTTTTCTTCTTTTTACCGCCACCATGAGTGAGGATGCTATTGATCGTTACGCGCAGCTCGTTCGATAGCTTTTGTACGCCAGCTGGATTGTTCACTTCTGTTGGCTGCTTGGCGGAAATCACCAGCAGCGACTTGTGGCGAATCTCCGGCATGTAAGCTTTGATGTCTTCTGCGATGTGAGCGTCGAGAACGCGTAGCTCTGGCACGGCTTGCAGATAGGAGTCAGCACTCTCGTTTTGCAGGCGAACAGTAAACGCATCGAGCTTTACAAATACTGGGGGCGGCGCTTTTTCGCCTTTTTTGGCGGGCTTGTGCGCTTCAGCGGCAACTTCTTCGCCATCTTCGCCCTCTTCAGGTGGCGGTTTCTTCAGCAGCATGAAGGCAGCTACTGCACCCAATGCAATAACAACTACGCCTATTCCGAGGAATAGGAAGAGTTTGCCCTTCTTCTTGGGCTGCGTTTCATCAGCGGGTGGTGCGTTGCTCATATTCTCTTTCTCCCGAGTGCATTATCCGTACCAGTGGGAACGGCACGAATATCCCACACCTTGAGCCGGTATGGTAGTTTTACTCAGGTTTCAGGCAAAAACATCCAGCATATTGTTGTTGTGGCGAGTCCATGCAGGCGTTGCAGGGGTGCTAAGGTCATCGCTCGCATCGGTCAGCCTCTGACCGTTGTTCTTGCCGCCTTGCTCTGATGCTGAAGAGTTGTTGGATGACTCTGCACCAACGTGTGACTGGTTGAGGGCGATGCCGTTGCCTGCCAATACGTCTCGCAGCCTGTCCATCGCGCCTTCAAGTGCGGCTCTGACTTCAGGGTTGGCCGAGATAAACAGCGCGCTCGCTTGGTCACCCTTGATATCTAGGGAAATTTCAATGCGGCCCAGTTGCGGCGGCGTCAAAATCAGCTCAGCCCGACTTTCATTTTGTCGGCTCATGAGATGAATTTTGTCGCCCAGCTCGTTGTTCCATTGCGGGCTGCCAAGAGAAGCGTTCATGCGGACAGGTTCGCCATTGCGTGAGCCGCTTTGCGTGTTCAAGTGATCTTTAGCAGCTTGAAGCGTGGCATCAAACCGCGCTGTTTGTGTGGGTGATGGCTGGTTTAAAGAGTCTGTCAGGGACTGTGTAAAGTTTGTGTCCGAGGACGACAATAAGTCACCGTTGGCGGCAAGTTTTGCCGCGTCAATTGCCGTGTCGTTGCCTGCTATCGTCGCTGATGTCGACAGAATCAAATCATCAATCACACCCTTGACGGCGGTTTTCCTGGCCGCTGGGGCGGCAGTAGGTACGATCGGGGTCGTTTGCAGGGCAGGCATAATGACCAATGGTGCATTCAACTGGGTCGTTGCGTCAGTCTGGGACAGAAGCGCATCGATGGTTGCCGCTTGCGCATCAGTTTCAGTACTTTGGGCACCGGACCCTTGCAAGCCCTGCAACCAAGGCAATAGGTTCTGAAGTGCTGTTTCGGCATACTGACCGTTCACCATGGCAAGTGCTGCCGATGACTCTTGGGTTGCATTCGCTGTGTCTGCGGGTTTTGTATCGCTTTTAGGTGTGCTTTCTGAGCTGCTGCTCGCCCCTTTTGACTCGGTTTTGCCTGCGGATGTGTTGCCCTGTACCTTTTGCTGAAGTACAGAGGCAAATGCCGGAGACACCGTGTTGTCATCGGGATTCGGGGCATTATTGCTGCTATTGCCTTGGGGCGATACGTTGCCGGGCACAGGCAGTGGGCTAGCGGGTAAAGGCATTGCGCTCATGAGGGCATCCTTGCAGTAATGCCCCTAACTATGCAAGCTGCGTGCCACCCCTTTTGCCGTACGGGTGGCGGCTGTGGGCTACTCTGGCTCTGCCCCGTTCTCTCCGTTGCGATACCCCCGGGCAGCATGCTCGTCGCTGAGCTTTTGCTCGGCCTTCATCTCGCCATATTGCTGACGTTGCTCATGGCGGTGAGCGAGCGTATCAAAAGCCTTAACTTTTCCACGCTGCTGCAGCCATGCCTCTTGACCATGCTGTTTGCTTTGCTGGGAGAGTTTGAGCATTTCGCCTGCTTGGGCAATAGCCTCATCTAGGCGAGTGATAAAGGTTCGGTAGTTTTGCCATTCCTCTGGCCGGAGACCAGACTTTGCCGCTTCGACAAACCGGGTGATGTACTCCTCCCGATAATTGCTGAGGAGCTCAAGACGTTCGTTTGCCGCCCGCTCGCCGGCGATCAGCAAGCCCAGCTTCTTGGCTGCCTCGTCCATACGCATATTGGAGAGGTCGAGCAGTGTTTGCAGTGGGAATTTGTCGCTCATGCTGTCAAGGATTGTCCATCACTGAGCCAGTAGCCTCAATTCTAGGTCAGGCTGAGGCAAACAGTTCGGCGAGTTGCGCCAGGCTGGCTGCATACCCTGATTGCTCGTCAATACGTTGCTGCAAAAAGCTCTCGATACGCGGGTAGAGACTGATGGCCCGGTCGAGTTGCGGGTCGGCCCCGGGCGCGTAGGCGCCAACGGCAATCAGGTCACGTGCGCGTTGGTAGCGTGAGTAGAGTTGCTTGAAGGTACGCACCAGATCAAGGTGGTCAGGTGTAATCAGGTTTGTCATCGCACGCGAGATCGATTGTTCGATGTCGATGGCTGGGTAGTGGCCGGCATCAGCCAGGGTGCGGCTGAGTACGATATGGCCATCCAGAATGGCGCGTGCAGAGTCGGCAATCGGATCCTGCTGGTCATCGCCTTCCGCCAGCACGGTGTAAAAGGCGGTAATAGAACCGCCACCGCTGGCGCCATTGCCGGCGCGCTCCACCAACTGAGGCAGGCGTGCAAACACACTGGGCGGATAGCCGCGTGTCACCGGGGGCTCACCGACCGCGAGCGAAATCTCGCGCTGCGCCATGGCATAGCGCGTGAGGGAGTCCATGATCAGCAGGACTTGCTTGCCCTGATCGCGGAAGTACTCAGCAATCGATGTGGCGTAGGCAGCGCCTTGCAAGCGCAGGAGCGGGCTGACATCGGCCGGGGCTGCGACGACGACAGAGCGGCGCCGGCCTTCTTCACCCAGATTCTGTTCAATGAATTCCTTGACCTCGCGGCCTCGCTCACCAATCAGCCCAACCACAATGATGTCTGCCGCGGTATAGCGCGCCATCATGCCGAGCAAAACGCTCTTACCAACGCCTGAGCCGGCGAATAGACCTAGCCGTTGTCCCCGTCCCACTGTGAGCAGGGCATTGATGGCACGGATGCCAACATCCAAGCTTTGATTGATCGGCGCGCGCATGAGCGGATTAAACGGACGACTCATCAACGGACGCGATTGCAGGTCATCAAGTGGGCCAAGGTCGTCCAGCGGTCGGCCTTTTGCATCGACAACACGGCCAAGCAGACCGTCGCCGACGGGCAGGTGCTTGGTCCTGTCCTGAGCGCGCCGGCCGGGTGTCTGTGCCTGATGTAATGCGGGGACAACAGGCGGGGCGACAACGGGCGTAACACTGGCACCCGGTACGAGGCCATACACATCCTCGCTTGGCATCATGAACAGTTTTTCACCGTTAAAGCCTACGACCTCAGCCTCGACGACACTACCGCTTGGGGTGGCGATGTTGCATGCAGCGCCGAGCGCGAGCTTTAGCCCTGCCGCTTCCATGACCAGTCCGTTGATGCGGGTCAGGCGACCCGAAACCGCATAGGGTTGTGTGCGCGACAAGGATGTGCGGCAGTTGGCTAGATATTCCTTGTAGGCGTCAGGATTCACGCGTCTTCGTCCGGCTCTTCCAGTGCGAGTGTGCCACCAAGGCCGGCCACAACGCGTTGCCAGCGATTCGCTAAGGTAGCATCGACGCGCGTATTGCCAGCTTCTATCTGACAGTCGCCACGTTGCAGCGTGGCATCCTCCTGCAAGCGATGGCCTGCATGGTTGAGCTGATCCCCTGAGTGTTGGCGCACCAGCGCTATATCTTCTGGGTGTAAGTAAATGGTGGCGTGCTGATGCGGTAGTTGCAGCAAGGCCTCTCGCACAACGGTCAGAATGCTCTCTGGTTGCAGACGAACAGTTTCGCGCACTACTTGACGGGCGACTTCGAGACTCAGGGCCAGTAACTCCTCGGCAACTGTGGCGTCGATCTGACCGAGCGCTGTTTCAAGTTTATCCACCAGCGCGGTGATTTTTTGGGCTTCAACTAGGGCTGCTTGCTCGCCTTCATTAAAACCAACACGGTAGCCCTCGTCGCGTGCCTGCTGGTAGATTTGCTCTACATCCTCTGCCGTTGGCAGCTTGATTTCTGGTTCCGTTGGGGCAATGGGTGTCGGTGGAGGCGGCGGCGGTGGGGCGGGTTTCGGCGCGTCAAAGCTAGCCAGCTCCCAGCGCTCCCAGGCACTCATGTCCTCTGGTCGTTTGGGTGACTCACTCATTGAAGCGTCACCGGCTTAGATGAACTGATCATCGCCACCGCCACCGCCAAGCTGGATCTGGCCTTCGTCAGCCAGACGGCGTGCGATCTTGAGGATTTCCTTCTGCTCGTTCTCGACTTCGGAGAGGCGTACTGGGCCCTTGGCTTCCAGGTCTTCACGCAGCATTTCGGCAGCGCGCTGCGACATGTTCTTGAAGACCTTTTCGCGCATTTCAGGCGATGATCCCTTGAGCGCAAGGATGAGCGAGTCGGACTGTACTTCGCGCAACAGCAGCTGGATGCCGCGATCGTCGATGTCGAGCAGGTTCTCGAACACGAACATTTCATCGAGGATCTTTTGTGCGAGCTCTGGATCGTACTCGCGCACATTGTCGAGAATGGCAGTTTCGGCGGCTTGGCCAACAAAGTTGAGAATTTCCGCCGCATGGCGAATGCCGCCCATGGCGGACTTTTTCATATTGGTCGATGCCCCGGCCAGTAGGCGAGCCATTGTGTCATTCAGCTCGCGTAGTGCAGCAGGCTGCACGCCATCAAGCGTGGCAATACGCAGCAACACGTCGTTGCGTAGGCGCTCGCTGAAGTGGCGCATGATTTCACCTGCATGGTCGAACTCAAGGTGGACCATGATGGTCGCGATGATCTGCGGGTGTTCGTTGCGGATCAAATCGGCAACGGTCGGTGCGTCCATCCACTTGAGGCCTTCGATGCCAGCGGTGTCGCCGCCCTGCATAATGCGCGACAGCAGGTTGGCGGCGCGGTCATCGCCTAAGGCCTTGGTCAGCATCGACTTGATCAGGTTCTCATCGACGGCGACGGGCGCACCTAAGCCGGTGTGCTCCTCCAGCTCATCCAGAATCTGCTCGACTCTCTCGCGCGGGACTGTCTTGATGGCAGCCATGGCGTGCCCAAGCTTCTGCACCTCCTTCGGCCCCAGATTCTTGAGCACCTCGGCAGCGTCGTCATCTCCCAGCGAAAGCAGGAGGATCGCGCTTTTTTCTACGCCTTCATCGGGGCTCGTTGCCACCCATCCACTCCTTGATCACATTGGCTATCAGCTTGGGGTCTTGCTTGGCAATGTTCTTAGCATCAGACAGTTTCTTGTCGAATGCAGCCTGCGGATCCATTACCTCGCCAGTTTCCGAGAACATCATACCCGCTTGGTTGCTAACAGCCTGACGAGCTTTCTCACTCTCGGCGGCCATTCTATCCAGCGTTGGCCGAATCATCTTGCTCCAAATCAGCCAACCCACGATTGCGATTGCAAGATATTTGAAGACATCTCGGCCGATGGAGACCGTTTCCGGGTCTTTCCAGAGTGGCGTGTCTGGAATGTCAGCTTTTTCAGGAGGCGAGAAGTTGGCGTTAGCAACGTTCAGTGTGTCACCACGCTGCTGGCTGAAGCCCATTGCTTCACGCGCGATGTCCGTGATTTGCTTGAGCTCAGTGGCCGACAGCGGAGCGCTCTTGCCCTTTTCATCTGGCTTATGATTGATGACAACAGCTACCGATAGACGTTTGATCGTACCGGGCACGCCCTTGGTGTGGCGGACTGTCTTGTCTACTTCATAGTTGATCGTTGCATTCTTGGTGAAGTTTTGCGGCGTAGTAGCGCTGTTTTGACCTGTCGCTTGACCGGCAACTGGCGGCGTCGTTAGGGGGGCGGTTGCAGGTGCGGGCGGTTGATTTGTTAGGGCACCAGGTATGCCAACGGGGCCTGGAAGAGCGGCACCGGTTTCGGCTGTTTGTTGGCTACGGATGGCGGTTTCTGGTGTGGGGTTGGGGCGGTAGGTTTCGGCAACTTGCTCGCTTTGCGAGAAATCGATGTCGGCAGTGACGCGTGCCCGTACATTCCGACTACCCACCATCGTGCCAACGATTTCTTCGATCCGCTTGACGTAGCTCGCCTCGATTTCGCGCACATACTTGAGCTGGGATGGGTCCATCCCGGCTTCTTCGAGCGGGCCGCGCTTCTGTGAGATGAGGTTGCCGTCTTGGTCAATGACACTCACATTGGCTGGATTAAGCTGCGGCACGCTTGAGGAAACAAGATGCACGATCCCCGCAATTTGACTTCCCTCTAGCGTCCTGCCCGGGTGCAGGGAAATGAGGACTGAAGCAGAAGGCTTTTGTTCGTCACGCAGGAAGGCGGTTTGCTTGGGGATGGCCAGATGCACGCGGGCGCCGCGGACGGCTGCAATCGCCTGCACAGAGCGCGACAACTCGCCCTCAAGACCGCGTTGATAGTTGATCTGCTCGGCAAACTGGCTGGTGCCCAGTTTCTGGTTTTCCATCAGCTCAAAGCCGACTAGCCCCCCTTTGGGCAGGCCTTGCGATGCTAATTTGAGGCGGGTGTCATGTACAACCGTGCTGGGGACCAGGATAGCGTTGCCAGCATCGTTGAAGCGATAGGGAACGTTTTGCTGCTGGAGTACGGTGACAATCTCGCCGCCGTCACGCTCAGACAGGTTGGTGAACAGTACGGTATAGCCGGGTTCGCGGGTCCACAGGAAGCTCACCACAACCAGTGCAATTAAAAGAGCGACACCCACCATCCCTGCCAGGCGCTGGCGGGGATCGAGCTTGTTGAATGATTCAAGCAAGGGAGGAATAGACATCCCTGGGGTTGTTGCCTGTTCTGCGCTGGCCATAAGGGTTCCGGAATGACAATTTTGCCGCTGTGGGATTGTCTGCTGCGAAAGCAAGACGGGTTCCAGCAAGTAGCGGCAAAATTTGCCGCCATTTCGCGGCTTGCGTTTCCTTGTTCCGGGGCGGTGATTCTGCCATTATCGGCTCACACATTTGCGCCCCTGATGAACAAAACTTTGTCTCCTACCACTGCTGGCGTTACGCCCACCGAATCCCAAGACGAAGCCTTGCGTCTGGCGGAGGCCTTTCGCATTTTCAATCAGGCTTCTGAGGAGCTGTCCGGTGCCTACACCGCACTTCAGGCACAGGTAGCACAGCTCACGGACGAGCTTGCGGCAGCAAATGGTGCGCTGCGACAGCAGTATCTTGAGAAGGTGGCCCTGACAGAGCGGCTTGCCTTGCTCTTGGACGCCCTGCCAGCAGGGGTGATTTTGATTGGTAATGATGACCGTGTCGTGCAGACCAATCCGGCCGCTGAGGCAATTCTCGGGCAAGCGTTGCAAGGCGCATTTTGGCCGGATTGCGAGCGCGAGCAGCTGCAGCCCACCGAGTTGCCGGGCGAATATCGCGTGCGCGAGCGTCATGTCGCCATGAATGTCACAGCGCTCGACCCTGCTGGTGTCCGAATCGTCTTGTTGCATGATGTCAGCGAAACCCATGCACTCAAGCAGCAGGCCGAGCGCAATCAGCGCCTTGCCGCCATGGGCGAGATGGCTGCCCAGTTGGCGCACCAGTTGCGTACCCCGCTCGCTGCGGCACTCTTATATGCCGGTAATCTTGAGTTACCTAGCGTGTCGGATGAGAGCCGTATTTCAATTGCCGGCAAAACGGTCTCGCGGCTCAAGCATCTGGAGCGCCTGATTCAGGACATGCTCTTGTTTGCGCGTGGCGAAGTGCTGGGGCGTGAAGCGTTTTCGGTGAATGGCCTGTTTGATGAACTGCGCCAGATTTTTGAGCCATTGGCCCTGCAACGCGCGATTGCACTCGACATCGCCACCGATCCTCAAGCATTGGTCCTCACAGGGAATCGCAAGGCGATTGCCGGCGCCTTTACCAATTTATTGGAAAACGCCATGGATGCCGTCAGTGGCGCGGGTAAGGTCAGCCTGAGCGTGGATGCCAGCGCTGACTACATTGAGTTTCAGGTAGCGGATAACGGCTGCGGCATGCCAGCAGAAACCCAGGCACGCTTGTTTGAGCCCTTTTTCACAACCCGCGCCGAAGGCACGGGCTTGGGCTTGGCCATCGCACGGGGGGTTGCCCGCGCGCATGGTGGTGGTATTGAGGTCAGCTCCAGTCCCGGTCAGGGCACGTGTTTCATCATGCGTCTGCAGCGGGCAGGTCATCTGCCGGACGGACATTCGGAGCCGCATTCAGCGGAGTCACAATGAGCAAGTTGAGTATTTTGGTTGTCGAGGATGACGCAGCCCTGCGCGATGCACTGCTGATCACACTCGAAACTGCGGGGCATCAGGTTACTGGCGCAGATGGTGGCCCTCAGGCGTTGGCGCTCTTGGCCAAAAATGATTACGGCATGGTGGTTTCCGATTTGCGCATGGAGCCGATGGATGGGTTGTCCTTGCTGGCTGAGATACGGACGCGTAAGCCGGGCTTGCCCGTCTTGCTGATGACTGCATTTGGGGATGTCGACAAAGCTGTAGCCGCCATGCGTGGTGGAGCGTGCGATTTCATGCTTAAACCTTTTGAGCCCCGTGCGCTGATTGAGCAAATCAATCGCTATGCCAAAGCGCCAGCGAGCAATGAAGGCCTGATTGCCGCCGACCCAGCGACCCAGGAGGTGTTGCTGCTGGCTTCACGAGTGGCACGTACCGATGCAACGGTGATGCTGACGGGCGAGTCGGGCACAGGCAAGGAAGTGTTTGCCAAGTACATTCATGAGCAATCGCCGCGGGCGAACGGTCCCTTTGTCGCGATCAACTGCGCTGCCATCCCTGAAAACCTACTTGAAGCCACCTTGTTTGGTTATGAAAAAGGTGCTTTTACTGGCGCGCAGACTGCTCAGGCAGGTAAGTTTGAACAAGCCAATGGCGGTACCTTGCTGCTCGATGAAATCTCCGAAATGCCACTGGGCTTGCAGGCCAAGCTGCTACGCGTCTTGCAGGAGCGGGTGGTCGATCGTGTCGGTAGCAAAAAACCAGTCGCGCTGGATATTCGCGTGTTGGCAACGTCCAATCGCAATATGGCGGCCGAGGTCGCAGCGGGGCGCTTCCGCGAGGACTTGTACTACCGGCTGAATGTTTTCCCGCTCCAGATTCCACCGCTGCGTCAGCGGCCTGCGGATGTTGTGGCCTTGGCTAGGCATTTCGCCACGCTGCATGGCGCGCGTCTTGGCTTGCAGGCGCAGCTGGAGCCCGCGGCGGAGGCAAAACTTGCCGCCCATGCTTGGCCGGGCAACGCGCGTGAGCTGGAAAATGTGATTCAGCGGGCCTTGATTTTGGCCCCTGCGCAGCGGGTCGGGAGTGAGCAGATCGTCTTTGCCGGTGGTGCGCAGGCTGCCCCTGCCTCGCCGGAGTTTGTAACAGTACCCCCTGTCGACGGTATAGCCTCCGATACCGAAACGCCTGTCGCACAAGTCGCAGCAACAGGTTCCGCAGCAAATATGCGGGATCTCGAGCGTCAGCACATCCTGGAAACGCTCAACAACGTCGGCGGTTCGCGTAAGAAGGCGGTTGAGGTGTTGGGGATTTCTGAGCGAACGCTGCGGTACAAGCTGAAGCAGTATCGTGACGAAGGTTTTTTCGATGAGTGAACAAGTGCTTTTATGGCACGTGCCTTGCTAGTACAATCAAGAAAAGGAAATAACTGACATGGCCATCGATACCCGTAATCTTGACGCAATGCTCTCTGAGCTCAAAGCATCCGCAGCTTTGACTCAAGGCAAGTCTTCGGCCGCTGCTGGCAGCGTTGCCGGTGGTCCTGATTTTGCCCAAGTGTTGAAAGGTGCGATAGATCAGGTTGGTGAGGCGCAGGCAAGCGCGAGAAAGATGTCGGAAGACTTCGCCAGCGGTCAGGGCAATGCCAACCTGCAAGATGTCATGATTAACCTGCAGAAGGCCAGCTTGTCGTTCCAGCAGATGGTGCAAGTGCGGAACAGGTTGGTCAGCGCGTATCAGGACATCATGAATACGCAGGTATAGGCTTCTTCATAAACAAAAAGCCGGCTTTGCCGGCTTTTTTTATTTGCTGCAGCGTTATGTGCAGTAAATAAAAAAGCCCGCCATCCGGCGGGCTTTTTTATTGTTCTGGAGAAGAATTACTTCTTCTTCTTGCCAGCAACGGCGGTCTTGAAACCGGTACCGGCGGAAAACTTCGGCACGGTAGTAGCCGGGATCTTGATCGACTCGCCAGTCTTCGGGTTCTTGCCGGTGCGTGCAGCACGCTTAGCCGACTTGAAGGTACCGAAACCAACCAGGGTAACCGTGTCGCCCTTCGACACAGCCTTGACAACAGCAGCGATGATGCCGTCCAGCGCCTTGCCTGCTGCGGCCTTGCTAATGTCGGCTTCCTTGGCGGCGATTTCGATCAGTTCAGCTTTGTTCATCTTCCCTTCCTTCCGTTTGTCGAGAGAAGGCCAAATGGCCTAGCTCGTATTCTAGCCACAAGTGAGGGAAAAAGTGCAAGGTTTTTTTGTGAGGGGTGCTTGTCAGGCCTTGCGCTACAATGCTCCCACAAATTCTGTCGTACTTTTTCTGACATTTCCCCCGGGGCTTTTTCTCATGTGGTTTCGCAATCTGCAGGTGTTTCGTCTCGCTTCTGGGTGGTCCGCAACGCCGGAGGGCTTGGCCGAAAGCCTTGCTAGGACAGGGTTTAAGCCATGCAGTGCGCTTCAGCGACAAGCACAAGGCTGGGTGCCGCCACGCGGTAATCCGGGTGAGCTGGTTTATGTGCAGGCGCAGCAAATGATGCTGGCGCTTGGGGTTGAACAGAAAATACTGCCGGTTTCTGTCATTCGACAATATGCACAAGAAAGGGCCCGTGAGCTTGAAGAAGTTCAGGGTTACAAGCCTGGACGCGCTCAGCAGCGCGAGATTTTTGATGCAGTAGAGGCTGAGTTATTGCCGCGCGCCTTCGTCAAGCGGCGCCTCACTTATGTCTGGATTGATCCGGTAGGCGGATGGTTAGTCGTCGATGCTGCAAGTAGCGGCAAGGCTGACGAGGTGATCGAGCAGCTCAAAGAAACGCTGGGTGAGCTGCCACTGACCTTGCTCAAAACCCTGCAGGCACCCGGTACAGCGATGACCACTTGGTTGTCGCTAGGCGAAGTGCCCGGATCATTCACGATTGATCAAGACTGTGAGCTGCGCTCGCCCGGTGATGCTGGTGGCAGCGTGCGATATACGCGCCACCCGCTGGAGGCTGCCGAGCTTAACCAGCATATCGGGCGTGGTAAGGTGGCTGGCAAATTGGCGCTGACTTGGAACGATCGCATCAGCTTTGTGCTGACCGAGCAATTGCAAATCAAGCGTCTGGCTTTCCTTGATGTGTTGAAGGAGCAAGCCGAGCAGGCGGGTGAAGGCGGCGATATGTTTGAGGCCGACTTTGCCATCATGGCAGGCGAGCTGCGTGGTCTGCTGAATAGCCTGACGGAGGCATTGGGAGGCGAGGCCGAATGAAGCCGTTACTGTTTGCGGCGCTGATGATGGCGGTAGTAACGCATGCCGCCGCAGAGGGCGTGGAGGTCGGCAAACCTTCCGCACTACGCACCATTATTCCGGCTGAACAGCTGGAGCAACAAGCGGGCAAACAGTACAGAGATATGCTCAAGCAGGCCGATGCTAGGCAGGCTTTGGCACCAGCCGGTCACCCTCAGCTTGTGCGTTTGCACACGATCGCCCGTCGCATTTTGCCGCATGCGGCGCGCTTTAATCCGCGGGCTGCCCAATGGCATTGGGAAGTCAATCTGATTGGCTCCAAGCAGATTAATGCGTTCTGTATGCCCGGTGGAAAAATCGCGTTCTACACTGGGCTGCTCAATACGCTCAAGTTGACGGACGACGAGGTGGCGATGATCATGGGGCATGAAATCGCGCATGCCTTGCGCGAGCATGCCCGCGAGCAGGCGGCCAAGAGCAGCTTGACGGGGCTGGCTGGCGATGTGCTGAGCCTGCTGGCTTCTGGAAGTCGTTACGGTGATCTTGCCAATATTGCAATATCGGCCGGGGAGGGCTTGGCGGTACGTGCCTTCTCGCGTGATGATGAGCGTGATGCTGATTTGATCGGCATGGAGCTGGCTGCGCGCGGTGGCTTTGATCCGCGTGCGGGCATCACTTTGTGGGAGAAAATGGGTAAGGCCAGCAAGGGCGCACCGCCCGAGTTTTTGTCGACACACCCCTCAAATGACCGCCGGATTCAGGACATTCGCCAGCATTTGCCTGATGTCATGCCGCTCTACGAGCGTGCACAGCCTAGCCTGCAGTAACGATTTTGGCTAGGCGAGGCCGCTTTCGCGGGCTTTGCGCTCACGCTCAATGCGTACGATGTAGCGCTGAATCATGTTCTGGGCCGGGGGCGGCAAGTCAACGAACTTGCAGCCAGCCCGCTTGCTCAGATGACCATTACGCAATGGAACCTCATAGAGGTTACGAACCATCAGGGTGATGTGCAGTACGCCGATCTCGGGGAGTTCCAGATTGCAGCCGCCAAACACTTGTTCAGGGGTGAAATCGATGCCATCAGTTTGAATGGCAATCCCCCCAATGCTGATGTCTACAACATTGCGGGGAAATACTTCCACCGTGCCGTCTTCGTGTTGCAATGGGATATGGCAGACCAGTGGGCGATTGATTGGTGTGTTCAGACGGAAGTATTCGCGGCGCTGCAGGCGGAGTAGGGTCACGGGCAGTGCTGCGGCAAAAACGCTGCGCCCATCAAGCATGACTTCCCTGACGCCTGTCAAAATGAACTGCAGCTTGACCTTGGCGTGGCGAGTTACGCAGAAAATCTTGTCAGCCGAGACCGCCCGACGATTCATCTCCTCGCTGCTACCCTTATCCAGCAAGATTTCCTCTTCATTGATGGCGAGCAGCGTGGTGAGAAGGAAATCTTTGCCGCTATTGAAGTAGAGGGTCACAAGGTCGCCCTGTGTGACGACTTGACGCAAAACGGCAAGAATCTCGCGCGGGCTGTGGAGTAGGTACTCGCCGTATTCGTCGAGATGCAATACCTCACTGTCTGTGCGCGTTTCGGGCGCGGTGTCCTGGGGGGCGTTCAAGTCCTCGTTGGGACGGTCAGCGGGAGGAGTGTCAATTTCAGTCATGCTTACTGCTCAGGTGGGTGGTGCGCAATATTAAGCTTATTCCATGCCAGATGGCATGATGCCCTTTTCTTCCACCTGATAGAGCCAAGCGAGCAGCTCTGCAACTGCCACATAGAGCTGTGGCGGGATGTTCTCATCAATATCCACCTGCAGGAGCAGCGTGACCAGTTCTGGCGATTCATGAACATAGACGCCATGGCTTTTGGCTCGATTGATGATTTCTTCAGCGATCAAGCCGCGCCCACGCGCGACTACTTTCGGCGCTGCGTCGCCAGGTGCGTAGGCAAGTGCAACCGCCAGCGCCCGTTCTTTGGCGACCTCATTCGGATTCATGACGTACCTGGGCTGCTTTTAGCGTGATACCTGCGGCTGCAAGGGCATCGGTCAAGACCGGCAATTCGTCACGTAGATCGGCCGCGGTCGCCCCGACTGGCGTGGTCAAATTTAGTTGGAGGCTATTTCCGACGATGCGCAATTTCGCCTCGACGCTGCCTAAGCGAGGCGTGGATAGTTTCAGTGTCGTCAGCCATGGTTGTGCCTCTTCAACATCGCGGGCTGCCTGCTGTTTTTCTTCCTCGATTTCCCATTCCATCGGCTGGCCAGGCCATGCTTCGCCATGCCACAGCAGGCGTTGATTTGCGGCGGCTTCCAGTTGTTGGTGGACCAGTGGTCTGAGTTCGCTAGGTAATACCTGCGTCTCACTCCGGCTCGCTACAGAAGATGTTTCACTGCTGCTGGTTGTGCGGATGTCGTCAGTGCCGGTAGCAGGGGCTTTGTTAGTAGGGCTTGAACTTTCAGTCTCTGCTTCTTGGACAGCACGAGCAGGAGATTGACCCTCTGGTGTCGCTGGTATGAGCTTGGATAGCTGTCCTTGTGGTTCTTGCAGCAAGGAGGCTAAAGGCAGCTTGCCTGCAATCCATTGTGCTTGATGGGATTCGTAAAATAGGCCACTTTGCGTCACCGCCTGTTGCAGTGCGCTGGCCAGTGGGGCACTCGCACTCGGGGGCGCATTGAGCAAAGGTTGCCCACGATTGAGGGCAGCACTTTTGCTGCCAGGCTCCTCGCTGAGTAAGCGGCCAATCAACTGCGCGGCAGGTGAAAGCGTGGTGTTTTTACTAAGTTCGGCGCCGTCGAGCGTATCGGGTGCAACCGTGCGTGCCGTAATTGCCTTGGTGCCACGCTCAATGACAACAAGCTCGAGTACATCTCCCGCCTTGGCCCCTTCGGGTAAGGCGAGTGTCAGCGACCTACCTGCAACGAGGGCACGATAAGTATTTTCCGGGAGGATTTCCTGAATCCGAGCCTGGAAAATCTGTCCAGGCTGCAAGTCAGGCAGGTCACTTGGAATGCCACTAATAGGCGCGGCGGGCTGAAGTGGGCCATCGCCAGGGAGCCGCATGCGGACGCCTACGTCAGGCGGTATTAGCGCCATATGGGCCTCCGGTCAGCGGGGGGAATGTTTCGCGGTGGCACATAGGCCACCTATGCTCAGATGCTGTGGGCGCCGTAGGCCTGATCGACCTGGCGCTTTTTGCGCGAACCGCCAAGAAATTGGCGCACCTGCTCCATCCATGGTTCGGTATGGCGCCGAATCTCGGCATCATCAGCGAGTATGCGCTGGATGAGTGCAGCTTTGCGCTCACGTTCTACGCTTGCGAGGCGAGCGCTTTCATCATCCTCAGCAAGACGTAAACGCAATGCGCTGACCGAGCGTTCGAGCTCAATCAGGCTATCCCAGTCATTGCTGCGCGCCGCTTCAACCATGCGCGCTGACAGGGTGGTCATCTCTTCGTAGATTTCGATTTGGCTTGGCATTGCAAGCATGTTAGCCCCTAGGCGGCAGCGCGATTTGCTGAAACTACTGCAGGATCATCCGCTATTTCTTCCCAGGCAGCCTTCAATTCACCGAGAAGACGGGAAACTTCCTCAATTGCCGCGGCATCATTGTGCAGGTTCGCATGCAGTAGCCTTGCACTCATGTAATCGTAGAGTGCGTAAAGGCGTTCTGCCAACTCGCCGCCAACTTCTAGATCAAGGCTGGCACGCAAGCCATTGATGATGATATCGATGGCCTTGGAGATGGATCTGCCCTTCTCGTTAATGTTGTGCTCTGCCATGTGTGTTGTGGCGGAAGACAAGGCAAGGATTGCACCGTCAAATAGCATCAGGATCAGCTTGTGCGGGCTTGCAGCAGCAACACCTGTTTCAACCCCGACAGTGGCGTAGTTTTGGGCAAAGTTCTTTGTCGCAGCGAACATGGTCTTTTCCTTTACTTCTTGGAATTGTTCAATGTAGAGAGCTGTTGCTCAAGGAAGGTGGAAGTTTGTTGCATGCTTGCAATCATCGAGTCGAGCGCGTTGAATTGGGCGCGATAACGTGCTTCGATAACGGTGAGGCGGCGGGCAAGGACTTCCCCCCGATCTGCGAGTGCAGTGATTGAGCCATTTAGGCCTACTGTCCGTGTCGCAATGGATCCGCTCGTAGAAATAGTGCTGCTGATGGCTTGATCAAGGCGGACAGCAAAGCCGGAGTCGATGCTTAAAGTGCCACGAGCACCAAGCGCTCCTCCTAGGACTTCTATCTTTAATCCAGCAGCATCACCACTCGGTGCAGTAAGGGTTCGCCCGAACCCTGTTGCGACAACACCGCCAATCGTTCCCCCTGCATTGACTGCCGTTGAGCCGGTTGTCGCGGAGCCAAATAGGTTTGTGACTGCGGTACTGGCGGTCAGTGTGACCGATGAGCCTGCACCGTAGCCTTGTGAGGTAATTGCGATCTCAGTACCCGCTGCCTGAGTGGTTGTGCCAAATATGTCTGCAAACAGGGTGCTTGTGCCATCAACGGCAATGCTGACATTTCCAGCCTGACCGAAAGATCCACTGACCCGCAATAAATTGCCAGATTCAACGCTCACTGTTGATGCATTTGCACCAAAAGCTGCGTTGATGGCGGTCTGGAGACCAGTGGCAAGCGCTGTGGCATCTGCAAAGGTTTGACCTGCCAGTGAAATGGTCTGGAGAACGCCACCAATGGTGACTTGAAGCGAGTCATTGCCAGTCGTTGGGCTGAACGGGTAAGTGAGGGTGCTGAGGTTGATGTTGCCCGTGCTGCTCGCCGCCGTCGCTGCCGTGACCGATACCGAGCTACCTTTGTCGCTAAGAGCACTATTGATCTTGGATTGCAGTTCGGCCGCAAGCGTCGCATTTGTATAGCTGCCAGCAGCCAATGTGATGCTAAGTGCGGTGCCATCCACGCTCATTGCAATCGCGTTATTGACGCCAGCCGTTATTGTTAATGAGCCTGTTGCAGCAACCCCCGTCAGAGAGCTCCGCGTTGCGAGCTGAGTAACATTGACTGCATAGTTGCCAGGCTTGGTTGCTGTCGTGCTGCTTGAATACTTGATGAGCGAATCGCTGGCATTGCCAACGGTAGTGAACAGGCTGGCAATGTCTTTGGTGTAGTCGTTCAGTGATGCTGTCAGCTTTGCGGTATCAAGCGTCAGCGTGCCATCCTTCTTGAAGCTGATTCCGGCATCTGTGAGGCTGGTATAACCGCCTGATGCGAAGGGGAGGATGGTATTAAAGACGCCTCGCAATTGGGCTTGTATGGACAATGCCGTCGCATCACCTTGCAAGGTGCCAGCAACCTTGGTTTCAGCGTTGTAGCCTGTTAGCGTTGTTAGCGTAGTCTTAAGTGTGTTGTACGCGGTGACGAAGCCTTGAATTGACGTCGCAATACTGCTGCTGTCGCGAATGACTGACAACACTGTCGAGCTACCTACATTTGTCTTGGCTAAGGTGAGTGTCACACCATCAAGCGCATCAGTGATGGTGTTAGAGGCGCGTGTCATGCTGATGCCATCGAGTGTGAACTCGGCATCTTTAGCCACTTGCGACTCCGTCATGCTGCTTGGGTATGTGCCGCTTGCATCATAGGCTAAGCCTGAAAGGCTGCCGCTGGTCTGTATGCGGAGCTGGTTTTCTAGCCCGGTATCGTTGGAAGTGAGCAGTAAGCGATACCCGCCGCCGTCATTGACAATGGTTGCCGTAATGCCTGCGTTAGCGGTGTTGATGGCGTCTCGCACACCTGACAGCGTGTTTTGCGCAGCAGAGATCGTGATTGTTTTGGCGCTTTTATCGCCATTCAGGGCGAAGCCGCCTCCCGAGTAGCTACCAAAGTCGATCGACATGGTGCCGCTACCGACAGTGCTTGTTGTGGTCGCGTAGGTGCTGGATGTTCTCAGCTTGTGAGCCTGTGCAAGGCTTTCGACTTCAAGCGTATAGCTGCCAATATTGGCATTGCTGGCTGCGCTCGCGGTGGCGATTGTGGTGTCAGCGACGCTGGCCTTCTGCGTATTGAATGCGGAGGGTGTTGAGAGCTTGTTGACTGCAGTTTGGAAGGTCGACAATGCCCCCTTAAGGGAACCGTACGCAGTAATCTTTGACTGAAAGGCGGCTTCTTTTTTGGCGAGCTGGGTAATCGGGGCCCGCTCAATCTCCATGAGCTTGGTAACCAGACCTTCGATATCGAGACCGGAACCAAGTCCGGTAGAGCTTAAAGACGCCATGACATCAATACCATTTGATGATGTAAGAGTTAACGGAAGCCGCTAGAAAAACTGTAGAGCAGATTTTATTGCCGGATAAACGCGCTTTGAGCTGAATATGCATGAAGCGTGCCATGCAAGGCTATTCTGTCTGACTTCATTGTAGCTGCCTTAACGGCAGACTGACAGTCCAATCCTAGGCGAAAGCCCGTAAAACAAAAGGCCCGCATTTGCGGGCCTTTTGTTTTGACTCATGCGGGTGCTCAGGCTGAATCCCTAAGCAGAAACCCCTTCATTTGTTCAATACTGCGAGCAATCGCCAACACCTCTTCCGAGGGTAGTTGGCGAATCATATCTCCGGTTGAACTGTCGACAACTGTGACAATGGTTCTGCCAGTGGTGTCATCTACGGAGAACTGCAAGTTATTTGCCTTGGCTTGAACGGCAATCTCGATTTCCTTGATCGCCTCAGCCAGTTGCACAGACTGCGTCGCCGTATCTGGGGTCTGCTCAGGTTGAGCCTGGGCAGCCACAGCCACAGCAGGCGCAGTAGTGCCGCTGTTTTGTGCAGCCGGAGTCGATAGCGATAACCTGCTACTGACTTGACTGCTGACTGTTGGAATACCCATGTTCCGTCTCCTTGCTCTGGTCCGAAGGGGTGACAGCTTGCGCTGACACCCCTTGCAGACCTACGCGATACGGTTAGCTTAACCTTGCAGCAGGGTCAGAACCTGCTGGGGCAGCGAGTTGGCCTGAGCCAGCATCGCCACACCGGCCTGTTGCAGAATCTGCGCACGGGTAAGGTTAGCAGTTTCAGCCGCAAAGTCAGCATCCACAATCCGGCTACGCGAAGCCGTCAAGTTTTCAGCAGTTGTTTGCAGGTTCGAGACCGTTGCGTTGAAGCGGTTTTGAACAGCACCCAGGTCGCCTCGAGCCGCATTGACTTGCGCCAAGGCATTGTCGATTGCCGTGATTGCAGCATTCGCGCCAGAGACCGAGGTCAGATCAACCAGATCAAGTGCTTGACCGCTCTTGCCCGAACCATACACACCCGCATCGATACCGATATTGGTGGTACCTGTTGCAGTGGTACCGCGATCAAGGTCGATCGAGCCGGCCGAGGTGAGTGTGACGCGACCCACGAAGGTGCCTGCAGCCGATACACCTGTGGAAGCCGCAGTCAGCGTGGTGAAGGACAGGACGATGTTACGACCATCAGCAGCCGTCAGTTTCACGCCCAAGGTGTCTGAACCACCATCAGTTGCTACCACACCGGTACGTCCGGAGATCCTGTTGATGGCATCGACCGTTGCAGCACGATCCTTTGCCGTATCACTTACGGTCGAGAAGGAGTCGGTGGTGACGCCGTTGATGGTGATGGTGCCAGCAGCTGCTGCAGCTGTCATTGCGCTACCTGACAGCTCATTCTTAGCGGTTGCGGTTACGCCGGTTTCTCCAGCTGCCTTGTTGATTGCGGCAGCCTTAGCGATAGCAGAGGCACTTTGCGAGGCTGAAGATGCCGTATCGTAGCTGCTCAGCGAGGCGCCGATCAGTACGCCGTTGATCTTGATGTCGCCCGATGCCAGTGCAGTGGTCGTACCTGCATCCTTGGCGGTGACATACGCTTGTTGTGCAGCATATTCGCCAGCGCGGAGACCGGTGTTGGCGATGGTGCCTGTGCCTTCAGTAATGCTGATGGTCTTGCTGGAGCTGAGCGAGTAGCTACCGTAGGTGACTGCGTCAGCGGTTACGCCGCTTGCAGCCGAGGTGATTGTGGTGAAGCTGACGGCAATGTTGCGGCCGTCTGCAGCGACCAACTTAACACCGCTGTTGTCATCTTCAGTATCGATGGCAACCACGCCGGTGCGGTCGGAAATTGCGTTAATAGCCGCAACTACCGATTGGCGAGTAACCGAGGTGTCTGTGGTAGTCGAGATCGAACCTGTGGTCACACCGTTAATGGTAATGGAACCGGTGGCGGCAGCTGCCGTCATGGCGGCGCCTTCAGCGGTGTTAGTGTTGACCGATGCCGTTACGCCAGTTTGCTCGCTGTAGCGGTTGATTGCTGCAGTCTTGGCGATGGCGGAAGAGGCGGCGCCAGTCGAGGAGGAAGCGTCGTCAGCAGCCGAAGAGCCGCCGATGGTCACGCCGTTGATGATCACGTCACCGGTCGACATGGCGCTGTCGTCGCCCACGCCGCTCACGGCGGACTGGCTGCCGGTACCGATCACACTGGTACGCGCGCTGTTGGCGGTGATCGAAATGGTTTGACCAACGTTGGCGCCAACCTGGAAGGTGGCAGCGGTGAAGGTGCCGTCGAGCAGGTTTACGCCGTTGAAGGCGGTGGTGCTGGCGACACGGTCAATTTCAGCCACGAGCTGATCAACTTCAGCTTGCAGTGCTGCTCGGTCGATCGAGGTGTTGGTTGCGTTGGCAGACTGAACGGCCAGTTCGCGCAGACGTTGCAGGTTGTCGCCGATGGTGCCGAGGGCGCCTTCAGCCGTTTGAGCTAGGGAGATACCGTCGTTGGCGTTACGGGTAGCTTGGTTCAAGCCGCGAATTTGCGAGTTGAAGCGGTCAGCAATACCCAGGCCGGCTGCGTCATCTTTTGCGCTGTTAATACGCAGACCCGAGGACAGACGCTGGAGGGCGCTCTGCAGGGAGCTCTGCGAGGTGTTGAGGTTGCGTTGCGCATTCAGCGACGCAAGGTTGGTGTTAATAATCTGTGCCATGGTGAACTCTCCTGTTTGTTTCCGCTGCGTTAATCACCGGGATACTGCTTCGGTCTTTGACTTAGGCAGCGGTGCGATTTCCGCTGTCACAGATGCATTAGCGGCACTTCACGTGGAAACTTTAGTAATTACTCAAAGAAATTTTAAAAATCCTATTGCACTGATTTGCATTGGTTTTCTAGAATTTCGGGTGATTTGAAGTGCAAATTTTTCAAATCAAATTTCATAACGACAATCCGAGGCGCTACTTGAGTCGCTTTTGGCTATCGCCGGATATTTGTTGATAGTTTTTGTTTATTTTTTGCTTTGCCCGTCGATCCAATGTACTCACTGTCATGGCAATTTGATGGGGTAGATCAATGTCTCTTAGGAGAGCTTTTTAATACAGTGATCTCGTATTAGGTGGTTTTTGACCCAAACTCACCTGAGTTGAAAGGCACTATGCTCCGTTATAGTGTCAAACGTCCGATACCCAAGGTATGTCATGAGTTCTCCTAACTTACAGTCTGGCCGCAGTGATCCAGTCAATACGGGCGCCGTTAACCGAGCAGCACGTAAGCTTAATTTGGTGGAGCTAGTGGACGCGCTACTAGCGGATAGCCTTGTCGAGGCAGATGCGGCAACGCAGTTCAAGCATGAGCGTCGCTACTATCAAGGGGCGACACATCCGCTGGTCTTGATTGCCGATCAACGCTGGAAGTCGCTCAAGCCACCGCATCGCGTACTTGATCTTGATAGCTTGACGCAATGGATGGCCGGCTGGACTGGGCTGGATTACGTGCATATTGATCCGCTCAAGGTCAATTTTGCGGCTGTTACCGATGTCATGAGCAGTGCCTATGCCACGCGCTTTGGCATTCTGCCGCTGGAGGTGAAGCCGCATGAGGTGGTGATTGCCACTGCCGAACCTTTCATGCGCGAATGGGAGAAGGAGCTGCAGCCCATCATCCGCAAGGATATCCGGCTGGTCGTGGCGAATCCGAACGACATTACGCGCTTCCAAGTTGAGTTCTACAACTTGGCGCGGTCGGTCAAGGGTGCCATGAGCTCCGGCGACGGTAACAGCGGTGCTTCTAACTTCGAGCAGCTGGTCGAGCTTGGCAATAGCAATCGCCAGTTCGATGCCAACGATCAGCACATCGTGCGCATTGTTGATTGGCTGTGGCAGTACGCTTTTGATCAGCGTGCCAGTGATATTCACATCGAGCCGCGCCGCGAGCTGGGTATTGTACGTTTCCGTATCGACGGTGTCTTGCATCAGGTCTACCAGATACCGAAGTCGGTACTGAATGCGATGACCAGCCGCATCAAGATTCTCGGCCGTATGGATGTGGTTGAAAAACGGCGCCCGCAGGATGGCCGTATCAAGACACGTATGCCGGATGGGCAGGAGGTTGAGTTGCGCCTCTCAACAATTCCGACTGCCTTTGGCGAAAAGCTGGTCATGCGTATCTTTGACCCGGAAGTGCTGGTCCGGGATTTTGCCGATTTGGGTTTTTCACCCGAGGATAAGTCGCGCTGGGATGGTATGACCACACGACCCAATGGCATTGTTCTGGTCACTGGCCCTACCGGGTCGGGCAAGACCACAACGCTCTACACCACGCTCAAGCAGCTGGCGACCGATGAGGTCAATGTGTGCACGCTCGAAGACCCAATTGAAATGGTCGAGAGCTCCTTTAATCAGGTTCAGGTGCAGGCCGATATCGGTGTGAACTTCGCCGCCGGTGTGCGGGCGCTGATGCGGCAGGACCCGGACATCATCATGATCGGCGAAATCCGCGATCTGGAAACCGCCGAGATGGCAATTCAGGCTGCGTTGACCGGTCACTTGGTGCTTTCCACGCTGCATACCAATGACGCGGCGTCGGCGATCACGCGGATGCTGGATCTGGGTGTGCCATCGTATTTGATCAACGCTACTGTACTCGGCGTAATGGCTCAGCGTTTGGTACGTACACTCTGCCCGGCTTGCAAACAGGCGCATCCAATTCGCCCGGAAGAAGAGGCCGCCTGGAATAATCTGGTTATGCCATGGAAGGCCAAGCCGCCAGCACAAATTTACTATCCGGTTGGGTGCCTAGATTGCCGCATGACCGGCTATATGGGCCGTGTGGGGCTTTATGAAGTGCTGCTGCTCACGCCAGAGTTCAAGAAGCTGCTAGGCGCACATGCCGACCTTGCCGATCTGCGCGATCTCGCAGCGCGAGAGGGCACCAAGCCTTTGCGCATCTCCGGTGCGATGAAGGTGGCCGCCGGACAGACAACCATCGAGGAAGTCTTGAAGGTGGCCCCGCCGGGTTGATCAGTAACGGTAGCCGGCGTTGTTAGCTTGGAAGGGCGGCACCCGCCCGACTAGTGCTTCAAGCATTTCCAGCTCCATATCACTATGATTGATTACGCCTGCGGCAACCATGCTGCGCGGCATGCTTGCATCATTGTGAATCCAGTGCGGTTTGTCGTGATGCTGTGTCACGACCATTTCTTTCTGTTGAGGCGCAGCGTTTGGCGTGACTTCAGCCGCGCCGTAGCAAAGACAGAAATAGGTGCGCGCTTTAGCGCCTTTGCCCTCGGTCTCGATATAACAGCCAGTGCCACGAATGCCAATGGTGGCTGTTGGAATTTTGATTTCTTTGTCGCCACGGCCGAACACAGACAATAGTTTGCCGCTGATCACGCGCAGGATGTCCTTGGCAAAACTGATGGATGAGGACTCGCGCTGCAGGTAAGCATCCTGCCCAACCACATAAATTGCTGTTGCACCTTTGCCTGTCGTTACGGTATCGCCGGGGCGAACAATGGTTCCCTCGCTTGCGGGTGTGCCGTTAACACGAACATCGCCACTCACCTTGCGCATGCCTTGTTGTTGCGGCTTGTCACTTTGCGCCAGTGCATCGGCAATCAGGCCGCTCAAGCCAGCCGCAGGCAGTAGGACGGCGGTCTGACGGAGAAAGCGGCGACGGGGTGTTTGCATGCATGACTCCTGTGGCGTTTCAGTTGATGCAATGGCGCAATATTGCGTGGCTACTTAGGCAGACTAGATAAGCGGTACTGCCGCATGATAGCACGTGCTGCGGATGATTCAGAGTTTTCTGCGTACCGCTTCGACATAAGCTTCGCCATCTGGCGGGCGTCCTTCGCGTTGGGCATTCCACACCATGTCGCCGAGACATTCGAGCACGTCGTGAAAAGCATCGTGTTGATTGCCATATTTATCGCAGAGTTTGGTGAATGCATCGCGCAGGCCCGGTGGCTGATCGATCTGCAACTGTTCATAAACCGCGAGGTGTAGCGACAGGTGCAAGAAGGGGTTGGTTTCGCCATCTTCTGGCGTCCATTCTCGCGTTAGCGCATCTGGCGCCTCAAGCAGGGCATGGTATTCCGGATGCCATTTGACGAAGGTTGATGCCTGCATCTCCAGTGGCGTCTGCGGCAGACTTTCGCGCTCTTTGCGCCAAGCGTCGATGAAGAAAGTGCGTACTTGATCGCGGGTGGGATTGAAAAGGCTCATGGCAGGTTCTTCTCTTTGAATTCACACAGATCGTTGATGACGCAGCGGAAGCATTCCGGCGTGCGAGCTTTGCAGACATAACGTCC
>LNDZ01000019.1 GCA_001464495.1 Betaproteobacteria bacterium Ga0074130
GTGTCGACGGCAATCGTCGGCTCGCCAAAGATGGTGTTGAGAATGACATTGGCAGTCTTGCGGCCGACACCGGGCAGCGCTTCCAGCGCCTCGCGATCATTGGGCACTTCGCCACCATGATGTTCGAGCAGCAACTCCGACAAGGCCAGTACGTTCTTGGCCTTGGTGCGGAACAGGCCAATTGTCTTCACCGCCTCGGTGATGTTGTCGAGTCCGAGCGCGACCATTTTCTGTGGTGTGGGGGCGCGCTTAAAGAGCGGCCGCGTGGCGATATTCACGCCCTTGTCAGTCGCTTGAGCTGATAGAACAACCGCGACCAGCAGTTGGTATGGCGTCTCATATTCAAGCTCAGTTTCTGGCTTGGGGATGGCCTTGGACAGACGCTTAAAAATTTCGTAGCGGATTTGCGAATTCATCGGTTTAGCGCATCCTTGCCATCAAGACTCATCCTTGGCTTGGGCTGCACGACGCGCTTCAATCGCCTCAATCTCGGCTTTGGTAGCATCGCTCAGCGTGTCGGTGTTCTTGGGTTTGATGGCTTCGCGTTGTTGCCGTGCGCGCTCCATGGCAGCGGCAATGAGTGCTTTTTTCGAGTCGGCGGCCATCAGTTCGGCGGCGGGCTTTGGGGGGGCGTCATTGGCCTTGAGGGCCGAGGCTTTATGTGGCTTCTCAATCCGCGCTCGTTCAATGCGGAATAGGTGGAACTCATGGTTCTTGCGCCAAATGTCAGCGACTACGGCTTGCTCGGTTTCTGACGGCAGCTGGCTTGCAGGAATCGGCTGCATGTAAATGCAGTCGACCGGACAGGGCGCAACGCACAAATCACAGCCTGTGCATTGCGACGCAATGACGGTATGCATGAGTTTGGCGGCGCCGACAATCGCATCAACCGGGCAGGCCTGAATGCACAGCGTGCAGCCAATGCATAGCTGTTCATCAATGAAAGCCAATTCGCGCGGTTTCTCTAACCCGTTGGAGGGGTTGAGTGGCTTGTATTCGCGTTGCAGGAGCCGGGCGAGTACATGTACGCCCTTGTCGCCGCCGGGCGGGCATTGATTGATGTCGGCTTCACCGCGGGCCAATGCTTCCGCATAGGGCTTGCAGCCAGTGTAGCCACACTTGGTGCACTGGGTTTGGGGCAGCGCGGCATCAATGCGCGCAATCAGCTGCGCTTCCTCGGTTTGAGGGGCAGCTTTATGGGGGAACTCAGGGGCGGTGCCACTCATTGTTGCAGGGCAGTTGTTAGCGTCATGGCGTAATTTTCCGCCAAATCGGCCTGCGATGGGTGTTTCTTTAGCGTTGGCGCAGCAGCTTGAGCAGGGCAATTAGCATCAGTACCCCTAGTCCGCTGAAGGCCAGCATTGACCAGTCGGCAATGGCGAGGCCTAGAAACTTCCAGCCCGGATCCGAGCAGAGACCGTTGGCTTGGAACAGCAGCGGGATTTTTTCTCCGGCCCAGTAGACCAGTTCTTCCCACCAAGGGGCGTTGGCGGCGCAGCTCACATCTTTGGCAAAACGTTGCAGCCACACCTGATAGCCAGCGGCGAAGATGCCTAGGCTGGCAATATCGAAACCAATCAAGGCCGCGATCAGTTGGCCAATACGACTGTTGGGCAGACTGAAACCAATCAATGCAGTGACGGCTAGCAGGAGATACAGCATGCGCTGGATGATGCACAGCGGACAGGCAGCCAAATTAAGTGCCATGGCCAGATACAAACCACCCCCGACCAGACCCGTACTGACCATTAAGGTCAGCGCGAAAAGGGTGCGCGGGTGAAGTGTCTGCATCAATCGCGACCTTGCAGGATCATGCCGGCGCCGACCGTATTGTTGGTCGATTCATCAATGACGATGAAGGCACCCGTGGCGCGATTTTCCGTATAGGGGTCAATCGCCAACGGCTGGGCCAGCTTGATCGATACCTTAGCGATGTCGTTGACGGCCAGCTTGTCGGCGGGCTGTTGCTCCAGCGAGTTGATATCAAGACGGTAGTCGATGCCGGACAGAATGGCCTTGGATTCGCGGGAGGTATGACGCACGACGTACTTGCGCGCCTTGTCCAGTGGCGTTTCGGACAGCCAGCACAGCATGGCATCGATCTGCTTGGTGACCTGTGCTTGTGCATCACTCTTGACGATCATGTCGCCGCGCGAAATGTCGACTTCATCTTCGAGCAGAAGCGTGACTGATTGATCGGCATGCGCTTCTGCCAGCGATTCGCCGTAGAGCTGAATGTCCTTGACCGTGCTCGTGGCACCAGAGGGCAGTACGGTGATGGTGTCACCCTTGGCAATCACGCCGGAGGACACTCGGCCCATGAAGCCACGGTAGTCGTGCAGCTCAGGATTGGCCGAGTCATGCGGGCGGCACACAAACTGAACGGGGAAGCGGAAACGCTCGTCACGGTCAGTGTGCGCGCAAGGCACTTCCTCGAGAATGTCGAGCAGCGTTGGACCGTCATACCAGTCGAGGCGTTCGCCGCGATCCACGATCATGTCGCCATTCAGTGCCGACAGCGGAATGAAGCGTACGTCGTTGATGCCCAGTTGCTTGGCAAAAGCCAGATAGTCGGCCTTGATCTTTTCGTAGGTGGCTTGGTCGTAGTCGACCAGGTCCATCTTGTTGATGGCGACTAACAAGTGCGGAATGCCAACTAGATTTGCCAGATAGGAGTGGCGACGGGTTTGCGTCAGCACGCCCTTGCGCGCATCGATGAGGATGATGGCGAGGTTGGCTGTGGAGGCCGCCGTGACCATGTTACGGGTGTATTGCTCGTGACCCGGGGCGTCGGCAATGATGTACTTGCGCGTGCCAGTCGAGAAGTAGCGATAGGCCACGTCGATGGTGATGCCTTGTTCGCGCTCGGCTTGCAGGCCGTCGGTGAGCAGGGACAGGTCGACGGCATCCATGCCGCGCTTCTTGGACGTACGTTCGATGGCATTGAGCGTATCGACCAGAATGGTCTTGGTGTCGAATAGCAGACGACCGATGAGCGTGCTCTTGCCGTCATCGACGCTGCCGCAGGTCAGGAAGCGCAGCAGGCCGTGATCCTGGATGTGTTCAATAGCGCCCATTTAGAAATACCCTTCCTTCTTGCGTTGTTCCATTGAGGCGTCCGAGGTCTGGTCATCGAGACGTGTTTGACCGCGTTCTGTCACCGTCGTTGCCGCCGTTTCTTCAATAATGTGACGGATCGTGCTGGCACCCGACTCAACCGGCGCCGTGCAGGTGATGTCGCCAACGGTACGGAAGCGCACAACCATGGTTTCAGCCACTTCACCATCTTTGAGCGGGGTCACGTCGGTGATGGGCTGAATCAGACCATTCTTGCGAATGACCTGACGCTCATGCGCGAAGTAGATCGATGGCAGCTCGAGGCCTTCGCGCTCGATGTATTGCCACACATCCAATTCGGTCCAGTTCGAGATCGGGAAAGCACGGATGTTCTCGCCCTTGAAGGCGCGGGCGTTGTACAGGTCCCAGAGTTCCGGACGCTGGTTCTTCGGGTCCCACTGACCAAATTCATCGCGGAAAGAGAAGATGCGCTCCTTGGCGCGGGCCTTCTCTTCATCGCGGCGAGCACCGCCGATACAAGCATCGAATTCGAATTCTGCGATGGTTTCAAGCAGCGTCACTGACTGATGCTTGTTACGCGGCTCTAGTGGCGACTTTAGAACCACGGTGCCCTTCTTCATCGAGTCCTCAACCGAGCGCACAATCAGGCGCTCACCCAGTTCGGCAGCACGCTTGTCGCGGAAGTCGGTGACTTCCTTGTAGTTGTGACCCGTGTCGATATGCACCAGCGGGAAGGGAAACTTGCCCGGGCGGAACGCCTTTTCGGCAAGACGCAGCAGGCAGATCGAGTCCTTGCCGCCCGAGAAGAGTAGGGCCGGGTTTGAGCACTGGCCTGCGACTTCGCGCATGATGTGGATGGCTTCTGCTTCCAGCCAATCGAGATGGGAGAGTGTTTTACTCATAATGGTCATTCGTTGATTGCGTATTCGGTTTGAGGTGCGTTTTCAGGCAGCCTCAGGCGCTCTTTTTGACGTGCAAACCGCACTCTTTGAGTTCGGGCGACTCCCACCACCAGCGGCCGGAGCGAATGTCTTCGCCGGGGGTGACTGAGCGCGTGCAAGGTGCACAGCCAATGCTGGGGTAAAACTTGTCGTGCAGGGCGTTGTACGGCACCTCGTACTGGGCGATGTACGCCCACACATCTTTTTCGCTCCAGTCAGCAAGTGGGTTGAATTTCTCTATCCCATTGCCCGCATCCTTCTCATGCAGGGGCAAGCCGGTGCGCGTGGCAGCCTGTTCAGCGCGCAGACCCGTAACCCAGGCCTTTTTGCCGGCGAGGGCGCGTCCTAGCGGTTCGACCTTGCGCGCATAGCAGCAGCCTTTGCGCAGATCGATAGACTCGTAGAAGGCATTGATGCCATGCGTGCGAACGTACTCCTCAACCAGATCATGCTTGGGGTAGTACACCTTGAGCTTGCTGTTGTAGCGCTTTTCAACCGCGGCGAGCAGATCGTAGGTCTCGATGGGCAGGCGACCCGTGTCGAGCAGGAAAATTTCCAGATCAATCTTCTCGCGCAGGATCAGATCTGTCAGCACCATGTCTTCGGCGCCCAAGCTGTTCGCAAAGGTTGCCGGCGAATAGTCTCGTGCCACTTGGCGCAGCAGCGTCAGTGCTACCTCGACTTTTTCGGCTGGCAGGACGTGGTCCTTAGCCTTGCTGGTCGCGGCAGGCATTATGCTGAGCGACGACGGAACAGGGGCAGGGGTTCATCCACTGCTGCCTGATAGGTTTCAGAGAAGTCGTTCAACGCTTCCAGCGCATTGTTCATGTCCTTGTCCGCACGAATGGCATAGGCATCGAACCCGACACGATTCATGTAGAACAACTGGTCGCGCAGTACATCGCCAATTGCGCGCAGCTCGCCGTGCCAGCCGTAACGGCTACGCAACAGCGCGGCGGTCGAGTAACCCCGGCCATCTGCAAATTGCGGGAAGTCGATGGCCACGACCGAAAAATAGGTCAGGTCAATGGCCACATCCTCAGCCAACTCGTCGGGGGACAACCACACGCCGCGTTGCGGGCGGCCCAGCAATGTTTGGCGTTGCGCCTTCCACACCTTGAGCGGGACGATCAGATCGCCTTCGGGCAGCACTACGGTTTCAGGCGTATCGCCTTCCGCCAAGCGGATGACTTGCCAGCTATCGTCGACGATGCGGCCGTGTTTGATGATTTTCTTAGCCATTCAGGGCAACCCTTTCCTTACCGGCATAGACGCGTTCCTTGAAGGGCGCTACGCCGATGCGATGCACGGTATCGACGAAGCGTTCTTCGTCGCTTTCGCGTTTCTCGATATAGGTCTCGATCAGTTTGGTGATGACGTCTGGAATCTCAGCAGCTGCAAACGAAGGGCCGATGACGTCGCCCAGATAGGCATTCAGGCCTTGGCGTCCGCCGATCGAGACTTGGTACCACTCCGAGCCATTTTTATCGACACCGAGAATGCCGATATTGCCGACGTGGTGATGACCGCAGGCGTTCATGCAACCTGAAATGTTCAGATCAAGTTCGCCGATGTCGTGCAGATAGTCGAGATCGTCGAAGCGTTCTTGAATGGCGGTGGCGATCGGAATCGATTTGGCATTGGCCAGCGAGCAGAAGTCGCCGCCCGGGCAGCAGATAATGTCGGTGAGTAGGCCGACGGTTGGCGTGGCGAGGCTATTCGCGCGAGCTTCCTGCCACAGGGCAAACAATTCCGACTTTTCGACATCGGCCAGAATCAGGTTTTGCTCATGGGTGGTGCGCAGTTCGCCAAAACTGTACTTGTCAGCCAGATCAGCCACCAGATGCATTTGCTCGGTGGTGATGTCGCCCGGGGCGCGCTTGGGGTCTTTGAGGGACAGCGTCACTGCGGCATACCCCGGCACCTTGTGTGGGTGAACATTGCGGTCAAGCCAGCGGGTAAAGGCACGGTCGTTGTGGTACGAGGCAATGGTGACCAGTGACTCATCGACCAGTGTCTTCCAAGCTGGGTCAGTGAAGTGTTGCTTGATGCGGTCGACTTCTGTTTCGGTCAGCGTCAATGCGCCATCCTTGCCGTAGGCCCAGTCGGCTTCAACCTGACGGCGAAACTCCTCGATGCCGAGTGCTTTAACGAGAATCTTGATGCGCGCTTTGTACTTGTTGTCGCGGCGACCGTGCAGGTTGTACACCCGCAGGATCGATTCAAGATAGGAGAGCAGGTGCGTCCAGGGCAGAAACTCGTTGATGACCTGGCCGACGATAGGCGTACGGCCAAGGCCGCCGCCAACGATGACGCGGAAGCCGATGCTGCCTTGGCTGTTCTTGACCACATCAAGACCGATGTCATGGACGCGTGTTGCAGCACGGTCGGTGTCTGCGGCATTAACGGCGATTTTGAACTTGCGCGGCAGGTAGGCAAATTCAGGGTGGAAGGTTGACCACTGACGGAGAATTTCGCACCACGGGCGCGGGTCAGTCAGCTCATCGGGTGAAACGCCCGCGAAGTGATCGCTGGTGACATTGCGGATGCAGTTGCCTGAAGTCTGGATCGCATGCATTTCCACTTCGGCCAGCTCGGCCAAAATCTGCGGGACGTCCTTCAATTCAGGCCAGTTCAGTTGCAGGTTCTGGCGTGTGCTGATGTGGCCGTAGCCGCGATCGTACTTGGCGGCGATATCTGCAAGGCGGCGCAGTTGCTTGGTGGAAAGCATGCCGTAGGGAATTGCAATCCGTAGCATTGGCGCATAACGCTGAATGTACAAGCCGTTTTGTAGGCGCAAGGGCCGGAATTCTTCTTCCGAAAGCGTGCCGCCCAGATAGCGATTAGTTTGATCGCGGAACTGTTTCACGCGGTCATCAACAATGGCTTGATCGTAGTGGTCGTAGCGATACATGTAGGAGCCTTAGGGGAGTTCTTAATAGCTTTTAGTTTGCGATCAGTTTGCTGCCAGTAAATAAAAGGATGGCAGCGAGACTTGGCCGCAGAATCTTTTCCGGTATGCGTACGGCTAAATGGCTGCCGATGTAAATGCCGGGCAATGAACCGACCAGTAATGCACCCAGCAGTTCAAAATCGACGCTGCCCATGAACCAGTGCCCAATCCCGGCAACCAATGTCAGCGGGACGGCATGGGCAATGTCTGAACCCACGATTTTAACCGTTGGCAGCTTTGGATACAAAAATAATAGTGCTGTGACACCCAGTGCGCCGGCACCCACGGAGGAAAGGGAAACGAGTACGCCTAGGAGCAATCCTGTAATGACGGTGAGCGTCTCCGTTGCTCGCTGGCTGCGTGGCGTCTTGCTTCGTGCTTCTGCCCAAGCCATTAATTTATTGCGGAAAATTAGTGATGCTGCTGTCAGCAGTAAGGCGAAACCCAAGACAGTAGAAATCAGTTTGGTCGCATTACCAAAGCCGCCCGGCGCAAAGTGATGTACCAGTAAGAGTGTGACTGCCGTTGCTGGCATGCTGCCGGCGGCGAGCAGGCGGGTGATGCGCCAGTCAACGGTCCCTTTTTGGGCGTGCACCCAGGTTCCACCGGCCTTAGTAATGGCGGCATAGAGCAGGTCTGTCCCGACTGCCTTAGCGGGGTGAATGCCGAACATCAGAACCAACAGCGGCGTCATGAGTGAACCGCCGCCGACGCCGGTTAGCCCGACGATCATGCCCACGATAAACCCCGCAATTGAGTAGCCAAAATCCATAGGTACTGCATCTGCCACCATTTGAGGAAGGCGGATACTACCCAAGTTGTTTAGATTTGAAAAATACTTATAAGAAGGAAATATATTCTAAAAGGTTATTAGTGGCCATCCGCATTCTCTTATGCGTTTAACGTCAAGTGCCCAGCTTCTTCGAGAGTTGGCAATAAATTATCGAAGTGAGAATGGTTATCATATATAATTTTGGCTGTCCGCGTTTGTGCTTGTTTGGATGGCCTCACAGGCTTCCAGTCAGGTATCGCGGCAGAAAATACTATCGTCAGCCGGTCTAAAACCATCCAGCAACATGATGGGTCACCTAAGACTTCGCGGGTAACGTTGCGTTAGGTCGCGTGTTGGCGGCGGGCTCAACAATTTTTGCTTAAGATTTCCTTACTGATTTAGTTTTCAAGTCTGCGCTTCTACAAAAAGTTTTAACAGCACTCTGGTTCGCCAAGACGTATTGCATCGGCAACAACTATGCCTAAATCTAAGCTGCCGGAACAGCTTAGGAACCGAGAGCAGGGGGGGCAGCACCAATGCTCTGCTCTACCGTGAATTGCTTCTTCATCTCTAATTCCCCTTTGGCGGCTAACCGGTGAGTTAGTTAAGTTTTTACAGAATGTAAAAATTTGTTGAAGCGTTGGAGTAAGTAGATAGCATGCCGTGCCGCTTAATTTTATGTGTGGGATTTTATGATTCGCTCCTCTAAATTCAAGGTGTCACGTTCATCGATCGGATGTTCTGGGCACCTCCTTTTGTTGTGTGCTACGTCAGCTTTTGCACAGGGAAGTGTTGTTCTTCCCGAGGTTGAGGTTACGGCAAAAGCTGCTGATCCTATCGAGCTCCGCCGCCATTCAAGCGCTGGCAAAATTGTTGTCGGACGAGAAGAGCTTGATTCCATGAACGCTGCTAGTGTGGGCGAGCTATTGAGCAAGCTGCCCGGGGCAGGCTTGTTTACTGACATGGATAACAGCCCACGTGGAAGAGGGCGAGGACCGGATCGGAACATGCCGCAGATCATGGTGGATGGTCAGCCCTTGCCAGGTGGAGGGCGAAATCCAGCTGCTGCACTGAGACTCCCCGTTGAGCTTATCGAGCGCGTAGAAATTATCCGTAACAGCACTCCAGAGTTTCCCGTGTTGGGGTCGGGTGGGGTTGTTAATCTCATCCTCCGTGATGTTCCGAGTAAGCCGGTTCGAAGTTTCAAGCTTGGTGTTGGCACTATGAAGGGTGAGCCAATGCTACGTCTGGAAGGGCAGTACGGTGAGTCGGGCAAGGGCGATTTTGGATACATGCTTTCTGGTGCGATTAACAGTCGTTCGAGTGTCGGAAATAGTGAACGCAACTCTGTGAGCTATACCGGCGGTGTGCCTAGCGGGACCTTAGATGAGCGGACCCAAACTCAAGGGCGAGATACAAATATCACGTTAAGCCCTCGGTTTAGCTGGAAACTGAATGAAGGTGATCGGCTGACAATCTCCCCCTTTTTGACGTACACCGAGGCTGACCAAAATTCAAATTTACTTCGTAGTACAAGTGGGGTGGCCAGCCGCGATACCTATGAAGATGAGACTAAACGCTTATCAAGCCGGGTAATGACTGAATGGCGGAGACAAGGCTCGGGAGGCAGTGAAACGACTGCGCGTTTGATGCTGCAGCAGGAAAGTGATGATCAGTCTCGTCTGACCCGCCGTTATGACGGCAGTGGATCTTTGACCTCAAGTTTGAGTGAAAGAAATCAGCGGAATGAAAATGAGTGGATGGTTGACATCAAGCGTAAGCAAGCTGTTTTTGACAGCCATCTGTTAACCGGAGCGATTGAAATTCGCAGAAGCACCTCAGACGATGAGCAGCGTCGCTGGGGTAGCACCAATTCATTTAATCGTGCCTCGCTGGAAGACTCGCGAAAGGTTGCTTGGGTTCAAGATGAATGGCAGCTCGCAGACGCGCATGTCCTCACTCCCGGTTTGCGTTGGCAGATACTTGATACTCGAATCGACGATACGCAAGTGGGTCGGATCCAACGGACTGAGCGTTCGCTCGATCCTTCCTTGCATTATCTTTGGCAGATTTCAGAGGCATGGAATTTTCGTGCAAGTGTTGCTCACAATACCCGGGCTCCTCGGACTAATGATTTAAGCCCATTTGCGCGTCAGGCAAACGGCACAAACTCATCGAGTAATCCTGATAGAGGGGGTAACTCGAATTTGCGTGCGGAAAAACTCGAGAGTATTGAGGTCGGCATAGAGCACTTCTTGCCGGGGCGTGCAGGGACAGTCGGTTTGTCAATGTTTAATCGAGACATTGATAACTACGCTCAGCGACTAGTGCAATTTGACAGTGGAACTAGCCGATGGATCGAACGTCCCTATAACGTTGGTTCTGCACGGCAACAGGGCGCGCTGGTGGATTTCAAGTCACGCATGGATGTGCTGGATATGCCCCAACTCACCTTGCGAGGCAATATGGCCTATACAGATACGCAAGTACTAGAGAAAGTTGCCGGCCTTGGGGCGGGGGAAGGTCCGCGAAAGAGCCTCAATCTTGGGGTGGATTACGATATCAAATCAATCGCGCTGACGCTGGGTGGAAACTTCAATTACATTTCTTCACTTGATCGCGAAAGCAGCGCCACGGTTAAGCAATTACAAGGCGCTCGTCGTCAGCTTGATCTCTATGCACTTTATAAGCTAGATCGTCAGATTTCGATTCGATTCACCGCTAATAACGTCACGAAAGAAGATCGTCGTAACTCTCTTGTCGAAACAGATAGTTCGGGAAGTGTTGTTCGCACAGAACGCGACTTTTTAGCCGGTATTGCCACATACATGATCACGCTAGAGGCTCGCTACTGAGTATCTAGTTGAGTGTTCTAGTCCTAGCCTGCCTGTCGGATGGCGTTTCAGGCCAATCATGCCCGCACGATAGGGGCGATGGCGCTCCGCCAGTGAAGATAATCTGTACCCTCAATCCTTCTTTGGCAAAGGCGGGCGGCAGCGCAACCTGTAGCGCACGGCCCTTGCTTAAGCCTTTGCTTGTAATGTGACGATACAGATAGCGTCGTGACGGAGGGCTCACCCATTTGTGAGTTCTCCCTTAAACATATGCGCCTCGATGCGCATATGCATGCGACTGTGCTTTGCCTCCAGTGCGCCAAGACGCTTCGCTACGTCCGGCACCGAATGGTCACGCTCCGTGATTTGTTTCACCGCCTCAATCTTGAGTTCTTCCGGGTAACGCTTGTTGCTCATGACGACTCCTTGGTTGCCTGATATTTTAGGCTTCGGAGCGTCTAGAGATCCCGGGGCGATTCACAGCATCGAATAAAGCTCAGTAAAACCGCGTCGATCAATCCTTTCCCCCGTCCGTTTTAGAGTCGGTGGTCTGTTCTGCGCCTAGGTTAGTAATCGCCGCAAATCAACACCCCCTATTTTGTTCTTACACATTCTTACGCTAGGTGTTCATGCGACAACTTGAGTGTTTGTGTAATAATGAGAACGGTTTTCATTATTTATTTTTTGTAATGGGAAATGTGGGCTGCCAAAGATTGTCTAGCGGCGGTAAGCACTCTGATTTGATATAAAAACATGGCTGATTTGAATAATAAGGTACTTCTTGTAGGGGGGGGCAGCTGGCTATTTGCGGCTCAAGCTCAGTTGGCACAAGTGCGCTTATTACGCTTGAGCGGTGTCGCCGATCTGGTTAAGTCATTAGCTGGGAAATCTTTAGCTTCAACTCGTGATGCGACAAGCAAGGGCCAGCAATATGCTTGATGCATCTAACAAAGTCTCATCTCTTGCAGTGCCGCGTCGTTCCTCATGGCTGAAAACCCTACATCTGTGGCACTGGATCAGTTCTGCGCTATGTCTGCTTGGCATGCTCATGTTCAGTCTTACCGGCTTTACGTTGAACCATGCGACGCAGATCGAGGCAGATCCGAAAATCGTTAACCAGAGGGCGGTAGTTTCACCCGATGTGCTACGTGACCTCAATGCAGCTGTGGATAGCCAGCAGCTCCCCGTCTCGTTTCGTGACTGGCTCAACCGCAGCTGGCGTATTGATCCGTCACCTGATACTGCTGAATGGTCTACTGAAGAGCTTTATCTACCCATGCCTCGCCCTGGTGGCGATGCATGGTTGCGTGTAGATCTGGCCACTGGCGAGGCTGAGTATGAGCTGACTGACCGTGGTTGGATTTCCTATCTCAATGACCTGCATAAAGGTAGGAATGCCGGAGGTGCTTGGAGTTGGTTCATCGATATTTTTGCGGCCCTGTGCCTAGTGTTCTCGATCACCGGCCTGCTTATTCTTAAATTCCATGCGGTTAATAGACCCCTGACGTGGCCGATGGTTGGCCTGGGAATTATTGTTCCCGTACTGCTTGTGTTGTTGCTTGTTCACTAACTTCTCGAAGGTAGATGCTATGAAATTTCGCTATACATTCGCATTGGGTGCCCCACTCATGGGGGCCAATGCAATGGCTGCTGATTTGAATGTCACAATTGATGTTCCACAGATCAAAACGGCTGAATATCACAAACCTTATCTTGCTGTTTGGGTTGAAAAACCGGATCAAACCTTCGCTGCCAATCTGGCAGTACTCTACGACCTGAAGAAGAAAGATAACGCCGGTACCAAGTGGCTCAAGGATATGCGCCAATGGTGGCGAAAGAGTGGCCGTGATTTGACCATGCCTGTCGATGGCGTGTCTGGCGCCACGCGCGCACCTGGTGAGCATACGTTTGGCTTTAGCCAAGGGAAGGCTCCGCTAGGCAATCTGCCCGCTGGCGAATACCAGCTGGTAGTTGAGGCCTCCCGTGAGGCGGGTGGTCGTGAGGTCGTGAAGGTGCCCTTCACGTGGCCAGCAAAGACCGCTAAAACGACGACTGCTCAAGGCCAGGAAGAGCTGGGCAAAATCTCTGTGCAAGTTAAACCCTGATTCGAGGAGTGATAACGATGATTTCCAAGTTCAAGAAATCGGCCCTGCTGGCGCTAGTTGTAGGGGTTTTGCCTTTTAGTGTCCATGCGCATCGCAACTGGATTCTGCCTTCAGCTACTGTTCTTGAGGATAAAGGCGCGTGGCTGACCGTTGATGCCTCTCTTGCTGAAGATGTATTTGATCTTGAGCGCCCACAGAAGCTGGACGAGTTGGTGATCTATGGTCCAGATGGCTCAAAGCTCTCTCCGGAAAATATGTTCACTGGCAAGCTACGGAGTAGTTTTGATTTGCAGCTGAACAAGGTCGGTACCTATCGCATCAGCATCGTTCGCGAAAGCGTTACGGCAAGTTACAAGTTGAATGGTGAGACCAAGCGCTTCCGCGGTGAGGAAAAGGACATGGCTAAGCAGATTCCTGCGGAAGCCAAGGATATCGTGGTGACGCGTAATTATGCGCGTCAAGATATTTTCGCAACTGCCGAGAAGCCGACCAATACCGTGCTTAAGCCAACTGGCGTAGGAATTGAGCTGGAGGCGATTACGCATCCGAATGAGCTATATGTCGGTGAAACGGCCAAGTTCCGGCTGCTACTTGATGGCAAGCCTTTGGCCGGGCATTTGTTTGGCATTATCCCCGGCGGCGTCCGCTACCGTGGCGTGCTGAACGAAATAGCAGTGACCACTGACGCCAAGGGTGAGTTCAGCGTCAAGTGGCCGGCGGGGGGTATGTATTGGCTAAATGCTAGCTATCCCGCCCGTTCTGCAGCAGCAACGCCTGGCGCTACACCCCCGTCACGTCGAGTGTCTTACTCGGCCACGCTTGAGGTGCTTCCTCAATAAATCTTGACCTTTAAGCGATGAGTACTTGGCAGGTCCTGTGTGCAGGGCCTGCCCTTATTATCTATGCAGCGCGTCATCGTCCCTGACGAAATCGATAGTCGTTCTCCACCACTAGCAAGCCTAGTCCGCGACTACGTGGGCGAAAGCATGGGTACGACCTGGTCTGTGCGGGTAGTCGATAGTCGTCAGGCCGAGCCTCCCAATTGGCAGGCCGGCATACAGCATCAGCTTGATCAGGTGGTTGCCGAGATGAGTCACTGGCGGGCAGACTCGGAGCTCGGGCGTTTTAATCGCGCAGAGGCGGGCAGTTGGCATGTGATGTCACCCGCATTTGCTGAGGTCATGGCGTATGCGTTGGAAGTGGCTGCGCACAGCCGGGGCGCTTATGACCCAAGCGCTGGTGCGCTGGTTAACCTGTGGGGCTTTGGTCCGACGGGTAACTCTGTGACCTATAACAGCCCTCATTTCCGTTTTCCGGATGCCGCGCAGATTGCTGCTGCGCGTGCGCAATGCGGTTGGCAAAAGTTACGATTTGAGCCTGAGAGTCGCCGCTTATTTCAGCCTGGCAGTATTCAGCTCGACTTGTCGGCGGTGGCTAAGGGCTTTGCAGTTGATCATGTGGCGCGCTATCTCGAAGGTGAAGGACTGCACCACTATTTGCTCGAGGTGGGTGGCGAATTGCGTGGTGCCGGCATGAAGCGTGATGGTCAGCCTTGGTGGGTGGGCCTAGAGGTGCCAGAGGCCTCTTCGTTGCCCGTTACCTTGGCCGCATTGCATGGATTAAGTATTGCCAGCTCCGGCGATTACCGACGTTATTTTGAGTATGAAGGGCAGCTCTATGCTCACACAGTGGACCCACGTAGTGGTTATCCACTGAACAATCAGGTTGCTGCGGTGACGGTTTTGCACAGGCAGTGCATGGCGGCTGATGCACTTTCAACTGCACTCATGGTGATGGGGCCAGAGGTAGGTTTGCAGTGGGCTGATGCGCATGGCATTGCCGCACGCTTTCTGCTGCGCGCTGGTGATACCTATAGCGAGCTGCTGACACGCCGAATGAGCGAGATGCTGCAGTAATGCTACCGACTGATTTGTTCCTTGATCCATCTTCACGCCTGTACTGCGCTGTGCTGAGCGGGCTGGCGTATGTTGCCGTGTGTGCAGCTATTGTGTGGCGCGCGCGTAATCGCCGTCAACAATTCGCTGCGGTCGAGACTGCAGCCGCAGGTAGCCCGACTTGGCTTGTTGCGTTTGCTAGTCAAACCGGTATGGCCGAAGCGCTTGCCCTGCATGCCGCGCAGCGGTTAAATCTAGCGGGCATGTCGGCCCAGTTGGCTGTGCTGGACTCGCTCACGTGCGAGCAGATGGTGCGGGCCGAGCGCGTACTGTTTATTGTCAGCACGTATGGTGAGGGTGATTGCCCTGACAATGCAGGCCGTTTCGAATCTATGCTGATGAGTGAGCCGGCGCAACTCGCAGCGGTGTATGTTGGGGTGTTGGCCTTGGGCGATGCAAGCTATGCCGCCTACTGTGGGTTCGGGCGGCGTCTTGATGCCTGGTTACTCGCGTCACATGCTCAGCCACTATTCGCACGGATCGAGGTCGATCGTGGCGATTCAGCCGCATTGGCCTTTTGGCATCAACAACTTAACCATCTGGCCGGTAGCAGTGATGCGCCAGACTGGGCCGCACCAGCGTTTGAAAGTTGGCAGTTGCAGGGGAGGCGCTTGCTGAATCTTGGTAGTCAGGGTTCGCCTCTGTTTGAGTTGATGTTGGTCCCTGTGTCCGGTGTATTGCCGCAATGGCAATCGGGCGATTTGGTGCAAATCCTTGCCCTTGTCGACACGGGACGCCATCGAGATTATTCGATAGCCTCTTTGCCCGATGAGGGCGGCGTCAAGCTACTTGTTCGTTTGCATTGTGATGCGCAAGGTTATATCGGAAAGGTTTCCGGGTGGCTTACACAGGAGGCTGCGATTGGTGAGTCGATTAAGTTGCGTGTGCGCCCGCATCGCTTGTTCCGCCTTGAAGAGAATCTATCGCGACCGCTGATTTTTATTGGTAATGGTAGTGGTTTGGCCGGGCTGCTGGGTCATTTAAAAGCGCGGATAGCTGCACGGCAGTCTGCCAACTGGTTGATCTATGGCGAACGCAATAGGGCTCATGATTCCTTATATGCCGACACCCTAGAGGGGTGGTTGAGCACAGGTTCGTTGCGGCGACTAGACCGCACATTTTCTCGCGACGGAGAGCGGCTACGCTATGTTCAGGATGTGTTGCGAGAGGCCGCTGACGAGCTGCGCATCTGGATTGCTAACGGTGCCGCACTTTATGTCTGTGGCAGCTTACAAGGCATGGCCTCTGGTGTTGATCTGGCCTTAACTGAAGTGCTGGGTGATGAAGCTGTAAGCGCACTCAAATTTGAAGGCCGCTACCGCCGAGATGTGTACTAAGTCATTTTCTATGTAAATTTTCCAGAAAAATTCTTTCAATTTGTTGCAAATACATATGAGAACGATTATCATCTATTCAGATTGATAGCCAGCCATCTGTTCCGGTGTTGCATCTACGCGAACGGCAGAACGCCAGCCACTTTGTGAAACCTGCAACCCATGAAGGACTACAGATGTCATCGCATATCCGTGCGCGTAAGCACTTGAAGGCGAACCAGATCGCCACTCTTGTTACTCTTGCATTTCCTGCTGCAGCCATCGCCCAGCAACCGATTCTTCTGCCTGAAGTGAAGGTGGAAGCCAAGGCTGAGACCCCCTACAAGGTCGAGAAATCTGCCAATCCGAAATACACCCAGCCACTGCTGGATACGCCACAGACAATCTCCGTCATCAGCAAGGAAATCATGCGCGAGCAGGGTGCCACATCGCTGATGGAGGCGCTGCGAAATACCCCTGGTATCACCATGCAACTGGGGGAGAACGGCAACACAAGCGCTGGCGATACTTTCCAGATGCGTGGCGTGACTGCTCAAACCTCTACGTTTGTGGATGGCGTGCGTGATCTGGGTGCGATTTCCAGAGATGTATTCAATCTTGAACAAATCGAGGTCGTCAAAGGTCCTGCTAGTGGTGATGTCGGTCGTGGCGGCGGAGGCGGTTACTTGAACCTCATCACGAAACTGCCAGGCCGTGAAGACTTCTCAACGGGAACGGCCAGCTGGAATACTGGTGATACCAAGCGTGTGTCGGTTGATTTGAACAAGACTTTGAACGATACGACAGCTGTCCGCTTGAATGCGATGACGCTGGATGGCGGTGTTGATGGACGAAACGTTGTTAATAACAAGAGCATTGCAATCGCGCCTTCGATTGCCTTTGGTCTCGGAACGTCTACCCGCCTCTACCTTTATACGTCGCATGTTCGCCAAGACAATGTGCCTGATGGTGGTGTCTCGACCATTGGCATGGAAGGTTATTACAATGCAACCGCTGCCATTCGCTCAGGCTCGCGAGTTAACCGGGAAAACTTCTACGGAAGCACGACTGACTACGAAAAAGTTAACTCGGATATGGTGACAGCTAAGCTGGAGCATGACTTCGGCAATGGCACCGTAATTCGGAATACCACCCGCTATGGCGCGACTCAAATGGACCGCTCGCTGACTGCCGGCGGTACCATCAATGGCGCGAACACGGCAGCGACAGCGGTGAACCCGGCGGTGCTGGCTGCAGACCCTTCCACGTGGCTGATTTCGCGCAATCGTCAGCGTGTTGATCAGAGTAATGAAATATTTACCAATCAGACCAATCTGACTACCCAGATGAAAACTGGGCAGGTTACGCATGATATTTCTACTGGGGTTGAGTTCATCTATGAACGCCAGAAGGCTGCGAGTTTCACATCGCCAACTGCTGCGACAATCGCGTCCGCTAATTTGTACAACCCTAATTCGAACGTGGTGTTACCTGATCCGACCCGAAGTGGCTATACGAACGGTGCAGTAGGTACCGTGGCGGTGTATGCAAATGATGCGATTAAGTTCTCGGAGCGCTGGCAAGTTCATGCCGGTGCACGCGCCGAGAGCTATCAAATGCGTACCCAGAGCGGTACTGCTTCGCTCAAGTCCTCGGATACCTTGTATAGCTGGAAGCTGGGTGCTGTGTACAAGCCTGCATCGAACGGCAGTATTTACGCAAGTGTTTCCAATGCGGCTCAACCACCGGGTGGCGCTAACTTTTCCTTGAACGCAGCGGCAAATAATATTGCCAATCCGAATATGGATCCTACGGAGTACAAGAACGCCGAAATCGGTACCAAGTGGGATCTGCTAAACAAGAAGCTAAACCTAACAACGGCTTTGTACCAAACCGTGATTAAGAACGAACTTACGCAGGCTGATCCGCTTGATCCAACCTCGTTCTTTGCAACAGGAAAACGAACTGTTGAAGGCGTCGAACTCGGGGTGGTCGGCAATTTGACCGATAATTGGCAGCTTTCGGCCGGTCTGCAAACCATGAAGACCACTGTTGCCAATAATGCCAGCAACAATAGCGCCCGTTGGGCACCAGATTTGACCGCAACTTTGTGGACAACCTATACCTTGGGCAACTGGAGTGTTGGCGGTGGCGCGCGATATATGTCAGAGCAAAAGCGTGTCGTAGATCCTGCCGCTGTGGTTGCAACATCCAACATGCCTAGCATCCCCGAGTACTGGGTATTTGATGCGATGGCTAGCTATAAGGTGTCGAGGAATACGTCTGTACGCTTGAATGTGTATAACCTGACTGATAAGTTCTATATCAACTCGCTGGTCAATAGCGGTCTTCGAGCAACATTGGGTGCCCCCCTGTCGGCAATGCTGAGCGCAAGCTTCCAGTTCTAATCTTCATTGCGTTAAGCTCCTGCAGCCCTTCCCGATTCTAGGTAGGGCTGCATTCGTTTGAGGACGTTTGAAATGATGCTGCATATTCCCCAAGTATTGACTGCCGCAGAGGTGGCCGAGTTTCGCCAGTTATTGGTGCAGGCAGATTGGGTAGATGGAGCAGCGACAGCTGGGGCCCAAGCATCACAGCGCAAGCGGAACCAGCAATTGCCCGCAGACTCAGTTATTGGTAAGCAACTGAGCACCCGCATTACAGATGCTTTGCAGCGCCACCCTATGTTTATGTCCTCGACTTTGCCTGCGCGTATTATTCCACCGCGCTTTAATCGTTATGAGGGGGGCGGTACGTACGGGAACCATGTCGACAGTGCCATTCATATTGACCCCTATCGACAGGATCGTGTGCGGACGGATGTGTCGACGACAGTGTTTCTCTCAGAGCCATTTGAGTACGAAGGTGGCGCGCTGATAGTTGAGGATAATTATGGCGCGCATGAGGTCAGGCTGCCTGCTGGAGACGCAGTTATCTACCCAGCTACCAGTCTGCATCGTGTCGAGCCCGTGACGCAAGGTGTTCGTCTTGCGTCTTTCTTGTGGACCCAAAGCATGGTCCGTGATGATTGGCAGCGCAGCATGCTGTTCGAGCTTGATATGAGCATACTGAGATTGCGTCAGAAAATAGGTGACAGTGACGAAGTCGTCGCATTGGTTGGGCACTACAACAACCTGTTACGTCAATGGGCTGAGCTTTGAGATGACGCTTGCTACGCTGACTGCCATCCCTCAGGACATTGTTTCATTTCACGACTATGAGCGTCATGCACGCGTGCATTTGGATGACAATGCATGGACTTACCTGAGCTGTGGTGCTGCAGATGAGCTGACACTCCATTACAATCAGAGAGCATTCCAGCATATCGGGCTACGTAATCGGGTGCTGGCTGAAGTGACCGGTGGACATACGCGTATGACGTTGTTGGGCGAAACGCATGCGCATCCCATTTTTTTAGCACCAGTGGCCTATCAAAAGCTGTTTCATACTGATGGCGAGTGCGCAGCTGCACTGGGCGCCGCAGCGATAGAGGCCGGGATGGTGTTGAGTAGTCTGGCATCAACTGAGCTCAAAACTGTTGCATCGATAAATCCGCGTCTTTGGTTTCAGCTTTACCTGCAACGTAAGCGAGAACATACGCTTACCCTAGTAAGGCGAGCTGAGGCTGCAGGGTGTCGTGCACTGGTTGTTACTGTTGATGCGCCGATCACGGGTGTGCGTAATCGAGAGCAACGGATTGGTTTCCATCTTCCGCCGGGTGTCAGTGCAGTCAATCTTTCACTTTTGGCTGAAACAGTTCTGCCTCAGCCACTACAGGCAGGACAAAGTGTGATTTTCGATCAATTGATGCAAGGTGCACCCGGCTGGCATGACATTGAGTGGCTGGTTGGCTCAACCTCACTACCCGTATTACTTAAAGGGATTTTAACGTCGGAGGACGCTTCACGTGCCGTAGATGCTGGTGTTGCAGGGATTGTTGTCTCCAACCATGGCGGTCGGATTCTGGATACGGTTCCAGCAACAATCACGGTATTACCGGAAGTTGTTGAAGCGGTGGGTGGTCGGGTTCCAGTGCTTATTGATGGCGGTATTCGTCGTGGTAGCGATGTTTTCAAGGCGTTAGCACTTGGAGCAAGCGCCGTACTGATTGGACGTCCGTATGTGTATGCGCTCGCAACAGCGGGTGCTTTGGGGGTCGCCCATCTGGTACGAACGCTTCGTGAGGAGCTTGAAACCACCATGGTGTTATGTGGTTGCCGCACGTTGTCTGATATCGATCAAACTCGAGTAAGTTTTAATTAATTGTCTGGCAGCTTGACCGGAGGTGATGGGGCACCCACATCACCTATCCGCTAACCGGCTAATTTAGGTGCATATCAACAGATAGAATATTTACAGAAAGCTTTTAGAAAGGGCCGGGCTTGAAACATGGCATGTTCCCTCTGAGTAAATGACTAATCATTGTCAATTTTTGGATTGGAAAGATTAGCGAGGAACATCAAGAACACCTCCGACAAGGTGTATTACGATGCGATCTATGACCAAGGCGGCTTTACGATTCCCGGGTTGCGTCGCCAGGCTATTCTGACCACCGAGTTCAAGTTCTGATCATCGACCGGCTTGCCTATGCCACAATCATCCCCGCTCCGGCGGGGATGTTCGTTTTCAGGAAGAGATCATGCTGATCACCATAGATGATGTGCTGAGTAGTGAAGAGTTGGCTAACGTACGTGGCTTGCTGGCTGATTCCGGTTGGGTCAGCGGTCAAGTGACGGCGGGTGCCCAGGCCGCATTGGTAAAGAACAACCAGCAGATTCCTGAAGATGCACCTCAGCTACCTGAGCTGCGCCGTATTGTGCTTGGTGCCCTGCAGCGAAATCCGCTGTTTTTTACAGCGGCGTTGCCACTCAAGATACTGCCCCCATTCTTTAACCGCTATGCGGGTTCATCCAACACTTACGGATTGCATACCGACAATGCGATGCGCCTGTCTGGTGATGGTCAGTACGTTCGTGCGGATGTCTCTGCCACGCTCTTTCTCTCGGATCCGGAGAGTTACGAGGGCGGCGAGTTGGTGATTCAGGATGCTGCCGGTCGCCGTGAAATCAAGCTCAAGGCAGGGAGTGTGGTTGTCTATCCATCGTCTTATCTGCATGAAGTCACACCGGTAACACGCGGCGAACGTCTGGGCTGCTTCATGTTCATGCAGAGCATGGTGCGCGATGTGGATCAACGCCGCATCCTGTTTGATATGGACATGGCACTGCTGCAGCTACGGCAGAACTTTGGTGAGATACCGTCCGTGGTGAGCCTGACCGGTGTTTATCACAACCTCTTGCGTGAATGGGCGGAGAGTTGATGTTATCTAAACTGGTTGTATCACTGCATTACTGTGCCATTGCTGTTCAAGAGTGTTGCGCACGTCATCCGCTTGCTGCGTGACGAGCTGGAAATGACAATGGCCTTGAGTGGCTGTCGTACGCTGGCAGATATTTCCATCGCCAGCTTGCGCCGCGATTAGCTGAGTGCTTTCACGCACTCGGTAATCAGCGCCGGTCCCCGGTAGATCATCCCCGAGTAAATCTGCACTAGGCTGGCACCCGCCGCCAGTTTTGCCTTGGCTTTTTCGCCATCGGTAATGCCGCCTGCGGCGATAACCGGTAGCTCCCCAGCCAACGCTTTAACCAGTCCGGCGACAACAGCTGTCGATTTCTCGAAAACCGGTGCGCCTGAGAGACCGCCTGCTTCATTTCCATGTGGCAGGTCGGTAACGCCCTCGCGACTTAAGGTTGTATTGGTGGCGATCACACCATCAATACGGTGGCGGCGCAGCGCATCGGCGATATTCACGATTTGAGCGTCATCCAGATCGGGTGCGATCTTGAGGGTCAGCGGTACGTACTTGCCGTGGCGATCCGCCAAGGTAGTTTGCTTGGCCTTGAGGGCGCCAAGAAGTGCATCGAGCTCCGATTCGCCCTGTAGCTGACGGAGGTTCTTGGTGTTCGGGGATGAGATATTGACCGTGACATAGCTGGCAGCGGCGTAAACTTTTTCCAGACAGATCAGGTAGTCATCAGCCGCGTTTTCAATCGGCGTGTCAAAGTTCTTGCCGATGTTGATGCCCAGCACACCCTTGAACTTGCTGGCCGCTACATTGGCAAGCAGGTTGTCGACGCCGTGGTTATTGAAACCCATGCGGTTGATGATGCCTTGTGCTGCGGGCAGGCGAAACATGCGTGGCTTTGGATTGCCGGGCTGTGGGCGCGGTGTGATCGTGCCGATTTCCACAAAGCCGAATCCCAGCTTGCCCCAAGCTTCAATGCACTCGCCGTTCTTGTCGAGGCCAGCAGCCAAGCCCACCGGATTGGGAAAGTCGATACCCATGACGCGCACTGCGCGGCCTTGTGTCACACAACTGGGCATCAGCCCCTGCGTGCGCTTTAGGGTCGTCAGCGTGAGTTCATGAGCGGTTTCAGCATCAAGCGAAAACAGGAAGGGACGGGCAAGAGAGTAGGGCAGCATAGGTCTGCATTTTAACAGGCCAGTGGGTAACAGGCCTGTGCATGATGGCCGCTGCTAGTCGATCTTCAGATCAATCCAGTGCCGATCCGTCCCGGGTTCGTCGCTTAGCCGTTCCAGCGGATGGAAGTTCGATTTGTAGGCCATCTTGTGGCTGTCGCGAATCCAATAGCCGAGGTACAGATAGGGCAAGCCGAGATGCTGGCATTGCGCAATCTGCCACAGCACACCGAAGGTGCCGTAGCTGGCGTGTTCGAGATCTGGATCGTAAAAGGTGTAGACCGACGAAAGCCCGTCAGAAAGCAGATCGATGATGCTGACCATGCGCAGTACGCCATCTTCGCGAAATTCGATCAGGCAGCTATCGACATGGCTTTGCAGCAAAAACTGGGCGTACTGTTCGCGGCTGTCGCTGTCCATGCCGCCGCCGGAGTGACGTGCGGCCTGATAGCGCTGATAGAGCTGGTAGTGGTCTTCGCGGAAGCCGAGGCCCATCTCACGAGGCACCATCGTTGCGTGCTGCTTGAGGGCGCGTCGCTGGCTGCGGTTGGCCTTGAAGTCAGCAACTCGCAAACGCACCGGCACACATTCGCGGCAGGTACCGCAATGCGGGCGATAGGTGAACACACCGCTACGCCGGAAACCGGCACGGACCAGCTCGCCGTAGGTCTCGGTATCAATCAGGTGGGTCGGTGTTGCGACTTGCGAGCGTGCAACGCGGCCGGGCAGGTACGAGCAGCCATAGGGTGCAGTGGCATAGAAATGCAGTAGCGGGAAGGGGGGGAGGTCGCGAAGATGTGCCATGTCAGGCGCCCTCGCGATAGTGATGGCTTACCGCATCCGCCGACCACCGCCCTGGCTGCTCGCCGCTGGGTGTGAGCTCAGCCAGCCGGGCAGCGAATTCGCTACGGGGCAGCGGGCGAGCACCGAGAGAGGCTAAGTGTTGAGTTTCCATCTGACAATCGATTATGCCAAAACCTTTGCTCCTCAAGAGGATACAAAGGTGGGCCAAGGCGATTTTTGATGCGTCCTTGTGGCGCGAGAACATCGACTCGCCAAAGAAGGCGCGGCCAATGGCAATGCCATAGAGTCCGCCGACAAGCTGGTTATCCACCCAGGTTTCGATACTGTGTGCATAACCGAGTTGGTGCAGCCGAACATAGGCAGCCTGCATTTCCGGCAGGATCCATGTGCCGGCTTGTCCGTCCCGTGGCGCCGCACAGGCGCGGATGACCTCAGTGAAGGCACTATCGACACGGATGTCGTAGGGCCGGTTTCTCAGCAGCTTGGCGAATGAGCGTGTGATACGCAATGCTTCCGGTACCAGCACCATGCGTGGGTCGGGGCTCCACCACAAAATTGGATCGCCGGCCGAATACCAGGGAAAGATGCCGCGTGTATAGGCGGCAAGCAAGCGTTCGGGCGAAAGATCACCACCGGCGGCAAGCAGTCCATTGGGACCCGCTGGTTCAGCTAGCGCAGTTTCCAGTGGCGGGAATACGGGTTCTGGAGGCAGCCAGGGAATCAAGCGGCAGTGTCGCTATGTGCAGTGTCGGTGTCAGAGAACGTGACCACATGGTCGGCATCAAGGCGGATGCCGATGTGTTCACCAATCGCATGATTATGGTGCGAAGGCACCAGCGACAGAATTTCTCTGCCCGAGCCAAGACGCAATGTGTACAGGAAATCCGCGCCCCGGAAAACCCGGTTAACTACCTCCGCGGTGACGGTGCTGGCATCGTCATGCACTACATCATCCGGTCGCAACAGGACTTGCAAATTGCTTTGGTCCTCAATCGCCCAACGACTCTGTAAGGCTCCTAGCTCCATTTGCACGGTGAAGCTATCAATCGCCTTACCCGGTAGGAATGCGCCTTGGCCAACGAAATCCGCTACGTAGCGGGTGATGGGTTGGTGATAGAGGTTGTATGGCACATCCCATTGCTCGATGCGCCCATTGCGCATCACGCCAATTTTGTCGGCTACGGCGAAGGCTTCGTGCTGATCGTGGGTTACAAGAATGGCGGTGGTCCCGCTCTGCTTTATGATGTTGCGCACATCCTGTGACAGGCGCTCGCGCAATTCCACGTCGAGGTTGCTGAAGGGTTCATCGAGCAGCAGCAGGCTGGGGCGTGGTGCTAGCGCACGGGCAAGTGCCACGCGTTGCTGCTGGCCTCCCGAGATTTCGTGCGGGTAGCGGGCACCTCGGCCATCGAGGCCAATCAGCGTGAGGAGTTCTTCTACGCGCGTTTGCTGCGCCTGCGGCGTGACGCCACGCAAGCCAAAGGCGATGTTCTCGGCAATGCTGAGGTGCGGGAACAACGCGTAATCCTGAAACACCATACCAATCTGTCGCTTTTCCGGCGCGACATGCACGCCGGGGCCTGACAACAGACGTTCTGCAACATTGATGCTGCCCCCGCTGATGTGCTCAAAGCCTGCGATACAGCGCAGCACCGTTGTCTTGCCGCAGCCCGAGCTACCCAGCAGGCAGCCGATTTCACCCTCCTGCAATTGCAGCGATAGGTCGTGCACGACATCGACACCATCGTATTGGTGGTGCAGCTTGTCGATATGCAGCAAGGGAGCCGAAGTGTTCACGCGGATATGGCCATGTAATGATGAGAGTCAGTCTCAATTATAATCCGCCTAGCCTGCAGTCTTGAATCTGCTTACTGAACCCCTCGGTATTTCCGCTTGCGCCTGACCGCTACTCCCTTTGCCGTACTCATCGCCAGCTTGGTGGCGCTGCCGGTGCTCGTCGTTGGCAGCAATCTTTTCTTTGGCGGCACGGGCGACACGTGGGGGCACCTGCTCGCCACAGTCCTGCCGGAATACGTCGCCAACACGCTCTGGCTCTGCCTAGGGGTCGGGATTGGCGTTATGGCGGTGGGTACAGGTGCGGCTTGGCTGACCGCCATGCATGAATTCCCGGGGCGGCGTATTTTCGAGTGGGCAATGGTGGTGCCCTTGGCTATGCCGGCTTATGTCATGGCCTATACCTATACCGATTTGCTCCAGTTCGTCGGTCCAGTGCAAACAGCCTTGCGCGAGACCTTTGGCTGGTCTTACGGCGATTACTGGTTTCCAGATGTTCGCAGTCTGGGTGGGGCGATCGTGCTGTTTATCTGTGTGCTCTATCCCTATGTGTATCTCTTGGCGCGTACCGTATTTTTGGAGCGCGCGGGTTCCGCATTGGAGGCTGCCCGTTCGCTCGGCTTGACCCCGTGGCAGAGCTTCTGGCGTGTGTCACTGCCGCTCGCTCGGCCGGCCTTGGCCGCTGGTGCTGCACTTGCGCTGATGGAGACACTGGCCGACTATGGCACCGTGGCGTATTTTGGTGTGAACACCTTCACGACGGGGATCTACCGCACTTGGTTTGCGTTGGGTGATCGCACGGCGGCTGCTCAGCTTGCCGGGTGTCTGTTCAGCTTTGTGCTGCTGCTCCTACTCCTTGAGCATTTCAGCCGCGGCCGAGCACGTTTCGGCGCTGGCGCGGCGCGTAGTCGTAGCGTGGTGAGTCGGCGTCTGCATGGCTGGCGAGGCTGGCTGGCATGTGGTTTGTGCCTGTTGCCATTGATTGTTGGATTCCTCCTGCCCGCAGGTCTGCTATTGAATATGGCCCTGACCGAAGGCGACGCCGAGTTCGGGCAACGCTTTGTTCGGCTGGCGCGGAATAGTCTGTTGTTGGCCACCGTTGCAGCGGTGGCCGCCATGGGCTTGGCGGCATTGCTGGCCTATGCGGCACGGCAGGTCAAAACCTGGCTCCCGCGTGCAGCGAATCGTCTCGTTACCCTTGGTTATGCAGTGCCGGGGTCGGTGATTGCCGTCGGCGTGCTGATCCCGGTTACGCGGCTTGATCATGTGCTGGCCGAGCTGTGGCTGCAACTGACGGGTAATAACCCCGGCCTGATTCTGACGGGCGGGATCGCGGCCTTGATCTACGCGTACTTAGTGCGTTTCCTCGGCATGGCGCTACAGACGGTGGAGGCGGGGCTCGCCAAGATTACGCCGAGCATGGATGATGCCGCCAAGAGCCTCGGGTGTGCCGGGGGCGAAATCCTGCGCCGTGTTCATCTGCCTATGTTGCGTGGCAGTCTATTCACCGCAGGTTTGCTTGTCTTCGTCGATGTGATGAAGGAATTGCCAGCCACGCTGGTGATGCGCCCCTTCAACTTCGATACGCTAGCAACCCAGACTTATATTCTTGCCGCCGACGAGCGGCTGAGCGAGGCATCAACTGCGGCATTGATGATTGTCCTTGTCGGGTTGCTTCCAATCATCGTTTTGTCAGTACAGATCGCCAAGGGGCGTCGTCGATCTCATTGACGAAAACCTGACTAGACGGCAACGACGTCAACAAAAAGGGCCCCGTCATACGGGGCCCTTTTTGTTGGAGCGAATTGGCTGTGGCAGCTTAAGCCGCGTCGTTCCGACCTTTACGGCAGAAGCTGTTCAGTCGATCAGCGGTAGCCAGCACGGTCTGACAGCTTTTGTGCAATGGCCGCATTGCGTGCCAACGTGCTTACCGGCAGTGTGTCTTCCTTAAACTTGCCGAGCGACTCAAGCGCAGCATTCTTGGTATCTACGTTTTGTACAACTGGCCATTCGTTGTTGCCGTTGGCAAAGTATTCTTGAGCTAGGTCGGAGGACAAGTACTCCAGAAACTTGACGGCAGCTTCCTTGTGCGGTGCGGTCTTGAGCACGCCACCACCGGAAATGTTCACATGGGTGCCGTAGCTCTTCTGGTTCGGCCAAACGATGCCGATGTTGTCCATGATCTTGCGGTCAGCGGGCTTGTCCGAGCGCAGCAGCCGTACCAAATAGTAGGTGTTAGACACGGCGACGGCGCATTCCCCGGCGCTCACTGCCTTGATCTGGTCAGTATCACCGCCCTTGGGTGCGCGGGCGAAGTTGCTGACCACTGCCTTGGCCCATTCTTCAGTCTTGGCTTCGCCGTTGTGAGCGATCAGCGCTGCTGTCAGCGAGATGTTGTAAGGGTGGGCACCTGAGCGTGAGCACACCTTGCCTTTGAATTTTGCATCGGCCAGATCTTCATAGTTCTGCACATCAGCAGCCGCGAAAACACCCTTGTTGTAAATGATTACGCGAGCACGCTTTGAGAAGGCAAACCAGCTGTCCGAGCGCAGGTGTGCAGGGATGCGGCTTTCAAGTACCTTGGACTTGGTCGGCGCAAACAGCCCCAGTTGTTCAGCTTGGGCGAGGCGGGCGGCATCGACTGTCAGGAAAACGTCGGCTGGGCTATTCGCGCCTTCGTTTTTGATACGCTCCAGCAGCTCTTCTTCTTTGCCTTCGATGCGATTGATGGTGATGCCGGTAATGCGAGTGAAATTGCTGTAAAGCGCTTCATCGGTCTGGTAATGACGGGCGGAGTATAGGTTCAGTACTTTCTCCTGGGCTTGGGCAAACCCGGCAGCGACCATGAGGGCGACCAAGCTTAACTTGCGGAATGCATTCATTGGTTTTTCCTGTTCTGTTGCGAAATTCGGTTTTGGACGGTTTTGATTTGAGGCAATGCAATTGATATTCTAAGTGGGAACGATTCTTATATGCAAGTATTTTGAATTGGTTTTGCCGGCGAAAAAAAACCAGCACTAAGCTGGTTTGGGCTGGTGTGGACCGCTTCTGGCGAGAAGGTAACCGATGGGCAGATCGAGACTTATTCGGGATTGACTCGTCGTGCGCCCTCGTAGCGCTTGGCCCAGTAGCTTTCGCTCATGTTCTCAATGCGCACACTTCCGCCAGCACGCGGTGAGTGAATAAACTGACCTTCACCGAGATAGATGCCCACATGGGAGAAGGTTCTTCGCATGGTGTTGAAAAACACCAAATCGCCCGGCTGCAGTTCGTCGCGCTTAATCGCTTCCCCCGCCTTGCTGATTTCCCGCGATGTCCGCGGCAGGATTAGGCCCATGCCTTGGCGGAAGACGTGGCCAACAAAGCCGCTGCAATCAAAGCCACTTTCCGGTGTGCTGCCACCGCGCTTGTAGCGAATGCCGACCAGATCTAATGCACCATCGATTGCGGACTGTAGTGAAGAGGTTGCGCGATTGACCAGCGATGCCTTCTCCTGCGCGTTTTCCGCGGCGAGCTCCGCCGCCTGTGCCGGGACGGCAAGCAGGAGCACAAGAGAAACCGCGAGGGGGGCAGGGTTAAAACGCATGGGTTGCACTATAACCGCACTTTTAAAGTGCTGTAAACCTTGGGCTTTATATTCATGGTGAAGCCAACTTCTAAATGGGCTTCACCAGGTCGCAAAATTCGTCTATAATGCTTGTCTTTGCAGGCGCGTAGCTCAGCTGGTTAGAGCACCACCTTGACATGGTGGGGGTCGTTGGTTCGAGTCCAATCGCGCCTACCAGAATTTTGGTAGAAACTTACCCCGAACAGGGCACCTGAGCAGTCGGGTGCCCTGTTTGTTTTTGTGCTTTTGGTTCTTTCACGGAGTTGTGCGATGCCGGTGATTACCCTTCCCGACGGTTCCCAGCGTACCTATGCCGGGGCAGTAACGGTTGCTGATGTTGCGGCGTCGATTGGCGCTGGCTTGGCCAAGGCGGCCTTGGCAGGCAAGGTCGACGGCAAATTGGTGGATACCTCATATTTGATCGAGGGCGATGCCGGCTTGGCGATCGTCACCGAAAAAGATCCGGAAGGCGTCGATACGATCCGCCATTCCACCGCCCACTTGCTCGCTTATGCCGTCAAGGAGTTGTTTCCAGATGCGCAGGTGACGATCGGTCCGGTCATCGAAAACGGCTTTTATTACGACTTTGCCTACAAGCGGCCCTTTACCCCGGAAGATCTTGAGGCTATCGAGAAGCGCATGGCCGAGCTGGCCAAGAAGGACTTCCCGGTAACGCGTGAAGTTTGGTCGCGTGACAAGGCGGTTGAGTTTTTCAAGAGTATCGGTGAGGTCTACAAAGCTGAACTGATAGCCGCCATTCCTGCAAATGAAGACGTATCTTTGTATCGCGAAGGCGATTTCATCGATCTTTGTCGCGGTCCTCACGTGCCGTCAACCGGCAAGCTCAAGGCCTTCAAACTGATGAAGGTTGCTGGTGCCTACTGGCGCGGCGACTCCAAGAATGAACAGCTGCAGCGCATCTACGGCACCGCTTGGGCTAAGAAAGACGAGCTCGACGCCTATTTGCACATGCTCGAAGAGGCGGAAAAGCGCGATCACCGTAAGCTCGGTAAGGCGTTGGATCTCTTCCATCTGCAGGAAGAGGCGCCGGGCCTCGTTTTTTGGCATCCCCATGGTTGGACCGTGTGGCAGGAAATCGAGCAGTACATGCGCGCCGTCTATCGCAATAATGGTTACCAGGAAGTGCGCTGCCCGCAGATCCTCGACAAGACCCTGTGGGAAAAGTCGGGGCATTGGGAACATTACAAGGCCAATATGTTCACCACCGAGTCGGAGAGCCGCGACTATGCGGTGAAGCCGATGAATTGCCCCGGCCACATCCAGATTTTCAATGACGGTCTGCGCTCGTACAAAGAGCTGCCGCTGCGTTACGGCGAGTTTGGCTCTTGTCACCGCAATGAGCCCTCGGGTGCGCTGCATGGCATCATGCGTGTACGCGGCTTTACACAGGACGATGGCCATATCTTCTGTACCGACGACCAGATCGAGGCCGAAGTGACTGCCTTCAATGCGCTGGTGCGTAAGGTCTACGCAGATTTCGGCTTTACCGATGTTGCGGTCAAACTGGCCTTGCGTCCGGATAGTCGCGTTGGTTCCGATGAGGTCTGGGATAAGGCTGAGAACGCGCTGCGCTCAGGCCTGCGTGCGTCCGGGCTGGAGTGGGAAGAGCTGCCGGGCGAGGGCGCCTTCTATGGCCCCAAGATCGAATTCCATATCAAGGATGCCATTGGCCGCTCCTGGCAGTGCGGTACGGTGCAGGTCGACTTCTCCATGCCAACCCGCTTAGGCGCTGAGTATGTGGGTGAAGACAATGCCCGCCATATCCCGGTCATGCTGCACCGTGCCATCTTGGGCTCGCTGGAGCGCTTCATTGGCATCCTGATCGAAAACCATGCGGGTGCCCTGCCATTGTGGCTATCGCCGGTGCAGGTTGTCGTTGCCAATATCTCTGAAGCGCAGTCTGACTATGCGCAAACTGTGGCCGAAAAGCTGCGCGCAGCTGGCTTCCGCGTTGAATGCGATTTGCGTAGTGAGAAAATAAACTATAAAATACGCGAACATAGCTTGTTAAAGCGTCCCTACCAGGTTGTCATCGGCGACAAGGAAAAGGAAGCTGGGTTGGTCGCCGTACGTGCCCGTGGCAATCAGGATCTTGGGCAAATGTCCCCCGAAGCCTTGATTGAACGCCTGCTGCATGAAAAAAGCAGCCGGGGCGTGGCGATCTGATTTTTGAATTTATGGAGAACTGAACCATCGCTCAGGAAAAGACGCAACGCGTCAACGAAGAAATCACCGCCACTGAAGTCCGCCTGGTCGGTGCAGATAGCGAACAACTTGGCATCATGCCCTTGCGTGCCGCCTTGGCTCTGGCCGAAGAGGCCGAACTTGATCTCGTCGAGATAGCGCCACTGGCTCAGCCGCCTGTGTGCCGCATCATGGACTTTGGTAAGTTCAAGTATCAGGAAGCCAAGCGCGCCCATGAAGCCAAGCTGAAACAGAAGCAGGTTCAGGTCAAGGAAATTAAGTTCCGCCCGGGTACGGACGAGAACGACTACCAGATCAAGATGCGTAATCTGATCAAGTTTTTGCAGGAAGGCGACAAGGCAAAAATCACCTTGCGTTTTCGTGGCCGTGAAATGGCGCACCAAGAAATCGGTATGCGCCAGCTGGAGCGAGTAAAGACTGATCTTGAGGAGCTGGCAGTGGTTGAGCAGTGGCCAAAGATGGAAGGTCGTCAGCTTGTGATGATGCTGGCACCCAAGAAGAAGTAAGGCTTTTGCAGTAAAGAATTACCGTGACGGCGCAAGCCGTTACGGAAATACCAAGTGGTACCAGGTTCCCAAGTGCTTCCAAGGTGGAAGTCACCTGTCGCCATGAATGAAGGAGATCTTCGATGCCGAAGATGAAAACCAAGAGCGGGGCTGCCAAGCGCTTCAAAGTGCGCGCCAGCGGTAGCGTTAAGCGTGGTCAGGCGTTCAAGCGCCACATTCTGACCAAGAAAACCACCAAGTCAAAGCGCCAGCTGCGCGGTGCCACTGCAGTTGTGGCTTCCGATGTCGGCCACATCCGCGCGATGATGCCCTACGCTTAAGGAGTTAAACCATGCCAAGAGTTAAACGTGGTGTAACGGCGCGCGCGCGCCACAAGAAGGTTCTGGTACAGGCCAAGGGTTACCGTGGCCGTCGTAGCCGTGTCTATCGTGTCGCCAAGCAGGCGGTAATGAAGGCCGGTCAATACGCCTACCGTGACCGCCGTCAGAAGAAGCGTCAGTTCCGCGCACTGTGGATTGCCCGTATCAACGCGGCAGCCCGTGAGCTGGGTCTGAAGTACAGCACCTTCATGAACGGCCTGAAGAAGGCTTCGATTGAAGTGGACCGTAAGGTTCTGGCCGACCTGGCCGTGTTTGACAAGCCGGCTTTTGCCGCTCTTGCCGCACAAGCCAAGGCCAAACTCGCCGCTTAATTTATAACGGCTGACAAAAAGGGAGGCTCAGGGATAACACCCCGCCTCCCTTTTTTAATGTGAAGCACCCAAACACTTGATACGCCATACGCATAGCCTGTGAACACACTGGACGAAATCGTAGCGCGCGCCCTCGCTGAGTTTGTCGCGATAGGCGAGCCCGCTAAACTCGAAGAAGCCAAGGCCCAGTATTTGGGCAAGGCTGGCTTGCTGACCGAGCAGCTCAAGAACCTCGGCAAACTGCCCCCCGAGGAAAAGAAAACCGCTGGTGCTGCTATCAATGCAGCGAAGAACCAAGTCGAGGAAGCGCTCAACGCGCGTCGCGAAGCCTTGAAGCGCGCTGCCCTTGAGGCTCAGCTCTCGGCAGAGGCCTTGGATGTGACCTTGCCTGGGCGCGGTCGTTCGCGCGGTGGTCTACACCCGGTGACGCGCAGCCTTGATCGCATCGAGCAACTGTTCCGTACCATTGGTTTCGAAGTGGCCGACGGCCCCGAAATCGAGGGTGATTGGCATAATTTCACCGCACTCAACACGCCGGAAAAGCATCCGGCGCGTTCTATGCATGACACCTTCTACATACAGGCCGAAGACGGTTCTGTGCAGGAGGACGTACTGCTGCGGACCCACACCAGTCCCGTGCAGGTGCGCTACATGCAGGCGCATGTCGAGAAGTACAAGCATGAAGCGACGATGCCAGAAATCCGCATCATTGCGCCGGGCCGTGTCTATCGCGTTGATTCCGATGCCACCCACTCGCCGATGTTCCATCAGGTCGAAGGTCTGTGGATCGGTGAGAAAGTAAGTTTCGCTGACCTGCGCGGCGTGCTCGCCGACTTTCTTCGCTGCTTCTTTGAAAGCGACGATCTTAATCTGCGTTTCCGCCCATCCTTCTTCCCCTTCACCGAGCCGTCGGCTGAAATCGATATGGCTTTCATGAGCGGCCCGAATAAGGGACGCTGGCTTGAGATCGGCGGTTGCGGCATGGTGCATCCGAACGTGCTGCGCCACGGCGGCATTGACCCGGAAAAGTACATTGGCTTCGCCTTCGGCATGGGGCCGGATCGCCTAACCATGCTGCGTTATGGCATCGACGATCTGCGCCTGTTCTTCGACGGCGATCTTCGCTTCCTTTCACAATTCAAGTAAGCCGACCATGCAATTCTCGGAAAACTGGCTGCGTACCTTCGTCAATCCCACGCTCAGCAGCGACGAGCTGGGTCATCTGCTCACCATGGCGGGCCTTGAGCTGGAAGAGCTTGACCCAGCCGCACCTGCTTTCAATCAGGTGGTGGTTGGCGAAATTCTTACTGCTGAAAAGCACCCAAACGCAGACAAGCTGCGCCTGACGACCGTCAATGTCGGCGGCGAAGTGCTGCAGATTGTCTGCGGTGCTCCGAATGCCGCCGTTGGCCTCAAGGTGCCGTGCGCGTTGGTTGGGGCGCAATTGCCGGGCGACTTCAATATCAAGAAGGCCAAAGTGCGCGATGTCGAAAGCTTCGGCATGTTGTGCTCGGCCAAGGAGCTGGGTATTGCCGAAGAGAGCGACGGCTTGCTGGTGCTGCCAGCAGATGCGCCAGTCGGTACCGATATTCGTGATTACCTCGGTCTCGACGATAAGCTATTCACCCTCAAGCTCACACCTAATCGCGCTGACTGCTTATCCATCCTTGGTATAGCGCGCGAAGTCGCCGCGCTGACGGGGGTAGATCTGACCGCACCGGAAATCCTGCCGGCCGCAGTGCGTAGCGACAAGTCGCGTGCTGTAGTGGTGGAAGCCAAGGCCCATTGCCCACGTTATGCCGGCCGTGTTGTCACCGGCGTGAACGCAGCCACGGCGACACCTGCCTGGATGGTGCAGCGCCTTGCACGCAGCGGCATTCGTTCGATCTCAGCAATTGTCGATATCACCAACTATGTGTTGCTCGAACAAGGGCAGCCCATGCACGCCTTTGATAACGCCAAGCTGAGCGGTGCGATTCACGTACGGCTGCCCAAGGCGAGTGAGCAACTGACGTTGCTGAATGGCAACACCATTACGCCAGATGCAGACGCAGTATTGATTGCAGACGAGTCTCGAGCCCTTGCGCTGGGCGGCATCATGGGCGGTGACGAGAGTGGCGTCACAACCACCACTACCGAGATTTTCCTTGAAAGCGCATTCTTTGCGCCCGATGCGATTGCCGGCAAGGCACGTGCGCTGAACTTCTCGACTGACTCTTCTTACCGCTTCGAGCGAGGCGTCGATTTCAGCCGACAGGTCGAGGTATTAGAGCGCGCTACACAGCTTGTTCTGGAAATTTGCGGTGGCGAGGCCGGGCCCATTACGGAAGTGGTCGCCGAAACGTTTTTGCCTAAGCGCAACCCCCTGCGTTTGCGTCTGTCCCGACTGAATCAGGTCATCGGCATTGATTTTACGCGTGAGGCCGTTGCTGCTCAGCTCAAGAATCTGCGCTTTCCGTGGTCAGAAGAAGATCAGGTTTTTCTGGTGACCCCACCGGCCCACCGTTTCGACATGGAGATCGAGGAAGATCTCATTGAGGAAGTGGCGCGTCTATACGGCTACGACAACATCCCCGCCCCGGCGCCAGTCAATCATGTCGCGATGCTGCCCCTACCGGAAGCTAAGCGCACGCCCATGCAGGTGCGCCGTTTGGTAGCAGAGCGTGACTATCAGGAAGTTGTGAACTTCAGCTTTGTCGAAACGGCTTGGGAAAAAGACTTTGCCGGCAACGACAAGCCTGTCGTACTGGCTAATCCGATTGCCAGTCAGATGGGTGTGATGCGCACCACGCTGATGGGCGGGCTAGTCAATACGTTGAGCTTTAACCTCAAGCGCCGGACTGCGCGTGTGCGTGTTTTCGAATTGGGTCGTTGCTTCTGGCGCGATGCCGAGGCCGTCAATGGCTTCGCTCAACCTTTGCGTGTGGCTGGTTTGGCTGCAGGTCCAGCTGAACCTGAGCAGTGGGGTAGCAAGACACGCAATGTCGACTTCTATGATGTGAAGGCCGACATTGAGGCGCTTTTTCCCACGCAAACATTGCGTTTTGAAAAGACCAGCCACCCCGCGCTACACCCAGGGCGTTGTGCTGAAGTGACACTGAATGATCGTCTTATTGGTGTCGTAGGTGAACTGCACCCTGAATGGGTGCAGAAATACGAACTGGTCAGCGCCCCGATTCTGTTTGAGCTTGAGCTGGATGTGCTGTTGAACGTTCCCATGCCGGCCTATGCGCAAGTCTCACGCTTCCCTGTTGTTGAGCGTGACCTTGCATTTGTGGTGGCTCAGGAAACGCCATTACAGGGCTTGTTGTCCGTCCTGGATAGTGCGGCAGTATCGACCGTGCAGAGCATCCAATTGTTCGATGTTTATCAGGGTAAAGGCCTTGAGGATGGCAAAAAAAGCCTTGCATTCCGGGTAGTTATGCAAGATACTCAGAAAACGCTTGCCGATGCAGAAGTCGATGCAGCCATTGCTGAGTTGGTCTCTGCGGCTCAGCAATTCGGTGCAGTCTTGCGTACCTAAAAAAGATGAACAAGAGGGTTGCCCCCTCGAAAATTTGAATTTGAAAACCACGTTCAAGCCTAGTTTGAACGTGGTTTCTCTAAGAAATAGATGCACCAGGGAGTCAGAATGACATTGACGAAGGCAGAGCTAGCCGATCTTTTGTTTGAAAAGGTTGGTCTCAATAAGCGCGAAGCTAAGGATATGGTTGAAGCGTTTTTCGACGAAATTCGTATCGCACTTGAAACTGGTGACAGCGTCAAGCTGTCTGGTTTTGGTAATTTTCAGCTGCGTGACAAGCCGCAACGTCCGGGCCGCAACCCCAAGACTGGTGAAGAGATTCCAATTACCGCACGTCGTGTCGTGACTTTTCACGCCAGCCAGAAGCTAAAGCTTGCGGTTGAAGCACTGGATCATGCAAACGCCGCCTAACGAGCTGCAAGAGCTGCCGCCTATCCCGGCAAAGCGCTACTTCACGATTGGTGAAGTAAGCGAGCTGTGCGGCGTCAAGCCTCATGTGCTGCGATACTGGGAGCAGGAGTTTACGCAGCTAAAACCGGTCAAGCGTCGCGGTAATCGCCGCTACTACCAACACCATGAAGTCCTGCTCGTTCGTCGTATCCGCGAGTTGCTTTATCGCGAAGGTTTCACCATCAGCGGCGCTCGTAATCGGCTTGAAGAACCACATGCCACCCCTGTGCGTGAGCAAAAATCGGAGATGCCGTCGGGGTCGCAAAGTTTGCGTGCTGAGCTCGCCAGCATCATCGAGATGCTGCGCTCCGCACCGCGTCCTCTGATATAATGCTCAGCTTGTCGGGGCGTGGCGCAGCCTGGTAGCGCACTTGCATGGGGTGCAAGGGGTCGCGAGTTCGAATCCCGCCGCCCCGACCAATAGAATCAAGCAAAAAGGTCAGTCTTCGGACTGGCCTTTTTGCTTTTCTGCGCCAAGTTTTTAGTCCTCAATCGCATTGTTGAAACTTGCATCCAGGGGCGCGTTCTAATCCTTACGGGGCTCATGCAGTAGGTTTTCTTTAGCCCTAGGCAAGCAAGCTGAGTTGTGTTGCAGACGGTATGGCGAGTAAATGCGACCTATACTGACTTACCTCCTGCGCTCTGCTTGCATCTTGCATTTACTTGCATTTACGCCTGACTGAACAAGGCGATTTAAGCTTTTCACTTCTCTTTGCAAATGCTATTATCGAAAAAACTGAAATCTGGAGCTCAGCATGGACATTCGTAACCCGGAAGAAACCTGTTCGACACGTGAAGCCGCTCTGGCTTTGGGTATTAGCGTTCGCACTGCTCAGATTTGGGTTGAAGAGGGGCGTTTGAAGGCTTGGAAAACACCCGGTGGGCATCGACGCATCCTGCGCACTTCGGTTGATGAGGTTTTGGCCCGCCGCCGTGCCGAACTAGCAATTCCTGTTCATCGCTTTGAAATACTAGTGGTTGAGGACGACCCCGTTCAGCGCGAGATGTATCAGACGGTCCTGGTTCGCATGGGCAAGCAGCGCGTCAATGTGCGCACCGCTGAGTCTGGCTATGAAGCATTGCTGCTCATCGGCGAACAGCAACCTGATTTGCTGGTGACTGATTTAGTGATGCCGGGTATCGATGGTTTTGGCATGTTGGAAACGCTGACCAAGCGTGCGCTAGCCAAGCCCATGCAAATCGTTGTGGCCACTGCACTTGAACCGCAAGAGATTGAAACCCGGGGTGGTTTGCCACCTGGCGTATCGGTTTTCCACAAGCCTGTGCCATATACCCAGCTGATCAAGCTGGCCGGTGCCTATCGCGAGATATGGGCGATCAACGAGAACACGATCAGCGTCTAAACCCTGATTCGTATTACAAAAGCAAAAGGCCTCACAATCAGGTGAGGCCTTTTGCTTGGTGGGGGCAAGAATTCTGCATCAAGCCAAAGTAGGTTCATCCAACCAAGCCAGTTTTTGGCGAAGCGTAACCACGCTGCCAACGATGATGAGTGTTGGGGCCTTGAGTTTTGCAGCTTCCGCTAACGCTGGTAGTGTCGAAAGAGTGCCAATGACGGTGCGTTGTCGCTGAGTGGTACCTTGTTGAACAATAGCTGCAGGCCAATCGCTCGGTAATCCATGTTCCATCAACTGGGTGCAAATCAGTGCCAGACTTTGCAGTCCCATATAAATCACTACGGTCTGTTCCTTGCGTGCCAGACCAACCCAGTCAAGGTCGATACTGCCATCCTTGAGGTGACCGGTAACGAGAACGCAGGCCTGTGCATGTTCGCGGTGTGTGAGTGGAATGCCCGCATATGCGGCGACCCCCGCTGCAGCAGTAACACCGGGGACAACTTCAAAAGGAACTCCGTGCGCAGCAAGAATCTCGGCTTCCTCGCCGCCGCGCCCGAAAATATACGGATCTCCGCCTTTCAAGCGCACCACACGCTTGCCTGCCTTGGCTAAATCGACGAGGAGTAAATTTAGTTCGGCTTGAGGCAACGTATGACGGTTGCGTTCCTTGCCTACATAGATGCGCTCTGCTGTGGCCGGCGCCATGGCAACAATCTCTGGCGCAACCAAATGGTCATAGGCTAGTGCATCCGCTTGGGCCAAGAGTCTTGCTGCGCGAACGGTTAGCAGCTCAGGATTGCCGGGGCCTGCCCCGACCAAATAGACCGTACCGGGCTCGGCAGGGCGGTGGGGCAACGGAAGGTCTGAAAAAGGAATCATAAAAAACGTATCTGGCATGGAAGCTGCTGGATTCTCGCATCTACTTGGCTGACTGTGAATAGCGCCAGCCCCTATAATGCGCCATCCTGTACTGGAAACATGCCGTGAGCCACATCTCTCCGGAAGTTGAAAAAAAGCTCGGCCTTGCCGTTGAGAAAATGCCTGCTTTCCCCAAAAGCGTGCAAAAGGTGTTGGAGCTCACGCGCAATATCAATTGCCTGCCGAGAGAGCTGGTCGGTGTGATCGAGAAAGATCCGGTCATGACCGTGAAGATTCTCAAGGTGATTAACTCCGCTGCATTTGCGCTGCCCAACAAGATGACGTCAGTCAATCAGGCTGTCGTGTTCCTCGGGCTGAATACGATCAAAAACATGGCATTGTCGTTTGCGGCGGTAGGGATTCTGCCGCGAATGAATACGGCAGGTTTTGATGTGCAGCGCTACTTGATGCATTCCCTGACGGTTGCCTCTATTGCGCGTAAGTTAGCGAGCCAGCAAGTCACAGGAGATGTTGATCCGGGTGACTGCTACATTGCCGGGCTTTTGCATGACTTTGGCAAGGTGGTTTTTGCCCAGTTCATGCCCGATGAGTTTTCTGCTGCTTTGGCTTATTGCCAAGAAAAGCAAGTGCCGTTGCATGTGGCGGAGGAGGCGGTGATTGGCGCAGACCACACTGTGGTTGGCTCCATGCTCGCCGCACGGTGGCAGTTCCCCACCCCCTTGGTTGAATGTATTCGCGACCACCACAAAGAAAGTGGGCATAGCGCTATGGGTGATTGCTTACGTATGGCCGATCAAATCTGCCGTTATCGTCAATTTGGCGACAGTGGAAATCCGTATCGTGTGGGCGAGGCTGTCATCGCACCGCAGCGATTTGGCGACGATCTTGATGCAGTCATTGCTAGCCTAGGGGATTTGGATCACTTTGTGGCTGAGGCGCAAAGCTTTGCTCTAGTGGGGACAGAATGAAAATACGCTTCTGGGGTGTGCGTGGTTCGATCGCTTCTCCCGGGCCACATACGGCTCGTTACGGCGGTAATACGACCTGTATTGAAGTGCGTAGTGACGCAGGCGAGCTGATTATCTTTGATGGTGGAACCGGTATTTTTCCGCTGGCGCAATCATTACTCAAGCAGTTGCCCGTTTCGGCAAACGTTTTTATCACCCATACGCATTGGGATCATATTCAAGGCTTGCCGTTTTTTACGCCGCTCTACATTCCTGGCAATCGGGTGCGCATTCATGGCGCCTATGATTTTGTGTCGGGAAGCGGAATTGAGCAGGTCATGAATGTTCAGCTTCAGTACAGCTACTTTCCTGTCCGAGAGGCTGAGCTGCGTGCTGCCATTGAGTATCAGACATTGACGATTGGCGAGGCGGTCGTTCTTGGTGACGCCACTGTTACCAATATGCTCCTCAATCATCCTGTCACCAATTTTGGTTATCGCGTCGATTGCAATGGCAAGTCCATGTTCTTCAGTGGCGATCATGAGCCGTGGACCAATATTTATGCTGCCGGCGATGCCGACTTTGATGAGTATCAGGCCATGATTGATGCTCGACAGGCCGAGATGGAGGCATTTCTGAAGGGGGTTGATGTTCTCGTCATGGACTGCTCATACACAACCGCCGAATATCCCTCAAAGGTCGGCTGGGGGCACGGCACATTTGATGGCAGTCTTGAGTTGGCTTATCGAGTTGGTGCAAAAAAGCTCGTATGTACGCATCATGAGCCAACGCGTAGTGATGAGGAGTTGGAGAAAGTTTTCGCTGACTTACTGACGCGAGTCCCTGCCAACGGTCCAGAAGTGGTCCTAGCGCGGGAAGGGATGGAGATCGAGTGGTAGGTTGTTGTCGCTAGAATAAAAAGGGCAGAGATCACTCTGCCCTTTTGCGTTCAGTCTGACCAACTTACTTTTCGGACCACAGCACGCCGCCTGTTGCCCAGTCTTCACGCTTTACATCTTGGATGATCACATCGACGGAATCTGGTGTTGAGCCAAGCGTGCGACACGTTGCTTCAGTAATCGCTTTGACGAACTCGCGCTTTTGTTCGTTGGTACGACCTTCAAACATTTGAACGTTAATAGTGGGCATGGGGTTCTCCTTTTCAGTAAAAAATCAGTTGCGGTAGCTGCTGTCTGTCTGGTCAAGCAGGCGAAGCAGGGCGGGCCACTCGCGCTCACCTTCAGGCACGTCGTCGCTGACCAACTGTTGAGCGGTGTGCTTCAAAACTTCTTTAGGCGGTGTGACCAACTGGACGCCTCCAGCCTGCGCTTTGAGTTGAATGGCGCAAGACTTGTCCAACATATCCATCAAGACATAGGCTTCTGCAACCGTGCGACCGCACACTAAGCTTCCGTGGTTACGCAGTAACAGAGCTGGGTGATTGCCCAGACTTTTCAGCATGCGCTGTCCCTCGGGCTCCGTCAGCGACAGCCCTTCATAGTCGTGATAGCCAATCTGCTCATAGAAGCGCATTGCGTGCTGCGATATCGGCAGCAAGCCATTATGTTGCGCCGAAACGGCAATGGCGTTGACGTTGTGGAGGTGCATCACACAATGCGCATCATGCCGCGCTGCATGAACAGTCGCGTGAATCCGGAAGCCAATGGCATTGACCTCGACATCGGCATCGCCATAAATCTGCCCATTAATATTGATTTTGACCAGATTGGACGCCGTGATTTCGTCAAACCGTAAGCCGAAGGGGTTGATCAGGAACGCGCCTTCTTCGCCGAGGACTCGGGCGGTGATGTGCGTGTAAATCAAGTCGTCCCAGCCTTGACGCGCGGCTAAGCGATACGCGGCGGCTAGGTCGATGCGCAGACGTTGCTCAGTTGGAGTGACCGGCGTGGCAGGTAATCGCTTGTCGTTAGAGAGGGCTAGGCTCATGGCAGTAGTTTCTTTAAACCTATCGGTTATCATCGAATATCGTTTTTGTAATTTTACTCGTCCTGATGTCTGCTCTAACGCCTCTCGCCCCTATTGAACGAGAATTCCTGGTCGTGTGCCTCTGCGCAGCATGGTGCGGGACCTGCCGGGAGTATCAAGCCGGGTTTGAGCAACTCAAAGAACAGTATCCCAATGTTGGTTTTGTCTGGGTGGAAGTTGAGGATGAGCAGTCCGGCGTCGAGGACTGGGATGTCGAAAACTTTCCAACGCTGCTGATTCAACGCAAGGAGCTTGTGTTGTTCTTCGGCCCCATGCTGCCTTATCATCGCTTGCTGGCGCAGATGCTGGAAACCTACACGCGGTTTACATATCAAGAGTCGCTTGCCTACGTTCATGCAACGCCTGAGCGGGCTGGGTGGCAAGGCGTATTCGATTATAGGTCCGTGAAGCGTCGGATTGAGGGTTGAACGGTGTATGAGCCGTAGTTAAATGAGGATGCGATGTCGGGGAAAGCAAAGTCAGGCAAGAAAAAACAACAACATTCAAAGGGGCTGCAGGCGCTGAGTGCGCGCTTTGGTCAGTCGCAATCCTCGGCTAATAATCGCATTGAGCGGCTCCTGTCCAGTGGCGACTATGCTGGCGCTGAGCAGGCAAGCAAACAGCAGTTGGCTCGCACCCCAAGTGATCGACAATTACAAAAAGCTTACGCGGCCGCATTGTTGTATCAAGAGAAATTGGATGATGCCTTACCGCTTTGTCGGGAGCTCGTAGAACGGTTGCCTCTAGACTGGGAGTGTTGGGCAAATCTCGCATTTGCCGAGCGTTCCCGTGGTGATTGGTCTGCTTCAATTGCCGCATACCATAAGGCCATTGAGCTGCATGCTGGCAACGGTCATCTGTGTGCGAGTCTGGCCCAGTTATATCGCGCCTGTAATGATAATGCGCAGGCCTTGTATTGGTTTTTAGAGGCCTTGAAGGCAGAGCCTTCCTCGAGCCGTTATTTCTTAGACTGGGCTCATTCCTTAACGCATTTACGTAAGTCAGAGCAGGCCTTTGAGGCGCTATCCCAAGCATGGCGTGAGGAACCAGATAATCCAGAGCTTGCGGTCGAGCTATTTTGTGCCGCACGAGCCTTAGGTGAGTGGCAGTTGATGGCAGAGGCTGAAGCAATGCTTCTTGCGCGAAAGCAGCAGGGGGTTTTTGACTGGATGTCTCCTTTGACGTATATCGGTTGGGCTAGCACCACCCGTCAGGATCAGCTCGCCTATACGCGCAGGCATGTTGAGACGCTGCTAGCACGCGGTTTCTCGGCCAAGCCCTATCAGCCGGTATCTGTGCAAATCACCATTCCGCCCCGCCGTCTACGGATTGGCTACTTGTCTGCTGATTTCCACAATCATGCAACAACGCATCTGGTGAATGGTGTTTTACTCGCACACGAGGCTGTGGGTCTAGAAATGTATCTTTATTCCTATGGCCCTGATGACGGTAGCGAGCGCCGCCGTGAGCTTGAGAAGGCTGCCACTGTTTTTCGTGACATTCGCATGAGCTCGCCAGAGAAGGCCGCCCAAATCATTGAAGCTGATGGGCTGGATATTCTTGTAGACATGAAGGGTTGGACTAAAGATTTCCGTCCGGATATCCAGATGCTGAGGCCAGCTCCGGTGATTGTGTCTTGGCTGGGCTACCCGGGGACGTTGGGCCATCCATCGCTGGCCGACTACATCATTGGTGATCCTGTTGTTACCCCTTTCACGCATGCGGATGGTTATGCTGAAGCCATTGCTCAAATGCCGCACTCCTACCAGCCCAATGATCGTCGTCGCCCGCTCCCCCCTACAATTACCCGCGCCGCGGCGGGTTTGCCGGATGAAGGTTTTGTGTTTTGTTCGTTCAATCGTATCGATAAGCTGAACCCTGACGTGTTTGCGGTTTGGTGTCGGATTTTGCGGGCGGTGCCCGGGTCAGTGCTTTGGCTCTTGGCCGATCAAGCGCAGGCGCAGGATAATTTGAGGCGTGAGGCTATTGCGCAAGGGGTTGCCGAGGAACGTCTGATTTTTGCACCCTATGCTGAGCAAACTAATCACTTGGCTCGACTTGGATGTGCGGATCTTGCATTGGATACTTTCCCCTATACCTCTCATACAACAGGGAGCGATGCGCTTTGGGTTGGGTTGCCTTTGCTGGCCCTGCAAGGGGAAACCTTTGCCAGCCGTGTATCGGCAAGCCTAGTTAGGGCGGCTGGGCTCCCAGAGCTCGTGACGCAGAACCTCGCAGATTATGAGGCGCAGGCTGTCAATCTTGCGCTGCAAGCCGGGACGCTCGCGCAGCTTCGTGCTCGGTTACAGGCAAACCGTTTATCTTGTCCCTTGTTCGATTCCTTCCGCTTTGCCCGTGATCTCGCGCGCCTATATGCACACATTTGGCAGCAACATACGGAAGGTCGTCGGGACTCATTTGCGTTGCCTGCCGAATGATTCGACTTAAATCGTCAGTTGTGACATTTTTTGTCAGCTAAGTTTGTTGTTTTTTTACGCAGGAGAGGCCGGTAGCGCATTACCTAGATCAAAGTAGCGGTTTTTTGGGCGGCATGAATGTTGCTATAATCGTTTATCCAAGAGTCACTTGGATTCTGACAGGAGATTCACATGAAGAAACTTCAACACGGCTTCACGCTCATTGAGTTGATGATCGTTGTGGCCATCATCGGTATCCTAGCTGCCATTGCTATCCCGCAGTTCAGCGAGTACACGCGCAAGGGCGAAGACAAGGCCGCGCAGTCAGATGCGCGTAACCATCTGAACCAGTCTGCCTCTAACGCAACGCAGTGATAACAGGAGAGCAACCATGAAAAAGTATCTTGAGATCGCTGTGGGCGTAATGGCAGTCGTCGGCGCTGTTGCAAATGTTCAGGCACAAACAACAGCCTGCTCAGCCAATGCCACGGGTGGCACCTACACGGTGACGGGCGGTGCGACAACAGATTTCGTTGCTGTTACCTTTACCGGCCGCTGTTCGGCCAATGTGTTTATGACTTATCAGCAAAATGCTACCGCAATGGCGGTGGGCTCTGCGTCTCGCAAGGGTGGTAATATTTTCAGCGGCTCTACCGCAGGTGGGGGGGTACAGCCGACTGGTACCAAGTGCGTGGCTGCGGGATGTACTGCAGATAATGCAACAGCTGCAAGTAGTGCAGCATTCGCTAGGGCCTCGTCGTCTTAATAATGACCGATACATTAAGGGCGCATCAATTGATGCGCCCTTTTTGTTTGTGCGGTAACTCACATGCGAGCATTTTTTCTGAGTGGTTGGCGCGCTGGTTTGCGTGGGCGGGCCATTCACGCTAATTTCGTAGTGGCCATTCTGTTGGTCGGTATGGCTTTTTGCGCGGCTGCGTTTTCACCCCGCCAGCCACAGACAGTAGCCTTGGATGTTGGCTATTCCGGGCTGCGAATTTGCTTGGTCTTATTTGCCCTGTTCTGGGTGGAGCAGTTGGTCAGTCGTGAAATTGGCAGTCGCGGTATTCTGCTGACACTGACTTATCCGGTCCCGCGTAGTTACTATCTGCTCGCCCGCTATGCGGCGATTGTCGCTCTGCTGGGAGTTGCTGCGCTGATTTTGGGCGGTATGCTGTGGGGTGTCGTTGCCATTAGTGGGCGTGGCTATTTACAGGGTTTTCCTCCACAGTTGGGGCTGCCATTTTGGGCGGTCGTATTCGGCTTCTGGTTGGATGCGGCAGTAGTGGCGGCCTTTGCGCTGGTCATAGCGTGTGTTGCGACGATTCCGATGCTACCGCTGGCCCTCGGCTTGGCTTTTGCAATCGGGGGCAAGACCCTCGGCGCGGTGCTCGACTACTTGGCGCGTGGTGCAGATGGCGACATGCAGGCATTGCAAATGGCCCCAGTGCTGAATGTCGTGCAATGGTTTTTGCCTGATCTTTCCCGCTTTGACTGGAGGGTATGGCCGATGTACGGCGTTCCTCTAGAGCTGGATCAGCTGGTTTGGGTCCTGCTGATGGGGGCTTCTTATGTGGTGATATTGCTAGTGCTTGCTGCGCAGGCTTTTGCACGTAGGGAATTTGCTTGATGCAAAGGCAGTACAAACACTTTTTTCCCTTGGTCGGTTTGCTTATCGGGGGGCTTTTATTCGCTTTGTCGGTTGATCGCGTTCGGCAGATGGGGCGGCCCAATGTGACGCCAGAAATTCAAGTCGTGCTGCCGCTATTTGTCCAGGTTGGCATGGCCGCCGGGGACCGATATCTCGCAGCAAATGCGGGGGCAATTCGTAGCCTCATTACGAGCACGGCGCGTATGGGCGACAACGAATATGCAATCCTCGGCAGCCTCCAGACTGCGGTTTCTTGGTTGAACCCGGCGCATGAGGACAACTACTACACCGCCGCAGCCATTTTGCCCTGGAATGGGCAGCTGGACTCGGCTCAGTTAGTGTTACAGCGTGCTACCTATGCGCGCCCAAACGATTTCCAGCCGGCTTTTTTTTATGCATTTCATTTGCTCCATTTCAAACAAGATCCCGTTGCAGCTTCAGGCTGGCTGAGTCAAGCTGCTCGGCGTATGACAAATGAACACGAACAGCTTGTTATGCAGAATTATGCGGCGCGTTGGATGGATCGTAGCCGTGATCTGGACAACGCAATTGCGGTTGTGGCAGATATGGCGAAACAAACACGGCGTGCAGATTTCCGCTCGTATCTTGAGCAACGTATAAAGCGGCTTGAAAATCTTAAATACCTACGAGAGCATGCGCTCGTCTTTGAGCAGCGTTTTGGGCGCCCATTGCACGCTGTTGATGAGTTAATCAACGCAGGCATATTGAGCGAAATTCCTTCGGATCCGTTCGGCTTCGGCTACGCGATGGGGCGTGACGGCTTGATTATCCTAAGACAGGCAAAGGCACAATGAAAGAGTTGGCGATTCGGATTGACGGCCTCAGCAAGGTGTATTCCCGTACGCTAAAGAGTCCCCCGTTTCGTGCATTAGAGTCAATCTCACTGGAAGTTGCGGCAGGTGAGGTGTTCGGTTTTATTGGTCCGAATGGTGCGGGTAAGAGTACGACAATTAAGATCCTGACCGGCGCCATCAGCCCTAGTTCTGGTAGTGCGAGCCTGTTTGGTGTCGATGTGTCAGCGCCTGAGGCACGCATGGGCTTGGGGTATGTACCGGAAAATCCTAGTTTGCCGGACTATCTGACCCCTCTGGAAATTCTTGAAATGAGCCTGCATTTGCATCGGCTCCATCTGCCCCAGCCACGACAACACTGTATGGAATGGCTCGAGCGCTTCGGGCTTGGCAAGGTAGCCAACAAGGTGGTGCGTGGATTTTCCAAAGGCATGGCTCAGAGGACAGCGTTGGCGAATGCACTCGCAGTGCAGCCGCGCTTGCTGATTTTGGATGAGCCTTTGTCAGGACTTGACCCGATTGGCCGGCGTGATGTGGTGGATATTCTGTCTGAATATGCGCAAGCAGGTGGCACGCTATTCTTCACCTCGCATGTTCTACACGATGTGGAGCGGCTAGCTCACCGCTATGGACTTATTCATCAGGGGAAACTCACAGCAGTCCGCTCACCTGCTGAATTGGCTGGTGACGATGAGCTGGTCACTATTCGTAGCAGAGGAGAGCAGCCGCTAGAGGGGATGCGTGAAGAGGCTCCAGGTCGTTGGTATATAGAAGTACCGGCAAATACTGTATGGATGATGCTGCATCGTCTGGAGCAAGGTGGGCATACCCTTATAGAAGTGCGCCCCGTGCTTTCTCTGGAAAGTGCATTTATGCGTGTTGTACTGGCGGATGCCTGAGCTGTTAAACCTGCGCGTCGAAAGGCGCGGGCTGCTGTCGCTCTTTCTGGCAGCCATGCTGTTATGGCTTCTGAACCATCCACTGTTGGGTGTTGCCATTCACGATGCACGGGTTTACGCCATCTTGGCTCTGCATTGGCTCAACCCTCAGGCCTATGCCCGTGATCCGTTTTTCATGTTTGGCTCACAGGATAGTCTGTCACTGTTTTCTCCCTTGTATGGTCCGCTGATTGAGCACTTTGGCCTCACTGTAGCTGCGGTCATTGTTCTGCTTACTGGTGCTGTGCTGTGGTGTGCAGCCGCCATTTGGCTGGCGCGTGGTTTGATGCCACGCAGCTGGCTGGCAAGCATGGCAGTACTTGTACTGGCTACGCTCTCACTCAACTACTCACCCAACGGACAGACTTTTGTACTTAATGAAGCATTTGCTACTGCACGCTCCCTTGCCTTTCCACTAGGGGGCCTGGCCTTGGCGGCGTGTGTTCAAGGGCGCCTGAGGTGGTCGGCTCTATTCGCTTTGCTTGCGCTTTTACTACACCCGTTGATTGGGGTGTGGCCATTACTGCTGCTGTTGCTGTGGCCCCTCTCTTGGCCGCAGCGCTGGGCATTGCTGAGCCTAGGGATTTTCCTTTTGGTTGGAGCAATGGTTTCCGAAATTGGCCCCTTTGCACGTTTTGACGCCGAATGGGAGGCTATCTTACGGAGTGGCACTCACGATGTGTTTGCTGCGTCGCCTGAGTTAATGCGCTGGTATGGGCATGGTCTTCAACTCATGGCGCTGTTGGTCGCAGCCCTCCACACAAACGGGAGCGCTGCCCGCCTTTACTTGCTCGCCGCATTGCTTTCCGCGACTGGTCTTGTCATTTCGATGGGTGCCAGCTATGTCTGGCCGTCTCAAATTTTGATTCAGGCGCAGCCGTGGCGGAGCATGTGGCTGGCTGCCTATTTGATGCCAGTGGCGCTATGTCATGTCCTATTAGTCATGATTGAAGCGCTGCTTACTAGACCGAGGTCTCTACCTTGGTTGTTGCTAGCTGTCCTTGCCATTGTCTTCATGCTGCGTGATGTGCTGCTCTACGTGCTGCTGCTGTGGTGGCTTGGTGCATGGCTATTGCGATTGTCTACTCCTCTGCGAAGCTTATTTGATCAATCTTGGCAGCAATTGCGTGTGATGTTCACTTTGAGATGGCTTCCCTTTTTATCCTTGGGCTTGGTGTCGGTTGCCTTGCTTGGCTTATGGGCGGAGCTGACCCTACTCGAAGGCTCGGTGCCTTTGGCTTTCGAATGGGCGCCGCCACAATTGGTAGGCTTGTTGGTACATGGTGGATATGGGGTAGGTTTCGCCCTCATCGCGTATTTAATCTATCGCTATGGTCATCGCCACCTCACAGTAGCTGCCCTTTTGCTCATGCTTCTTTTAGCCATCCCTCATTGGGATATGCGCAGCGAGAGTGAGCGCAAGTGGGAGGCCTCTGTAGGATTCGGCGTTCAAGGTAAGTTAAGTCGTTTGATAAAGCCTGGCGAAGTTGTTTTATCTGATGGCCGCGTACCGCTATTTGCTTGGTACGGCCTCAGAACAGCAAACTATACGAGCCCCACGCAGGCAATCGGGATGGTGTTTTCAAGAGAGAAAACGTTTGAATTGTTGCGACGGACGCAGCATGTCAATGCTACAGCAGCATTAGAAAATCGACTATCTGATCGTTTATCTAGCAGTCTTGACGCGCCTGTAGGGGGCAGTATTTTTGATGTCGCATTGCCACGACGGCAAGGGGTTTCGGCACTTTGTAAAGATGATGAGTTGGATTGGCTCGTCTTACGTGTCACACCCACCGAGTTGCCGAGTGACTTGCTGCCGTACGCTAAATACCTTCCTGCCGAATCCGGTGTTCCTCCTTTGTGGATTTTCTCCTGTGCCGATGTGCGACGTTTCTCCTCGTGAAAGCCGGCCGAATTTCATGACTTGGGGTATGCCCGTCGTTAGCTGCACATCTGGAGCGAACATTGATTAAGAGAGCCTTTAATAATCTCGATTCGGAAACGTGGCGCTCACTCAGTATTGTGTTGAGTGCAATGGCACTATGGCTCCTGACTCATCCATACACCGGCTTTGATTTTCACGACACCAGAATTTATACCGTGCTGGCATTGCATTGGCTTTCTCCTGAAGCCTATGCGCGCGATCCTTTTTTTATGTTCGGCTCCCAGGACAGTTTGTCATTGTTCTCGCCAATCTATGGAACATTGATCAAATGGCTCGGCTTGTCATTCGCTACCATGTTCATTTTGCTCAGCGGGGCATTTTTGTGGCTACTTGCGGCAGTTCAATTAGCGAACCGCCTGCTTGATCATCCCCTAGCTAGAGCAACCTCGATACTGTCGATGACGGTAATCGCTTTGAATTTTTCTCCCAATGGCAACACATTTTTTCTCAACGAGGCATTTGCGACAGCACGTTCATGGGCCTTTCCTCTTGGCGCACTCGCGATTGGCGTTTGGCTGGGTAAGAATAAGTCACTTGCTTGGGGGCTTGCACTTGTCACGCTATTGATCCACCCGCTGATCGGCATTTTTGTGATTACAGTTGGGTTTGTTTTGCAATTGCCAGATCGATTGGGGCTCTTAGCCGCCCTTTTAAGCACCATGCTATTGGTTGTCGCGGGTGTCTCGAAACTTGGTGTGTTCTCTTGGTTTGATCCTCTATGGGTCGACTTCATTCGTGAACACGCACGTGATGTACTTGTCGGCAAGCGTGGAGAGGCGCGTTATGATGCCGCGCTTTTCTATCTGAGTTTGTGCTGCCTGGCAGCACGGACGACAACCGACAATACAGCGCGGCGCCTTTACTTGTGGGTGGCATTGTTAAGTGGTACGGGATTTGCCGTTGCCATGTTTGCAAGCTACTGGGCGCCTGCCAAGCTACTTGTTCAGGCACAACTATGGCGCGGGATGTGGTTAGCTGCATTGCTGAGCCCATTTGCAGCGCTTCAGATTTTTTTCTTTTTGTGGCGGTATCGACATCGCTCGTTGGGAGGCGATGACGCATGGTATGCCTCCGCTAGTGTTTGGATTGCTTTAGGGGGAACAGCGCTTTTACTCATGCTCACGGAGATACGTGGGTGCGTACTTTCTGTCGTATGCTTTTTGGGTTGGTTTTCCTCCCGACATCTTTCAACCAGCCTGTCTTGGCTTCAGTCGCACGTCCCATTTCTCAGAGTTGCAATGGGCGGTTTGATTTTGCTGGCGCTGCCACGGTTTTGGGTCGAGCAGCAGATTGTTGCGGGTACTCTTGGCTTCCCGCAATGGCCGGCAGCGCCTGAATGGTTTTTGGCGCTGCTCTGGGGGATTGGCGGCCCCGGCTTCATTGCGCTTGCAGGTCTATTTGTTTATGCAAACCGTAGCGCTAGCCTAGTTGCTTCAATATGTCTTCTGGTGGTGGCCAGTAGCGTATGGGATACCCGCACCGAGAGGGATATTAAGTGGGCAGCCCAGATGGACTCCGGAAGCCGTGGCGAGCTGGGTCGTTTGATCAAGCCCGGTGACGTTGTGCTTTGGGGGCGCAGAATGCCTGTACGCGCTTGGTATGAGTTGGGCACTGCTCACTATGCAAGTCCGACCCAAGCGGTTGGTTTTGTTTTTTCTCTTGCAAAAGCAGAAGAGTTGCTCAGGCGTACAGCCTTGATCCGTGCCGCTCATGCATTGGAACAGGACGAAAAAGGACAGGAGTTTCTGGCTCGTGAAGAGGAACATAATCCCGATGCTATCTTTGGTTTTTTTGTTCCCATATCGAAATCAGCAATCATGAAGCTATGCCAAGATGCTCAACTTGATTGGGTCATCGTCGATGCCAATCAGGCGTCAACAACTGATGTAGCTGTTGTGTACGATGCAATCGAAAAGCAATACGTTGAGGCGCACTCCTGTGCACGTTACCGAGCCTTAGGTGCGCAAGGCTAAGTCATTCAACTTGCTTTCATTGGTGTAATCACACAGTGATTGATGATTGTGGTTGGCTGAAAAGATAAACCTTGCGAATGAGGTAGCCAACAAAAAAAGAAACACCGGAGGCTAGGATCTTGCCTGTTGTGAGGGATAAAGAAAAAAATTCGATGCTGGCTGCAATAATTGCCCAGTTAACTAACAGCCCAGCAACCCCAGCTGCAATATAGAGAATTCTCTCGGCATGGCGGTTGTCAAGCATTCGCCGCGTTTTGAAAACCAAACTAACCGAGAGCGCGTAATGCACCAAAGAGCCGAGGAAAAAAGCAATCGTCGCAGCCAGCAGGTAGTGCAGCTTGTCTGCTAGCTGAAGCAGAGTGAAAAAGTCTACGCCGAGCGCAACAACACTAACCAAGCCGTACAGAAACAGTTCCTGTACATACTTACGCATGCTTGGTCTCTACTTTCTCCTCGTGGTATTCATCATCGACGTTGATATCCCAAATGGCTTTCTTGGAAAGATTGCCCGCGATGATATCTGTGGCCGCAAGCTTGGCTGTCAGCATTGAATGATCTTGATTGTTGTAGCGATGCATTCCGTTGCGGCCAACCAGATATAGATTGGGGATTGTGTCTGTGAAGTCGCGAATCACATCAAACTGGCCATAGGAACCGAAGTAAGCCGGGTAAGCTTTGGGTACTCTGACCAAATGCCAGTCCAAGACATCATTTGCATCCAAGAGACCAATCTTCTCGAGCTCCTTCACTGCAAACGTACTGAATGCGCTGTCGTCCATCGACCAGAGGTCATCACCCTCTTGGCAAAAGTATTCGAGCCCTATCCAAATCGCATCCGGCGTGCTGACCATTGTCGGGCTCCAATTATTGAAAATCTGCAATCGCCCAATACGTACATCTGGTTCTTGAATGTAAATCCAAGTATCAGGGACGAGATTCAATTTTCCAATCCCATCTTGGGTTGGCTTTAGCTTGCGTACAAGTAGACCCATGGTCATGAAGTCTCTATAGCAAAGCTTGCTCGCAACCTCTTTTACAGCCTCAGGTGCGGGTGGCGTGGTCTTTGCAATCAACTCATTGATGGGCATGGTTGAAATAAAGTGATCGCCCTTCCATACCTTTTCCAGCCCACTGGCATCAACAGTGGTGACTGTGCTTACACGATTGTCGACAATCTCAATTCGCTGCACAGTGTGGCCAAAATGAATGGAACCACCTTTCTGGCGCACTTCATCCGCAACCAGTTGCCACATTTGTCCCGGACCAAACTTTGGATAAAGAAAGCGTTCTATCAGGCTGGTGTTTGTCCCTTTTTGAGACACATCACTGCTGCCTTGTTTCGAAATCATTTTTTTGAGGGCATGTTGAAGCGCAGAGAGAATTGAAAGCCCTTTGATACGTTGAGCGCCCCATTCTGAACTGATCTCTTTACATGGAACGCCCCATACTTTTTCTGTGTAATCTTTGAAGAAGGTGCCGTAGAGGACTTTCCCAAAACGATTAACAAAAAAATCTTCGAGATTTTTCTCTGGCAGTCGCTTAAATATTGTGGACCATCCGTACGAAACACCAATCTTGACTAAACGAATTAGCCCGAGATTACTCATGGTTTGAGCAGAGAGTGCGATTGGATACGAGAAGAACTTTCGGAGGAAATAAATTCGAGAGAGACGGGGGCGAATTAGCAAATGCCTATCTTGCGCTGGAATAACACTGAGACCGTCCGCATCCTTGATGGGCGCGACTGGCATGATTTCGCGCCACCAGTTCATTACCCAATCAGATTTTGAAAAGAAACGGTGGCCGCCGATATCCATTCGGTTGCCCTTGTAATTGATTGTGCGTGAAATGCCACCAACATCGTCCAGTGCTTCAAAGAGAATGGGGGTGTAGTCGGAGTGGCGCAGTAACTCGAGCGCCGCAGTCAATCCAGCCGGACCCGCACCTGCAATAAGGACAATTTTTTTCATGGGAATTGATGAGTTTTTATACAAGACAAATTATGTTGCAACTTTGTATAGCGCGGTGCGGAATTGTGAAGTTTTCTTGAGATTTTGTCGCATAACAGGGCAATTGCGATGCCGGCAATCAAGTCAATGAAATAGTGCCAGCGTGACGCAATTGCTTCAGTAAGTATGAAAGCCACAGCTGGTAGGTAGGCATAGCCTAGCCAGGGTAAATGCCGGCGCGCATAAATCCATAAGGCAACGGTATGAGCGCTATGCAAAGATGGCATGGCAGCTAGCGCTGCTACAAAGTACTGTCCCGTGTAGCTTGCGCCATTGGTTTGAATAAAGGCTTCCTGAAATGAAGCCATTTGAGTCTGAATTGTTTCAGTAACATCATTGGGGCTGGGCGCATAAATGAAGGGGCCCCAGGCAGGTGCTATTGCATAGCTCAGCCCTCCCAAACTCAAAATCAAGGCGATACAAGTAATCTGCTCACCGCAGTGCTTGCGTGCGCGAGGGTGGAATGAGAAAAGAATGAAGCTTGAAAAGAATAGATAAACGAACACGTCATGGTAGGCATTGGGCATGGCTTGCTTGATCGGTTCAAAGCCAATGCTAATTAATTTAGCCAGCAGTACCAATGGCCAAAGTAGCTCATCAATCTTTTGATAAATTGAGTCGAAGAGCATTGGATTGATGAGCTGCGCCCACAGCTTGAAATTGAAGTGAAGATAGACGATGAGCGTGAATGCAATAACGCCACGCACTGCATCAATCATTACATTCTGAAGACTTCTGCTTTGATCTGAGCGAGTGAGTGCAAGGCTCACACCGAGGGAAAATGCCGCACCTACGATGTAGTGCTGAACAGCAAAGACTGCTGAATCTAGACCGGGGAAGAGCGGGCTGACGTCAAATATAGCGATGAGTAGTAACGCGGCTATAGCTGTAGTAATCGCAACCCATTCCAATGGTATTAAGTATGAAATTACTGCTTGATGCCAATGCTTCATCAAGAGGTCGTTATGTCAGCAATGCGGAGAGGGCGGATAAAGGTTGTTGCATTGCCGGTGTTCCCGCATGCATTTCCCACTTCTCATATCCCCACAAGGCTGCAGCAAATGGAATGCCATTCTCCGTTGCGGCCATAAAGTCTCCAAAAGTGTCACCAACATAGATAGCTGAGGTGGGCTGAATGTTGTGAGCGCTCAGCAAAGTCGCCAGCATGGCACTTTTATTTGCGAAGATAGGCTCATGGCTGTCTATGCAGTACACGTCATCAAAGAAGTCATGCCAGTTAAATTTACTTAGTAGCGACAACGTTGGTTCAGCGCGTTTGTTTGTCGCCAGATATAGTGTTACACCCGCATTTTTAAGTCCCGCAAGTGTGGACTCTGCATCTGAATAGGCGGGAGTTTGTGCAATCCCGATATCGCCATATAGTTGTTTGAAGCGCTCGACGAGGAGCGGTAGCGATGCTCCGTTATCTAGACCGATCAGACGTTGCATGGTGGGCCCGAGCGGCGGGCCAATCAATGACTGATCAAGCTCAATAAGCGGCGTAATACGAGCCTCCTCAAGCACGGCCGCATAGGTTGCCAAAATGCCCGGAGCTGAGTCGATGAGCGTGCCGTCGAAATCGAAGATGATCGTTTTATGCATCATGTGGCTTAAAGGTGTTTAGGGTCTAGCATACAAACTAGACGTGTTGTTTGCGTTTCAGCCGTAGCTGACAGCCACCAGATCGCGCCTTTTTTAACCGACCATGATTGGGGCTGCCCGGATAGCAGCAGCGCAGCGAGTTGCCCTAGCGTGGGTTGGTGCCCAACGATGAGAATGCTCCCCGCAGTCTGTGCGCGGATGGCATCAAGGTGTGCTTCCACACCGGTATCCGTGAAGAGTCTCGGATCGGTCTTAAATTCACGGTCAAGTGCGGAGGCGGTTTGTTGAGTACGAACTGCTGGGCTCGCCAAAACGACAGTATCTGCGGGTAGGTGTTGATGTAGCCATTCGCTCATGGCCTCGGCTTGCTTCTCACCTTTACCCGTCAGCCGTCGTCCTGCATCGGTTCGATCCGGTGCTATATCTTCTGCTTCAGCGTGACGCCACAGAATGATATTCATGATCCCTTTCCTTTTCGCACTGGCAGATTGGCTTGCACGGCCTTCTTCTGTAAGAGAATCGAATCCAGCATTGTTTGATGGTTGGCTAATTGGCGCTCGCCAAGATGTCGAACTGCCTTGTGCAGCGCTGAGGATTGTTGTGCCAGGGGCTCCAGAATATCGCCCGCACTGTAGAGGTCGTTAAACGCACCGAGTGTTTCCTGCAAGCGGGCCAAGCTTTTAATCAGTTGTCGATCGCGGCTACCGCAGGCATTCAGTTGGTAACGCAGATGTTTGCCTTGCTTGCGCAACACATGCAGGGCTTCTGGCTCATGGCGAGTGGCTTTGATGCGCTTGGCATAGGTGGCAATTTGCTTGTTCAGCAAAGTCGGCGCTACTTTTCCCCAAGCTTGGCTTGTTTGTTTGCGTGAGGCGAGTGCGCGTGGCAAGGTCAGGCTGACCTGTAGTAGCCATTCCGAAAACGATGCGCTTAGCAGATGCGCTCGCGCTTGAGCAAAGGCATGCTCTGAATGCGTGACCAACGTGGTGTGGAGCGTTTGCAGTGTTTCCGAGGGCAGCGCCGGCAAGATCAATGAATCAATCAAGACATGGTAGGCCCGTGCCGCTGCAATGGCTTGCATATGGTGGCGTGCCCCTTGCTCTGCGTGCTTGAGCCAATGCTTTTCGAGTCTGGGCTTGAACAGTTGCAGCAGGGCGCGCAGGCGCCGGAGGCCGACACGGACCTGGTGGAGGTTCTCAGCCTTGAAGTCATGCCGATTGGCTGGGAGGTTGATACTAATCTGATCTAGATTGTCTTGTGCCAAACGTGTGAATGCATCGCCGGTACTTCCACTCAGGCTCATATCCGTTACTTCGATTTTGCGCTTGCCGCTGAGCAGCTGACTACCGCGGGCCGCTTTTGAAAGTGGTGCTGGAAAAAGCGGCGCAAGCGTTCCAAGTTGAGCGACCAGTGCGATCAGCTGCGCGGGATCTCCTTTAACTAGCTCAAGCTCCAATTCACAAATAGGCTCCTCTTTGCCGCCCGCCCGGATATGGCCACGATCAAGCATCAGCTCAATGCAGGTATCTGTATCGGGCTTCCATTCCCAGATGCTGCGATTGAAGTCTGTCGTCAGCGTAGCCCGATAGCCCGGCAGGCGGGCGAGGGTTTCCAGAAGTGCTTTGACGGCGCTGTCGCTGATCTGACTGAAATCAAAGTGACCGGTGTAAGGGGTTTCCCATTCTGGGCGGCTGCTCATCCCTCCACTGGTTTGCCCCACACATTTGACCGTTTGCAGTGAGAGAGGACCTTGGCGACGAATACGCAATGCTGCGCCATTCGCGCGTAGGTCCTGATTCGGCGTGTCGAAGTAGGTATTTTTCAGTTGCAGGCGATGCGGGGGAGCCCCCGTCAGTCGTGTCAGTTGGCGGGAAAGCCGATTGGCTATCTCGGGCGTACAACTGAGCTTAAATTCAATTTCCATGGGGTAGGCGGGCGAGCAGAGTCAAAGCCTTTGTATTATCACGCAAGCCAGTGTTTTCCTGAAGTACTTGACGGGCTGGAGCGATTGCGGATAAATCGGAGCTTCTTGCATCTGTCATTACGCTCTATTTGGGTTTCCTTGCCGTGTTACCACTATTTGCTGCTGTATGAATCCTTCATTGCTGCGACTGATTGCACATGCGTGAACCGCTAGGGTTTCAACGCCGGCACTGGATGCCGTTGTCTGCTTTCCTCCTCTCTGCATTGGCAATGGGGCTGGTCTGGCAGGCAATTAACGCGCGCATTCAGCGCGGGCAGGATGAGCACTTCGAGGCAGACACGCAGCTTATTAGCACGCGGATCAGCGAGCGGATGGCCAGCAGCGTGCACATGCTACGTGGCGCTGCCGGTTTGTTCTCGGCATCCGGCGAGGTCACCCGTAATGCCTGGCGGCGCTATGTTTGGGAGCTTAATCTCGACCAAACCCCGCGTGGCGTGCAGCTGATGGCCTATGTCCGCAATATTCCGGCGGACAAAAAGGAGACCTACGTTGCACAGGTCCGCAAGGAGGGCTATCCCGATTTCAGTATTAACCCGCCCGGCATTCGCGAGCACTATTCGAGTGTTCACTTTCTGGAGCCCTTCTCGGGTCGCGGCCTGAAAGCATTTGGTTTCGACCCGTTGACCGATCCCGTCCGCCGCCTCGCCATGGAGCGAGCACGTGACACCGCAGGGCCGGTACTGTCCGGCAAGGTTCGCTTGCTGCAAAACGAAGAGGGGCAAGTTGAAAACGGTGTGCTGGTCTTTTATCCGGTCTATGGCAGCAATGATGTGCCGCAGATGCGTCAAGATAGGCAGCAAGCCTTGTCCGGCTGGGTGTATCTGGCGTTTCGTATGAATGACCTGATGGAGGCCCTGCTGAGCCAGCAATTGCAGGAAATTCGTCTGGAAATTTTTGATGGCGATGCGTTGACGCCCGACAGCTTGATTTACGACAGCCTGCAGTTGGAAGGTAGGGAGGTGTCTGGGACGGAGTTGCAACGTACCAGCCGTTTGCAGCTTGATGGCCGCATCTGGACCTTGCGTTATTCCGCATTGCCAGGCTATGGCAGCCATTTGAGTGTGGATACGGCTTGGGCGGTACTGGGCGCCATGGTGGTGATTTGCCTATTACTCTTCGGCACCACATGGGTATTTGTAAACACGCGGTTTCAGGCACAGCGGATTGCTGATCGCTTGACCGTGTCATTGCGCTCCAGTGAAGAGCGTTATCGCTCGATCTTTAGCCATTCCGGGGTGACGGCGCTTCTGGTTGACCCAATAACGTGTGTGGTCGTGGAGGCGAATGAGGCGGCGGTTCGTTACTACGGTGTTGCTGCCATAGATATGCAGGGATTGCCGCTGATTGATCTGGTCAATCTTGAAGAGTACACACTACGGGTCGTGTTGGACGATGCCATGCAAGGTCGGCGCGTGCATATGTTTCAGCAGCATCGCTTGAAGAGTGGGTTATTGCGCGAAGTCGAGATGCACGTTGGACCAATCAATCTTGATACGCGCCAGTTGTTGTATTGCGTCGTGCATGACATTACCGAACGTCATGAGGCCGAAAATGCCGTTCTGGAGTTGAACCAGCGCTATCAGGCATTGCTTAATGCAGCCTCGGAAGTCGCCATTGTTGCGACCGACACAGAAGGCCTGATCACTGTTTTTAATCGCGGTGCTGAACGCTTGCTCGGCTATGCCGCAGCCGATATGACCGGGCGTATGACGCCAGTCGCGTTTCATGATCCTCAGGAGTTGCAGGTTCGCGCAAAAGAGTTGACGGAGATCTTGGGTTATCCCGTTAACGGTTTCCATACCTTCACCGAAGTGCCGCTGACCGAGGGCTCGGAGCAGCGCGAATGGACCTATGTACGCAAAGACGGTTCGCGCTGTCGTGTGTCCATGTCAGTCACGCCCGTCCGTTCAGTGGATGGACATATTGCCGGCTATCTCTCGATTGCGCTCGATATCAGCCGCCTGAAAGAAGTCGAAGCGTCATTGTTGCAGGCCAAGGAGGCAGCAGAGCAGGCAAGCCGCGCTAAGAGCGCCTTCCTCGCCACCATGAGCCATGAGATTCGTACCCCGATGAATGGCGTGATCGGCATGGCCCAATTGCTTCAGGGCACCACGCTTGATGCCGAGCAGCAGGAGTACGCCGAAATTATTGTGTCGAGTGCTGATTCCTTGCTCATCATCATTAATGACATCCTCGACTTCTCCAAGGTTGAGGCAGGCAAGCTGGAGCTCGAGCACTTGCCATTTGAGCCACGCGCACTCATCAATGGCGTGATCGGTATGTTCCAGCCCCAGGTCAAGGCTCGTCATTTGGATTTACGGCTGACAATGGATGAAAAGCTGCCGCGCTGGCTCAGCGGGGATGTCACACGCTTGCGTCAAATCCTCATCAATTTGCTGGGTAATGCGGTCAAGTTCACCGAGCAGGGGAGCATTCAACTCGCGGTGACGGTTGAGGCGCTGTATGCGCACAATCTGAGCCTAAGTATTGAGGTGCGTGATACTGGGGTAGGTATGGCGCCAGAAATCGTGGCTGCGCTGTTTGCGCCCTTCTATCAAGGTGACTCTTCCATTACGCGTCGTTTCGGCGGTACCGGACTGGGCTTGTCGATTACCCATGGCCTAGTTGAGTTGATGCAGGGGCAGATTACGGTTGAGTCTGCGCTGGGGGTTGGCTCTGTCTTCAAAGTCAGCCTCAATTTGGCTATTCCAGACGAGACGCCAACAGCAGGAGAGGGCAGGGAGGCCCTGCATTTGAATGCACAGGCGCGGATCTTGATTGCTGATGACTCCGTTACGAATCAGCGAGTTGCCTTGCAAATGTTGCTCAAACTAGGCTTGCATGGCGAGATAGCAGTCAATGGCGAGGAGGCTGTGCGTATGCTCGCTGGCGGGCATTTTGATTTGGTATTGATGGATTGTCAGATGCCCGTATTGGATGGTTTTGCCGCCACGCGGCTGATCCGGAGCGGGATGGCAGGAGAGCACAATCGCAACGTACCGGTGATCGCCATGACTGCAAATGTACTTTCTGGAGACCGTGAGCGTTGTATAGAAATGGGCATGAATGATTACCTGCCTAAGCCCGTCTCTCTGGAAGCATTGCGTCACAGGGTCTTGCATTGGCTGGCTGCTGTCGCACCTGTGACTGCACCTACTCCTGCACCTTCCCTCTCGCTTGCCTCTAGAGGATCGCATCTGCCGACTTTTGATGCAGAGGATCTCGTGCGCAATTGCGGTAATGACCGTGGGCTGGCACTGGCAGTGCTTAATGCCGCATTGGCGGATGCTCCCCAGCAGTTAGATCAGTTTGAGAAAGCGTTGTTATCAGCAGAGAGAGGTGCAATTGCCGACCATCTCCATGCGCTGTCCGGACTATTTTCCCAGCTCAGCGCTAAGCAACTTGAGAGTCGCCTGCGCCAAGAGGAGCGGGCCACTCGTGAAGGCCGTCCTCCGTCTGCCGAATTCATTGACGAGTTGCGGCATGAGTATGGTCTGTTATCGGAAGTTTTATCCGGATTTCGCGTAGAGAGCTGATGGATGTGCCTATGTTTATTGCGACAAATTTGTAATTTATAGTATCTTTCCGCGAGGCCTATCCAGCAACCGGGCCGCTCACTACACCTAAAATACAAAAACAGGGCACGTATGGTTCACATTTCCGGCCAAGGCCATGGAGAAACAGAGCAAGGCGTCGAGGTGCCATCCCGCTCTAACTTCATCTCCGGGCTACGCGAGGATTTGCTCCATCACAATCCCCTCCTTGACTGTCTGGTTGAGCTAACCCGGATTCATAACCGGCCAAGCACCCATGCCGCCCTGATTGCGGGTCTCCCTGTCACATCGGAAGGTCTGACACCGTCACTGTTCAGCCGTGCTGCTGCCCGCGCAGGTCTTGCCAGCAAGGTAGTGCGCCGCCCGCTGGACAAAATTGATCTCGCTTTGCTCCCCGTCATTCTGCTCCTGCAGGGCGATGAAGCCTGCATCCTGCTCGACTGGACTCAGGACGGCTCAGAGGCTGTTGTGCTTTTCCCCGATGGTGGGCAGGGCTCCGTGACGCTCACGCGCGAGGCATTGGCAGCGAGATACACCGGTATCGCCATTTTTGCGCGTCCACATTTCCGATTTGATCAGCGTACGCCTGAAGTAGCCAATGTGGCTGGCCGGCATTGGTTCTGGGGCGCGCTCATGGAGCAGATCCCAGTTTATAAGGATATTATCGCCGCGGCGCTGCTGATTAATTTGTTCGCCTTGGCTATGCCCATTTTCACTATGAATGTGTATGACCGCGTGGTCCCTAATCACGCTGTCGAAACATTGTGGATGCTTGGCGGTGGCGTATTGCTAGTGCTTGTCACGGAATACATCGTGCGTTTGTTGCGCGGTCATTTCATTGATTTGGCTGGCTCACGCATCGATCTAAAGTTGTCTTCACTGATCATGCAGCGCGTACTGGGCATGCGCATGTCATCCAAGCCGGCTTCGGTCGGCTCCTTTGCCGCAAATCTACGGTCCTTCGAGACCATTCGTGATTTTGTAGCTTCGGCCACCGTCACGGCGATTGTTGATTTGCCCTTCCTTATTTTGTTTCTACTGGTGATGCTGTGGATTTCATGGCCGCTGGTGATATTGCCAGTGCTCGGCATTGTTGCCATTGTCATTTACAGCTATGTGATTCAGCACAAGATGCGTGAGCTGGCAGAGACAACATTTCGGGCTTCTGCACTGCGCAATGCAACCCTGATTGAAAGTCTCACTGCTTTGGAAACCATCAAGGCACATGGCGCGGAAGGCCTGATGCAGGCTAAGTGGGAAAAGACGGCTGCATTCCTGTCCCGCGTTAGCGCTCAGTTACGCTTGCTATCTTCCTCGGCGATGAATGGCGCAGCAACGCTGCAACAGATGATTTCCTTGTTGATGGTGATCGCGGGTGTCTATTTGATTCATGAGCGCATGTTGACTATGGGCGGCCTGATTGCCAGCACTATGTTGGCTGGTCGTGCCCTAGCACCACTCGGCCAGATCGTAGGGTTGCTGATGCAATTTGAAAACGCCAAGACGGCGCTTGCTTCACTTGAGAGCATCATGAATATGCCGGTTGAGCGCTCGGATCAGAGCGCTTTCGTACATCGCCCTGACGTGCGTGGAGAAATTGAGTTCAAGAACGTACATTTTTCCTATGCAGAAAATCAGCCTGAAGTTTTGCGCGGTGTGTCGTTCCGCATTACTCCGGGAGAGCGTGTCGTCATCATTGGCAAGATCGGATCAGGAAAAACAACTGTACAAAAGTTGATGCTCGGCTTGTTTACGCCAGCCTCGGGGTCGGTTCATCTTGATGGCGTGGACTTACGCCAGTTTGACCCCGCCGACTTGCGCAGTAATGTCGGTTATGTGGGGCAGGATGCCACGCTGTTTTACGGCACCCTGCGCGAGAATATTTCGATCGGTGCACCGTATGCCGATGATGAGGCAATCATTAATGCTGCCGAGGTGGCCGGTCTTGCCGAGTTCGTGAATCGACATCCGGCAGGATTCGATATGATGATTGGGGAGCGTGGCGAGTCGGTTTCTGGTGGACAACGGCAGGCGATTGCGATTGCACGCGCCTTATTGCTGGACCCCCCCATATTGTTGCTGGATGAGCCAACCAGTGCCATGGACTTTACGTCCGAGGCCCAATTCCGTGCCCGACTCAAACAGTTTGCCAGTAACAAGACTATGGTCATAGTGACGCATCGTCTCAGCCTGCTTGATCTGGCGGACCGCCTGATCGTGATTGACGAAGGCAAGGTTGTTGCCGATGGCCCTAAAGACAAGGTGGTAGAGGCGCTGCAATCAGGGCAGGTCGGGAAGGCATCATGACAAAGCCGGATTTTTCTGCCTTGAAAGCCAGTCTGCGTCGTTACTTTAGCAACGAGCGTCTGTGGGGCTGGCTACATGCGATACATGCGCGTCTTGAGGCCATGCGTGTCAAGGTTCAGCCGCATGTTGATCGGTACCTGAATGACTGGAAAGAAGATCCGGATCGTGCCCATGCCGGCTTTCTCCGCGATGCCGATTATTCGATCATCCATCAGGAGCCACTGCGTGCTCGTGTATTAGTCAAGACTTTGCTGATTATTGCAGCGCTTTCCATTATGTGGGCTGCCGTGACCCGCGTTGACGAGCTGACGCGTGGTGAGGGTAAGGTCATCCCTTCGCGCCAGCTGCAGGTCCTGCAAAGTCTAGATGGCGGTATCGTGTCTGAAATCATGGTGAAGGAGGGCCAAGTTGTTGAAAAAGACGCCATCCTTCTACGCGTTGATCCGACTCGATTTGAATCCTCAATGCTGGAAGGCCGCGCTCAATCGTTCTCGCTTGAAGCAAAAATTGCGCGTTTGCGCGCTTTGTCTGAGGACAAGCCCTTTGTCGCGCCGAAGACTCAATCTGCAGATGATGTGCGGGTTGTTCAGGAGGAGCAACGCTTGTATGAAACTGCGAGCTCGAACCGTGATGCGTTGATTTCGATTGCCCGGCAGCAACTAACGCAACGCCAGCAGGAACTTGCCGAAACCCGCGTCAAGCGAGATCAGGCTGCCCGCGCCTACGAATTGACGGCACAGGAGTTGGCTGTCACCAAGCCATTGATTACCTCTGGGGCAATTTCGGAAGTTGAGTTGCTTCGTTTGGAGCGTGATACCGCGCGTTTCCGTGGTGAGCGTGACATGACGACGGCTCAAATTGCGCGCCTGCAAGCAGCCATTAGCGAAGCGCAGCATAAAATCAATGAGGTGGAACTGAACTTCCGCAACGAAGTCCGCCGTGAGTTAACTGATGCTGTTGGAAAGGAGAACAGCATCAGCCAGGGCAACATTGGCCTCGCTGATAAGGTCAAGCATGCAGATATTCGCTCGCCGGTGAAAGGTACCGTCAAACGATTGATGGTCAATACTGTCGGTGGCGTGGTGCAGCCAGGCAAGGATGTGGTTGAGGTGGTTCCACTTGAGGATGCTCTCCTACTCGAAGCCAAGGTTCAACCCAAGGACATTGCCTTCCTTCGCCCCGGTCAACCGGCAATCGTTAAGTTTTCTGCTTATGATTTTTCGATTTACGGTGGCCTCGAAGCGACGCTTGAGCACATTGGTGCCGATTCGGTGACTGATGAACGTGGCAATACCTACTACACGGTTCGGGTGCGCACCCACAAGTCCTCGTTGGGCGTTAATCTGCCGATTATTCCGGGGATGGTCGCAGAAGTCGATATCATTACCGGCAAGAAGAGTGTGTTGTCCTACCTGCTTAAGCCGGTACTGAGGGCCAAACAAGCAGCACTGAGCGAACGTTGAGCACACGTATTTAAGACTGTTTCATGACCATCCATATTTTTGTATCGCACCACGCAGATCTGCTTCCACGTTGGCAAACCGCCTTTCCTGATGCGAGTGCATTGCATACCGAGCATGCACAGAGCGTACAAGCGTCCCACTTGTGGCTGCGGTTACAGACTGAAAACGAAGTCCCGGCACAACTTGCCAATGCCTATCGACTATCGCCTGAAGCCGCAGTATTGGTGCTCAGTGACACTCCAAATGATGATGAAGGCTTATCCGCCTTTGCCGAAGGTGCACGCGCCTACTGCAATACCCATGCTACGCCAGAGACATTGCAGCAAGTCGCTGAGGTCGTTGCCCAAGGTGGCTTGTGGATTGGTGAGTCACTGATGCGCAGGTTGCTTACCGCCACTTCGACCATGGCGCGTTCTGCCAATGTGCCACGCCAAGATTGGGCCGCGATATTGACGCCGCGCGAACTTGAGGTTGCCCGAGCTGTTGCCAATGGCGCCAGCAACAAGGAAATCGCCCGGCAGCTAGACATCACCGAGCGAACGGTCAAAGCCCATGTGGGCGCCATCCTAGAAAAGCTCCAAGTTCGGGATCGTTTGCAAATATCCTTGAAAATCAACGGCCTTTAGTCTCCCGGCCCGGCGGCAGACCTGCTGCTCTTGCGTCGTATCCTCCCTGTACTTCAGTACAGTAGCCAGCCATGAGGGCAGTCCTTAGACTGCGATCATTACCCTCACTCCGTCCGGAGCACTCAAATGGCAACAGGCAACCCCATCGGCAAGGTCGTTCTCCTTCAAGGTCACGTCACCGCACGCAATGAAAAAGGCGAAGTGCGCGTCCTCAAACTAGGCGACGTCGTCTATGAAGGCGAGGTTCTGACAACGGCCGAGGGTGCTCGTGTCGAGATTGGTTTCGACAATGGCAGCAAGTATTTGGCCCGTGCGGGTGAAACTGTCACCTTGGATCAAGCAGTTTTTGGGCTTGAGGCCGACGATCCGAGTACTGCGGCGCTCCTTGGTCGTGTCAAGGAAGCCACAGATATTGCCCGTGCTATTGCCGAAGGTAACAGCCTGGATGATTTGCTTGAAGAGACTGCAGCTGGTCTCGATGGTGGCGGCAGCAATAGCGGTAATACTTTTGTCTCTCTTTTGCGAATTGCGGAGGGTGTTACACCGCTCAACTTTGCGTTTAACTCCACCGAAACTTCGCGCTTTGACGTTCCTAGAGGTGGTAATTCTGCTGCAGGCATTCCCAAGAAGGAAGAAGAAGCAGATACCAGTGCAGCCTCCGTCGTCATTGGTGACGCCGGTAGCGTCGCTGAAGCCGCGGGCAACTTCCTGGTCTACAACGTCAGCCTCAGCAACCCGGTGGCCGCCAAC
>LNDZ01000020.1 GCA_001464495.1 Betaproteobacteria bacterium Ga0074130
TTTGTGCGCGACGACCAACCACGCGCAATGACAGCATTGCAGATTGCCTTAGCGATTCGTGATGAAACGGTGGACCTCGAACAGGCCGGCATCGGCATCATCCAGATCGACGAACCGGCGATCCGCGAAGGGCTGCCACTACGGCGCAGTGAATGGCAACGCTATCTGGCCTGGGCCACGCGGGCGTTTCGAATCACCGCATCGGGGGTGCAAGACGAAACGCAGATCCATACGCACATGTGCTACTCGGAGTTCAACGACATCCTGCCGGACATAGCCTCGATGGATGCTGATGTGATCACCATCGAAACCAGCCGCTCCGACATGGAGCTGCTGACCGGCTTTGGGGATTTCAAGTATCCGAACGATATTGGCCCCGGTGTGTATGACATTCACTCGCCGCGCGTGCCTTCAACCGATGAGATGGTGCATCTGCTGAAGAAGGCGGCGGAAGTGGTGCCAGCTGAACGGCTGTGGGTGAATCCGGATTGTGGCCTCAAGACACGTGGCTGGCCGGAAACCCAAGCCGCATTGCAGAACATGGTCGCTGCTGCGCAACAGTTACGTAGCAGCCATCACGTGGCTTAATTATCGGGCGCTGACTACGGTGCATTCAAGGCCGTAGTCAGCTTGAGATAAGTGTCATCAGCGCTTACTTTACTCATCTCTCGCTGTATCTGAACCAACTGCTGAGAAGATTCTGCATTGGTAAAAGAGTATTGCAAAACCACCTGACTAAAGAGGCGCGGGGTAGATTCTCGGCATAGCGTCATCCACTGTAGATGCCTGCCTTTTTATCCGTAACTTGTCATGTTTATCCCGCCGCCACTCAAATATCTCAACCGCTACCGCCTCTTGCAACTGTGTTTTTCAACGCTGTTTGCCATCATCTCCAGTGCCCCTCTCGCGCAGACGACAAGCGACAGTGCGGAAGGACGCAATAAGATTCAAGGCTCAATCGATGGCAATGGCGTCAACCTAGGATCTCAGCCCTCAAGCCCCAGTAATGGTGAGCGCATGGAGCGCCGCCCATCCAGCAGTAGCCCGCTGGAACAACAGCAGCTGCGTTTCATGGAGTTGGAAAAGCAGCTGGAATTGACCGATAAACAACGGCCCTTGTGGGACACCTACCGGCAACGTGTCGATGCGCTCAATGCAGATCTGATACGTAACCCCAAAGGCATGGTTTCGGCAAAGGACAACTCCTTGCAACAAGTGAACCGTCAGATTGATCTAGCGCGTAATCGACTCACGGCACTTGAGGATATTGGCGATGCGGCCAGTGCGCTGTATCGAACACTCAGCCCTGCACAGCAAAAGGTTGCAGATAAGTTACTTGCCGCAACGCTGCCCGATGTTTATGGCACCCCGGCACCGACTAATGCCAGCCGCCCAGAATCGAGTAGCCGTGGCGGAGGCTTTGGTGGCCCCCCCGGGATGGGCGGTGGGGGTGGGATGAGTGGTGGCATTGGCGGTGGGATGCGTTAAGTCCAAGGCTCCATTTTTTGGGCTACTTGGCACAGCCCCGGCTAAAGACCCAGCTGATCCCACAGTGCATCAACACGCTGCTTCACGGCAGCGTCCATAACAATCGGCGTGCCCCATTCGCGCGTGGTCTCCCCAGGCCACTTGTTGGTGGCATCGATCCCCATCTTGCTACCGAGCCCGGACACTGGCGAGGCAAAGTCGAGGTAGTCGATCGGCGTATGTTCCACCATCAAGGTGGTCAGCGCCCACATCACTTCCTTCCAGTCGCGCACATTCACATCGTCATCAGTGACGATGATGAACTTGGTGTACATGAACTGACGTAAGAAACTCCAGATGCCAAACATCACCCGCTTGGCATGACCCGGATATTGTTTCTTCATGCTCACCACCGCCATGCGGTAGGAACAGCCTTCCGGTGGTAAGTAGAAGTCGGTGATCTCTGGAAACTGCTTTTGCAGCAGCGGCACGAACACCTCGTTGAGCGCCACCCCAAGCATGGCGGGTTCGTCTGGTGGCTTGCCTGTGTAGGTGGAGTGGTAAATCGGATTCTTGCGCATGGTGATGCGCTCGACAGTGAAGACCGGGAACTCTGCCACCTCGTTGTAGTAGCCTGTGTGGTCGCCATATGGGCCTTCAGGTGCCGTCTCATACTTGCCGGGATGCTCAGTTGGGTAAATGGCACCCTCAAGTACGATCTCTGCATAGGCCGGCACTTGTAGATCTGAGCCTATGCACTTCACCAGCTCTGTCTTGCTCCCGCGCAGCAGGCCAGCGAATTGGTATTCGGACAAGGTATCGGGTACCGGTGTTACCGCGCCCAAAATAGTGGCCGGATCGCAGCCCAGCACCACGGCCACCGGATACGGCTTGCCCGGAAATTTTTCGCAGTGGTCACGGAAGTCGAGTGCGCCCCCGCGATGCGCCAACCAACGCATGATCAGCTTGTTGGGGCCCAATACTTGCTGACGATAGATGCCTAGATTTTGGCGCGTTTTCTCCGGCCCGCGCGTGACTGTCAGCCCCCACGTGATAAGCGGTGCCACGTCGCCCGGCCAGCAGTGTTGAATAGGCAGGCGCGACAGATCGACATCCTTCCCTTCCCACACAATCTCCTGACACGGCGCAGACGAGAGTACCTTGGGCGACATATTGAGGACTTGCTTCAACAGCGGCAGCTTGTCCCAGGCATCCTTCAAGCCCTTGGGTGGTTCTGGCTCCTTGAGCATGGCCAAGAGCTTGCCGACTTCACGCAGCGCCATGACATCGCTCTCGCCCATGCCCAGCGCCACGCGCTTGGGTGTGCCGAACAGATTACCGAGCACCGGCATGGTGTGACCTTTGGGCTTCTCGAACAGAATCGCCGGGCCACCTGCGCGCAAGGTGCGGTCGCAGATTTCGGTCATTTCCAGATGCGTGTCGATCTCGACGCCAACGCGCTTGAGCTCGCCTTGCTGTTCGAGTTGCGCGATGAAGTCGCGCAGGTCACGGTATTTCATGGACACACTTTCAAAGGTATGACTTGAGATTCAGTTCAGCGACAAAGCCTGCAAAGACGGCTGCACCAAACCAAGTGTTATGCAAAAAGGCCTTGAAGCATTTCTCACGCTCGCGGCCGCGAATCAGCAGGTAATGATAGATCGCGATAGCTGCGGCCATGGCAAGGCCGATGTAAAACAAGAGGCCATATCGATTAAGCAACCCAAACCAGGCCAACAGGGCGAGCGCGAGGGCATAGCAACACATCACTGCCATGACATCGAAACGGCCGAAGGTAATCGCGGAGGTCTTGATACCAATCTTGAGATCATCCTCTCGATCCACCATCGCATACTCGGTGTCATAGGCAATCGCCCAAAATACGTTTGCCGCTAGCAAGACCCAAGCGCCCCACGGCACCATTTCCAGAATGGCGGCATAGCCCATCGGAATACCAAAGCCAAATGCCACCCCAAGATAGGCCTGCGGAATGGCAAGAAAGCGTTTGGTAAAAGGGTAGCTGGCGGCCAGCAGCAGTGCGGGCACAGAGAGCAGCCATACGACCTTATTCAGCGGCAGGATCAGAATGAAGGCCAGCAACGCGAGTACAGCAGCGAGCCCGAGCGCTTCCTTGGTGCTGACCACCTTGGCCGCGAGTGGGCGATTTTTGGTGCGTTCCACATGTGGATCAAAATCACGATCAGCGTAATCATTGATCACACAGCCAGCCGAGCGCATCAACACCGTACCCAGCACAAATATCCACACCACCATCAACGGCGGACTTCCCCAAGTCACTGCCCACAGTCCCCACAGTGTGGGCCATAGCAAGAGCAAAATGCCGATGGGCTTGTCGAGCCGCATCAGGCGCTCATACACATCCATTCTGGCTTTCAGTTCATCCAGTGTCATGGCTGCATCACTTCCGGTAGAAAAACTTCAGTCACGATCAGGGGGCGCCCCTGCCGCAGGAAAATAGCACGGCGCGCCCATAGCGTTGCCGGCACTACGTCACCACACCAAGGCAACGCCTTGCGATAGAGCGGGTGGCGTGCATCAATGCGCCGAAAATGCAGCGCACCGCGGCGCACACGATGATCGGAAAACAGAACACTACCAAGCGAGCGCCCGCCAATGCCATCGAGGATGGCCCACGCACCACGTAAATCGCGATGCGAAATCACGGAGTGCGCAAAGACCAATGGTGTCTCGCCACGTTGCAGCAGGATCTCGCGCACACGTGCCCGGTCATGCAGGCCCAGCAAAGGCAGCTCATCCCGATGCGCAGCCGCAAAGCCACGTGTTAGCACGCGCAAGTTGAAGGGGCGCGCGGATGTGCAAGCCTGTTGAACACGCTGGGTAAGCGAGCCCGTCTCTGCCAACCAACTGCGCAAGACAGGCGGCAAGGTGTGCGGAATGCGCGGACTCCACCCACCGGCATCGGGACTGCGACTACTGATTCTGTTCACACTCATGCTTTCAACAACTCTTCAGCACCCGCCAGCCAGCGCTGCAAATGGCGCTCAGCATGATCGGGATAATCACGCAACATCGCTTCGGCGGCAGTGCGTGCGGCCTCAATCAACACGGGGTCTTCGAGATCCGCGTACTTGAGCATAGGCAAGCCACTCTGCCGAGCACCAATGAACTCGCCGGGGCCGCGCAGTTGCAGGTCGTGACGGGCAATTTCAAAACCATCCGTATTCTCAAAAATCACTTTCAACCGTGCCCGTGCCATCTCGGACAACGGCGGCGCATACATCAAGATGCAAGACGACTCGGCTGCGCCACGCCCTACTCGGCCACGCAACTGATGCAGCTGCGCCAAGCCAAACCGCTCAGCATGCTCGATCACCATCAGGGTCGCGTTCGGCACATCCACCCCCACTTCAATCACAGTGGTCGATACCAACAACTGAATGTCATTCCGCCCAAAGGCTTCCATTGTCGCTGACTTTTCGTCGGCCTTCATGCGGCCATGCACCAGCCCAACATGGATGTCCGGCAGCTCAGTGCGCAGGGCCTCATAAGTCGCGATGGCGTTCTGTAAATCGAGCGTTTCGCTTTCATCCACCAACGGACAAATCCAGTAGGCCTGATGCCCACCGAGGCAGGCTTCATGCACGCGGGCGACAACCTCTTCACGCCGCGCCGCAGTGACCAAGCGGGTACGGATAGGGGTGCGGCCCGGCGGAAGCTCGTCAATCACTGATACATCTAGGTCGGCATACAAGCTCATCGCCAGCGTGCGCGGGATGGGGGTGGCGGACATCATCAGCTGATGGACAGAAGACGCCGTGCCGGCAGTTCCTGTCGGTCCCGCAGTATCGGCAGCGCCGCTCGTCGTCTCGACCTGAATGGTCTTCTGACGCAAAGCCAGCCGCTGACGGACGCCAAATCGATGTTGCTCATCAATCACTGCGAGGCCAAGCTGTTTGAAGGAGACGGTATCTTCGATCAAGGCGTGCGTTCCCACCACCACGCGCGCCTGACCGCTGGCAACCGCTTCCAACATGGCAGTCTTGTCTTTTTTCTTAAGGCTACCTGTCAGCCAAGCGACTTCTATCCCTAGGGGCGGCAGCCATTGTTGCAGCTTGAGGTAGTGCTGCTCAGCCAAGATTTCGGTCGGTGCCATCAATGCAGCCTGATAGCCGTTCTCGACCGCTTGCAACATCGCCAACGCAGCCACCACTGTCTTCCCACTCCCCACATCACCTTGCAACAAACGCTGCATCGGATGGGCTTGGGCAAGGTCTTGGCGGATTTCAGTGCACACACGCTGCTGTGCGGCAGTGAGCGCAAACGGCAAGCTTGTCAGCAGTGCATTGGTAAGCTCGCCTGTTGAGGGCAGCCGAGGCGCAGTGTGCTCGCGGCGACGGACATAAGCGCGCCGCAGAGAAATTTGTTGCGCCAGCAACTCATCAAACCGTACGCGCTGCCATGCTGCTTGCTGCACGCGCTCAATTGACTCACCAAACTCGACATGGGGTGGTTGATGCAACAAACGCACGCTGTCAGCAAACGGTGCGAGCTTGTGTGTTCTCAGCAGCGCTTCCGGCAGCGTTTCCGAAAGATCGGCCACCGTCAGGGCGCGCTGCACCAGCCGCCGCATGGTGCCCTGCCCCACACCCGCGGTGGTCGGGTACACGGGCGTGAGCGTTTGCGGCAAGGCTTCGTCGGGCTCGACTTTCTGGCAACGCGGATGGACCATCTCGGCGCCAAAAAAACCATGACGAATTTCGCCGAACACACGTAGGTGTGCGCCGGGCTGCAGCTGCTTTTGCTGACTTGGATAGAAGTTTAGGAAGCGCAGCACCAGCAAGTCGCCGGCATCATCCTGCGCTCTCGCAACCAACTGTCGACGTGGTCGGAAAGCCACATCGCTGCTGATGATCGTGACTTCGCATTGCACGCTGACACCGGGAGGTGCAGCCGCAACGGGGGTAATCAGCGTCTCGTCTTCAAAGCGCAGCGGCAGATGCAGCGCCAGATCTTCCTGGCTGCGCAAGCCGATCTTGGCCAGCTTGGCAGCTACGGCTTTGTTGACGCCGGGCATGCCGGCCAGACTTGGCGCGACGGGCGCAGTAGGCTCACCCGCCATAGAGGATCAACCTAGGTAGAGGACAGCCTCGGCTTCAACCAGCGCGCCACGCGGCAGGGAGGCAACACCAATCGCAGCACGGGCGGGGTAAGGCTCAGCCAGATAACGCGCCATGACTTCATTCACCTTAGCGAAGTTGGCTAGATCGGTCAGGTAGATGTTGAACTTGACCGCATGATTGAGCGTACCGCCAGCAGCCTCAGCCACTGCCTTAAGATTTTCAAAGACGCGCACGATCTGCGCATCAATGCCATCGACCACCAGCATGGTGGCAGGGTCCAGACCAATCTGGCCGGACATGTACACAAAGTTTTCAACCTGCACAGCTTGCGAATACGTGCCGATGGCAGCGGGTGCATTAGGTGTGGAGATAATCTTGCGAGTCATTACAGAACCTCAGATAGTGTAATCAAGGCGCGTGAAGGTGTGCTGTACTCCACGGCGAGTCTTCAAATTCAGGATCAACGGCCCTTTCAGGTTGGCGCGTAGCGGCCCATTGCCATCCTCTTTGGCAAGGATGACCAATACGGCATTATCAACCACCGCCTCGGGCGTATCCGGTTGCTGCAACAGTGCATTAATGTTGTCATCCAGCACGATTTCATAACTGAAACCAAAGGTTGCCGGATCAGTAATGGTGAAAGCCACATCGGCATCTTCAGTTGAGTGCAGGATGAAATATTTGGGTTCGTCATCATCCGGATGCAAGAGGGCAAAACGGGTGAGCCCCTCGAAACCGGGCAGACCTGCCGCGAACTCAATCACTTTGTCTTCGGCGACTTCGATGAGTCCGTAACGGCTGCTGTTGATTGTTATTGTCATGACTTATTTCCTTCCTGAGACCAGCAAACCGTTGAGGCCCATGGCGGCCATTTTCCTTTGTGCAGCCTCCGCCTCTGCCTTGTTGGCAAAGGGGCCGACTTGAACGCGTGCTTCGATCTGTGTGGGAATTCCTGCCTTGTCGAGGCGCGCTTTCAGTTCCTCGGCATTGGCGACATTGCTGAATACACCCATTTGCACGAGGTAGCGGCGACTTGCCTCATCTGCCCCAGTCAGCGGACGAATCGGTGCCGTTGCGACCGGGCGCGGATTAGCGGGCTGTGCAATAACCGGCTTGCTGACCAACGGCTCACGCACTGGTGGAGGCGGCGGTAGGCTGGGTGCAGCAGTACGTTCGGGGGCTGCCACCGGGGCAGGCTTGCCTTCACTCCGCGGTGCAGGCTTAGTGATTTCCTTGATGGCGTTGGCTGGCGGCTTGGCAGCTGGTGGTGGCGTTTCCTTCGCCGCCTCAGGCGGTGGTGCAGCCTCAGCGACCTTTTCCTCAACTGTGGGGGTCGCTGCAATCGGCTCAGCGGGCTCAGCCGGCATGGCGGGGAGAGGGTCAGGATTCACGGCAACAGGTGCCGCCTCAACAGCTACCGGCGGTGGAGCGGGCGGATCAACAAACACAGCATCAAAAATAGCCAAACTAGAGATCAGCGCCACAATCACCACGCCGGCGAGACCAATACGCCGCAACAGGCGCTGGCGCAACTGGTCCTCATCCACAGGTGCGGCTGTGTTGGGACTAGATTCGTTCATTTCGGCCATAGCCCTCTCCCTCTGCTTCCGCATAAGCCTCTGGTTCAGGACGCTTGCTCAGCGCCACCACCAGTTCAGCCTCAGCAATTGAAATTCCGCAACGACCTGCCACGCCGGCAGCATCGACGCCACGCACTGCGAGCGCCATGGCTTCGTTGTAGAGCGGTGAAACCTTCTGCGCCGCACTGAGCTTGCCCATCTCTTCACGCATGCGACTGATTTCGAGACGCGACTCGGCCAATTGGTCGCGCAGCTGGCGCACTTCGCTCTCCAGTGTTTTCTGCGTGAGCTGGGTCGCAAAATCATTTTCGGGGGGTGCAGCATCGGCAGGCTTCGGCGTCCGTGGCGCAGCCGGACGCGCCGGTAGCAGGCTAGGCTCGGTAGGCGACTCCCAAATGCCTGCCAAGGCCGTGCCCGGTGGCGCATCGAACTCGGGCGGCGGCGAACGCATCTCGGGCGCCCTCAGGTCGCCATAGCGATACGCATCCGGCCGCGGCAGCTGCATGAAGCGCAACACCATGATGACGAAATAAACCGTCAGCAGGACGATGCACAGCACGACAGCTTCACGCCAGCCGAAGTCGCCAATGAATTCGAGAATACTGTCCAAGTGCAAACGCTACCCGTAGTAAGGCCAAATTTAGTCAATGGTAGCGTGCGTTTGCCGGCCCCTAAGGACTGAGGAAGCCGGTTTTTAGGCCATGTTTGCGCTACTGACGCGGGGCAAATCCTTAACGACGGGCCAGATAATGCAAAGGCCCACCGCGGAAGGGGGCAAAACCCGTCCCAAAGATCACCCCAGCATCAGCCGCATCCGCATCACTGACCACACCGGCAGCCACCAGCGCCTGGGCCGCCGCCAGCATGGGATGGATCAGCCGTTCGGTTAGCTTACTCAGGTCTTCAGCCGCCTCTGCAACGGAAGATTTTTGCGGCTTGCCGTCGACATAGCGGTAATAGCCTTGCCCTGATTTACGCCCCAGATGACCCGCAGCAAGCAGCTCACTCAAACGCTGTGGTGGCGTCGCGCCCGGCTGGCTGCCATTCGGCCCGCTCACCAACTGCGTGCCCACCTTAGCGGCAATATCTAGCCCGACAGTATCAGCTAGCTCGATGGGCCCCATGGGCATACCGAAGTCGGTTGCCGCACGATCCACCAACTCAGGAGCGATGCCTTCATCGACGCAACGCATCGCCTCCTCCAGATACGGGGCAAGCACCGCATTGACGAGGAAGCCCGGCGCATCGGCCACCGGCAGGGGCAGCTTATCGAGTTTGCGCACAAACACGGCGGCACGCTCCACATGCTCGGCCAACGTTGCCGCCCCCTTGACCACCTCAACCAGCTGCATCTGCGCCACCGGGTTGAAGAAGTGAATACCGACCAATCGCTCGGGTGCGCGCAAGCCCTTAGCAATATCGCCGAGTTTGAGACTCGATGTATTGCTGGCCAAAATTGCTGTCGGTTTTGCGCGCTGCTCCAGATCGGCAAACAGCGTTTGCTTGGCTTCCAGATTCTCGAAGATCGCCTCGATAATCACATCCGCCTGAATCACGCCGTCGCCATGCGCATCGGGAATCAGCCTGTCTAGGGCTTGCCGCACCAAGCGGGGTTCGCGCAGACTGCGCTCAAAGGTTTTCTGTGCGCGCACGATAGCCGGCGCAATCCGCTCCACCGACTGATCTTGCAGGGTGACGCGCAAGCCTCGTAAAGCACACCAAGCTGCAATATCGCCGCCCATCACCCCGGCACCAATCACATGCACATGCTGTGGATCAAACTTCGCAGCGGCGCCTGCTTCCACCTTGCCGAATGACTTCAGCCGCTCTTGCAGGAAGAATACGCGCACCAAATTAGCAGTCGTGGTCGAGCTGAGTACCGCATCCAGCGACGTTGTCAGATGGGCAGGAACCTCAAGCGAATTACCCGCGTAGTTGCGCCACATCTCGATGATGGCGTAGGGGGCTGGGTAGTGAATTGGATTGGCCTTTTGCGCGACTGACTTTATCGCCTGCTTAGCAACGAAACCCCGCAACAGCCCATTCTGCAAGCGTTGCGCCAAGGGAGGCCGATAGGCTGACTGCCCTGACACGACGAGACTTTTAGCAGCCTGAGTCATGACACGCGGTGGCACGCAGGCGTCAGCAAGACCTATTTTTTTGGCGCGGCGTGCATCAACAGTCCGACCTGTGAGCATCATATCCAGCGCAACAGCCGGCCCCACCAGCCGCGGCAGGCGCAGCATGCCACCCCAGCCCGGCACGATGCCGAGCTTGACCTCAGGCAATGCCAGACGTGTGCCCGGCTCATCAACGACGATACGATAGCGGCAGGCCAAAGCCAGTTCTAGCCCACCCCCCATGCAGTGCCCGCGAATCAACGCGAGCGTTGGATACTTCACTGCCGCGAGCCGATTGAACAGATCCCAACCACGCTTGATCAGCGCACGGCCCTTGGGAATGTCCATGCCCTTAAACTCTTCGATATCGGCGCCTGCAATAAACCCGGCGCTCTTGCCAGAGCGGAACACCACACCGCGGGGCTTGATTTCATCCAGCACATCCAGCACATCACTGAGCTCGTCCATCACGCTGCTCGCCAACGTATTGGCACTCGCCTCTGGGCGATTCAGCGTCACCCAGGTAATGCCCTCACCATCGTGTTCGAGCGTCCAGTTCTTAAAGCTCATGACAAAGCCTCCACCAACACCGCGCCGCCCTGTCCGCCACCAATGCAAATGGCAGCAATACCGTGACGCTGTTTGCGCCGACGCAGCACATGCAGCAAATGCAGCACGATGCGCGCACCTGATGCGCCAACAGGGTGGCCCAATGCAATCGCCCCCCCATCGACATTCAGCTTGTCCATGTCGATCTGCCCCAGCGGCGCTGATAGACCGAGCTGCTCACGACAATAGTCGGCGTCATTCCACGCCGCCGTGCACGCCAGCACTTGCGCTGCAAATGCCTCATTGATCTCCCAGGCATCCAGATCATTCAACCGTAAATAATGGCGTTGCAGGATCGGCGTTGCCGCATGTACCGGGCCTAAGCCCATCTGAGCAGGATCCAATCCGGCCCATTGCGTATCGAGAATGCGGCCGATTGGCTTGAGACCGTATTGATCGACGGCAGCTTGCGAGGCCAACAGCAACCAGGTCGCACCATCCGTAATTTGCGAGCTGTTGCCCGCTGTCACACTGCCATAATTGCGATCAAAGAATGGGCGCAGCTTGGCAAGATTGTCCGGTGTCGAGTCGGCGCGGATACCATCGTCAGCATTCAGAGGGGCGCCATCGGGCCCCACCATGGGAACGATCTCAGCATCAAAATGACCTGGCTGAGCGCAGCAAACTCATCTTGCTGACGGCGACTGATACCAAATTTCCAGGCAAGGTTTTCTGCCGTCTGACCCATCAGTAGATTAACGAAAGGATCGGTCAGACCACGCAACAGGCCGATGACCGGCGCAAAGTGACGTGGCCGCAACTTCATCGCCAAGCGAACCTTGGCGCCCAAGCTGCGTGCTGACGAAAAGCTGGAAAACCAGCGTGTCATTTCTTCCGAAAACAGCAAGGGGGCGCGCGACAAGGCATCTGTACCTCCGGCCAAGACTAACTGCGAACGGCCGAGCTGAATATTGGCGATGGCTGAATCCAGCGCCTGCATGCCGGAAGCGCAATTGCGCATCACGGTCCAGCCCGGCACTTTGTTGCCACAGCCCATGCGTAATGCCGCTACTCGACCGATATTGGTTTCATCCACACTGGGAATCGCACAGCCGAGAATCACTTCGTCCAGATCGGTCGGCGCAATCGGCTGCCGCACCAGCAGGCTGCGCCCCGCCGACACCGCCAGATCTGAGGCTGAAAACATCCCCGGCGTATTCCGGCTTTTCAAAAAGGGTGTGCGCGCACCATCAACGATGTAGACCGGTTCGAACTTCATAGCGATGCATCCTCACAACGGCGCAAACAGGCAAATGAAAGCGGCGAGATGAAAGACAAGGTCATGCTTCCGCCTCCCTCCCAAAATCTTGCGGGAAATGGTCGACGCGAATCACGCGGTCACGTAGCGCATCTCGTCTTGCCAGCACATCCACTTCCCCGTTACCGATGATCCCGGTGACACGCGCTGCTGCCAACAGCTCGGCCGCATTGCGCCCTTGAATACGGCCGTCTTTCTGGGCATTGCGGATGCGTGCCTCCAGTGGTTCGGCAGCCAGTGTGGCTTCCAGCGCATGCTCGATGGCACCGACGATGTCTTCTTCTGTCTTGGGGATAAACATGCTGTGCGTGAGCCGATCACGCGTTGGCGAGGGCGCAATCAGCCGCTGTGCAACCTGCGCACCAAGTGCATCGGCCGGCACCACATACGGCCGCCCAAGCGGGAAGATTACACGGCGCAGCAGCCATGCCACTGAACGGCTGGGGAAGTTTGCGAGGACGCCTTCAAACGCATTCTGTGCCTTGAACATCGCATCCCAGATGGCCCAATGCATCAAGGGGGCATAGCGCTTGAGCGTGGCCGATACCAGATACATCAGCGACAGAATGTCGCCAAGGCGGGCCGATAACTTCTCTCGGCGCTTGAGGCCGCCACCCAATACGATCATCGACACATCGGTTAGGAATGCAAAAGCCGCTGAGAAGCGGGTGAGCTGCTGATAGTAGCGACGCGTCTCTGTCGCTATATTCTCCGGCACATCGACAAAGTGGGAACCTGTCAGCGCCATACCTAAAGATCGGAACATGTTCTTCACAGCGAAACCGACATGCGCCCATAAGGCGCGATCAAACTCGAGCAGGCCCTGGTCGCGATCCGTATTGCGGGCCGCCGCCATTTCCTTGAGCACATAGGGATGGCAACGAATCGCGCCCTGCCCGAAGATGATGAGACTGCGCGTGAGAATGTTCGCGCCCTCGACCGTAATGCCAATCGGGATCTGCTGGTAGGCGCGCGCCATGAAGTTGTTCGGACCGAGGCAGATGCCTTTGCCGCCGAGCACATCCATTGCATCATTGACCACCACCCGCCCCATCTCAGTGACGTGATATTTCACGATAGCGGAAACGACTGACGGCTTTTCGCCTAGATCAATCGCACCAGCGGTCATCATGCGCGCGGCGTCCATCATGTAGGTATAACCACCCATGCGGGTCAGTGCTTCTTCAATCCCTTCAAACTTGCCAATCGGTGTCTTGAATTGGCTACGTACACGCGCATAGCCGCCGGTTGCACGTACAGCCAACTTGGCCATGCCGGTCGTTGACGCGGGCAGCGAGATAGAACGCCCTGCAGCAAGACACTCCATCAACATGCGCCAGCCCTGTCCGGCCATTTTGGGGCCACCGATAATCCAGTCCAGCGGCATGAAGACATCCTCACCCCAGTTTGGACCGTTTTGGAACACCGCATTTAACGGCCAGTGACGGCGACCGATATTTACGCCCGGCGTATCGCGTGGGACCAATGCGCAGGTGATGCCGATATCTTCCGTTTCTCCCAGCAGATGATCGGGGTCATACAGACGGAATGCCAGACCAAGCAAGGTACATATCGGACCCAAGGTGATGTAACGCTTTTCCCAGGTCACGCGCATGCCCAACACTTCCTGCCCGTTCCACATGCCCTTGCAAACAAATCCAACATCCGGAATTGATGCAGCATCTGACCCAGCTTGCGGGCTGGTAAGGGCAAAGGCAGGGATTTCCTCACCACGGGCGAGGCGTGGCAGGTAATACTCACGCTGCGCCTCGGTACCGTAATGCAGGAGCAATTCTGCTGGCCCCAGCGAGTTGGGTACCATCACCGACACAGCAGCAACTGAAGAGCGGGAGGCCAACTTCGCGACCACCTGCGAATGCGCATAGGCCGAGAACTCAAGCCCACCATAGCGCTTGGGGATAATCATGCCAAGAAAACCACGCGCCTTGATGTAGGCCCATGCCTCGGGTGACAGGTCCTGATGTCGATGCGTGGTTTGCCAATCATCGGCCAGGTGGCACAGGGTGTCGACTTCGTTATCGAGGAAGTTCTGCTCTTCCGCACTCAAGCGTGGCTGCGGGTAGTTCAGGAGTGTTTGCCAATCAGGCTTGCCAGCAAACAGCTCGCCTTCCCACCAGACCGTGCCGGCCTCCAGTGCATCCCGCTCGGTCTGCGACATGATCGGCAGTAAGCGGCGATAGATTTTGAAGAGAGGGGCAGTTACCCAGCGCTGACGGATCGCGGGTACGCAAACCAAAATGCCGACAATGCCGGCCAGCATGATCAGAAATCCCAACATTAGGATTAGCCACCCCATACCATCCTCCTTCATGCGTGCACCTTTAACGGCACCTTCGAGTAGAAACGTTTATGTAGTCATGCCAATGTCCTTATAGTACGCGGCTCACCGCTGGAGTCAAACGATGTGCGCCGTATAATCACGCATGCGTAAATCACCCTCCCTGCCCCCTCCCACCTCTGCAGCCAGCAAGCGCCAGGATTGGGTCACCATCAAGTCCTTGCTGCCTTATCTGTGGCAATGGAAATGGCGGGTTGTGTTCGCCCTCACCTGCCTGATCTCAGCCAAGCTGGCCAATGTGGCCGTGCCGCTCATTTTTAAGGACATCGTTGATGCCCTCACGCTGAGTACGCAACAGCAAATGATTCTGGTGCCCCTTGGCCTCTTGGCCGCTTACGGTGGCTTGCGCTTTTCGGCATCCCTATTTGGTGAGCTTCGCGAAATCATCTTTGCGCGGGTGAGTCAGCGTGCCGTGCGTAGTATTGCTTTGCAGGTGTTCTCTCACCTGCATGCGCTCAGCCTGCGCTTCCATCTGGAGCGCCAGACCGGTGGCCTCACGCGTGATATTGAGCGTGGTACCCGCGCGATTGGTTCTTTGCTCAGCTACACCATTTACTCGATCCTGCCGACATTGGTCGAGATCGCCTTGGTGCTGGGAATTTTGCTGGTTCGTTATGAATCGTCTTTTGCCATCATCACGGTCATTACGCTGACTACGTATGTGACCTTCACGATTGTCGTCACCAACTGGCGCACGCATCTGCGCCGGGAGGCCAATGAAATTGACTCAGCCGCGAATAGTCGTGCCATCGATAGTCTGCTCAACTACGAGACGGTTAAGTATTTCAACAATGAGCGCTGGGAGGCAGACCGCTACGACGTACAGATGCAGCGTTGGGAAAACGCACAGGTCAAGACGCAGTTATCCCTGATTATTTCTGTCGGTGTCGCACTGATGATGTGGCGCGCCGCAGATGGTGTGGCGCATGGACGGATGACCGTCGGAGACATCGTGCTGGTCAATGCATTTCTAATCCAGCTCTACATTCCACTCAATTTCCTCGGCGTCTTATACCGAGAAATTCGTCAGGCGTTGACTGATATCGAACGTCTGTTTGCCCTCAAACAGCAACATCTGGAGATTCAGGACGCGCCAGATGCCCAGCCACTTGATTCCCACGACTGCGAGGTTCGTTTTGAGGCTGTCAGCTTCAGTTACGACAGTCGGCGTGAGATTCTTCATAGTGTTGATTTTGCGATCCCAGCCGGTAGCTCCCTCGGTAAATCCACGCTCGCACGCTTGCTTTATCGCTTCTACGATGTGGGCAGTGGTCACATCCGCATTAACGGACAGGATATTCGCACGTTGACGCAAGCGACCTTGCGCGCTGCCATTGGTATCGTCCCGCAGGATACGGTTCTGTTCAACGACACGCTGTTTTATAACATTCAGTATGGACGCCCCACGGCCAATGAGGACGAAGTCTATGCTGCGGCCAAAGCTGCTCAGCTCGATGGCTTCATATCGCACCTACCTGATGGATATCTCACACAAGTCGGTGAGCGTGGCCTCAAGCTTTCTGGCGGTGAAAAACAACGGGTGGCGATTGCTAGGGCGCTGCTCAAGAATCCGCCCATTCTGATCTTCGATGAGGCCACCTCAGCACTCGACTCCAAGACAGAACAGGCTATTCAAGAACAACTTGAGTTTGCTGCTCAAGGACGCACCACCTTGATCATTGCACACCGCTTATCCACCGTCATGAAAGCGGACCAAATCCTGGTACTTGATCAAGGCAAAGTCATCGAACGCGGTAGTCATCGCGAACTGCTTGAGGCTGGTGGGATGTATGCCCAGATGTGGGCCTTACAGATTCAGGAAGATCAGGTGGCGAGCATTGTTGCCGATTAGCACACGGCTTCTATGCTAAGCAGCAGGCAATAAAAAAGCCGACTTACGTCGGCTTTTTTATTTACTAAACGACTGAGTTACTCAGCGTCAGCCACTTCAACAGCTTCGGTCTGTTCTGGACGATCCAGCAACTCGACATAAGCCATCGGTGCATTGTCACCGAGACGGAAACCCATCTTGAGGATACGCAGATAGCCGCCATTGCGGTTTGCGAAACGTGGGCCCAGCACATCAAACAGCTTGACGACCATTTCACGATCACGCGTGCGGTCAAAGGCCAGACGGCGGTTAGCCAAGCTCGGCTTCTTGCCCAGGGTGATCAGCGGCTCGACAACGCGGCGCAGTTCCTTGGCCTTAGGCACAGTGGTCTTGATAGCTTCGTGACGCAGCAGGGAGTTAGCCATGTTGCGCAGCATCGCAGCGCGATGTGACGAAGTACGATTGAGCTTACGAAGTCCGTTTCCGTGACGCATTTCTATTTCCTTTTTATACGGCGACCGCGCAATGCAAGTCGTCGGTTAATTGTTTTTGTTGTTCAGTTAAAACAAGGGGGCAACGAAATGTCGTCACCCCCAGTCGAGCTATCCGTTTATCCGGCTTAGCCCATTTTTTCGAGACCGACCGGAGGCCAGTTCTCGAGCTTCATGCCAAGGGTCAGACCACGCGAAGCGAGGACTTCCTTGATTTCGTTCAGCGACTTACGACCCAGGTTCGGGGTCTTGAGAAGCTCAGTCTCGGTGCGTTGAATCAGATCACCGATGTAATAGATGTTTTCAGCTTTGAGGCAATTAGCCGAACGCACAGTCAGCTCCAGATCATCAACCGGGCGCATCAGAACTGGATCAACAGTTGTGGTGGCCTTGGCTTCAGGTGCCGATGGGGTACCTTCCAGATCAGCAAACGCCGACAGTTGTTCCATCAGCAGACGAGCCGAATGACGGATCGACTCTTCAGGATCAACAGCACCGCTGGTCTCGATATCGATAATCAGCTTGTCAAGATCGGTACGTTGTTCGACACGAGCCGACTCAACTGCGTAGCTGACACGGCGAACAGGGCTGTAGGAAGCATCCAGCAGGATGCGGCCAATCGCCTTGCTTTCCTTGTCTTGCGGGCGGGTATTGGCAGGCACATAACCACGACCAGTTTCCACGGTCAGTTGAATGCTGAGCTTGCCGCCAGGAGCAACGTGAGCAATCACGTGATCTGGATTGATGATTTCGACATCATGTGGCAGTTCAATATCGCCAGCCTTGACTACACCTTCGCCGTTACGGGCGAGGGTCAGTTGGACTTCGCTACGATTCTGCAACTTGAATACAACACCCTTCAGGTTCAGAAGGACATCAACGACGTCTTCGCGGACACCATCAAGCGTCGAGTACTCATGGAGCACGCCTTCGATCGAAACTTCGGTCACTGCTGCACCTGGCAGCGAGGACAGAAGAATACGACGCAGGGCGTTGCCGAGCGTATGGCCGTAGCCACGCTCAAACGGTTCCATGACGACGCGGGCGTGCACCGGCGACAGAGTCTGTACGTCAATGATGCGCGGTTTCAGAAGAGCACTGCTTTGCATCTGCATTCCTTCGTTAAATAGCAACGACGATACGGGCCATAGTTATCCTATGCCCGTATCGCCAGTCACATTCGATTAGCGCGAGTAGAGTTCGACCACGAGGCCTTCGTTCAGCGACGAGGAAAGCTCGGCGCGTTGCGGCAGTGCCTTGAAAGTACCCTTAGCAGCCTTGACATCCACACTCACCCACTCAGGGAAGCCACGTGATTCAGCAGCAGCCAGAGCAGCCTTAGTGCGCAGATGGCCACGAGCAGCTTCGGTCAGTTCAACCACATCGCCCGCACGGACAACGTAGGAAGGGATGTTCACACGCTTGCCGTTAACCAGCACGCCGTTATGACGCACAACCTGACGGGATTCAGCGCGCGAAGCACCAAAACCCATACGGTAAGCAACGGTGTCCAAGCGAGCTTCCAGCAATTGCAGGAGGTTCTCACCAGTCTGACCCTTGCGGCTTTCGGCAATGGCGAAGGTCTTGCGGAATTGACGCTCTAGAACGCCATACGTACGGCGAATCTTTTGTTTCTCACGCAGTTGCTGACCATAGCCGGACAGACGGGCGCCAGACTTCTGACCGTGTTGGCCAGGAGCATAGCTTCGGCGCTCAATCGCGCACTTATCGGTAAAGCACTTCTCGCCCTTGAGGAACAACTTCTCGCCCTCACGGCGGCATTGACGGCACTTGGCATCAAGATTACGGGCCACGGTTTCGTCTCCTGATTAGATGCGGCGGCGCTTGGGCGGCCGGCATCCGTTGTGGGGAATCGGGGTGATGTCGGTGATGCTCGAGATCTTAATGCCAAGGGCATTCAGGGCACGCACCGCCGATTCGCGACCAGGGCCTGGACCCTTGATGCGAACTTCGAGGTTCTTCACACCACATTCAATTGCCACCTTGCCGGCTGCTTCAGCAGCAACCTGAGCAGCAAACGGGGTGCTCTTGCGGGAGCCTTTGAAGCCAGCGCCGCCAGAGGTAGCCCACGACAGGGCATTGCCCTGACGATCGGTGATGGTGATGATCGTATTATTGAAGGAAGCGTGAACGTGAGCGATACCTTCTGCTACGTTCTTCTTGACCTTCTTACGGACTTTAGCTGCAGTCTTTGCCATATTTAAGGTTCCTGATTACTTCTTGGCGCCAGCGATCGACTTGCGCGGGCCCTTACGGGTACGAGCATTCGTGCGGGTACGTTGGCCACGGCACGGCAGACCGCGACGATGACGCAGACCGCGATAGCAGCCCAAGTCCATCAGACGCTTAATGCTCATCGTGACTTCACGACGCAAGTCACCTTCGACAGTGAACTTACCGACCTCTTCACGCAGACGCTCGAGTTGAGCATCCGTGAGGTCCTTGATTTTGTTGGAACGAACAACACCTGCTGCGTCACAAATTTTCTGTGCGCGGGTGCGACCGACACCAAAGATCGCTGTCAAAGCGATTTCGGCATGCTGATGATTCGGAATATTGACGCCTGCGATGCGGGCCATAACTAGGTCACCCTAATCGTCGTGGAACGGAAAACCCGCGAGTATATCGCAGGTCACTATTTTGCGTCAACCTTGACGCTGCTTGTGGCGAGGATCGGTACAAATGACACGAACCACGCGATTACGCCGAATGATCTTGCAATTACGGCAAATACACTTCACTGAAGCCAGAACTTTCATAATTGTCTCCGGTTACAACTTTTAAAACTCACGCCCGATTACTCGGGTTGCTCGGGGGCAGCCACCCCTTGCGCTTTTCGCCGCCTGTCGAGGGAACAGGCATTGAACAATTCTTAAAGAACGGACTATCGTTCCAGCACTACTACTTGGCGCGGAACACAATACGACCTTTAGTCAGATCATATGGCGTCAACTGTACAGTTACCTTGTCACCGGGAAGGATGCGAATGTAGTGCATGCGCATCTTGCCGGAGATATGTCCGAGCACAATGTGCCCATTTTCCAGCTTAACCCTAAAGGTTGCATTCGGAAGGTTTTCAACAACCTCCCCCTGCATTTCAATAACGTCTTCCTTCGACATAAACCTTTTTAACGACCAGGCAGACCCTGGCCCTTGAAATTAGCTTTTTTCAACAGGCTTTCGTACTGGTGCGACATCAGGTAAGCCTGAACTTGTGCCATGAAGTCCATGGTTACTACAACGATAATCAACAGACTTGTACCACCAAAGTAAAACGGTACATTCCACTTGAGAATCAAAAACTCGGGTAACAAACAAACAATCGTGATGTAAATCGCGCCCACAAGGGTCAAGCGCATCAGTATCTTGTCAATGTACTTGGAGGTTTGTTCACCTGGGCGGATGCCAGGGACAAACGCACCACTTTTCTTCAGATTGTCGGCAGTCTCACGTGAATTGAAAACCAACGCCGTGTAGAAAAAACAGAAGAAAACAATTGCCAGCGCATACAACATTACATAGATCGGTTGACCGGGTGACAACGTAGCCGCCACGTCCTTCAACCAACGCATGCTTTCGTTACCTGAGCTGAACCAGCTCGCCGCTGTCGCTGGGAACAAAATGATCGATGATGCAAAGATCGGCGGAATCACACCCGACATATTCAGCTTCAACGGCAGATGGGAGCTCTGTCCACCATAAATCTTGTTACCCACTTGGCGCTTCGCGTAGTTAACCAGAATCTTACGCTGGCCACGTTCAACGAAAACGACAACATAAGTAACTGCAACCACAAGCAGGCAAATGAACAAACCAGCCAAAGGATGCATTGACCCAGTGCGAATCAACTCAAACAAACCGCCAAGCGAACTCGGCAAACCGGACACAATACCCGCGAAGATAATGATGGAAATGCCATTACCTAAACCACGCTCAGTGATTTGCTCACCCAGCCACATAAGAAACATGGTGCCGGTCAGCAAGGTCATCACTGCTGTAAAACGGAACAACATGCCAGGATCGAGAACTAGGCCAGGTTGCGCTTCAAGTGCGACCGCAATGCCAATCCCTTGAAACAAGGCCAACGCTACAGTGCCGTAGCGCGTATATTGCGTAATCTTGCGGCGACCGGCTTCACCCTCCTTCTTCAGCGCTTCAAACTGCGGCAGAGCGATCGTCATCAACTGCATGATGATCGAGGCAGAAATGTAAGGCATGATGCCCAACGCGAAGATGGTAAAGCGCGACAGCGCACCGCCCGAGAACAAATTGAACACCCCGAGGATGCCGCCTTGTTGGCTCTGAAAAAGCTCGGCAAGCTTTAGCGGATCAATACCAGGCACTGGGATATGCGCACCAATGCGGTACACAACCAATGCGCCGAGCAGGAACCATAAACGGCTCCACAGATCACCAAACTTACCGGTCTTGCCTAGGGCTGGAGTTGCTGTCGCCACGAAACCTTACCTTGTTACTTAGTCAGCTGCGACGCTGCCACCGGCAGCTTCGATGGCTGCCTTAGCGCCTTTAGTAGCACCAACGCCGCGCAGAACGATCTTCTTGGTCAGCGCGCCGGACAAAATCACCTTTGCCGACAACGAGTCAGCAGGGATTACACCTGCTTGCTTCAAGGTCAGCAGATCGACTTGATCAACTGGTAGCTTTTCCAGCTCAGACAAACGCACTTCGGCATTGCGGCCAGCGGTCAGCGAGACAAAGCCACGCTTTGGCAGACGACGTGCCAGCGGCATTTGACCGCCCTCAAAACCAACCTTGTGGAAGCCACCAGCACGGGACTTCTGACCTTTATGGCCGCGACCAGCAGTCTTGCCAAGGCCACTACCGATACCACGACCAACACGCTTCTTGTAGTGCGTAGCGCCGTCAGCCGGCTTGATTGTATTCAGTTCCATGATCTATTAGCCCTCAACTTTGACGAGGTAGGACACCTTGTGGATCATGCCGCGAACCGATGGGGTATCTTCCAGGAGCGCGCTGCTATTAAGCTTACGCAGACCCAGACCACGCACGGTGGCACGATGATCCTGCTTGGTACCGATCAGGCTCTTGACGAGCGTGACCTTGATCTTCTTGTCGGACATGTGCTTACTCCAGAATTTCAGCGACGGTCTTACCACGCTTGGCGGCAATTTCCGACGGGGTGCTGGTTGCAAACAGGCCGTTCAGGGTTGCACGAACCACGTTGTATGGGTTGGTAGAACCCAAGCACTTGGCCACAACGTCAGTCACACCCATCACTTCGAACACTGCACGCATCGGACCACCAGCGATGATGCCGGTACCCGGCGAGGCCGGTTGCATCAACACCACGGCTGCGCCGTGCTTGCCAGTGACAGTGTGCTGCAGGGTGCCGGACTTCAGGCTGACCTTATTCATCTTGCGACGAGCTTCGTCCATTGCCTTTTGCACAGCCACCGGCACTTCGCGGGACTTGCCCTTGCCCATACCAACAGCACCGTCGCCATCACCAACCACGGTCAATGCTGCGAAACCCATGATACGACCACCCTTCACAACCTTCGTGACGCGGTTGATCGCAACCATTTTCTCGCGCAAGCCGTCGTCGCGTTCTTCCTGCGCCTGTTGCTGCTTTTTACCTTGCGGTTTAGCCATTTTTAATCTCGCTTAGAACTTGAGGCCGCCTTCGCGGGCGGCTTCGGCCAGCGCCTTGACGCGACCGTGGTAACGGAACCCGGAACGATCGAAAGCAACTTCTTCCACACCCTTGGCCTTCGCGCGCTCAGCAATTAGCTTGCCGATAACGGTAGCGGCTGCGACGTTGCCGCCGTTTGCCAACTGGGTGCTGACTGCCTTTTCAGCAGTGGAAGCAGCTGCCAGCACTTGCGTGCCGCAACCGGAGAAGATCTGGGCGTAGATGTGGCTGTTGGTGCGATGCACCGCCAGACGAGCCACCTTGAGCTCGGCGATCTTGAGACGGGTCCTGCGCGCGCGGCGCAGACGAGTTTCTTTTTTGTCCATAATCTATCGCCCTTACTTCTTCTTGGTTTCCTTGATGGCAACCGTTTCGTCGGAGTAACGAACACCCTTGCCCTTGTAAGGCTCTGGTGAACGATAAGCACGAATCTCGGCAGCCACCTGGCCAACCACTTGTTTGTTGATACCCTTGATGATGATCTCGGTCTGAGTAGGGGTCTCGACCTTGATGCCTTGCGGCATGTCATGCACCACCGGATGCGAGAAGCCCAAGCTCAAGTTCAGCTTGTCGCCCTGTGCCTGCGCACGGTAACCCACGCCAACCAGGGTCAGCTTGCGCTCGAAGCCCTTGCTAACACCGATCACCATGTTGTTCAACAGTGCGCGCTGGGTACCAGACATGGCACCTGCATTAACAGCACCAGCAACAGCCTTAACCTGCAGAGAAGAACCTTCCTTCTCGATGGTCACAGACGGGAGCAGAGGCTGCTTTAGGGTGCCCAGAGGACCCTTGACGCTGACTTCGCCACCAGCAATGGTGACATCAACGCCTTGCGGCAGTTCAACGGGATATTTTGCAACGCGTGACATTGTCATATCTCCTTACGCCACGACGCAGAGGACTTCGCCGCCGATGTTGCCGGCACGTGCCTTGCTGTCAGTCATCACACCCTTGGGGGTGGAAACAATGGCGATACCCAGGCCATTCATGACACGGGGCAAATCATTCGCACCCTTGTACACACGCAGACCAGGCTTAGAAATGCGCTCAATACGCTCAATGACCGGGCGGCCAGCGTAGTACTTCAGCGCAATATCAAGCTGGGACAAGCCACCGTTTTCACGGATAGCGAAGTCGTCGATATAGCCCTCATCCTTCAGCACCTTGGCGATCGACACCTTGAGCTTCGACGAAGGCATGGTGACAGCGGCCTTCTCAGCCATCTGTGCATTACGGATACGGGTCAGCATATCGGCGATCGGATCAGTCATACTCATTTGTCGATCTCCTTACCAGCTGGCCTTGGTCATGCCTGGAATTTCGCCGCGCATAGCGATATCGCGCAACTTCATCCGGCCCAGACCAAATTTACGGAACACGCCACGCGGACGACCGGTTAGCGCACAGCGATTACGCTGACGTGTCGGTGCAGAATCACGCGGAAGCTGTTGGAGCTTGAGGCGCGCAGCTTGGCGCTCCTCATCCGACAGCTTGGCATTGTCAATGATTGCATTCAGCGCAGCACGCTTGGCGGCATATTTCGCCACCATCTTGGCACGCTTCGCTTCACGATTGATAAGTGCAAGTTTCGCCATGTTTCCCTCAGTTCTTGAACGGGAACTTGAAAGCGGCGAGAAGCGCCTTGGCTTCCGCATCCGTCTTCGCAGTGGTGGTAATGCTGACGTTCATGCCGCGCAGCGCATCGATCTTGTCGTACTCGATTTCCGGGAAGATGATCTGTTCCTTGAAACCGACGTTGTAGTTGCCACGACCGTCAAAACCCTTGCCCGAGATACCACGGAAGTCACGGATACGCGGCAGCGCTACCGTCACCAAGCGATCAAGGAATTCATACATGCTGGTACCACGCAGGGTAACCATACAACCAATCGGATAACCCTCACGGATTTTGAAACCGGCGATTGCTTTCTTGGCCTTGGTGATCACTGGCTTTTGACCGGCGATCTTGGTCATATCAGCAACAGCGTGTTCAAGCACTTTCTTGTCACCCACAGCCTCACCCACACCCATATTAAGAGTGATCTTGGTGATGCGCGGAATTTCCATAACCGAGGTGTAGTTGAATTGCCTCTGCAATTCAGCCGTCACGGTCTCTTTGTAAAATTGTTGCAAGCGAGCCATGTCAGTTCCTTATGCAGCGTCGACGACTTCGCCGTTCGACTTAAAGAAGCGAACCTTGCGACCATCGTCCAGCAGCTTGAAGCCAACACGATCCGCCTTTTGGGTGGCCGGGTTGAACAGCGCTACGTTGGAAATCTGGATCGGCATCTCTTTTTCGATGATGCCACCGTTTTCACCCCTAACCGGGTTTGGCTTGACATGCTTCTTGACACGGTTGATACCAGCCACAACGACCTTATCACCGAGCCACTGCGTGACAGCGCCACGCTTGCCCTTGTCTTTGCCAGTGAGGACGACGACCTCGTCGCCCGTACGAATCTTGTTCATGCGCGCACCCCTTACAGAACTTCTGGCGCCAGCGAGACGATCTTCATGAACTTCTCAGTACGAAGCTCACGCGTGACCGGCCCAAAAATACGCGTGCCAATCGGCTCAAGCTTGTTATTCAGCAAGACGGCAGCATTGCCATCGAACTTAACAAGCGAACCATCTGAGCGACGAACACCCTTGGCGGTACGAACCACCACGGCGTTATAAACTTCGCCCTTTTTGACACGCCCACGTGGTGCAGCATCCTTGATGCTGACCTTGATGACATCACCGATGCCAGCATAGCGACGCTTAGAGCCGCCCAGCACCTTGATGCACATCACCGAACGCGCGCCGGTGTTGTCGGCAACGTTCAGAACCGATTGCATTTGGATCATTTAATTTATATCTCCAACTTGTCCCACCGGCGCTCGCGCAACCAGCAGTCAGTCTTGGAACCCGTTCGGGTTGAAAAACAGCCGGACCAAGAAAGCCCAGCCGAAGCAGCAGAAAAGAGGCGAGATTTTGACAGCCCGCCCCTACCCTGTCAACTACTATTTACATTTACTGCAAAAAAAGCCGATCAAGCGATGCGGGCTTTTTCCATTACAGACGTTACACGCCATGCCTTGGTCTTGGAAATCGGTGCGCACTCCTCGATTTGCACGAGATCGCCTTCACCGGCCTCCAGGCCCTCGACGTGAGCATGGTACTTCTTGGACTTGACCATGATCTTGCCGATGAGCGGATGCCTTACCTTACGCTCGACCAGCACTGTCACTGTCTTGTTCATCTTATCGCTCACCACACGACCAACCAGTGTGCGGTGGATTTTTTCGCTAGTTTCGCTCATTTTCCGCTCGCCTTCTGATGCTGAATGGTCTTGACGCGCGCGATATCCTTGCGCACCTTGCCAATCTGGCTGGTATTCGTCAGTTGCTGGGTAGCCCCCTGCATGCGCAGCGAGAATTGCGTCTTACGCAGTTCCAGCAGCTCTTTCTGCAGCTCAGCTTCGCTCTTGCTCTTCAGTTCACTTGCTTTCATGGCTTACCCCAGTTGGCGCACGACGAAAGTGGTTTCGATTGGCAGCTTAGCGGCAGCCAGGCGGAAAGCCTCGCGCGCCAGCGTCTCGTCCACGCCGTCCATTTCATACAAAACCTTGCCCGGCTGGATTTCAGCAACCCAATACTCCGGGCTACCCTTACCGTTACCCATCCGAACTTCAGCCGGCTTCTTGGAAATCGGCTTGTCCGGGAAGACACGGATCCAGATACGGCCGCCACGCTTAATGTGACGGGTCATGGCACGACGGGCAGCTTCGATCTGACGTGCAGTCAGACGGCCGCGGCCAACAGCCTTGAGACCGAAGTCACCGAAGCTCACCTTGGCACCACGAGTAGCAACACCCGTGTTACGGCCTTTTTGTTCCTTGCGATATTTTCTGCGTGATGGTTGCAGCATGGCTTATTACTCCTTGGTCTCTGCAGCGCCGTCAGTCTTGGCGACTGCCTTGCGCACGCGCTTGACCGGTGCCTTCTTGGCATCATCAGCAGCACCTTCCGGCTTGGCATCAGATGCCTTACGCGGACGGGCGGCCGGCTTGCCATCACGGCGCGGGCGCTTGTCTTCGGCTTCCGGGGCGGCGGCTACAGGCTGCTCGTTCTTGCCAAGCATTTCACCCTTGAACACCCACACCTTGATACCGATAATGCCGTAGGTCGTCGACGCTTCCGAAGTTGCGTAGTCGATATCAGCACGCAGGGTATGCAGCGGCACACGGCCTTCGCGATACCACTCGGTACGTGCAATTTCTGCACCATTCAGACGGCCAGCCGACATGATCTTGATGCCTTGGGCACCCAAACGCATGGCGTTTTGCATGGCACGCTTCATAGCGCGACGGAACATGATTCGCTTCTCAAGCTGTTGAGCGATCGAATCAGCGATCAGCTGAGCATCGATTTCCGGCTTGCGGATTTCTTCGATGTTCACATGGACGGGTACGCCCATACGCTTTTGCAGATCAGCCTTGAGGCTTTCAATGTCCTCGCCCTTCTTACCGATAACAACACCCGGACGGGCGCTATAAACGGTGACACGAGCGTTCTTGGCTGGACGCTCAATAACGACGCGACCAACAGAGGCGTGTGCCAACTTCTTCTTCAGGTACTCACGAACATCGATGTCTTCCTTCAGCATCTGCGGGAAGTTCTTGCTCGTAGCAAACCACTTGGAGTTCCAGTTACGCGTTACCGCGAGGCGGAATCCGGTCGGGTGAATTTTCTGTCCCATAACTTCTCCTTAAGCACCGACCGTGAGGTAGATGTGGCAGGTTTGCTTGAGGATGCGATTACCGCGGCCCTTGGCCCGTGCGGTGAAACGCTTCATCGAAGTACCCTTTTCCACGTAGATGCGCGAAACCTTCAGCGCATCAATGTCTGCACCATCATTGTGTTCGGCGTTGGCGATTGCCGACTCGAGCACCTTCTTGATGATTGCAGCACCACGCTTGGGGCTGAATGCCAGGATGTTGAGTGCTTGTTCTACCGACTTGCCACGGATTTGGTCAGCCACGAGGCGACCCTTCTGGGCAGACAGATGAACACCGCGCAAAGTTGCATTGGTTTCCATCATCACTCCTTACTTCTTGGCTTTCTTGCCGCCGGTATGACCCTTGAAAGTACGGGTCAGGGCGAACTCGCCAAGCTTATGGCCAACCATGTTTTCCGAAATGAAGACCGGAATATGCTGTTTGCCGTTATGCACTGCGATGGTCAAGCCGATGAAATCAGGCAGTACCGTCGAACGACGCGACCAGGTCTTAACCGGGCGCTTATCGCTGGAGGTGCGGACTGCATCGACCTTCTTGAGCAAATGGGCGTCGACGAACGGGCCCTTTTTGACTGAACGTGCCATGTCTTATCCTTAACGCTTGTGGCGACGCTGAACAATCATATTGTTCGTGCGCTTGTTGCTACGGGTACGGTAACCCTTAGCTGGGGTACCCCACGGGCTAACTGGGACACGGCCTTCGCCGGTCTTACCTTCACCACCACCGTGCGGGTGATCGACCGGGTTCATCACCACACCGCGAACGGTCGGACGAACACCACGCCAACGCATTGCACCTGCCTTACCGATGGAGCGCAGCGAATGTTCCTCGTTGCCAACTTCACCGATGGTGGCACGGCAATCAACATGCACGCGACGAATTTCACCGGAGCGCAGACGCACTTGCGCGTAGATGCCTTCACGCGCTAGCAACTGAGCCGACGTACCAGCGGAACGGGCGATTTGCGCGCCCTTGCCCGGCAGCATTTCGATACAGTGAATGGTCGAACCCACTGGGATGTTGCGGATCGGAAGTGCATTGCCCGACTTGATCGGAGCCTCAGAACCACTCATGATCGCGGCACCAACAGCAATACCCTTCGGGGCAATGATGTAGCGGCGTTCGCCATCCACGTACAGCAACAGAGCTAGGTTAGCGCTGCGGTTAGGGTCGTACTCAAGACGCTCGACCTTGGCCGGAATACCATCCTTGTTGCGACGGAAGTCAACAACGCGGTAGTGCTGCTTGTGGCCACCACCTTGGTGACGGGTGGTGATACGACCGTGGTTGTTACGGCCTGCCTTGCTGGTCTTCTTTTCGAGCAGCGAAGCAACCGGACGACCCTTGTACAGATCGGCATTGACAACCTTAACAACGCTACGGCGACCAGGCGACGTCGGCTTAACTTTAACGAGTGCCATTATGCAGCACCTCCATCAGCGAAGTTGATTTCCTGACCGGGCTCAAGGCACACAAAAGCCTTCTTCACATCGCTGCGACGACCACTGAAGCGACCGAAGCGCTTGACCTTACCCTTTTGGGTAGCAGTCTGCACAGAAGCAACCTTGACCTTGAACAGCAACTCGACAGCAGCCTTGATTTCAGGCTTGGTCGCATCAGGGGTCACGATAAAGACGATTTGTTCATTCTTGTCTGCAATGAACGTTGCCTTTTCGGAAATTTGCGGGGCAACCAGGACTTGCAGCAGACGCTCTTGATTGAAGTTACTCATGCCAGAATCTCCTCAATCTTGCTCACTGCACCCTTGGTGAACACCACCTTGGAGAAGCGAATCAGCGACACCGGGTCAGCTTGATGAGCTTCAAGCACCAGCACATTCGGCAGGTTGCGGGACGCCAACTCAAGGTTCGAATCAATGGTATCAGTCACCAGCAACACAGACTCCAGACCCATGCCCTTAAGCTTTTCAGCCAACAGCTTGGTCTTTGGCGCAGCCAGCGACAGATCATTCACAACCGACAGGCGATCCTCACGTGCGAGCTGCGAAAGAATGGCAGCAATACCAGCGCGGTACATCTTGCGGTTGATCTTTTGGCTGAAGTTCTCATCCGGCGAATTCGGGTGAGCACGACCACCACTACGCCACAATGGGCTGGAGGTCATACCTGCACGAGCATTACCCGTACCCTTTTGCTTGAATGGCTTCTTGGTGCTGTGATGCACTTCAGCGCGAGTCAGCTGCTTACGATTGCCTGAGCGCGCATTGGCTTGGTAGGCAACAACCAGCTGATGAATCAGCGCTTCGTTGTACTCACGAGCAAACAAGGCATCAGAGGCGCTTACAGTCGCCGACTTCTGGCCTTGATCATTAATGACATTCAGTTCCATCATGCCCCCTTCACAGCAGGACGCACGACCACGTCACCGTTACGCGCACCTGGGACTGCACCCTTTACCAGCAGGAGCTGGCGGGCTTCGTCGATGCGAACGATTTCGAGATTTTGCGTGGTAACGGCAGCATCGCCCAGATGACCAGCCATGCGCTTACCCGGGAAAACGCGACCCGGATCTTGCGCCATACCGATCGAACCCGGCGCATTGTGCGACACGGAGTTACCGTGGCTGGCACGCTGCGAGGAGAAGTGGTGACGCTTAATGGCGCCAGCAAACCCCTTACCGATGGTAGTACCGCTGATATCGACCTTTTGGCCGACAGCAAAGATCGACACAGCAATCACATCACCAGCCTTAAGGCTAGCAAGCTGATCCTGAGCGACCGGGAATTCTTTCAACACTTCACCGGCTTCAACACCGGCTTTGGCGAGGTGGCCCGCAGCAGCCTTATTAACACGGCTGGCGCGGCGCTTGCCAAAGGTCACCTGGACTGCGGCATAGCCGTCAGTTTCAGGCGTCTTGATTTGTGTGACGCGATTGTTCGACACATCGAGTACGGTCACGGGGATGGTGGAACCATCATCCGCGAAAATACGCGTCATGCCGACCTTGCGTCCGACAAGGCCTAGACTCATTTTATTCTCCAAATGCCCCGCTACGATTGGCTGGGCGCTGAGTAAAAACTACAACAACAATGTTTAAAACTAAGAAACAGCAAAGGCGACTCGCATGCGGGCCGCCAAGTAAAACTTATTGCAACTTGATTTCGACATCCACGCCAGCCGGGAGATCTAACTTCATCAGCGCATCAACCGTCTTATCGGTCGGATCGATGATGTCCATCAGGCGCAGATGGGTACGAATTTCGAATTGGTCGCGCGAGGTCTTGTTCACGTGCGGGGAACGCAGCACGTCGAAACGCTCAATACGCGTTGGCAGCGGAACCGGACCACGCACAACTGCGCCGGTACGCTTTGCAGTATCAACAATCTCAAGTGCAGACTGATCGATCAAACGATAATCGAAAGCCTTGAGGCGGATACGAATCTTTTGACTTTGCATGACAACAATTCCTTAAAGAGCTAAGGCACCAGCGGCAAAACCCGCTGCGCACCTGGATGCGATCTGCATCCGTGAAACACGAAAGGGCGCGAGTGTACCGCGCTTTCAAACTACTTGCAAGTATTAATTCGCCTCAATACCAATACTTAGGTTTTGGGCTGCATTCGAAAGAGAGGGACACTCCCCTTCGAATGACTTTGCAATTATTGAATCGGCGCTAAGCCTTATTCAATGATCTTAGCGACGACGCCGGCGCCGACGGTACGACCGCCTTCACGGATAGCGAAGCGCAGACCTTCTTCCATGGCGATCGGGCAGATCAGCTTGAC
>LNDZ01000021.1 GCA_001464495.1 Betaproteobacteria bacterium Ga0074130
TGCCAATGATTTGTTCTTCCGTGAATCGCTTCTTCATGTTGCCTCCGTTGAGGCAAACTCTAATTCAATTCCGGACTATTCTCGGGGAGCAGGTCACCGCCAAGCTAAATGCTGTTCGGGCGACTCAACAACCGTCAAAGTGGCCGCTCATTAGCCAAGCGGGTAATGACTACCCAACACTGAGCAAAAAAGCCACCCTGATTAAATCAGATGGCCGTTTAAGTGGCGGAGAAGGCCTCCAAGCCGTGCCTCAGATATTCCAAGCATCAACATCGCAGCAGCAGTAACGCCGGAGTCGTGCTTTGAACGATGCACATAACAAATTGCATCGTGAATACGCTTAGATGCCCCATCTACAATGCAGGAGACACGAATAGCCTTGCGTAGCCCCAGTTGTGCAAAATGACAGGCGAATAAACCGAAACGAGGCTTAGAAATGAGTTACATATTCGTCTTAATAGGGGTGCTGCTTTTGATCGTGCTATTCAACACGATCATTAAGGCTAAGCTGCAAAAGGAAGAAAGCGGAGATGGTGCCAGCGATGTTCCTTACTTTAGGAAAGCGGTGCTGACAGAAGTTGAGCAGGTGCTGTATCACCGTCTTGTGGAAGCACTGCCAGAGTTGATTATTCTGGCTCAAGTACCAATGTCTGGCCTTGTCGGAATCCGTAAGCAGGGGAACAAAAACTGGCAGGGGCAGTTCAACGCAATAAGCAAAAAGAGCGTTGATTACGTCGTTTGCCGGAAGGACTTTTCTGTTGTGGCAGTCATTGAGCTTGACGACTCGACACATGAGGCCGCAGACCGACAGCAATCGGATGCTGTAAAGAACGCCGCATTTAAGCAGCTGGGGATTGAAATACTACGATTACAGCCGGGCAACATGCCCGCCGCCGAAAGCATCGCCGTAGCATTTGCGACATTCCTGAAGAAAGAAGACCAGCATCCTCCACTTAACGCCGCGTAGCAAAAGAACAGCGGGGTTATTGGCGCGCGCAACATGCCATGAACGTGGCATGCGCATATACCCATGAATAAGGCTGGCAACCCTTCAGAAAGAAGATGTTTTGCCGGTTATAGCCGCTTTGGAATGGGTCACTAAGACCAAGGAAGAAAGGAAAGCCGTGTGGCTCCCTTTTGTAACAAATGAGTGGCGGAGAGGGTGGGATTCGAACCCACGGTAGGCTTGCACCTACGCCTGATTTCGAGTCAGGTACATTCGACCACTCTGCCACCTCTCCGCGTAGGGCCGCGATTGTATCACCGAACCGGGCGCCATGGGGGCAGCAGATAGGCATCTGAATGTGGGAGAATGCGCGTCCTGCCTTCGTGTGGAGCACCCCATGTTCCCCACCCTCGCTGTACGCGCGGCCAGAGCATCGGTCGTGTTCCTGTTGTTTGCCGTGGGCGTCACCCTGGTTACCAATTGCACCCGTCTGTCGCCGCCGGCACACAGGGGCGAGTTGGTCGTGGGTGTTCGCAATACGCCGGTCTTCTACCAACTTGAGGATGGCGTACCCAGCGGCTTTGACTACGACCTAGCCGCCGCCTTTGCCGCTGAGCTGGGGGTCAAGCTGCGCGTGGTGCCAATCCGCAATACGGAAGAGCTTGCCAGTCAATTGCGGCGTGGGCGCATCCACATTGCGCTGTCCATGCCGATTGTCGAAGGCAACAGCGATCTGTTTTTCACATCCTCCTTGCGCGAGTCGCGCTATGTCGTGGCGCATCAGGCCTACCGCATCGGCCCCAGTGACGTGGACGATCTGGTTGGCCGTTCGATCACGCTAAGTACTCACTCCCCTGCCCTTGAACTCTTGAAGAGTCTGCCGCAAAAACTGCAGATATTCACGCAGGACAAGGGCGACGAAATCAGCCTGCTGGCACGCATTTCAGAGCAGAAAGCTGACCTGGTGGTCACGGACAGCTTGCACTTTGATATCGCCTCAAACTTCTACCCTGATCTGCGGGTTGGTTTCACCCTGCCCGGCCGTATTCAGCTCGGTTGGGCATTTGCGGATGGCGAAAGCGAGCTCTACACCAAGGCACTGACCTTCCTCGAAACCGCCCGCGAGAACGGCACGCTGGCGCGCCTTGAAGACCGCTACTTTGGCCACATCCGGCGCATCAGTGAACAAGGGACTGCGCGCTTTTTGCAAGATATTCAAACCAAGCTGCCTGCGCATCGCCGCAGCTTTGAGATCAGCCAGGAGATCACCGGCATTGACTGGCGGCTGCTCGCCGCGCTGGCCTATCAGGAGTCAAAGTGGGACCCGCTCGCAACCTCATTCACCGGCGTGCGGGGCATGATGATGCTGACCGGCGATACGGCAGACCGCATGGGGGTGACTAATCGACTCGATCCCCGACAGAGCATCCGTGCCGGCTCAAAGTATCTTGAACTACTTTACGATGACCTGCCGGAGAGCATCAAAGACCCTGATCGGCTATGGATGGCCCTCGCCGCCTACAACCTAGGCATGGGCCACATGAACGGTGGTCGTGCGATTGCCGAGAGCATGAAACTCGACCCGAATTCTTGGTATGAGATGAAGAAGGTGCTGCCGCTGTTGGCACGACCCGAGTATTACAGCCGCCTCAAGAGCGGCCGGGCGCGCGGGGGTGAAGCGGTGATCATGGTCGAGAATATCCGTACTTACTACGACATCCTGACGCGCTTTGAGCCAGCCTATAAGCCGCTGCTTGAGTAAGCGATACCCATGAAAAAACGCGGCCCCGGTGTAATCACCGGGGCCGCGTTTTTTATGCCTGCCAACCTTTCGATCAGCTAGCCTTAATCACATCCACTTCACCCATATAGGGGCGCAGGACAGCCGGTACGGTAATGCTGCCATCGGCGTTCTGATAGTTTTCCAGCACAGCGACCAAGGTGCGGCCCACTGCCAGACCCGAACCATTGAGTGTGTGCACCAGCTCCGTCTTGTTCTTGTCGTTGCGGAAGCGCGTCTGCATGCGGCGCGCCTGGAAGGCTTCGAAATTGGAGCAGGAAGAAATCTCACGGTAGGTGTTCTGCGCAGGCAACCACACCTCAAGGTCATAGGTTTTGGCGGCAGAGAAGCCCATGTCCCCACTGCACAGCGCCATCTTGCGATACGGCAGTTCCAGCTTCTGCAAAATCGCTTCCGCTTGGCCGGTCAGCTCCTCCAAGGCTTCCCAAGACTTTTCCGGGTGCACGATCTGCACCAGCTCAACTTTATCGAACTGATGCTGGCGGATCAGGCCGCGCGTGTCACGACCATAGGAACCGGCCTCCGAGCGGAAGCACGGCGTATGACTGACAAACTTCAGAGGCAAGGATTCCGTATCCAGAATCTCGTCGCGCACAAGGTTGGTCACCGGCACTTCGGCGGTAGGGATCAAATACAGATGCGTGCCATCGCTGCGCGGGACACGGAACAGATCTTCTTCAAACTTGGGCAACTGGCCAGTGCCAAACATGCTGTCCGGATTGACCAGATACGGCACATACACCTCGGTGTAGCCGTGCTCGCCGGTGTGCGTGTTCAGCATGAACTGGGCAAGTGCACGATGCAGGCGGGCAATGCCCCCCTTCATGACCGAGAAGCGGCTGCCGGACACCTTAACGGCAGTTTCGAAATCCAGACCGCCCAGCGCCTCGCCCAGATCAACATGGTCCTTGACCGGAAAATCAAAAGTCTTTGGCGTACCCCAGCGCAGCACTTCGACGTTGCCATGCTCGTCCTTCCCTTCTGGCACGGTCTCGTGCGGCAGGTTAGGAATCACGGCGATGAAGGCATTGAAGCGCTCCATCAGTGCAGCCAGCGCTTCCTCATTGGCCTTCAGCTCATCGCCCAGACCAGCCACTTCTGCCAGCACAGCGGAAGCATCTTCGCCCTTGCCCTTCAACATGCCGATCTGCTTGGACAGCGTGTTGCGCTTGTTCTGCAAATCCTGCGTGCGCGTTTGCAGCGTCTTGCGCTCGTTTTCGAGGGTCTGGAAAGTCGCCGCATCGAAGCTCACACCGCGCGTGGCAAGGCGAGCAGTGACGGTATCAAGCTGGGTACGGAGGAGTTGAATATCGATCATAGAAAGTCCTAATTCAAAAGCTGACCACGAAGACACAAAGCACACAAAGAAAAAAGCTAACGATCACTTAATTGGTTTGTTTTGATCTAACTTGGTGCTCTTTGTGTCTTGGTGGTGAAAGGGGGTTACTTTTTCTTTGCTTGTCTATCCAGCTCGCGCAAATGCGCCAGCTTGTCGGCAATCTTGAGTTCCAACCCGCGCGGTGTGGGCTGATACCAGTTGGGCTTGGCCATGCCCTCGGGGAAGTAGTTCTCACCGGCGGCATAGGCTTCAGGCTCGTCATGGGCATAGCGGTAGTCCTTGCCCAGCCCCATGTTCTTCATCAGCTTGGTCGGTGCATTACGCAAGTGATCGGGCACCGGCCTCGACTTGTCCTTTGCCACAAAGGCGCGAGCCGCATTATACGCGGCGTAAGCGGCGTTCGATTTAGCCGCAATTGCCAGATACTGCGCGGCTTCGGCCAGCGCCAGCTCACCTTCGGGGCTGCCTAGGCGTTCGTAGATGGCGCAGGCATTGAGCGAAATTTCCCAAGCGCGTGGATCGGCCAAGCCAATATCCTCGATCGCCATGCGCACCAAACGACGGCCCATGTAGAGCGGGTCGGCGCCGCCATCCAACATACGTACCAACCAGTACAGCGCCGCGTCCGGGTCGGAACCACGCACGGACTTGTGTAGCGCCGAGATTTGGTCGTAGAACGCATCCCCGCCCTTGTCGAAACGGCGCAAATCGCTGGCGAGGGCGTTCTCGAGGAAAGGCGTGTCGATTCGCTCCACACCTGCGGTTTCTGCCGCGGTACGAATCTGCGCGAGCACATTTAATAGACGGCGCGCATCACCATCGGCATAGCCAATCAGCCGGTCGCGCGCGTCATCCTCAAAGTCCACCTCTGCAAAGGCTTCCTGACGGGCACGCTCAAATAGCTGCGTCAGGTCATCCTCGCTCAAGCTCTTGAGCACATACACCGCTGCACGCGACAGCAGCGCGGAATTCACTTCGAAAGACGGGTTCTCAGTCGTGGCACCGATAAAGGTCACAACGCCGCTTTCCACATAGGGGAGGAAAGCATCTTGCTGGGACTTGTTAAAGCGGTGCACTTCATCAACAAACAGAATGGTGCGGCGCTGATGCTGAGCCAGTGTGTGTTCGGCCTGCTGCATGGCCTCGCGGATATCCTTCACGCCGGAAAACACAGCGGACAGGGCAATAAACTCGGCATCAAAACTAGCTGCCATCAGGCGCGCCAGTGTGGTCTTACCCACCCCCGGTGGGCCCCACAGAATCATGGAATGCGGGGTACCAGACTCAAAGGCTAATCGCAGTGGCTTACCCGGCCCAAGCAGATGCTTTTGCCCGATGACCTCGGCCAGTGTCTTGGGGCGCAGCAGTTCGGCCAGCGGTGCGTGCGGCACCTCAGGCGTTCCAAGCAGATCGCTCATTCACCCACCACATCGACACCCTTGGGGGGCGTAAAGCTGAACATACCGTTGGGCAGCGAAGGATTGCGCTCAAAGCTGCTGAACACCAGCGTGGTGACCTGACCAAAGTTGTCGCGCACTTCCATCAGGCGCGGCTGCTTGTCGGCAAAGCCGATGCGCACACGTGCAAACGTGCTGTCCTTATCCTTGGGAATGGCATCCACAATCTCTAGCCCATCGACCGTGCCCGGTTCGCTCAGGGTAAAGCTCTTTTCGATGTCGCTATTGCCAGCGAGAATGGCCACAGGGCTGCTGCCGAGTGCGGCGCCCAGCTTCTTGATGGTGACCTGCTCCAGATCCTTGTCATAGCTCCACAGCTTGACGCCATCGCTGACCAGCAGTTGCTGATACGGCTTTTCGTAGCTCCAGCGAAACTTGCCCGGACGGGAGAATGCCATGATGCCAGCCGACTCCTGAGGCTTACGTCCAGACTTGCCGACCACCACCTGTACGAAGCTCGCCTTGGCCGAGCGCGTTTCGGCTAGAAAGGCCTTCAGTTCGGCAATGCCGCCGGCCGCGGCAGGGAAGCTCGACAAGGACAAAGAGAAAAGCAGCAGAAAGGGCGCAAGGTAGGGTTTCATCCCTGCATTTTGCCAGACCCGGCCTAGAATCGGGCGGGCTGGACACGTTGCCTTACAAGACGGCTCAAGCAAAAGAAAGGCGTGCCTGACCCAATCCTCCCGCCTGCGGCCTGACCCGTGCAAAAGCCAGCAGCTCATGCATACGCGCCTGTTTGCTGCGCCAGTCACGGAAAAGCTCCTCCCCCACAAGTGCATAGTGCCAAGGCAGTCCGTCACGTAGTTCGGGGGGCAAGGTGTTGATACGCTCACACCACGCATGCGCTGCTTTCAGTTTGCGCTGAACATTCGGGTGGCTGGTTTGCGCCTGCGCCTTGGTTTCCACGAGATAAATCGCCTCTGCGGTGCGCACCAGAAAATCCGGCGAATAGAAGGCAGGCAGCCCATCCTCTTTCACATAGCGTAAGCGTGCAAAGTCGTGGCGCGTTTCGCTGATCTTGCAATGGGCTGAGACACCTGAATCCGCTTCAGCCCATTCAATAAAGGCTTTTTCTAGGCCACCGCTACGGGTCGGGAAAGGCAAACGCTCATAGATGCATTTATTCACAAGCAGCGAAGCACACTCGCGCATGACGAGCGAGCCAACCTCCGACAAGTGACGGTGACGGACTTCCACCTCCCCCACAATCGGCCGCTCTTCGGCCTCAATTAAGGCCAGTGCAAACACCTGTGTGATGTGCTCCACCAACGGGTTAAGCAGTAGCAGGCGCCATCCCTCATCGGCCATCGGGTCAAAGCTCGCCCCGAACAGGCGGTTCCGAATGTAGTCCTCCAACCATCCGGCCAGCGCCGCTGTGGTGGCTTGCAAATAGGGCTTTTCTACATGCGTTGCGATCTTGCGGTTCTTGGGTAGCGGCTGACTCAGCGCCTGCCCGATGCGTCGCGTCAGGCGGGCCAGATAGTCGTTGTAGCCGGCCACGTTCATGACCGCACCATCCACGCGGTAATCGCCAAACAGCGTAGTGCTCAGCAAGTCCTGCGAGACAAAAGTATCGCCCTTGCCCAGCATGGCGCGCAACTCCTCCACACCCATAGCGGTGAAGGCTGGCAGCTTGCTCATATCCGGCGCTTGATGTTGCAGCCGTTCTTCGGCCTCGCGCAAGATGAAAGGCAAGGCAAAGTCGAACTTCTCATGGCCGTCGCGCAAGCCCACCTTGATCATGTCGCCCAGCGGATTCGGCTCATCGTCATCGTCTTCCATGACACCCGCCACACCCGCCTGCATCAGCTCGTCGTAGAAAGACTGGAAAGCAGGATGTTCAACAATCGAAAGAATGTCGATCAGGCTGGCTGGCTCCGTACCGGTGTTGATGCGCTCGCGGTTCTCCCGCTTGATATCTTCGTATTCGCTATCGCGCCACATCAGGCGCAGGCCGCGCCCAATCGTCTGCTCCAACAGGATTTGCGCTTGTGATGATCGCAGCGGCACGATCACGCAGATGTTGTTCACGTCAAAACCTTCGCGCAGCATCAGCACGCTCACAATCACACGCGGCGTGGCATGTTTATCCACATTGAAGAGACGCTCACGCACTGGAGCCCAGTCCTTCTCGCCCAGTTCGGCCTTCTTGCCCGAGTCAATCGCCATCACCTCATCGTCGCCCATCCCCTCATCACGCAGGAATTGCACCACCAGCGGCGATACCGTCGTGTCTTCACACACCACCAGCATCTTGGGGTGGCGCGTCGGGTCAATGGCAGCAAAGTCAGTTTCTAGACGTTTCAACTTGGCCAAGCCAGCACGCAGCATCACGCGCTGACCTTCGCTCAGAATAGGGTTGCCCTCATCATCGCGCTCAGCCTTGAATTCCAGCGGCAACGCACCGATTTCCTTGCGCCGATCCAGCACCAGCGACTTCACCAAGCCAGCGCGCATGGCGCTCTTAAGGTCGAAGTCCACCACAATGTGCGGGAAGAACACCTTACGCTTGTTCTTGCCGCCGCCCACATCGTTGTAAGGCGTGGCCGAAAAGTCCACTTGCACAAAGCGGGCACCTTTTTTCTCGGCAATCCGCGTCAGGCTCTTTTGCCACTCCACCTCGCTGGCTTCGCCTTCTTTTTTCACCTCGTGAATGTGGTGCGCCTCATCGTTGAACACCATCAAGGCAGGCAAGTCAGCCAGATAATCCAGCACGCCGCCTCGCGCAAAACGCCGGTCCAACGTTTCGAGGGCATTCCCCGCTGCCTTGCCCGGTGTCAGTGGCAACAGCTCGGCAATCACCGTTTGCGGGTCAGCCAGCGCCTCGCCACTGGCCGGGGCCAGAATATCGGCCTCGACTTCCTCTTCATCTTCGCCGCTCAGCACATGCCAATTGGCAATCGCAATCAAGCCATTGCCCGTGGTTTTGCTGCCGATTTCCTGCTTCTCGCACACATTGCCTTGCACAAACCCAAACACGCGCTCGCGGTGCTGCTCGGGGATAAATAGCTCAGCAAACTGCGCAATGTCCGAGGTCGAAAAATCACGCATGCCGTTCTTCTGCTTGCCGCGGAGCGCATCCAACAGGCGGTCATACACAATCAAGCCGGGGGCCACGATCAGGAAATGACGCGTGAACTTGTCATCGTCCATGCCTTCGGCCAGCATCGCCGTCTTGTTCAGCAGTTGCCAGATCATTAGCGCCTGCATCACCCACGTTTTGCCCGTGCCCGTGGCCATCTTGAGGCAATACTTGGGGTGGTCATGCTTGGCCTGCGTCACTTCATTCAGGCGGCCACCCATCAGCAGCGCATCGGCCGCCACGGCCTGATACAGGCCCTTGAGCGACGTGGTGCCCAGCACCTCGTGTGCCACGATGGTGTTAAGAATTGCCTGCCGCTGTCCGTCATGAAAATTGAAGCTGCGCGTCTGGCAATAGTCGGCCAGAAACCACCAGCGCAACAGCTCAGCGGTCGTGGGTGTCACCAGCTCGTAAATATCGGCCACGCCATCTTCTAGGCCAATGCACAGTTGCTCGGTCTTGGCGGTGAGCGCCTTGGCCAGTGCCAGCGGGTCGTCCTTGGGCGTGCTCATGCGCTAGCCCCCGCGACAGAAACCTCAACCAACACCTCTGCCTCAAAGCCGAACACATCCACCACCCGCACGCACACGCGACGCGGGCCTGTCTTAACGGGCAGCGTCAGCACCGCCTCGGTGGTGACGCGCAGCGGGTCGCCATCATTATCGGCATTGCCGCGATAGTCCTGCCACACCGAGCGGAACACCTGTCCGTCGTAATCGGGATCAACCGCCCAGTATTCGATCAGCGCCAGCGGCTCTTTGTTCGCCACTGCTTGCAACTTGGCGCGATTGGCCTCGTCGAGGTTGATCGCCTCCGGCGACAGCAGCACGTAATTCGCCAGCCGCACCGTCAGTGTTTCCTGTGCGCCCTGAATCTGACGCTGCACAGGGTGCAGCGTCAGATACTGCAAACTCGCAAAGCGTACCGAGCTCTTGAGCTTCTCCAGCCCGCCCTTTTTCTTCAGCCGGTCGAGCAGGTCGGGCGGAATCACCAATACTTCCAGCCGTGCATCGTTGAAGGCAGTTATCGCCTCGCCGATGGCGGGCTCGAAGTTCCAGCCCAGCACCACCACCTTGTCCCAGCCGCCCATCAGCGTATCGCGCTGGGCAATGGCTTTTTTCAGCGTGGCCGCGCCCGTGAGCTTGTTGGGCGAATCCACCACAATCAGCGTCTTGTTGCCCCCGGCCGTAATCTTGCCAAGGTTGCGGTTGGGGTTGTCCTCCGGCGGTAGCGGCAATGCACCGAACAGCGACAGCACAATGCCCGCCAGATCACCGACGCGGAACTTTTTACCCAGCGTGGCCTTGGCCGCCTCCACCTGATAGTCGCCAATGGCTTGGTAAAGGAAAGGCTGGGCGTTCTGATCGATCAAGCGTTTGCGCATGATCATGCAAGCCGGCTTACCCAGGTCGCTGGTGATCCAACGGCAGCCAAGCTTTTCGGCCACGGCAGCAGTAGTGCCGGAGCCGCCGAAGAAGTCAGCGATGAGTTGCCCCTTTTCGGTTGCCGACTCAATTACTCTTTTAATCAAACGCTCAGGTTTTTGCGTGTCGTAACCTACAGCCTCGTTGCTTGAATCCATCAACCCAATTCGGACATCCTCATCAATCCATAGGCTTCCGACAACCTGTCCGTCTGTTTTGTCGAGGTACCTTTTTTGATAGACAGCCCCCTTGGGGCCAATATAGATATTTCCCTTAGAGAACTCGCTATCAATTCTGTCTTGCCCCCACGCCCAATGTCTTCCATTTGGTGGTGGGAGCGTTAAATCGCCAAATCTCCGAGGCTCTCCTTGCCCGGGTGCATCTAGGGTAACCAATGCGTACTGGCCATTTTCATCGCTATATTTGTACGTTTTCTTTACGTATTCTTCAGAGTGATCTCGATACACAAACTTGACATCGGAAACATCCGGGTTCTTTCCGTACCAAAACAATGTGTCGTGAACTTTTCCTGTTGCTGTTGAGCTTTTGGGCTTCGTTTTCATCCAAATAACTTCGTTCAGCAAATTCTTCCTTCCAAACACTTCGTCTAGTGCAATCTTGACGTAGTGCCCCACATGCCAGTCGAGGTGCACATAGATGGAGCCCGTCTCGGCCAGAAGTTCGCGCATCAGCACCAGCCGTGGCGTGATCATGGCGAGGTAAGAGGCCGTACCGTCGCTCCATGTGTCGGAATAGGCAAACTGCTCGATCACTGTGGGCTTCTGTTCCAGCTCCACGCCCGGCAGCGTGACCTTGGTGCGGTAGTCGGCCTTGCTGTCAAAGGGCGGGTCGATATAGATCAGATCCACCTTGCCGCGCAATGAGGGCGTGTGTTCGTCGCCGGCCAAGAGTGCGGCCATCGCCATGAGGTTGTCGCCGTAGATCAGGCGGTTGGCCCAAGGGGTGTTTCCGGCAGGTGTGGCATCGCCAAGCGCAGGCTGCACATTGCCAAACAACCCGCCCTGCACGCTGGCCAGCGCGGCGGCCGCATTGCCCTGCTGTATCCAGTCCTGCGCCGCTGTGTCTTTGTTCGGCAACACCCATTCGCGGGTTTGCAGCGCCACGCGGTGCCGCCCTTCCAGACTTTCGAGAATGCGCTCAGCTTCCCGTTTCCCCTCTGCCACGATGCGCGGCAGCTCTTCCAGCAGACTTTTGGCCATTGTTTTTTTGATGTAACTAGTAACGTAACTGAAAGTCTAACAAATTACGTAACTAGTTAATTCGGTTGCGTGACTTTTGGTTACGCCCGATAGCGTGCTGGGCATGGAAAACCCAAAGGCAAAATTTGCGAAACGCCTCGCTGCTGCAATGCAGGCAGCAGGCTATGAGCCGAAGCCCGCTGTGCTGGAACGTGAATTCAACCAGCGACATTGGGGGCGGCCCATTGGTTTGCACGGGGTGCGCCGCTGGCTGCGCGGCGAAGTAACGCCGACGTTCGAGAAGATCGAAACGTTGGCCTCTTGGCTGAACGTAACGCCGCAAGAGCTGGGCTTCGGCCCCGAGATCGAACAACGCGTCACGGCCAAACGCAAGCGCTGGGACGAGGGCATTGGCTATCAAGAGCGCGAAGTGTTCGATGCCTTCCTCAAGCTGCCCGCCCCACAGCGCAAGGTAGTACGCGAGGTAATTCTGGCTTTTGCGCGGGCGCACGCGGCGGCTGGCAAAGACAAAGCCTAACGCCTAGAGGGCGGCGTCAGACCGGCACAATTAACGCAACAAATAATTGTATTTAAAGTATTTTCCGTATATATTTTGATTTATGGAAAATGCACGGAAAAGCGATCTATTGATCCCCTTGCCCGATGACGCGCAGCGGCAATACATTGATGCGCGATCAACCTACACGGCTTGGGAAGATGCCCGCAAGGAAGCATTGGCTGTGCGCGGCGGGATGTATTGGAAAAAGCAAGGCGTGGGGGAATACCTGATCCGCACCGGCACACGCAATACGCAAAAGAGCTTGGGGCTGCGCACCCCGGAAACCGACGCCATTTACACCCGCTTTACCGAACGCAAGGCTGCGGCAGCGCAGCGTCTTGCCGACTTGAAAGAGACGATGACGCGGCAGCAGCGCATGAACCGGGCCTTGTATGTGGGCCGGGCGCCAAATGTGCTGGTGGATATATTGCAGGCACTGGATAAAGCCGAACTGAGCGAGTATTTCACGGTAGTCGGCACCCATGCGCTGTATGCCTACGAGGCGGCAGCAGGTGTGTTGATTGCTCCGCCCGAGGCGATGGCCACACAGGATGTGGATTTACTGTGGGACACCCGCAAGCGGCTGCGCTTTGTCGCCAACATGAAGCGGCTGGATGCCTCAATGCTGGGTCTGCTACAACGGGTAGACCCGAGCTTTCGGCTGCGTAGCGACCAGCACTACACAGCAGTCAACAGCAAAGGTTTTGAGGTGGATATTTTGCGCCGTGAGGCGATTGAGGATGACCCACACCCTGTGCGACTGACTGAAGATGAGGAGGATTTTTGGGTGGTGCAGGCAAAGAAGGCAGGCACCTTGCTGAATGCTGCGCCCTTTTCGGCCATGGTGGTGTCTGCTAACGGACACATGGCGCGCATGCACACGGTGCCACCCAATACCTTTGTTCGCTTTAAGCGCTGGCTGGCTGAGCAGCCAGATCGTGACCCGCTCAAAACATCACGCGACAAATTGCAGGCTGATATTGTGGCGGCGTTAATCGCCGACTATTTGCCGCAATATGCACTCGCTTAGGTACTCGCTTAGGTACTCACCTAAGTACTCGCTTAGGCAAGTACCCGACAGCCTGCTTTAACCGTTCTGCTCCGGCACCAGCACCTCACGACCGCCAGCGCCATTCATGGGCGACACCAGACCGGCCTTTTCCATTTGCTCGATCAGGCGCGCGGCACGGTTGTAGCCAATGCGCAGATGGCGCTGTACCAGCGAGATGGAAGGACGGCGGGTCTTGAGCACCACTTCAACAGCTTGGTCATACATCGGGTCGGCTTCGCCATCCGCATCGGGCTCGCCGCCCATACCGCCACCGTCTTCTGCGGCCGGTGCGGCCAAGATGCTGTCGATATACTCAGGCGGGCCGACCTTCTTCAGGTAATCAACCACGCGGTGCACTTCGTCATCGGCCACAAACGCGCCATGCACGCGCACTGGCAGGCCGCTGCCCGGCGGCAGGTAGAGCATATCGCCCTGCCCCAACAAAGCCTCGGCGCCCATCTGGTCGAGAATCGTGCGCGAATCAATCTTGCTGGAGACCTGGAAGGCAATACGCGTCGGGATGTTGGCTTTAATCAAACCAGTGATCACATCCACGCTCGGGCGCTGGGTAGCCAGCACTAGGTGGATACCGGCGGCACGGGCCTTTTGTGCCAAGCGGGCAATTAGCTCTTCGACCTTCTTGCCCACCACCATCATCAGATCGGCCAGCTCGTCGATCACCACCACAATGTAGGGCATGTGCTCCAGCGGCTCGGGACTTTCTGGCGTCAGAGAGAATGGGTTGCCAACATGCTCGCCCGCCTTCTTGGCGTCGGCGATCTTGGCATTGAAGCCCGCCAGATTGCGCACCCCCAGAGCCGACATCAGCTTGTAACGCTTTTCCATTTCGCCCACACACCAGTGCAGCGCGTTGCCGGCCTTGCTCATGTCGGTGACGACCGGTGCAAGCAAATGTGGGATGCCTTCGTAGATCGACAACTCCAGCATCTTGGGGTCGATCATGATAAGGCGCACATCCTTGGGCTCGGACTTATAGACGAGCGAGAGGATCATGGCGTTGATACCAACCGACTTGCCGGAGCCAGTTGTACCCGCCACCAGCAAGTGCGGCGCCTTGGCCAAGTCCGTGACCGTGGGCTGGCCAGAAATGTCCTTACCCAGCGCCACAGCCAGCGGCGAATTCATGTCGTGATAGGCCCGCGAACCAATAATCTCGGTCAGGCGCACGGTTTGGCGCTTGCTGTTGGGCAGTTCCAGCGCCATGCAGGACTTGCCGGGTACGGTTTCGACCACGCGGATGCTCACCAGCGACAGTGCACGTGCCAGATCCTTGGCCAGATTGACGATCTGGCTGCCCTTCACACCCGTTGCTGGCTCGATTTCGTAGCGCGTCACCACTGGGCCCGGGAAAGCCGCCAGCACTTGCACCACCACGCCAAAGTCGGCCAGCTTGCGTTCGATTAAGCGGGAGGTGAATTCCAGCGTGTCGGCACTCGGCATGTCATCCGGGTTATGGACAGGCTCGGCCAGCAAGTGCAGCGGGGGCAATGCGCCGCCCGGCGCATCAAAGAACAGCGGCGCCTGACGCTCCTTCTCGATGCGTGCCTCGGCCTTCTTGGCCAGCGGTACTTCTTGCACGATGGGCTCGATGCGTACCGGCGGCGGCGGATTGGCTTCAACCCGCTTGAGTTCGGTTTCAACCAGTGCCTCGCGTTGCTCGGCGACAGCGCGGCCAATCTTCTTGTCTTGGCGGGTTTGCCAGGCGCTGATGCTGCCTAAGTAGATGCGCTCCAACAGGAAGCCGAAACGCTCGACAAAATTAATCCACGAGACCCCGGCAAACAAGGACAAGCCCAGCGCAAAGAGGGTCAGCAAAATCAGGGTGCCGCCGGTAAAGCCAAGATATTGCAGGGCCAAATTGGATACGCCGTGACCGAGCATGCCGCCCGGCTGGAACGGCAGCGCCACCTTGAGGCTCCAGAAACGCAGCGATTCGACACCGCTGCTGGCAACCAGCAATACGATGAAGCCACAGAGCACCACCGACAGGTGGCGGCGATTGGTTTCCTGCGAAAAGCCCAGACGGCGATAGCCCCAAGCCAGCAGCAGGAGCAGGCACGCGACCCACCACCAGGCGGAGAGGCCAAACAGATACAGCATCAGATCAGCCAGCCAAGCGCCAAACTTGCCGCCGGGATTGACGACGTTCGGTGCCAAGGCGGCGTGCGACCAGCCCGGATCGGCCTTGTCAAAGCCCCACAGGATCAACGCCAGAAAAGCGGCCAGTGCGGCAACACAAAGCCAGCGGGCTTCATGCACCAAGGCAGCAATCTTTTCCGGCAGGGGTTGGGACAGGTTACGTTCGGCCATTGCAGTCATTCTCATCTCGCACCAAGGCGTCCGTACGACACGGACGGGTAGCAGCGTCCCATGGTAGCCAGCAGCGCCCTCAGGCAAAGCGCCGATAAAACCCCTTTTCAGGCTGGAAACCCGAACTTGACTGCGCATTTGGCCGATGCCACTGATAATTTTGACGATAAAACTGAAATGCGCGCTAACAAAACTTGATAAATCCGATGACTGCCCCAGTTACTGGTGAAGAGAAGCACACAAGCCCTGACTGTGAAGCCCCTTACCCGCCAGTGCTTCTTTATAATCGCCCTCTGATTTCAACACGGACATCATCATGAGCACCACCAACGCCACTGTGCGCCACATTCCCCTGCTAATTCTCGGCTCCGGCCCAGCCGGCTATACCGCCGCCGTCTATGCCGCGCGCGCTAACCTGAACCCTGTGATCATCACTGGCATCGCTCAAGGCGGGCAGCTGATGACCACCACCGATGTGGACAACTGGCCGGCCGACGCCGATGGCGTGCAAGGCCCGGAGCTGATGGCGCGTTTTGAGGCGCACGCCACGCGCTTCAACACCGAGATGGTGTTTGACCATATCCACACCGCTAAGCTAACCGAAAAGCCCTTCACCCTGATCGGCGATGCTGGCACCTACACCTGCGATGCACTGATCATCGCTACTGGTGCCTCAGCGCAATATCTTGGCCTGCCTTCGGAAGAAGCCTTTGCCGGCAAGGGCGTATCGGCGTGCGCCACCTGCGACGGCTTCTTCTACAAGGGCCAAGATGTAGCCGTAATCGGCGGCGGCAATACTGCCGTTGAAGAAGCGCTGTATCTGTCAAACATCGCCCGTCATGTGACCGTGGTGCATCGCCGCGACAAGTTCCGCTCAGAGAAGATTCTGGCCGACAAGCTTTTCGCGCGTGAAAAGGAAGGCAAGGTCACGATCAAGTGGAACAGCACACTAGACGAAGTGCTCGGCGACAAAACCGGTGTGACCGGCATGAGGATCAAAAGCGTCAGCGACGGCAAGACCGAAGACATCGCCCTCAAGGGTGTCTTTATCGCCATCGGCCACAAGCCGAACACCGACATCTTTGCCGGCCAGCTGGAAATGGAAAACGGTTACCTCGTCACCCAGGGCGGCCGCCACGGCAACGCCACACAGACCAGCATCCCGGGCGTATTTGCAGCCGGCGATGTGCAAGACCACATCTACCGCCAAGCCATTACCAGCGCCGGTAGCGGCTGTCAGGCAGCGCTCGACGCCGAGCGTTACCTGGACGACCTGAAGTAAGTTGTCGCAGTAACTCGTCACTCAGCATGAAAAAGCAGCGCCCGCCGACGGAGATCGCTCCGGAAGAGCGGGCGTTGTTTCGTGATGAGGTCGCCGATGTCGTGCCCATTCAGCATGACCGCGTGGTGCATGACGTGCCGCCACCACTGGCGATTCCACGGCAGCGTGAAATGGATGAAATCTTGGCGCTGGCCGAAAGCCTTGATGCAGCGCCGTTTGAGATCATGCTCGAAGGTGGCGACGAGCTCGCCTTTGCACGCAATGGCATCCCCAAGATGGTTCTGCGCGATCTGCGCGCGGGCCGTTGGGTGTCACAAGGTCAACTTGATCTACACGGGCTTAACCGCGAAGAGGCCCGCGCCGCGATGGCCGAGTTTTTGGCCACAGCATTAGTCGCCGGCCTGCGCTGTGTGCGCATCATTCACGGTAAAGGCTTACGCTCCCCCGGCCGCGAGCCCGTCCTCAAGGAACTGGTGCGCAACTGGCTGGCGAACCGCAAAGAAGTGCTGGCCTATGCACAAACTCGCGCAGCCGAAGGTGGGGGCGGTGCAGTCACCGTTCTGCTCAAACGCGACAAACCGCACACTGCAAATCGCTAGCGCTGCTGGCATCAATAAAAAACCGGCCTCGGCCGGTTTTTTATTGCGTGATGTGGCCTGATCTTGTCAGACCCGACACCTAATCAAATCGCTTCGTCACCCGTTTCGCCGGTGCGGATGCGCACGACCTGATCAACGTTCGACACAAAGATCTTGCCGTCACCGATCTTGCCGGTGCGGGCAGCCTTGATGATGGCCTCAATGGAAGCCTCCACATTGCTATCCGCAACAATGATTTCCAGCTTGATCTTAGGCAGGAAGTCGACCACATACTCGGCACCACGATACAGCTCGGTGTGGCCCTTCTGGCGGCCGAAGCCCTTGACCTCAGTCACGGTCAGGCCGGTCACGCCAACTTCATGCAGCGACTCACGGACTTCGTCGAGCTTGAACGGCTTGATGATGGCTTCGATCTTCTTCATTGCGTTTTCCTGTGTGTATGAGTGACAGAGGGTTTAAAACTCGTCCTGATAACCGGATGTTATCGGATAGCGCCAGTCCTTGCCAAATCCGCGTTGCGAAATACGGATGCCGATGGCGGCCTGACGACGTTTGTATTCATTACGTTTGAGTAGCGTAACCACGCGGCGCACATCGGCCTCGCTGTAACCGCGGGCGATGATCTCGCGCGGCGACTGGTTTTGCTCCATATAGCCCTCGATGATCGCATCGAGAATTTCGTAAGGCGGCAGGCTGTCTTGATCGGTCTGTCCAGGCTTAAGCTCAGCTGAAGGTGGGCGCACGATGATGTTTTCGGGAATCGGCACATCCTTGCCCTGCGTCAGCGCGACCTGATTGCGATAGCGCGACAAGCGATAGACGAAGGTCTTCATCACGTCTTTGATCACCGCATAACCACCAGCCATGTCGCCGTAAAGCGTGGCATAACCGACGGCTGTCTCGCTCTTGTTGCTGGTGGTCAGGACAATCGAACCGGTGCGATTCGACAGCGCCATCAGGATCATGCCGCGCGCACGCGCCTGCACATTCTCTTCGGTCGTATCCCATTGCGACTTAGGCAAGCCCGTAAACAACGGCGCCAGCGTATCGGCATAGGTCTGCATAACTGGCTCAATCGGAATTTCGTCGTATTTAATGCCCAGTACGCGCACCATTTCGCGGGAATCGTCGAGGCTCATCTGCGCGGTGTAAGGCGATGGCATCATCACAGCATGGACCTTGTCCGCACCGAGTGCATCGACTGCCACGCACAGCGTCAGGGCCGAATCAATCCCGCCGGACAGACCAATAATGGCGCCCGGAAACTTGTTCTTGCCCAAATAATCGCGCACACCGAGGACTAGCGCGGCATATGCCGCGGCCTCATCACTCTGCGGTGGTTCAATGTTGCTGGGCAACAGTTTGCCACCTGCAAACTCAAGGACCGCCACCGTCTCGACAAAAGATGGCAACTGTGTCAGCAGCTTGCCAGTGGCATCCAGCGCAAACGACGCGCCATCGAAGACCAGCTCATCTTGCCCGCCCACCAGATTGGCATAGACCACGGGAATGCCCATGGCGGCGATCCGATCTCGCACGACGCCCTGACGCAGATGCTGCTTACCTACGTGGAAGGGGGAGGCATTGAGGACCAGCAAGACCTCGGCCCCGGCTTCAGCGGACTGCTCGGCCGCACCCTCCTCCCAAACATCCGCACAAATATTGATGCCGCAGCGCACGCCCTTGATCTCGATCACACAAGGCTCGGTGCCGGCGTTGAAGTAACGCTCTTCGTCAAACACCTCGTAATTGGGCAGGTGATGCTTGCGATACGTGGCAGCGACTTTGCCGTTCAGCAGCAGGGACGCAGCGTTATAGCAAATATCCCCTTCGCGCAGCGGATGGCCGATGATCATGGCCAGGTCTGGCACCGCGTTGGCCAATACTTGCAGGGCATTTTCAGCAGCCCGGTAGAAATCGGCGCGCAGGAGCAGATCCTCAGGCGGGTAACCGCACAAGGCCAGTTCAGGGGTCAGCAGGACATCGGCGCCCTGTGCTTTTGCCTCACGGGCAGCGGCAACAATCCGCGCGGCATTGCCGTCCAGATCGCCCACCGTACAGTTGATCTGGGCGACAGCAATTTTCAAGGTAGACATGCCGCAACTATACAACAGCGGCTATGCTCTCCCTTATGCAGACCCGCTTGTTTGAGCACTATCAGGACATTCCAGCCGAAGCGTGGAATGCACTGGCAGGCCCCCAACCCTTCCTTCAGCATGGCTTTTTGGCCGGCCTTGAAGACAGCGGTTGCACAACGCCCGAAACTGGATGGTCGCCGCAACTGCTCACACTGTGGGAAGGCGATGTGCTGATGGCCGCCATGCCGCTATATGCCAAGACACACTCGATGGGCGAGTTTGTCTTTGACTGGGCCTGGGCAGAGGCGTACGCCCGTCACGGACTGGCCTATTACCCCAAACTCAGCGCAGCGGTACCGTTCTCGCCCATCCAAGGGCCACGCCTGTTGGCACGCAGCCCGGAGGCGCAAACAGCATTACTCGATGCGGTGCTCACTCATGCCGAAACAGCTGGCTTCTCGTCCCTACACATTTTGTTCCCATCACCGGACGAGCTGTCGCGCTATGAAGCCAGAAACCTGCTGATCCGCCGCGGCGTGCAGTTCCACTGGCAGAACCCCGGCTACGCTGATTTTGATGACTTTCTGGCCGCGCTGACCCAGACCAAGCGCAAGAAAATCCGCCAAGAACGCCGGCGGGTGGCCGAAGCGGGTGTCACGCTGCAACGCCTCACGGGCGCACAACTTACTCTGGCGCACATGGCGTTTGCCTACCGCTGCTATGCCAACACCTATCTGGTACGCGGCCGCCACCCCTATCTGGCGCCAGCATTCTTCAATCATCTGTTGGCCACGATGGCGGATCACCTGCTGCTTGTCATTGCTGCACGGGATGGTGAGCCAATCGCCATGGCGATGAATCTCTTCACTGACGACACTTTGTGGGGACGTTACTGGGGCTGCATCGATAACGTGCCCTGCCTGCACTTTGAGGCCTGCTACTACCAAGCCATCGAGTTTTGTATTGAGCGCGGCATTGGCCTGTTTGAAGGCGGCGCGCAAGGCGAACATAAGCTCGCCCGCGGCTTTCTGCCCGTCACCACGTGGTCAGCGCACTGGGTGGCCCATCCGCAGTTCCGCGCGGCCATTGATCACTTCCTGCAACGCGAAACACAAGGCGTTGAGGAGTACATGGATGAGCTGAACGAGCACGCGCCTTTTCGCGCCACGCCATAAACAAAAAAGCCCACCAAAAGGTGGGCTTTTTTTAGATCGGGCTGCCTGCTTACTTTTCAGCCTTGTAACGCGCAACGCCTTCGGTGATTTCGGTGTGCGCATCGTCCTTGCCGCCCCAGCCGTTCACTTTGACGAACTTGCCCTTTTCCAAATCCTTGTAGTGCTCAAAGAAGTGGGCAATACGATTGAGCTCGTTCTCGGACAAGTCTTCCAGCGTCTGGATATTCTTGTCGCACGGCGAAATCTTTTCATGCGGCACGGCAATCAGCTTGCCATCGTCGCCGGCTTCGTCGGTCATCTTGAGAATGCCAAGCGCGCGGCAACGCACGACCACACCGGGGGGCAGCGCATAGCTGGTCAGCACCAGAACATCCACCGGATCGCCGTCACCAGCGAGCGTTTGCGGGATGTAGCCGTAGTTGCAGGGATAGTGCATGGCGGTGGACATGAAGCGATCAACGAAGATCGCGCCGGTTTCCTTATCCACTTCGTACTTGATCGGGTCCGAACGCATCGGAATTTCGATGATGACGTTGAAATCGTGCGGCAGATCCTTGCCGGCGGGAACGCTATTGAGGCCCACAAACTGCTCCTGAAATGATTGAGACGAAACCGCGATTATACCCGGCCGCCCCGACCACTCGTTTCAAGGCGAACATGTCACGATCAAACCGCCCGATTCAAGCGGCCAGACTGGCCTCAAAGCCGATGTCATCCACCACCTCGACCAAGGCCTGCGGGCTGATCACCGCTGCATCATGCTCGACCGTTGCTTTGGCCGCCGCCAAATTCACTGCCACCGTGCTGACACCTGCAATGCCCTGCAAGGCATTGGTAACACTGCGTACGCAGCCGCCACAGGTCATACCCTGAATATTGAGTGTGCTAGTTGCCATGCTTGCTCCCATTGAAAATCGAACATCTAAAACTCACCCATCGCCGCTGGCTACGCTGCCTTCCAGCGCTTGAGGAGCAGCGAGTTAGTCACAACTGAGACCGAGCTGGCCGCCATGGCCGCACCGGCAATCACTGGATTCAACATACCCAGCGCCGCGAGCGGAATGCCGAGCACATTGTAGATAAAGGCGAAAAATAGATTCTGGCGAATCTTGCGTAGCGTCGCGCGTGACAGCGATATTGCTGCCGCAATGCCCGCAAGGTCATTCCGCATCAGCGTGATATCGGCAGCTTCAAGGGCAACATCGGAACCAGCGCCCATCGCAAAACTCACATCTGCCGCCGCCAACGCGGGGGCGTCATTGATGCCATCCCCAACCATGCCAACATGCTTGCCTGCCGCGCGCAACTCGGCGATCACCTCGGCCTTGCGTTGCGGCAAAACCTCGGCCTCAAAGCGTTTGATCCCGAGTTGTGCAGCAATTGCAGCGGCTGTGCGTGGATTGTCGCCCGTCAGCATCAAGACCTCGACCCCCATGTCCCGCAGGCGGGCCACCGCAGCCGCTGTGCTTTGACGCAAGGGGTCTGCAATGGCCAGCCAGCCCATGAGACGATCATCCGCCAACAGCCCCACCACGGTTTTACCGGCCGACTGCAAGGGTGCGAGTACGACATCATCCGCGGCATGCCCCAGCTCGGCCAGGCTGGCGGGTGAACCGAGCATCAGCATTTGATCACCCACACGGCCCCGCAAGCCCTTGCCCACTAACACCTCAACCGCTGCGGGTGCTTGCAATGGCAAACCTGCGGCCCGTGCCACCACTGCCTGTGCCAAGGGGTGCGTGGCTCCCTGCTCCAGACTGGCAGCCAGCATGAGCAGCCTTTCTTCAGTGATACCGGGGGCAGGTAACACGTCAGTGACCTGCGGCTGCCCCAACGTCAGGGTGCCGGTTTTATCCACCGCGAGGACATTGAGCTTTTCTGCCAGCTCCAGCGCGGCCGCATTGCGGATCAGGATGCCGTGCTGTGCGCCATTACCAGTCCCCACCATGATGGCGGTTGGCGTGGCTAAGCCTAGGGCGCATGGGCAGGCAATCACCAGCACAGCAACGGCATTGATGAGGGCTGGGGTAAATGCGCCTAACCACCACCAGCCGAGGACGAAGGTAAGGAGCGCGATCCCCACGACAACCGGCACGAACACCGCGGCCACCTGATCAGCAAGGCGCTGTACCGGGGCTTTGCTTCCTTGTGCAGCCTCAACCAGGCGGATGATGCCGGCCAACAACGTATGTGATCCCACACCCGTGGCGCGACACACCAGCTGGCCGTTTCCATTCACCGTGGCAGCCAGCACGCGCGCGCCAACAGCCTTATCCACCGGCAAACTTTCGCCGGTGAGCATGGCTTCGTTCACGCTTGATGTGCCCTCAATCACCTCGCCATCAACAGGCACGCTCTCGCCACCGCGCACCACGAAAACATCGCCAGGAATCAAGCTGTCGACGGGCACCGTGCGGTACTCGCCGTCCTTGAACAAGGTTGCGGTTTGCGGCTGCAGGCGAATCAGCGCTTCAATGGCCTCACCTGTCTTCACTTTGGCGCGGGTTTCGAGCAACTTGCCGAGTAGCACCAATGTAATGACAGTCGCTGAGGCCTCGAAATACACGTGTTCATGCAAGCCCGCGAAAAGGACCACCGTGCTGAATAGCCAAGCCGCACCGGTACCCAGCGCAACCAGCACATCCATATTGCCACCACCACCCCCCATGCTCGGAAATAAGGCGTGCCAGGCGCCGACATAGAAGCGCCAGCCTATCCATAGCTGCACTGGCGTGGCGAGGAGGAACTGCAGCCAACGTGGCAGCACGTCCTGATGGCTGTGCATGTCGCCACTGAACATCCAGCCCATCTGGGCGACCAATGGCAGCGTCAGCAGGGCCGCGATCGCAAACTGCCGACAGTCAGCTTGGTACTGGACCAGCTTGCGCGCTTTTTCATCATCGCGGGTTGCTTGCGTCGATACGGTGGCGGCGTAGCCGATCTTTTCAACGCGTGCGATTAGGTCTTCCACGCTGAGGCCGGTGTAGCGTACCTGTGCCTTTTCATTGGCAAAATTCACTGCCGCCTCAACGCCCGGCAGCTTGTTCAAGCCCTTCTCGATACGGGCAGCGCAGGCTGCGCAAGTCATGCCTTCCAAGGCTAGTTCAACTGTTTGGCCAACCTCCTCGGACAAAGATTGGCCGGCATCAGGGCGGATAAAAGCGGTGTGGCTCATGGGCGTAGACTACGCCTGATATCGACTGTCACACATGACATACCAGCCCTTGCCACAAATGCCCGCCCAGACTGGTGGCATTGATTAGCCCCCACACACCAAAGGCAATCACGAGTAGGCCACTGGCCATGCGCACGTACGGCGAACGGGTGATGGCACGCAAACGTGTCAGCAACAGGCCGGCAAGTAACAGGTTCGGTAGCGTCCCCAGGCCAAACGCCAGCATAGTCAGCGCGCCCCGCGACGCGGAACCGGCCAGCAAGGCCGTGCTCAACACGCCATAGACCATGCCACACGGCAGCCAACCCCACAGCAGGCCCAGCGGATAGGCTTGCGCTACCGTCCGCGCAGGCAGAAATCGTTTTGTATAGGGTTGCAAGCGACGCCACAGCCACTGCCCCATGCGCTCGGTAAAGGCCAAGCTCTGCGTGACGCCACAGAGATAGAGGCCAAGGGCAATCAACATCAGATTGGCGGCAACATACAGCGCCATTTGAATCGGCAACAAATGATTGAGCAGCAGGCCCAAACTGCCGACGGCACCCATGATGGCGCCGGCCAGCGCATAGCTACTGATACGTCCGAGGTTGTAGGCCAGGTGTAGCGGGAAGGCCGAAGGTACGTGCCCTGCCCTAACCACGGGCTGCGCGCTAAGGGCACTGACAATGCCACCGCACATGCCAACGCAATGCACACCGCCGAGCAGGCCAATGAGGAAAACGGCAGTTCCTCGCTCGGCGCATCAGCGCCAACTCAAATGACTTTGGAATAACGCACGCGTTCGCGCTCAACGCGCAGGTAGCGGTCAAACACCATGGCGATAGCGCGTACTAACAGGCAACCGCTAGGCTGCACGGTAATGCACTCAGGCTCGACCTTCAACAGCCCGGCCGCCTCCATGTCACGCAGCGCTTCCAGCTCAGCCGCAAAATAGGAGTGGAAGTCGATGAGATGCGCAATTTCGATTGACTCAATCGACAGCTCGAAATGACACATCAGCGCCTGAATGATCGAACGGCGCAGCACATCGTCGGCCGTCAGCTCAATGCCGCGCATGATCGGTAGCGTGTCCTGATCGATGGCATCGTAGTACTCATCGAGCGTTTTCACATTCTGGCTATAGCTTGAGCCCACCTTACCGATGGCAGACACACCAAAGGCCATCAGATCAGCATCCGCATGCGTCGAGTAACCCTGGAAGTTGCGGTGCAAGCGACCCTGCCGCTGTGCCACGGCCAGCTCGTCATCTGGCTTGGCAAAGTGATCCATGCCGATATAGACATAGCCCGCTTTGAGAAAGCGACGAATTGCCAGCTGTAGAATTTGTAGCTTGGCATCCGCTGACGGCAGGTCAGCATCATTGATGCGGCGCTGCGGTTTTGCCAGCGCCGGCAAATGCGCGTAGCTGTAAAGCGAGATGCGGTCAGGATGCAGGTCAATCACTTCTTCAAGTGTCCGGTTGAAGCTGATCACATTCTGCTTGGGCAGGCCATAGATCAGATCAACACTGACCGACTTGAAACCCTGCACACGCGCCGCATTGATGACCAGTGCGGTTTCGCCATAAGACTGAATGCGATTGACGGCCTCTTGCACGTCCGGCGCGAAGTCCTGCACACCCACACTCATGCGGTTAAAGCCAAGCTCAGCCAGCACCGCGACGGTTTCGGCATCCACCTTGCGCGGATCGACTTCAATCGAATACTCGCCGTTCGGCACCAGATTAAAGTGACGGCGAATACTCCCCATCAGTTCGCGCATTTCATCATGAGACAAAAACGTCGGCGTACCTCCACCCCAATGCAACTGCACCACATCGTGAGTGCCAACCAGCGCTGCCGCTTGCATCTCGATCTCGCGGGTCAGGTATTTGATGTACTTGGCGGAGCGACCGTGGTCTTTTGTGACGATCTTGTTGCACGCGCAGTAATAGCAGATCGTATTGCAGAAGGGGATGTGCACGTATAATGACAACGGCTTTCCAACCCCGCCGACATTACGGCGTTGCAGCCAAGAAACGTAAGTGTCTGCCGTATAAGCCTCGATGAAGCGATCTGCCGTCGGATAAGACGTATAGCGCGGCCCGCTGACGTCAAAGCGACGTAGCAGTTGCGAGTCGAAAATGCATTCCTGAAAGCTGTTCACGTTGTCAGGTTGGAATGGATGGAGATGTATGACGCAGATTGCCGCAAGCCAAGGAGAACCGCATTGACACAGATCAAACCGCAGACAGTCGTAGCCGAGATCGGTAGCAGCCACCCAGCGCCAATTCTGCATTCCCTCCGTACAGCCTGTTCCCAATGCAATCTGCGTGAGCTGTGCCTGCCACTGGGCCTGAGCGACAAGGAAATCCATCAGATCGACGAGATGATTGGCGCCAGGCGCCGCATCAAGCGTGGTCAGCACCTCTACACCGCGGGTGAGCCCTTCACCGCAATTTATGCCATCCGCTCTGGCTTCTTTAAGACGGGCGTGATCATGGAAGACGGCCGCGACCAAGTCACCGGCTTCCAGATGGCGGGCGAGATTCTGGGCATGGACGGCATCAGTAACGAGCAGCACACCTGTGATGCCGTCGCACTTGAAGATAGTGAAGTCTGCACCATCCCCTTTAGTGAGCTTGAGCGCCTGTCCACCGAGATCCGCAGCTTGCAGCACCATATTCACAAGGTGATGAGTCGCGAGATCGTCCGTGATCATGGCGTCATGATGCTGTTGGGCACCATGCGGGCGGAAGAACGTCTGGCCGCTTTCCTGCTCAACCTGTCGCAGCGCTTCTCCTCACGCGGCTATGCCGCCAACGAATTCCACTTGCGCATGACCCGGGAAGAAATCGGCTCCTACCTGGGCCTGAAGCTGGAAACTGTCAGCCGCACGCTGTCCAAGTTTCAAGATGACGGCCTGCTGAGCGTGCAGCAGAAGCATATTCAGCTGCTCAATACCGAAGGTCTCAAGCAGCTGATGAATACCCGCCGCTAATCAGCGCGCGGGAAACTCACATAGAAGCAAGCGCCGCCGCCGGGCAAGTCGCGGTAGCCGCATTCTGCACCGCAGGATCGGGCGATTTCGCGCACGATGGACAAGCCAAGGCCTGAACCTTCAACATGCGCACCGGGCACACGGTAAAAGCGCTCGAAGATACGTTCGTGATCAGCCGCATCCACACCGGGACCGTCATCCTCCACGGAGAGCTCCACGCGTTCATCCCGTTCGATGACCTTCAGTGTGATTTTTTGTCCGCCATAGCGCAGTGAATTGTCGATCAGATTATTGATCACTTCGCCCAGCATAACGGACTCACCACTGACATACAGCGCATATCCAGGTGTTTCCAGCCCGAGATCCACTTGCTGCTGGAGGGCACGCGGAATCCAGGCACCACCAGTGCTAAAAGCCAGATCACAGAGATCCACCCGCTCCACATGAGGCACTCCGCCGCCCGGCTCGGCGCGGGCCAGCAGCAAGAGTTGGGACGATAGACGCGCCGTACGCTCGATAGCATTGACAAGCTGTTGCAGGAGACTTTCGCGCAGGGTCGCATCGGTTTCACGCAAGGCCCGCTCAAGCTGAATGCGTAAGGCGGCCAATGGGGTCCGTAACTGATGCGCAGCATCTGCAACAAACCGCTTCTGTGCCGCAGCAGCATTATCCAGCCGCAGCAACATGGCATTGAATGCGGACAGCAGCGGCAGTAGCTCCTGCGGCACCTCGGCCACTGGGAGCGTTGTCAAGTCGTCGGGAGAACGTTGCTCAATCGAAAGGGCCAACTTCCTGAGTGGCAGCAGTCCCACCGACACGCCCTGCTGAATGGCAAACCAAGCGAGGATCATTAGCGCCACCTGCGGTGCAATGACAGCAATCACGATTTCATTGGCTAGCACCTTACGTTTGTGTAGGGTCTCGGCAAACTGCACCACGATCGAATAGTCCGCACTCACCGGCGAAAGCGGTATGGAAACAACACGCACCGGCTCCCCTTGTACCAAGGTGTCGTAATACACCGCGCGCTGCGCCTTACCCGGCGGTGCGGGCAGAACAGTGTCGCCCGCCACGACCTCGCCGCCCACCACGCGGATTTGATAGTAGATGTGGTCGGTGGTGTCGGCACGCAGAATTTCGTCAGCGACAGCGGGCATGTCGAGTAGCACGTCCGTCCCACTCACCTGGACCTGTTCTGCCAGACCGCGCGCCTCCTCAAGCAGCGAGCGGTCATAGCTGGCATTGACGAAGTTCTTGGCCTGGAAATAACCAATCACGCCACTGATGAGCATGACGATGGCCATGGGTACCAGAACGCGCAGGAGCAAGTTGTTACGCAGCTGAATATTTTGCGTTGTCATGGGAAGTTGAGCAATATCAACCGGTAAGTGGCCGGCTTTCCTATACTGGGATTATCCATGACTAGGAGACAAAACATGTTCAAGCATCTGCTCGTCCCCACCGATGGCTCTGCACTATCGGACGAAACCGTGACATCCGCGGTCCAGTTTGCGGCCGAAGCAGGCGCGACCGTGACCTTCCTGTATGTACGCCCGGATTATCCAGTCAGCTATTTCGGCGAAGGGGCGCTGGTTGATCCCACCACACCGGAGAGCTTTGCCGAGATGACGCAACAGGTAGCGAATGACATTCTGGGTCGCAGTAAAGCCATGGCAGACAAGCGCCAAGTCAGTAGCCACACTGTCGCTGTCATCAACGATCTGCCCTATGAGGCGATCATCGAGACCGCCAACGTCCAAGGCTGTGATCTGATTTTCATGGCCTCGCATGGGCGTAGCGGGCTGGTGGGCTTGTTGCTGGGCAGCGAGACGCAGAAGGTGCTGACCCACTCAAAGATTCCTGTACTGGTTTATCGCAGCCCTAAAACCAGCTGATGCCCACCTGATCAGCCGCGGGCATTGACCTCGCCCGCTGGGCGCTGCAAGGACCAGGTCAGAAAGCTTGAACAGGCGCAGACCATCCAGAAGGCCAGAAAGCCGATTGAATAGGTTGCGATTGCACTGTAATGCACGGGGTCACCGAGGAAATACAGCTCCTGCGGGTTCACAAGGGAAAAGAAAATTCCCTCTGCCACACCGGCAATGATGAACGACGGCCAGAGTATCCACATCCACTTCTGCATATCGCCTCCACCTGGTTGATGCGGCCATGGGCCGCAGGAAACTACAGGGTACCGGTTGCTGTGCCGGTAGTAGTGCGGCCTATCTTAACCTCAGTTGCGGGCAGAATCACCTTGCCAAGCAGTCGCCACCCCTGGCTTTCGTCCTCAATTAACAACAGCCAATGACCCGACTGCGGCAGATGAAGATGGCCACGGTATTGATCCCCCTCGCGTTGCAGCATCTGCACCTGATCAAGCCCGGCACGCGTCGGGTGCGAGAGTGTCACGCGCACGGTGGGCGGCGGCACGAAGCTCGCCTCCATGGCAGATAGCTTGACGGTCACCACCTCGCCCGCCAAACGCAAGCTAGCTTGCAAGCCCAGCGTATCGGCCTGACTACTGCTGGCGAGTGTCTGCTGTGCGGCGAGGCCCTTGCGGTAATAATCTTCCGTCACCAGCGGATCGCCCTTGGTATAGGCAATCCAAGTAGTGATGATGCCTGCGAACACCACGATCAACGGTCCGCTCATCAAAATCCACGGCCATGGCTCGCGATACCAGGGCTTGCTTGCATTCAAAGACATTGGCATTCCCATCATGTTTACCTCGGGATAAAGAAGGTGGCCTTCTCGTGTGCTTCGGCATCCCCTAACAGGGATTCGATTTCGAAACTGATCGGGTTAGAACCGGGCTTACCGGACTCAGGATCGGCCCGCACTTCAAAAGTAAAGACGCGCGAGGATTCGGCCGGCAGCTCAATCACATGGTCACTCGCCAGCTTGATACCGGGCAAGCCCTCGACCTTGACTGCGTAGAACTGATAATGTTCGCTGACATTCATCACCTGCAAGCGGAACACGTTTTCAATCAGGCCGCCTTCCACTTCGCGCCCCATGATGCCGCGATCGCGAATGACATTGACCTGAAGTGATGACTTGGTCAGCAAACCAAACAAGAAGGCGCTGACGACAATACTCAGAATGCCCATGTAGATGAGCACACGTGGGCGCACCACATGGCGCAAAATTTCACGCCAGCCCCAGTGCTGACTCAATGCGTTCTCGGTCGAGTAACGGATCAGCCCCTTGGGGTAGTTCATCTTCTCCATCACCTGATCGCACGCATCAATACAGGCGGCGCAGCCAATGCACTCGTATTGCAAACCATCACGGATATCGATGCCCGTCGGACACACTTGCACACAGATTTGGCAATCAACGCAATCGCCCTTGCCCTCGCTGCGGGGATCAATACCCTTCTTGCGTGATCCGCGCGGATCACCGCGCTCCGTGTCATAGGTAATCACCAGCGTATCTGGATCAAACATCACCCCTTGGAAGCGTGCATAGGGGCACATGTATTTGCACACTTGCTCGCGCATGTGGCCGGCATTCAGGTAGGTAAAGGCGCTGTAGAAGCACAGCCAAAAACTTTCCCACGGCCCCAGCCTGAAATTCCAGACTTCACCCCACAGCTCATGGATGGGCGTGAAGTAGCCGACAAAGGTAAAACCCGTCCAAGCTGCAAGCAATGCCCAGGTGAGCACCTTGCCGCCTTTGCGCAGCAGCTTGACTTGACTCATATCGCCAGAGTCCAGCTTCATGCGTGCGCCGCGGTCACCCTCGAATACCCGCTCGATCCACAAAAAGACTTCGGTATAGACCGTCTGCGGGCATGCAAAACCACACCACAAGCGGCCGGCGACTGCCGTAAAAAGGAAGAGGCTGAATGCCGAGATGATGAGCAGAATGGCGAGATAAAACACATCCTGCGGCCACAACACCAAACCAAAGAGGTAAAACTTGCGCTCGACAATGTTGAACAACACCGCCTGACGATCATTCCACGGCACCCAACACAGGCCGTAGAACAACAGCTGCGTAAAAATCACCATGCCCCAGCGCCAGCGTGCAAACAGGCCCGTCACGGCGCGCGGGTAAATCTTCTTGCGCACCTCGAAGAGCGATTCTTCGACGATCGAAGGCGCCCCTTGCGGGACGATTTCGATAATCTTCTGTTGCTGCGGGCTGAGGTTCATGGCTTTTTTCTTTATGGTGTACTGCAGGCTCTGCGCTTACTTCCCTTCAGGTTTGGCTGCCTCCGTGCGATTCCCCTGGCTAAGGCCATACACATAAGCGGTCAGGAGATGCACCTTGTCTTCGCCAAGGAACTCGCCAAACGCTGGCATTTGATTAGTACGCCCCTTGGCAATGGTCTCGATCAGCACCGCATCGCGACCGCCATACAGCCAGACCTTGTCGGTCAGGTTCGGGGCCAGACCAAGAGTGCCTTTGCCTTCAGCGCCGTGACAGGCAGCACAACCGTTATTAGCAAACGCTTCCTTGCCACGTGCGGCACGAATCGACTTGTCGGTCACAGCGCCTGATAACGAACGCACATATGTCGCCAGATCCTTGATCACCTCCTCACCCAGATGGCCGAAGGCAGGCATGACAGCCATACGGCCCTTGAGCAAGGTCTCCTTGATCTGTGCAGGCTCTCCGCCCCACAACCAGTCGCTATCGGTCAGGTTGGGAAAGCCTTTTGAGCCCTTGGCATCCGACCCATGGCATTGCGCGCAGTAGTTGAGGAACAGGCGCTCACCAGCTTCGCGAGCCTTCGGGTCCGCTGCAACCAGCTCGACGTTCTGGGTCAGAAGCTCACCATAGGCAGCCTTGAACTGGGCTTCGGCGGCGGCCTTTTCCTTCTCGTACTGGCCTGCGGATGTCCACTGATGCTTGCCGGCAAAGTTGCCCAAGCCCGGGTAGAGGGCCAGATAGACCAAGGCGAAAAAGATGGTGCCGTAGAACAACCAGCGCCACCAGTTCGGCATTGGATTGTTGTACTCCTCAAGGTTTTCATCCCAGACATGACCCGTCACTTGGCCCGAGTTACTGCGCGCACGGCTTTGCGTCCACAGGATGATGATGCAGAAGGCAATGCCGCCCAGTGTGAGCAGGATGACCCAGATGTTCCAGAAACTATTGTTGAAGTCACTCATGACTGGTGTCCTTTATGCTGGTCGGCAGTGCTGGCGGCGGCTAGCAGAGGCTCGTCGTCCTCCAGCGGCAGGCGGGCCAGTGCCTCGAAATCAGGTTGGCGCCTGGATGACCAGGCCCACATCACAATGCAGATGAAGAGTAGGAAGCTGATGACAGTAATCAGCGAACGCAGATCGTTGACGTCCATGGTGGCCTCCTAGCGCGTCTGCTTGAGCGCGGTGCCCAAGCCTTGCAGATAGGCAATCAATGCATCAAGTTCGGTCTTGTCCTTGATAGCGGCATACGATCCAGCAATCTCTTCATCGCTATAGGGCACACCGAGACGACGCAGCGCTTCCATCTTGGTCTTGATGTTCGGCTCATTGAGCGGACGATCCAGCCAGTGGTAAGCGGGCATGTTGGACTCTGGCACCACATCGCGCGGGTTTAGCAAATGCACGCGATGCCAGAGATCCGAGTAGCGGCCGCCAATACGTGCCAGATCGGGGCCAGTGCGCTTAGAGCCCCACTGGAATGGGTGGTCATAGACGAACTCGCCAGCCACAGAGTAGTGACCGTAACGTTCGGTTTCAGCGCGGAAGGGGCGAATCATCTGCGAGTGGCAGTTGTAGCAGCCTTCGCGTATATAGATATCTCGCCCAACCAAGCGCAGCGGGTCATACGGTTTGACCAACTCGTTAGCAGGGGTGGTGGTGGACTTCTGGAAGAACAGCGGCACGATCTCGACCAGACCGCCAAAGCTCACCGCCAGGATTGTCAGCACAATCAGGAGGCCAACGTTCTTCTCGATTTTTTCATGAGTCAGCATGATGGTTCCTTGATCTCTTAGTGGGTGCCAGACGGTGCAAGCACCGGAGCGTCATTCACGGCAGTGCCGCCACGGATGGTGAGCATCATGTTCCAGACCATCAGCAGCATGCCGGCGAGGAACAAGGTGCCACCAAGCAGACGGATTTCCCAGAAGCGATAGCTGGCCTTGACGGACTCAACGAAGGAGTACGTCAGCGTGCCATCCGGATTGGTTGCGCCCCACATCAGGCCCTGCATCACACCGGCAATCCACAACGAGGCGATGTACAACACGATGCCCAGCGTGGCGATCCAGAAGTGCAATTCGATCAGGCGCTTGGAGGCCATCTCGGTCTTGCCGAACATGCGCGGCAGCAGATAGTAGGTACAACCGATGGCGATGAAAGCCACCCAACCGAGCGCGCCGGAGTGCACGTGGCCGATGGTCCAGTCGGTGTAGTGCGAGAGCGCATTGACGGTCTTGATCGACATCATCGGACCTTCGAACGTGGACATCCCGTAGAAGGACAGCGAGGTGATCATGAACTTGAGAATCGGGTCATCGCGCAGTTTGTGCCACGCGCCCGAGAGGGTCATGATGCCGTTGATCATGCCACCCCAGCTTGGAGCCAACAGGATCAGCGAGAACAGCATGCCAACCGATTGGGTCCAGTCAGGCAGTGCGGTGTAATGCAAGTGGTGAGGGCCCGCCCACATATAGGTGAAGATCAGCGCCCAGAAGTGCACCACCGACAAGCGATAGGAATACACAGGACGATTGGCCTGCTTGGGCACGAAGTAATACATCATGCCGAGGAAGCCAGCGGTGAGGAAAAATCCAACCGCGTTATGCCCATACCACCACTGAATCATCGCGTCCTGCACACCGGCATAGGCCGAATAGGACTTGGTCAGCGACACCGGCATGGCGGCGCTATTGACGATGTGCAGCAGGGCGACGGTGAGAATAAAAGCGCCGAAGAACCAGTTAGCCACATAGATGTGCGGCGTCTTGCGCTTAATCATGGTGCCGAAGAACACCACGGCATACGAGACCCACACCACAGCGATGAGGATATCGATTGGCCACTCAAGTTCGGCGTATTCCTTACCGGAGGTGAAGCCCAACGGCAGGCTGATGGCCGCCAGTAGAATGACCAGTTGCCAACCCCAGAAGGTAAAGCTGGCAAGGGCCGGCGAAAACAACGGTGTGTGACATGTGCGCTGAACGCAATAGTAGGACGTCGCAAACAGCGAACAACCGCCGAATGCGAAAATCACTGCGTTGGTATGTAGGGGTCGGAGACGGCCATAAGACAACCATTCAACGACGTTCAGTTGTGGCCAAACCAGCTGGGCGGCGATGATGACGCCAACCAGCATGCCGACCACTCCCCAGACGACGGTCATCACCGTGAACTGGCGCACCACCTGGTAGTTATATGCAGCTGCTTGCGATTGCATGCTGAATCCTCATTTCAATGACGGCCCGCCCATCCGAATGGATGACGCCTAGGCTCATGAGTGGAAGATACCGGCGCTGCAAATAGCCGCATTGACTCAGATCAAACTGCTAGCAAGCAGTGCTATCAAAACAGTGCGCGCAATCGATGCACATCAATCAAACATAAAAAAAAGGGGCGCGAAAGCGCCCCGAACCCCAACAAAGAGATCGCATGATGCGGCGAATGCAGCCGACATGACTTGATCTGGGTCAAACACAGTTCACGCTGTTGGTGGCTTTGGTGTGTCGTCGTCAGTGAGGATGCGAAAGCCCTCACCTTCCAAGTCTTCAAACTGTCCATCGCGCAGCGACCACCAGAACACAATAGCGATCAGAAACACCAACAGCAGTGAGAGTGGAATCAAAATATAGAGACTGCTCATGCCATCCATCATGCCTCCACAGGCGCCACTCGGGGCATTGGGTGTTGCATGATGGCGGGGGCTTCAACACGCTGCAAACGCAAGGCATTGAGCACAACAAAGAGTGAGCTTGCCGACATGCCAATACCCGCAAGCCATGGGGTCTGTGATGTTGTAGGCAAACGCCCACCACAGGTTCTGGCGGACAATGCGCATGGCACGCTGGGCGATCAATACGCCCTCGGCTAGCGCTTGCAGATCATTCCCGAGCAACACCACATCGGCCTGACTGCGTGCCAGATCAGTTCCGCCCCCCATGGCGATGGAGAGCTGAGCCTGTGCCAGCACCGGGGCATCATTCACGCCATCACCAGTCATCGCGACAATCGCACCATCCGCCTGTAGTGCCTGCAGCGCAGCATGCTTGTCTTCCGGCAGCATGTTGCCACGGGCATCGGTAATGCCGAGGGCTGCCGCCAAACGGCGCACAACAGCCACATCATCTCCACTAAAAATGGATACCGCGATATTGCGCCGCATCAGCTCGCCCACCATGGCCTGCGCACCCGGCCGCAGACGGTCGCCGAGACGGAAAGCCGCACGCCAGCCCTCTGTATCGGCGAGCATGACGACGATATCGCCGGCTGCCTGCCAGTGCGTAACTTGATCCGGCAAGGCTTGCTGATGCAACGCTTGTGTATAAGCAATGCTGCCAAGCCTAACCGGGTGTCCCGCGAGCGTGGCACACACCCCCGCCCCTGTCTGCGCCTGCCGGTCAGTCAAGGCAAGCTGAAGATCGGGCGAAGCGGCGACACGAAATGCGGCGGCAAGTGGATGTTCAGAGCCTTGCTCAAGGGTCGCCGCAAGTTGCAATGCAGTAGCGGTGTCGTCATCGCGCGACCAGTGAGCGTGCCAGTCTTGTCGAATACAAAATGCGTGGCGCTCGCCAGTGCCTCGACGGCATGACCGCGCGTGAGGAGCAAGCCGCGGCGCGCCAGCGTGCCCGTTGCTACCGTCAGCGCCGCCGGCGTGGCCAGCGACAAGGCGCACGGACAGCTCACCACCAACACCGCAACAAAGACCCACAGTGCCCGCGTAGGGTCCAGCCACCACCAGAGTGCGGCAGTGGCAATCGCCATGATCAACAATGCCGCAACAAAACGGCCCGCAACCTTGTCGGCCATCTCGACCAATTGCGGACGCTCGCTCGCAGCCTGGGCCATCAGGCGCTGAATCGCCGCCAAACGTGTAGTCGCCCCCACTGCTACGACACGCATTACCAAGGGGCTGCTGATATTCATGCTGCCCCCCGTGAGGCTTGCGCCCAGTCGCTTGGGTAATGGCCGACTCTCGCCGCTGAGCAAGGATTCATCCACGCTACTGGTGCCATCAACAATCACGCCGTCTGCCGGCACACGCTCACCCGGACTGACCAGCAACAGGTCGCCCACCGCCAACTCCGCGACGGCAACGTGCGCGCCCGTGAGCGCAGGAAAGTGATCGAGCCGAAACGCCAGCGCTGGCTGTGCACGATTGATCGCCTCAATGCCTCGCGCAGCCTTCTGCCTCGCCATCATTTCGAGATAGCGCCCGCCCAGCAGTAGGAAGACAAACATGGTGACAGAATCGAAATACACCTCGCCCTGCCCGCTCAACGTCGCCCACAAGCTGGCGGCAAAGGCAGCGCCAACCCCCAGTGCCACAGGCACATCCATGCCCACTCGGCGCAAACCAATATCCCGCCAAGCGCGTTGGAAAAACGGTGCGGCTGAATACAACACCACCGGCAGCGTGAGCAACAGGCTGGACCAACGCATGAGTTGCTCGATGTCAAACGTCATGTCGCCATTGGCCAGATAGACCGGCACCGCATACATCATCACCTGCATCATGCCGAAGCCAGCGACAAACAAACGCCACAGCGCAGCCTGACGTTCACCGCGCGCCAACGTCTCCGCCTTAGCGACATCGTAGGGATGGGCGCGATAACCAATCGCAGTAATGGCATCAAGAATCTGCGACAAGCGCGCAGCCCGCTCGTCCCAGCGCACACGTGCCCGACGTGTCGTGTAATTGATATTGATCGCCGTTACCCCCGGCACACGGGCGACATGCTGCTCATTGAGCCAGACACAGGCCGCACAGGTCAGCCCCTCCAGCACCAAATTAGCCTCCCGCTCATGCTCCCCCACGGGCGACACAAAATCCTTCTGTACCGCAGGGTGATCAAACAAACCGCTGGTTTGCAGGGCAAGGGGGATCGCCTCGCGTGGCGAGGCAGGCAAGGTATCGCGGTGCTGGTAATACTCATCCAGCCCGCCATCCACAATCGCCTGGGCCACAGCCTGACAGCCACCACAACACATGGCACGGGCATAGCCGCCCATATGGACACTCAGGTCAAGGCCGGCAGGTACCGGCAATCCACAGTGATAACAAGGCTCGGCCATGGGCGAACACAATACCGTTGAGTCAAGCCGACAGCATAGCTGCCCCCAAACCAAGCCCATTTGTTCTGGATCAAGTCCGGCGGCCCAGAAACGAAAAAGGCCTGCCCCTGAGGGCAAGCCTTTGATATTACTGGTGCTGCTGACCGGAATCGAACTGGTGACCTACTGATTACGAATCAGTTGCTCTACCAACTGAGCTACAGCAGCACTGCGGGCGGCATTATAGCAACAAAGGGCTGTTCTGGCCCTCCTGCCATTGATCCGTATGGATACGCCGCCTGTCGGATAGCGGTAGACTGCCCCGGGTCTGCTTTGCTTTACTTAAATCACTAAAAGGAAAGGTCCGTCCATCATGTACCGGAATCGAGCAAATCGCGGTTTTTCTCTGATCGAACTGATGATTGTGGTTGCGATAATTGGCATTCTTGCTGCCATCGCGGTACCTGCTTACAACGAATATGTTATCGAGGCAAAGATGGTAGAAGCACACTCCAACTTGGCGGATGTGCGCGTGCGTGCGGAGCAGTACTTCTCTGATCGTCGTACTTATACGGGCTTTACTTGCAGCATCCCGGCTGCCAGTGCTAAGTATTTCACGTATAGCTGTCAAGGCACACCGGATGACACCACTTATACCGTCCGTGCGGTTGGCGCCGGTACAATGGCAGGAGCTACCTTTACGGTAAACCAGTCAAATACCCGTACCTCTACATTTACGGGCACTTTTGCCACCAGCGGCTGGACCAATTCGACCGCCTGCTGGAAGCGGAAGAAGGGGGATACGTGCTGATACGCCGACAACGTGGTTTCACCCTGATCGAAATGTTGATCACGGTGTGTATCTTTGCCGTTCTACTCGGTGTTGGTATCCCACAATACCGTGGTTGGGCTGCGCGAAATCAGATTCGGGTGACAGCTGAAACACTCATGAGCGGGCTGGTCACGGCACGGAATGAGGCACTGAAGCGAAATACGCTGGTTAACCTGTACTTAACTAACTCACTTGCTTCCACATGCGCCTTGAGCAGCAATGGACCACACTGGATAATCAGCCTAGATGACCCCGCTGGTCTCTGCAACATTGCACCCTCAGAGACCGTAGCACCCCGCATCATTCAGAAGCGGGCCGGTAACGAATCGGGAGTAGCACCGACAATTTCCGCGATCAATGTCACTAGTTCAGCCGCCAATCGATTGACATATACAGGCATTGGACGCATCCAAAACATGACTAGCACCGGCGTCAGCACCAATCCGATCGCAACTATTAATATCAGTTTGCCGGCAGAAGGCGCATGTGAAGATGCTGGCGGCACGGTAAGGTGTTTACGCATCGTAATTACAACTGGCGGAGAAGCTCGTCTCTGCGACCCTGCCGTTACTAGCGCAACCGACCCGAGGAATTGTGCATGAAACTTGCACTCGCTCACAAGCAACAATCAGGCGTAATGCTGATCGAGGTGCTTATAAGTATGCTGCTTTTCATCATTGGCATCATGGGCATCATCAGCTTGCAGGCAAACTCGCTCAAGTACACAAATGATGCAAAGTTTCGTGTTGAGGCCAGCAACTTGGGGAACGCAATCATCGGTCGCATGTGGGCCGACCCACTAAACCTCTCTGCTTATGCCCTTTCTGCAAATACACCATGCCCAGGAAATCCGACGACGGAGAGGGATCGCTGGCTGTGCAGCATAACGACAACCTTGCCTAACGCAATGGGCGCAAACTCGCCGACGATTGCGATTGGCAATGCCACAAGTCCGACGGCGGTGACTGTCACTATCAAATGGCAAAAAGATGCAACCGACTCAATTCATGAGTTCGTGGTTGTCACTGACATCAGCATGAATTGATCTATGCGCCCTCTTTCCTATCAACTCTCTCCTCTCCGCCCGATCTACAGAAATAAGCTAAGCGGCTTTGGTCTAGTGGAAGTTCTCATCGCCATGATGATTGGCATGGTTGGCATGATGGCAATCATGCAGGCATTCACCATGAACGAACGCTACAAGGAAAATACCGTTGGCACTAACAGCGCTCAAACTAACGGCAGTATTGCCCTATTCACCCTAGAGCGCGATATTCGTATGTCTGGCTATGGAATGGTTCATTCAGCTGCTTTTGGATGTAACGCATTGCGTTACTACTATGGTGGTCGTTATACCGACCCTCCGGGTGGTGGTAGCGGTGCGCCACTACCCAGCTTGACCTTTGCACCTGTCGTAATCTCTCAGGGTACCGGCACAGAGCCGGACAGCATTGCATTAATGTCATCAACCAGCCCCTATCGCTTTTCACCTGCCACACTTACGGCAGCCATGGCTAGCCCATCTTCGCCATTGTCTTTGGATGACACGACTGGATTTGCACAAAATGACATTATTGTTGTAGCGCAAGGCACTTTGTGCGCAATGATGCAAATCAGCGCTGTACAGTCAGCAGGACTCCTTCTGCAACACGAAGAAGGAAGCCTTACCCGCTTTAACCCTCCCAGCTCTGGGAACTCATTACCCACTTTCAGTGCAGGAGCCCTAGTCTTTGACCTAGGCTCAGCCTGGGTTCGTAATTACACCCTGGCAAATAATAGTTTGACTGTTTCAGATCTTGGCGTGCTTGTCAGTAGCAACCCCGCGACTGTCATCGTGGATGAAATTGTAGATTTGCAGGCCGAGTATGGTGTGGACGACGGCAGCAACGGCGGAACGCTTGGTGATGGGGCTGTGGATGGCTACACCACGTCCACTCCCGCTTCGGCGTTGGGCTGGATGCAGGTGCTGACGGTGCGCCTTGCTGTACTCGCTCGAGGTGCTTATGAGAAGCCCGCAGCCGGCACTGCATGCACAACCACTACTGTAGCCCCAACATGGGCAAATGGTACTCGGACATTGACTGTCCCGGACGGGTTACCCAGCTGCTATCGATATCGTGTTTTTGAAACCACAGTTCCCATCCGCAACATGGTTTGGAAGGATGCGTAATGGGTAAAAGAAAAAAACAACAAGGAATGATTTTATTCATCACCTTGATTATCTTGGCATCAATGACCTTGACTGCTATAAGCCTTGTACGTACCGTTGATTCATCAACCCTTCTGGCAGCAAACTTAGCATTCCGTCAGAGCGCCACGATGGCAGCAGACGCGGGCCTTAAAACTGCCATCGACTGGTTAGGCAGCAACTCCTCAGGCACCTTCTTGCACACGGATCAACTATCCGCATCGACTGCATACTGGGCCAGTGCTCAAAACAGCTCACCAGCCTTTGATCCACTGACCTACAACTGGGATGCATCCAACCGCTCTGTTTGTATCGACAACTGCAACAAGGACGCTGCAGGTAACACAAAACGTTATGTCATCCACCGCTTATGCGAGCTCGCTGGGAATCCAATTGGCATCGCTTGTGTCCGTCCACCCTCTACTTCTGGCAGCACCAACAACAGCTCTAAAGGCGTTGTATCGGGGAATAGCTTACCAATGACCGCCACAGCAGCAGCATATTACCGCGTAACGATTCGAGTAACAGGTCCTCGCAATACGACCAGCTACATCCAGGCAATCGTTTATTGATCCATATTTTACGGGTCATTCAGTCAGCAAAGAGAGCGAAGATGAACACAATTTTACTAAAGAAGCTCGCAACTACAGTCGCACTAGGATGTGTCAGTGCTATGGTGTTTGCAGCGCCGACGGCCATTCACAATGAGCCCTTAGCGCAAGCACTCTCAGGCGTGAAGCCGAACATCATGTTCATTCTCGATGACTCAGGATCAATGGAGTCACCTTACTTGCCCGATTACGTTGTGTCATCCAACTGTCGGCGTAGCGCTACTGTGGGTTCAACCCCACTGTCATCATCGCTTACTGGTTGTGTTTTTGGAGACGTCCCATACAACAGCGCCGAATTCAATCGTCAGTATTACAACCCCGAAATTTACTATCCACCAAGCCCTGCTCCGGGAGGCGTAACCAATGCAGCTCGCAATATGAACGCTGCGAATACCAATAACTGGACACAAGTCAGAACTGATATTTTCAATAAACAGAATCTAGACTCACTTGATAACACTGCGACTTACGTAAATTTAGTTACGGGATATCCTGATCGTGTCTGGTGTGCAGACCCCAGTGACGCGATTACGAGTTGTCGGAGTAGTGCAGACCACACCTACCCGAATGAACCCTATAAGTATGGTGTTGATGCGGGTAACAACGTTCGCTACAAGTACGGGGCACCTTACTACTACAAAGTTTCAACACCACAATATTGCACTGACAACAAGCTGACCAGCTGCCAAGCTACACAAGATGCAACTCATACTGTGCAAGCACCAGTTCGTTTTTGCACGAACAATACCCTTTCAAATTGTCAGTCAAAGCGAATTTCTCCCTATGTCTATCCTTATTTCGCTGGACAACTTGTAGGGGCAACAGCGGGAACTCGAGCTTCTGCAACAATCACTGTAGGGAACTCAGGCTCAGACAACTCTGTTTCGGTTTCATCGATCATGGCTGGAACAACTGAACTGATTGGAACCACCATCACTGCATCAGGCGGAACAAACAGCGGCTCTGAGCGAAATACTGTAGCCAATTCGATCGCAACGGCAATCAATAGCCGCACTGGGATCACTGGATACAGTGCAACAGTTAACAATGCAGTTGTAACCGTACGGGCACCCTTGGGCGCCGTTTATAATGGTGTTGCAATTCAACCTGCCACTACTGGCGGTGGAGCTCGTGCGACTGCGCTGATTACAGTAACTGTAGGTACGAGCACAAATAATTCTAACCGCCAAATCACCAACATAACGGTCGGTGGCATTACGATTTGGGGAAGCTTCACTTATACAGCCACCGCAAGCCAATCAGTTGCTGCAGCTACTGACATCGCAAATCGAATAAACACATACACCAATACTAATCCTTGGGAATACACAGCAACATCCTCTGGAAATGTTGTAACAGTCTATGCCCCAATCAACGTTGGAGCACGACCTAATAATCTTGCTCTCGCAGTGACTAGAGGTAGTGCCATTACGATCAGCACCACTTCAATGGGTGGCGGTTCAGGGGCTCTTGATGTCCCGCTTACAACAACCGCTTTCTCAGGCGGCGCGGATGTTGCCACCGGTACATGGACAAGTGATATCCACTTCGAGCGGGTCGATATTGTCCCGACCAGTGGAGGCCTAGCCAAAACATTCCCTCGAGGAGTGAATCGCGATGATTGTGTGACCAGTGCGACGTACTGTACGTACGAGGAGGAAATGACCAATTTCGCGAATTGGTACACTCACTATAGAACACGCATGCAGTCAGCAAAGAGCGCTGCTGGACGTGCGTTTTCGGGAATCACTGACAGTATGCGGGTTGGCTTCATCACGATTAACCCGATGTCCGGTAGCAGTGTCGTGTCATCCCGCTACTTGAAGATCAATGATTTTGCCTATAACTCTGTAGCCAATACCGGACATAAGAAAGACTGGTATGACAAGCTGTATGGAACAGGTTTCAATGGCGCCACGCCACTCCGAGAAGCACTTGCACGTGTTGGCCGCCTCTACGCCGGAAAGACTGACGGGATTAACAGTGGTTTCACCGCAAGCGACAGCCCAATTCAATATGCCTGCCAGCCAAACTTTTCGATTCTGACGACAGACGGTTATTGGAATGGCAACAATGGTGTGAACCTCACGAGCAATGGCATAAGCAATGAAGATAATGTGGATTCTGGCTATTCGAAGCGTATCGATGGTGCATACGATGGTGCGCTCACGGGCGCCACATCAACGCTGTCGGATGTGGCAATGTATTACTACAAGACTGACCTGCGCACAGACTTAGCCGACACTGTATTCACCACAAGTAAAGACACAGCACCACATCAGCACATGACGACCTTTACCGTGAGTATTGGTCTCAGTGGCATCCTAGATTACGATCGTAGCTACGAAAGCAAAAACAGTGGCGACTTCTATGCCATCAAGCAAGGAACTTTAGATTGGCCAGTTCCTGCCGCCAATAGCGAGACAGCGCTCGATGACCTCTGGCATGCGGCAGTAAATGGGAGAGGCACGTTCTACAGTGCAGCTAATCCGGAAGATTTTAATAATGGGCTGACAGACGCACTCACGCAGATGTTCGCGCGCGCCGGGGCCGGTTCTGCAGCGGCAACCAGTAACCTGCAACCAACCCAAGCAGACAACTTCGCATTTACTGCTGAATATGAAACGCAATCATGGCGGGGCAATCTGATCGCCCGAACAATTGATACGGTGACAGGCGAGGTATCGACTGCCTCCCTCTGGTCTGCGGCATCTCTGCTTGATGCTAACAATTACATGAATCGAAATATTTATACTTTCGACAGTTCAGATACAACAGCAACCTCAACAGCAGGCACCGGTAATAAACTTAAGAGCTTCTGCATGCCTTCCGCATCATGGGCCACCTGTAGTGATGGTAGTGGCCTGACGACTACCGAGCAAGGATATTTCAACCCTAATCAGCTTGGTCAATATCCAGGCTGGGGATTGCTGCAACGTGCAGGCGCTTCGGCAAGCAATCTAGTTAGCTATATTCGCGGGGATCGTTCAAACGAAACTACCGGAGGAAGTAGCGGCAACGATTTGTATCGCGAACGAGCTTCGACATTGGGCGACATCATCAATGCTCAACCCGCATACTTGAAGGGATCACCTTACAATTACGACAATACAAACAATCCGTTCTACTCTCAATATAAGAGTGCTGTTACTACACGACGCGGTACAGTGTTTGCTGCTTCAAATGATGGCATGTTGCATGCATTTGAAACAGACGTTAATAACTCCCCGTATTATCAAACTCAGGGGATATCGACGATCTCGACTAGTGATGACGTCTTTGTAGGTAACAACGCTGGTAATGGTGAGGAACGCTGGGCATACATTCCAGGGATATTACTACCCAGCATTCACAAACTTGCTGAAACACCGTACACGCATCGCTATTTTGTTGATGGCTCACCTGTAATCGGTGACGTATGTAGTGGTCACACTGCCAGCACTCCTTGCACCTCTGTAAACAACTGGAAGTCGATCTTAGTTGCAGGGCTTAACTCGGGTGGGCGTGGTTACTATGCACTGGATGTCACTGACCCTGTTAACCCTAAGGCATTGTGGGAGCTAACCTCAAGCACGACTTGTTTGACTGATGCACAAGTTGCGACGGGGTCTTACAGTAGCGATTGCAATGTGGGTTTGAGTTACGGAAATCCACTCATAGCCAAACGACCATCTGATGATCGTTGGGTTGTCATCGTCACCTCTGGATATAACAACTACAATCCAGGAGATGGCAAAGGGTATCTTTATATTCTAGATGCGATTACTGGAAAAATCTTGCAACGCATGTCCACTGGTGTCGGCTCAAGTGGGACAGCTGCCGCAAGCTACAGCGATGCAAGCCCAAGCGGCTTAGGGCGTATCAACGGCTGGGCAACCAATGCGATTGAAAACAATGTTGTACTGGCTGTCTACGGGGGAGATCTTCAAGGGAACTTGTGGCGTTTTGATCTTGATCCGACTAGCAGCAACTACAACACAGTATTCAAGCTCGCCACCTTGAAAGACAGCGTGGGGAATGTTCAACCTATCACAATTAAACCAGAGCTTGGCCTAGTTGCTCCATTTCGTATTGTGCTTGTTGGGACAGGAAAATATCTGGGCACCACAGACCCTGCTGACCTTTCCCAGCAAACTTTGTACGCCATTCGTGACGATGCCTCGACAACAACCGTACTGGTACGGAATGATTTGTTGCAACGACTCTTTGCGACTACATCAGGCACCACACGAAGTACGCAATCCGGTATTGCAATGGATTGGTTGAGCTACAAGGGTTGGTATATTGATTTACCTGACTCAGGTGAGCGCGTCAATGTGGATCCCCAGCTACAACTTGGGACCCTGATCTTTGCCTCTAATGTTCCATCGACAGATATTTGTTCCGCTGGTGGTTACGCATGGATCAATTCTCTTGATTACAAACAAGGCTTACAAGTAACCGGAAACGTTGCATCTAACAAGTCAAGCAGTGCAATGGTGGTTGGTTTTAGTACCATTAAGTTAGCCGGTGGCACAGTGAAAACGATTGCAACCACAGCAGACAATAGGCGTACAACATTCACGCCGGCGGTCACTACGGGTCTTGTTTCAGGCAAGCGTGTCTCTTGGCGCGAGCTGATCAATGAGTGAAAAATTGCGTGGCGACGGCGGAAACTCTTATCGAGGATAGACGCGTATGTGGGTCGAGCTTATACAAAGCGATCATCGCGTCTGTCGTTGCTCACAGTCTATTGTTCGTCCAACTCGAGTTTGGTGATTTTTCACTTCGACATGATGGAGTGATACAGCGACCTCACACCCGTGCTGTGATTGTTGCCCGTCAATCGCAACCAGATAAAGCAATCAGCCTATCACCGACATTATTAGAGGATGAAGCCGGATCAAAAAAAACGCTTTCATCTCCAACTTCACAGCGTCAGAATGATTTGAACGGCGACGTGGATGAGCCATCACACCAATCGACACTTGGCATGAATTGGGAAAGGCTGTATTACTTCCCTTTAGTCGAACTGAGTCGTCGTCCCACTCTTATAACTCGTCCAGATTTCAAGATTTCAGAAATTTCTGGGCAAGTTGAGGTGAATGGTCACGTGCGCATTGAGGTACTAGTTGAGAACACGGGGAGAGTGAATGCCGTCCGTTTGGTTCACACAGACTTGCCGTATCCGTATCCACAAAAAGTTATGCAGGCATTTCAAAAGGTTAGCTACACGCCAGGGATGAAGGATGGCCTCAATGTGAGAACACGTATTTTGATTGAGGCAACCTATATAGATGGCGTCTTAAACAACGATATTGGGCAATCATGGGAGCTCACTTTCCCAGATGAGGGTAAGCCGCATACCCCAATTACACTGCCCGAGAATCGCCATCAGAGAAAGCAAAACCCAAGCATGAAGCCTTAGGCGTTATGCAAGGTCCTTTGGAAGGGGAAAAGTTACATTCTCTTCAATGCCAATAAGCGGTGTTACCTTCGATAAGCCGAGTGATTGCAGCTTTTCGATTACGCCAGCAACCAACACCTCAGGGGCTGAGGCACCTGCAGTCACACCCACACGACTATCTGGCTTGATCCATGCCGCATCAATTTGTTCTGCACCATCGACAAGGTAAGCAGGAATACCAAGGTTCTTAGCAACCTCTGCGAGGCGATTGGAATTTGAGCTGTTCTTAGAGCCAACCACGATCACCACATCACTGTCTTTTGCCAGCGTCTTCACCGCATCCTGACGATTCTGCGTGGCGTAGCAAATGTCATCCTTCTTCGGACCAACAATGAAGGGGAATTTGTTTTTCAGGGCGCTGACGATACTGGCTGCATCATCGACTGACAGAGTTGTCTGTGTGACATAGGCCAACTGCTCAGGATCAGTGACCTCAAGCGTTGCCACATCGGCAACACTTTCGACCAGATACATGCCGCCTTCGGCCTGCCCCATGGTGCCCTCGACCTCTGGGTGTCCCTTGTGGCCAATCATGACGATTTCTTTGCCCTGCCCGTGCATCTTGCCGACCTCAACGTGCACCTTGGTGACCAAGGGGCAGGTGGCGTCAAACACATTCAGGCCGCGTGCCTCGGCTTCAACACGCACTGCCTTCGGCACGCCATGGGCGCTGAAGACCAGCGTAGCGCCAGCGGGCACATCCGCCAAGTCCTCGATGAAGATAGCGCCCTTGGCCTTCAGGCCATCCACCACATACTTGTTGTGCACGACCTCATGGCGAACATAAATCGGTGCACCGAACTTTTCCAACGCGCGTTCAACGATGGCAATCGCGCGTTCAACGCCGGCACAAAAGCCGCGAGGATTGGCAAGAATAATCTGTTGCATAGGTCTATCCCGTTCAACCAGCCTTTCTTCGTGAAAGGCGGTGATGATCAAATAACGCCAATAACATCCACCTCAAAACGGACAGACTTGCCCGCGAGGGGATGGTTCAAATCGACAACCACAGAATCGTCATGCACTTCGCGCAACAAACCGCTTGCTTGCTGACCGGGCTTGATCGCCATGGTCACAGCTTCGCCAACGGACAGCTTTGCATCAGCCGGAAATTCGCTGCGCGCCAAGCGCCTGACCAGATCCGCATTATGCGCGCCGAATGCATTTGGCGAGAGATCAAAGCTGCGCTGACAGGCTGAGGACAAGCCAAGCAGACACGCCTCTAGCGGGGGGGCGAGCTCTCCGGTGCCAAGCTGAAACGTCGATGGACGCGCATCCATGGTGCTCACCAACTCCCGGCCATCGCAACTCAAACGATAGCGCAGGGTCACCAGACTGTCGGCTTTGATGACGTCACTCATCTGGCTGACGACTTTCTAGAAACTGCTGTACCAGCATGCACACCACGCCAAGGGTGATGGCACTATCGGCGAGATTAAATGCGGGGAAGTGATAACCGCCTGCATGAAAGTCGAGGTAATCCACCACTGCACCAATCGCGATGCGATCAATCACATTCCCGATGGCACCACCAAGAATCAGGGTAAACGCCAAAGGGGCCAACTTTTCTTGCTGATGCTGGCGAATCATAATGACCAGCCAGACTGAAATCACAGCAGCAAGGGCGATGAAAAACCACCGCTGCCAGCCCCCCGCCCCCGCCAGAAAACTGAACGCAGCACCGTGATTAAGCACATGCACGAGATTGAAAAACGAAGTGATGATCAGCCCTTCGCCATAAGCGAAGTTGCCAACGATCACGGCTTTCACCACCTGATCCAGCACAATCACCAGCAAGGCCAGCCCAAGCCAAGCAAGCCAGCGCTTTGATTTAGGCATGGGTGACAACGCCGACTCAGGCATGATCTCGTTGCTCGCCAGCGCCATGCAGATTGCTGGTACAACGGCCGCAGATGGTTGGATGCGCGGCATCGTGGCCAACATCGGCACGCCAATGCCAGCAACGCTCACACTTCTGATACGCGGTCGGCACAGCCACAATCGCTTCGACTTCCGCATTCACAACGATGGCCTTGGAGCTAATCAACACAAAACGCAGATCGTCCTCCAGTGAGGCCAGCGCTGCGTACTTATCGCCACTCACGCGAATCTCGACTTCGGCCTGCAGCGAAGCACCGATCTTGCCTTCGGTACGCAGGTCTTCAAGCACCTTTGCCACCTCAGCACGCGTCTCGCGGATCAACGCCCACTTGGCGCTAAGTTCAGCCTCACCCGCTTGTGACGGCAGCTCATGCCAGGTGGTGAGCATAACGCTCTCGCCACCCTTGATGGTCGCCCAGATTTCTTCGGCCGTGAAAGACAGAATTGGTGCAAGCAGGCGAGTTACGCTTTGCAGGATATGCCACAGCGCACTTTGCGCAGCACGGCGTGCGCGCGAGTTTTCGGCGCTGGTGTAGAGGCGGTCCTTGAGAATGTCGAGGTAGAAAGCGCCCAGCTCTTCCGAACAGAAACCTTGCAAGGCCTGCACGACCTTGTGGAACTCATACTTGTCGTAGTCCGCTTGGACTGTTGCTTGAAGCTCTCTGGTCAATGCCAGTGCATAGCGATCAATTTCCAGCCATTGATCAAGCGGCAGCATGTCCTTGGCCGGATCAAAATCGACGGTATTAGCCAACAGGAAGCGCAGCGTGTTGCGCAGGCGGCGGTAAGTCTCAACCACGCGCGACAAGATTTCCTTGGAGATGGACAGTTCGCCCGAGTAGTCGGTCGAAGCCACCCACAGACGCAGGATATCCACGCCCATGCTATCGGCTACTTCCTGCGGCGCCACGACATTGCCCTTGGACTTGGACATCTTCATGCCCTTGCCATCGACCACGAAGCCATGGGTCAGCAGCGCCTTGTAGGGCGCACGGCCGTCGATGGCGCAGCCGGTCAAGAGCGAGGAATGGAACCAGCCGCGATGCTGGTCTGAGCCTTCGAGATATAGATCAGCCGGATAGCCGCAGGCATCGGCATGGCTGCCCCGCATGACGGACCAATGCGTGACACCCGAATCAAACCAGACATCGAGCGTGTCGCTCATCTTGCTGTATTGCGCTGCCTCGTCGCCCAGCAGCTCCTTTGGATCGAGCGAGAACCACGCCTGAATGCCCTCTTTCTCGACGCGCTGTGCCACCTGCTCCAGCAGCTCGGGGCTGCGTGGGTGCGGTTCGCCCGTTTCGCGATGCAGGAAGAAAGGAATCGGCACGCCCCAGTTGCGCTGACGCGAAATGCACCAGTCCGGACGATTAGCGATCATGGCATTCAAGCGCGCCTCACCCCAACCGGGGAAGAACTCGGTATCGGCAATCGCCTTGAGTGCATCCGCACGCAGATTCGGCGAGTTTGGATTTTTCTCGTCCGCATCCATGCGCACAAACCACTGCGTCGTGGCACGGAAGATGATCGGCGTCTTGTGGCGCCAGCAATGTGGATAGCTATGACGCAGCTTGGCGTGCTTGAGCAGCGCGCCCTTTTCAGTCAGCAGCTCGATCACCTTGGGGTTGGCTTCCCATACGGTCATACCGGCAAAGTTTTGCACCGTACTGATGAAGCGGCCATCATCGGCCACTGGGTTATCTACTGCGAGCTTGTACTTCAAGCCAACCTGATAGTCATCCACGCCGTGTGCTGGCGCGGTATGCACAAGACCTGTGCCGCCTTCGACGGTGACATGCTCACCCAGAATCCATGGCACCTGACGCGCTAGGAAGGGATGCTGGAACAATTGATTTTCCAGCGCAGCACCCTGTACAGAGCCCAGCACTTTATGCGAGGACACTTCATAGCGGGCAAGGCACGCTTCGGCCAGCTCGCGCACGAGGATCAGCAGCCCCTTCTCAGTATCGATAAGGTCATAGGTGAATTCGGGGTGCGCGCTAATGGCCTGATTGGCTGGCAGCGTCCATGGCGTGGTGGTCCAGATCACCGCATGGATGGGCGCATTGACGGTCACACCGAAGGCCTTTGCCACGGCAGCGGTGTCAACGGCAGCAAAGGCGACATCAACAGCATCTGAGGTCTTGTCTTCGTATTCGACTTCAGCCTCAGCCAATGCCGAGCCGCAATCGAGACACCAGTTCACCGGCTTCAAGCCGCGATACACGTAACCCCGTTCGAGCATCTTGCCGAGGGCGCGAATCTCATCGGCCTCGTTGCTGAAGTTCATGGTCAGGTAGGGATTGTCCCAATCTGCCAACACGCCGAGGCGGATGAAGTCCTTCTTCTGACGTGCCACTTGCTCGGCCGCATAGGTGCGTGCCAGTTCGCGCACCTTGTCGGCAGGCAGGCCCTTGCCATGCTGCTTTTCAATCTGGTGCTCAATCGGCAGTCCGTGGCAATCCCAACCTGGGATATACGGCGCATCAAAACCCGACAGGGTCTTGGAGCGGACGATGATGTCCTTGAGAATCTTGTTTACTGCATGGCCGATGTGAATATCGCCGTTGGCATACGGCGGACCATCATGAAGCACAAAGCGCGGACGGCCTTTAGCGGCTTCACGAATCTTCTTGTACAGCTGCTTCTGTTGCCACTCGGCCACCCAGTTCGGCTCGCGCTTGGACAGATCCCCCCGCATCGGGAAGGGGGTGTCCGGCATATTCAGTGTCTTGCGGTAATCACTCATTTTGATTCTGTGGACTCTTGAAAATAGTTTCGGGTTGCCTCGACATCGCGTGCAATCTGCGCCTTGAGCGCATCAAGGCTGGCGTATTTGGCTTCGTCACGTAGCTTGTGATGGAAATTCACATGCACATGCGCGCCATAAATATCGCCTTGAAAATTGAGTAAATGCACTTCCAGCACAGGCTTCAGCCCAGCCGCAATCGTTGGGCGCACACCCACGCTGGCAGCACCGAACACCGGCGCCTCACCCAAGCCATCAACGCTTACCGCATATACCCCAGTCAAGGGCAGACGATGACGGGCATGCTGCACATTCGCTGTCGGGAAACCCAGCGTACGGCCGATCTTGTCGCCATGCATGATGCGGCCGGAGATGGAAAATCGACGGCCGAGGAAGTGTTCGGCGCGAATCAGATTGCCACTTGCCAACGCAGCACGAATGCTTGAACTGGAAACACGCTCCCCATCCAGCTCGATAGTGGTCATGGCCTCAACGGCAAAGCGATGCGCGATGCCCGCCTTCTGCAATAGTGCAAAGTCGCCGCTGCGGCCCTTGCCGAAACGGAAGTCGTCGCCAATCAGCAGATGACGGACGCCCAAGCCGCGGACAAGAATTTTCTCAATGAAGTCGTCAGCACTCAGGCTGGCGAACGCGGCATTGAAACGGCACACGTAGACGTGATCAACGCCGCACTCAGCCAACAACTCCAGTTTCTCGCGTAGCCGGGTTAGTCGTGAAGGGGCTTCTGCCGGGGTGAAGTATTCGCGTGGATGTGGTTCAAAGGTCAGGACAGCCGCCGGCATGGCAGCCTTGCGCGCAATCGTGACTAGGCGCTGCAACATGGCGCGATGGCCAAGATGCACGCCATCGAAGTTACCGATGGTAAGCACGGAGGCAAATGCTGCCTTAGAGGGGATGCCGCGATAGACGATCATGCCGAGGTCGGAGCCAGGCGCTTGCCCGGAAAATCCCTAACGAAAACCGGCAATTATATCAGCCGGCGCCTATGCAGCCCTAGGCTTGCGCGGATCAATTTACGCTATGAAAGCAGCTGGAGCGCTTTAGTCCAGGCGGGCCAGCTTGGACTTGGCCAGCGGCGGATTTTTCGCGAAATAACGCTTGATGCCGCGCAGAATGGCCTCAGCCATCTTGTCCTGATAATCCTCGTCAGTCAGCTTGGCCTCTTCTTCTGGGTTCGAGATGAACGCAGTCTCGATGAGGATGGACGGAATATCCGGCGCCTTGAGTACAGCAAAGCCAGCCTGCTCCACCTCGGCCTTGTGCAAAGTATTGATGCTACCTAGCTCGCCCAGCACCGACTTGCCAACCTTGAGGCTGTCATTGATGGTCGCGGTCTGCGACAAATCCAGCAGCGTGCGGGCAAGGTATGGGTCTTTGACGCCAATATTCACGCCACCGATCAAGTCGGCCGCATTTTCTTTATTGGCCAGCCAGCGTGCGGCGGTGCTCGATGCGCCGTTTTCCGACAGCGCAAACACGCTGGAACCGCGTGCGGTTGGCTTGATAAAGGCATCGGCATGCACCGAGATAAACAAATCGGCATTCACACGCCGCGCCTTTTGTACGCGCTGATGCAGGGGCACAAAAAAGTCGCTGTCGCGCGTCAGCACCGAACGCATGTTTGGTTCGGCATCAATCTTTGCCTTGAGGCGACGGGCAATTGATAACGTCACCGTCTTTTCATACGTGCCGCGCCGGCCAACCGCACCGGGGTCTTCGCCGCCATGCCCGGGGTCAAGCACAATCGTCACCAGCCTCGCGATGTCGAGTTTTTCAGATTTCGCCGGCCGAGTGGACTCGGGGGCTTTGTCCTTGTGGCGCGCAGCCGTCGTATCGGGCTTGCTTGACAGCTCTTGCTTGTCTTCAGACTGCTCAAGCAAAGACATGAGCGGATCTGGCGGCTCGATCGGGTAGAGATCAAGCACCAGTCGATGCCCGTACTCACCTACAGGTTTGAGAGTGAAGACCTGCGGCTTGATCTCGGCCTTGAGCTCAATCACCAAACGCACCACGCCCGGCCGGTTGCGCCCGGCACGAATCAGCTTGATATAGGGATCAGTCTCGGAAATTTTGCCAGGTAAGGATTGCAGCACCGAGTTGAACTCGACACCTTCAATATCCACCACGAGCCGATGCGGGTCCTTAACCAACATTTGTGAAAACTTGAGTTCATCGCTGTGTTCAAGCGTCACGCGCGTGTAGTCACGCGCCGGCCAGACGCGCACCCCCATGATGCTGGCGGCACTGGCGGCAAAGCCGGTGCGCGTCACCAGAAGCGTCAGTGACGCAGCAGCGAACTTGAGAACATCACGACGCGAATGCGAGCGAGCCAGACGCAGCTCGTCCGGGTCCGTCAGCGGATCGGATTCGACGATACGGAAAAGAGGGGCTGGAAGTTTTTCAGACACAGCGCACCTCGCTCGCTGGCGGCATGCACTTCAGCGCTGCGGCCATCGCCATCAACGCGGAGCCGGATGCAGAGGTCTGCCGAAGGCAAATACGGGGCTGCTTTGTCCGGCCATTCGACCAGACAAATACCATCGCCCTGAAAGTATTCGTCCAAACCTGCATCTACATACTCTTCCGGCTCGTTGAATCTATAAAAATCAAAGTGATACAAGTTTAACCCAGAAACCGTATGAACTTCAACCAAAGTATAGGTCGGGCTTTTGACCTTATTTCCATAACCGAGCCCGCGCAGCAGTCCGCGCACTAGCGTGGTCTTGCCAGCGCCCAGATCACCCTCCAGCGTAACCACCATGCCCGGCTGCAGCACAGGAATCAGCGCAGCACCAAACGCAAGGGTTGCAACCTCGTCGGGAAGCGACAGAATCAGCGGGTTATGATTGGGTGCATGCATGCAGAAATATCAGGACAAATGAAGCAGGAGGAAGGAACCAGCACAAACTGGGCCGGGCTCGCGCTCGCCATTAAGGCGTGGGGACGCGAGTTGGGCTTTGCTGCCATTGGCATCACCCATGTGGATCTCAGCCATGCCGAAGCGGGCTTTCTCGACTGGATTGCCAAGGGTTATCACGGCGAGATGGATTATATGGCACGGCATGGCGAGAACGGCCTGACCCGTGCCCGGCCGGCCGCGCTGGTGCCCGGCACCGTCTCTGTCATCACGGCTCGCCTCGACTACAAACCCGATGCCGCTGATGCCGGTGCCAATCTGCAAGACGCAGGACGGGCCTATCTGTCCCGCTATGCGCTAGGGCGTGATTATCACAAAGTCTTGCGCAATAAGTTGCAGGCGTTGGCTGAGCGCATTAATGGAGAACTGGGTACAACACACGCTCCAGCCTTCCAGTACCGCGCCTTCACCGACTCAGCACCTGTGATGGAAGTGGAGCTTGCTGCCATGAGCGGGTTGGGCTGGCGTGGCAAGCACACCTTGCTACTCAACCGCGACGCAGGCTCATTCTTCTTTCTTGGCGAATTGTTCAGCAATCTGCCACTCCCGGCCGATGCGCCGACCAGCAGTCATTGCGGCACCTGCCAGTCTTGCCTCGACATCTGCCCGACGCAGGCATTTGTCGGGCCGCATGTGCTCGATGCGCGCCGCTGCATTTCTTACCTAACCATTGAGCTGAAAGGCAGCATCCCACTTGAGCTGCGCCCGCTCATCGGCAACCGCGTGTATGGCTGCGATGATTGTCAGCTCGCATGCCCGTGGAATCGTTTTGCACCGCTGAGCGCGGAGGACGATTTCAAGGTACGCAATGGCCTGGATCAAGCTACGTTAGTAGAGCTGTTTACGTGGAGTGAAGAAGAGTTCAATCACCGTCTGGCAGGCTCGGCTATCCGCCGTATCGGCCATGAACGCTGGCTACGCAATCTGGCCGTCGGGCTTGGCAACATCCCACCCGACCATGCTGCTGCGCCAGCAGCGGTGATGGCATTACAGGCACGACTGAACGACGAAAGCGGCTTGGTACGCGAACATGCCCAATGGGCTTTGCAACGGCTGATTGCTTAGCCCTGCTCCACCGGCCGCGAAGGATCACTACTCCACTCACTCCACGAACCTGCGTACAAGCGCGACCCTGTCAGCCCGGCCACTTCCATGGCTAGCAAATTGTGGCATGCGGTCACGCCTGAGCCGCAGGAATGCACTACGCTGGCTGGGTCTGCATCACCCAACTGCGTCATAAACTCGGCGCGCAATAGCTCTGGCGATTTGAAGCGCCCATCATCGCCAAGGTTCTGCCGGAAAAAACGATTATGCGCGCCGGGAATATGGCCACCCACAGCATCCAGGGTTTCGTTCTCACCCCGAAAACGATCTTCACTCCGTGCATCCAGCAGATAGGCTGAAGAGGTGCCCAAGAAAGACAGCACATCAGCAGCACGCACCACGGGGCCAGTCTGGATCAAGGGGTAGTCTTGCGCAGGAAAGCTTTGCGGCTGCTGTGACAACGGAAAGCCGGCCTCTGTCCACGCCTGAATGCCACCATCAAGCACCGCGACATGACCACGATGGCCAACCCAACGCAGCATCCACCATAGACGTGCGGCAAACATACCGCCTGCGTCATCGTAAATGGCGACAGCGGAGTCCGGTGTCAATCCCAGCGACCCCAAGCGCATGGCGAATTGCTGAGGATCGGGGAGTGGATGACGACCATTGTGACCATCTGGCTGCCCCGATAACTCATGGCTCAAATGCAGGTATCGGGCACCCGGGATGTGCCCATTGGCAAACGCCCGCGCACCCGCGCCGGCATCCCGTAGGTCGTAGCGGCAGTCAAAAATTCGATACGTGGTGTCGGCGTGCAGTGCTGCGGCAGTAATCAATGCCATTACACGGATTCCACCCAAGCACGCGCCTCATCGGCATCTTCAAAAACTTGCAGTTCGGTATCCAAGAACACCTTGTTAAGCCATGCGCTCCAGGTGATCCATTGGCTCTCAGTCACGATCGCGATGCGCCGAAAATCATTGGCATGCTCGCGTGAGAACTTGATGTCCTCCCACAGCACATCGACGGTGAAACTGAGCATTTCGCGCAGATCCAGATACAAATCGACTGGCCCTTCAAAGTCGACTTTGTAATTGACCAGCGCTTCAAATTCCGTGTAGTCCGCCAACGTGAATTCGCCTAGCACCGTGACAGTGACAAGCGTTCCTTTGTGATCGATTGCAATCATGGCGCGTCCTTTCTTCCGATGAATCGTGAGACTGACAATTCCACTATAACTCAATCAATGGGGTCGGCAAGCGCCCTTTCCGACTGCCTAGAATATGCCGTTGCCATGACGCCGGCGACGATGATCAGGCCAACCCCAAGGTAGGCCAATAAAGGCAGAGACTCCGCCCACAGCAGAAAGGCAAACAGACTGGAGAAGACAACCGTACTGTAGGAGAGGCTGGCGGTGGACAAGGTTTTTCCATGCTTGTAGGCGGCCGTCATGCAAAGCTGTGCCAAGGCGCCACAACCGCCAATACCGAGCACAGGTAGCCAGCTCGAAGCGTCATGCGGCGTATGCGCACTGCCCAGAACCCAGGGCAACCCAGCCAAGGTGGTGGCTAAGGAAAAGATGAACACGGTGCGCCATGCTGGCTCGCCCAACTGGCCTAGCGTGCGTACGTTCAGATAGGCCACGGCCGACATCACGCCACAGGCAAGGCCACATACCGCGCCGAACCATTGCGCCGGGTTCAGAGTCGGCTGGAGTAACAGCACAATGCCGGCAAAGCCTAGCAACAAGGCAAGATAGATTGGGCGGCGCACGGGCTCATGCAGCCAGAACGCCAGCAGTAGAGAAAGGAATAGGGGAGAGGTGTAGGACAGCGTAACGGCAGTGGATAGTGGCAGCTCGGTCATGGCGAGAAACGAAGCCATCAGGGCAACGGTCCCGGCAACACTCCGCCACAGGTGGCTACGCAGATGCCGTGTGACCGGCGAGAGGCGATGCCACACCATCCAGGCACCGATCAGGAGCAGCGCGATGAAGCCGCGGTAGAAGATTAGTTCAGCTGTAGCAAACTGCGGACTGGCAAGTTTGACACACACGCCCATGGCAGCGAACAACACGCTCGCTGCCAGCATCCAGACCACGCTCACTGTACGTGATCGATCAGATCAGCGGCCCTGCAGCGCTTCGCCCATCACGCGGCGATAGAACTCATGGAAATGCTGCATGCCGTCTTCCATAGGCGACTGATACGGGCCGACCTCATTGCGCCCGGCCTTCCACAAGGCATGGCGGCCACGATCCATGCGCTCGCCGATTTCATCGTCCTCGACAGCCGTTTCCATGTAGGCGGCCTGCTCGGCGGCAATGAACTCGGGCTCGAACAGCGCGATGTCCTCGGGGTAGTAGAACTCGACGACATTGAGCGTCTTATTCACGTCTTGCGGGATCAGCGTCGATACCACCAGCACATGCGGATACCACTCGACCATGATGTTCGGGTAGTAGGTCAGCCAGATGGCACCATGCGGTGGCAGCTGACCGTTGTAGTACTGCAGCACAGCGTTGTGCCAGCTTTCATAAGCCTTGGAGCCTGCCTTGGCGAGCGAAGTCACGCCGACGCGCTGCACCGAATACCAGTCGCCAAACTGCCAGGTTAGATCGTCACAGGTAACGAAATTGCCGAGGCCGGGATGGAATGGCGCAACGTGGTAATCCTCGAGATACACCTCGATGAAGGTCTTCCAGTTGTAGTTGCACTCATGCAGCTCAACATGATGGAACTGGTAGCCCGTGAAATCCAACTCCTTCGCCACCCTCATGCCCGCCAGATCGAGATTTGCCGAGCGCGGGCCTTTGAAGAGCAGGCCTTGCCAGTTCTCAAGCTTTTGCTTGTGCAGATTCAGGCAGGGGTTGGCCGGAAAGTGCGGCGCACCAATCAGTTCACCACCGGTGTTGTATGTCCAGCGGTGAATCGGGCAAACAATGTTTTCCGCATTGCCACGGCCTTCGAGCATGATGGCCTGACGGTGACGGCAGACATTCGACATGTCGTAATGACCATCCGGTTGGTGCACCAGCACGCGGCCATGGTCCAGCCATTCTTGGGTCCGGTAGTCATTGATGTTGGGCACCATCAGTTCATGACCGACATAACCCGGACCAGCATCGAAGATCAGCTTTTTCTCCAATTCGAAAAGCTTTTCGTCGAAATACCAAGATACGGGGAGCTGCGAGGCTGCGGGGGAAAGCAGCGCTGCGCGCGCGATGTCGGACATTATTCCCAACCTCCAAGATAGAGTCAGACCCGGAAACCGGAAAACCAGTAGTAAATAACTGGAAAAACAGGGGAATGCGATTATATCGGAATTGACCAGACCCCACACCTTGGGCTATTTTTACGGTCTTTGCTTCTAAAGCCACTCTGCGGAATCTTCATGGCCAAGGCCACCCCTACCCCTGACAACACACCTGCCTCATTCGAAACCGCACTTGCCGAGCTGGAAACCATCGTCAAGTCGCTAGAAGGCGGGCAAAATGGCCTGCCGCTTGAAGAGTCGCTTTCGGCCTATCAGCGCGGCATGAACCTGCTGCGTTACTGTCAGGACGCCCTAGTTGCGGCAGAGCAGAAAATACAGATTCTCGAAAAAGATAATTTGCGCGACTTCACCCCCGCCTCTGACGAATGACCCCTGCCAACGATTTTTCCGTCTGGATGCAGAGCATTCAGGCGCGCACTGAAACCGCGCTTGATCATCGCCTGCCGGCCAAGACCATCGTCCCCACGCGGCTACATGACGCCATGCGTTATGCCACGCTGGGTGGTGGCAAGCGCGTGCGTCCCTTGCTGGCACATGCGGCAGGGAGTGTTTTCAATGCGCCGGCTGAGGCACTAGATACGGTCGCCAGCGCCGTCGAGATGATCCACGTCTATTCACTCGTGCATGACGACTTGCCCTGCATGGATGATGACGTTCTACGTCGTGGCAAGCCAACGGTGCACATCGAATTTGATGAAGCCACGGCCATGCTGGTCGGTGATGCGCTGCAGGCCCTCGCCTTTCAAGTCCTCGCCACGCCGAGTTTGGTGAGTGACAGCCAACGCCAAGTCAGCATGCTGGCCCTGCTCGGCCAAGCCTCTGGATCGCGTGGCATGGCCGGCGGACAAGCCGTAGATTTGGATTCCGTGGGTCAGCAGATCACGCTTGAAGCCCTGGAATTCATGCACATCCATAAAACTGGTGCGCTCATTCGTGCAGCCGTGCTGCTCGGCGCCCATTGCGGCAACGCCGACACGACAGAGCTGAGCAAACTTGCGCACTACGCCAACCGCGTTGGCCTGCTTTTTCAAGTCGTCGATGACATTCTCGACACCGAAGCGGATACTGCAACTTTGGGCAAGACGGCTGGCAAGGATGAGGCGCAGAACAAGCCGACCTATGTCAGCCTGCTCGGGCTCAGCCGTGCCAAGGCGCTGGCAACCGAGCTGCGTGATGAAGCGCATGCCGCTTTGGTAGACTTCGGTGATCGCGCACAACGTTTGCACCAGCTGACCGACTTTATCGTTGCCCGCTCCTTCTGATTGAATTAGACGATGTCGCCACTGACCTCCGAAACACCGCTACTGGACACCATCAACGCGCCTGCCGACCTGCGTGCACTTGAGCGCGAACAGCTGCCGCAAGTAGCTGATGAGTTACGCGCCTGTCTGCTTGATTCTGTTGCCAAGACGGGCGGGCACCTCTCCTCGAATCTCGGCACAGTCGAGCTGACCATTGCCCTGCACTACGTGTTCAACACGCCCGAAGACCGACTGGTCTGGGATGTGGGGCATCAAACCTATGGCCACAAAATCCTGACCGGCAGACGTGCCGGCATGGCGCGTCTGCGTATGCAAGATGGCATCTCAGGCTTTCCGCGCCGCAGCGAAAGTGAATACGACACCTTCGGCGTCGGCCACTCTTCCACGTCAATTTCCGCCGCCCTTGGCATGGCCGTTGCGGCACAGGCCAAGGGCGAAGATCGCGCTGTCGTTGCCATTATTGGTGATGGCGCGATGTCTGCCGGGCAAGCGTTTGAAGCACTGAACAACGCAGGGGCGATGGACGCCAATCTGCTGGTCATCCTCAACGACAACGACATGTCTATCTCGCAGCCTGTCGGCGCGCTCAACAAGTATCTTGCCCGCCTGCTGTCCGGCCGAACCTATAACGCCGCCCGCCGCGCCAGTGAAAAAGTCCTGTCCGGTATGCCGTCAATGCTTGAGTTCGCCAATAAAGTCGAAGAGCATGTAAAAGGCATGATCACGCCGGGCACAATGTTCGAGGAACTGGGCTTCAACTACATTGGGCCGATCGATGGCCACGATCTAAATGCCTTGATCCCCACCCTGCAGAACCTCAAGAAACTCAAGGGGCCGCAGTTCCTGCATGTCATCACACGCAAAGGTCAGGGTTACAAGCTGGCCGAGAACGACCCAATTCTCTATCACGGGGTTGGCAAGTTCGACACGCAGAACGGCATTGCCAGTGGCAAGGCCGCAGGAAAACTGACCTACACCCAAGTATTCAGCGACTGGCTGTGTGACATGGCTGCAGCCGACAAGCGTTTAGTCGGCATCACCCCTGCCATGCGCGAAGGTTCCGGGCTGGTCCGTTTTGCGGCTGAATATCCAGAACGCTATTTCGATGTTGGCATTGCCGAGCAACATGCGCTCACGTTTGCTGGCGGTCTTGCCTGCGAGGGCATTAAGCCTGTTGTCGCTATCTACTCAACCTTCCTGCAGCGCGCTTACGACCAATTGATCCACGATATTGCCTTGCAAAACCTTCCGGTGATGCTGGCGATTGATCGCGGTGGTCTGGTGGGTGCGGATGGCGGCACACACAATGGCGCCTTTGACCTGTCCTTCCTGACCTGCCTACCGAATATGGTGGTCATGGCCCCGGCAGACGAAGCCGAGTGTCGCCTCATGCTAACAACGGCCTACCATGTTGATGGCCCCACTGCAGTGCGCTACCCGCGCGGCAGCGGCATTGGCACAGTGCCGGCAACGACGCTGGAATCATTGCCTATCGGCAAGGGCGAGATCAAGCGTCATGGGAGGAAAGTTGCCATCCTCGCTTTTGGTAGTCTTGTTGCCCCGGCTTTGCAAGCAGCGGAGGCGCTGGATGCCACAGTGGCGAACATGCGCTTCATCAAACCAATTGACCATGCGTTGATCCGTGAATTGGCCAGCAGTCATGACTTGCTCATCAGTGTGGAAGAAAATACCCTGATTGGCGGGGCAGGCGCCGAGGTTGCGCGGTCACTTGAAGAGCAGAGCCTGAATGTCCGCCTTGTACGTTTGGGCTTACCTGATGTCTTCATCGACCATGGCGATGCGCCCAGCCTGCTGGCCGAGCACGGCCTCGACGCTCATGGTATTGAAGCCAGTATTCGCAAGGCTTTATCCGTATAAGCTTAGAAAAAAACAATAGCCTCCTGCTATACACTCAATAGTTGAGTGATTTTGTCGGGAATGCTAGAATTCACACATATTCAATCACCGGGGCATTACTCATGCCCCGTCAGAAAGCAGCTATGAACTCCAGGGACAATAACCTTCCCATTCCGGACGTGCAATCAAGCGAAGACTTGCGCCGTATGCCTATTAATCGCGTCGGCATCAAGGCTATTCGCCACCCCGTTAAAGTCCTCGACAAGGATCGCGGCGTCCAGCACACCATCGCAAACTTCAACATGTATGTCGGTCTGCCCCACAACTTCAAGGGCACCCACATGTCGCGCTTCGTAGAGATTCTCAACTCTCACGACACCGAAATCTCAGTTGAAAGTTTTGAGACCATGCTGCGCGAAATGGTTGTTCGCCTTGAGGCGGAAACCGGCCACCTCGAAATGAGCTTTCCTTTCTTCGTTAATAAGACCGCCCCAATTTCCGGTGTGAAGAGCCTGCTGGACTACGAAGTGACCTTTACCGGCCAGATCTTGGCTGGGGGTGAATATCGACAGATCACCAAGGTAGTAGTGCCGGTCACCAGCCTGTGCCCCTGCTCCAAGAAGATTTCCGAGCGTGGCGCTCACAACCAACGCTCACACGTCACATTGACTGTTGAGACGACTGATTTCGTCTGGATTGAAGAACTTATTCAACTCGCCGAAGCACAAGCCTCCTGCGAGCTGTATGGCCTGCTCAAGCGCCCGGATGAGAAGTACGTGACTGAGCGCGCTTACGATAATCCAAAGTTCGTCGAAGATCTGGTGCGCGATGTAGCCGGAGCACTCAATGCCGAACCACGCATTGCCGCCTATATCGTCGAGTCGGAGAACTTCGAGTCGATTCACAATCACTCAGCTTATGCCCTGATTGAGCACGACAAGCGCGCTAACGCTTAATCTCGGCCAGTGCCAAAGCAAAGGGAGCCAGTTGCACTTGGCTCCCTTTTGTTTTATGTGGCCCTTAGCACCTGACTGACGGCCCAGTTCAAGCAAGCCAAAACCAAAAAGGGCGCCAGTGTGACTGGCGCCCTTTTGGTTGCTGCGAAGAAGACTTAAGCCTTCTTGGTCAGCTTTTCCTTGATACGTGCCGACTTGCCCGAACGATCGCGCAGGTAGTACAGCTTGGCGCGACGAACAGCACCACGACGCTTGACTTCGATGTCAGCGATCAGCGGGGAGTAGGTTTGGAAAGTACGCTCAACGCCTTCGCCCGAGGAAATCTTGCGGACGGTGAAGCTGGAATTCAGGCCACGGTTACGCTTGCCGATCACAACGCCTTCAAAGGCCTGGACACGCTTGCGGGTACCTTCAACGACGTTCACGCCGACGATGACAGTGTCACCCGGGGCGAAGTCAGGGATGGTCTTGCCGAGACGGGCAATCTCTTCTTTTTCAAGTTGTTCAATCAGGTTCATTTCATACTCCAATGGTCGATGGCTTTTAGCCGTTCAGGCAGAGCAGGGTTGCCCCTGATACCCGCACTTTATGTGTACTACTGACTGCTTTGATACGCCTGCTGAAACTCAGCCAGCAGTTTTGCTTCTTCCTTGCTCAGCGAGCGAGCCGCAAGCAGCTCTGGACGCCGTAGCCAGGTTCTTCCTAACGCCTGCTTAAGGCGCCAGAGACGAATCTTTTCATGATTGCCGGACAACAACACCTCCGGCACTCCTACGTCTTCATACACTTCCGGACGTGTGTAATGCGCACAATCCAACAGCCCAGCAACAAAGGAATCCTCAACTGCCGAATCGGCATCATTCAGGGCCCCAGGAAGCTGCCGCACACAGGCATCAATTAACGCCAATGCAGGGATTTCTCCGCCCGATACAACAAAATCACCGAGGGATATTTCTTCATCCACACAACGTTCGATCAGGCGTTCATCCACGCCCTCATATCGCCCGCAGAGCAGAATCGCTCCCTCACCCGCCGCTAACTCAAGCACCCGCTGATGTGTCAGCGGCTTGCCTTGCGGCGAGAAGTAAATCACTTTCGCATTCGAACCACGCTTTACCTTGGCTGCAGCAATTGCAAGCTCTAGGGGCTGTGCCAGCATCACCATGCCAGGCCCACCACCGTAGGGTCGATCATCGACCGTGCGGTGATTGTCTTCGGTAAAGTCGCGGGGGTTCCAGCACTGCAAATCCCATAACTTGCGCTCCAGCGCCCGCCGCGTAATTCCCGAGGCAGTCACTGCAGTAAAAATCTCGGGGAACAGGGTTATGACATCGAAGGCGAGCATCGCTCAAGCACCCCTTACCAGTCCCGTTCCCACACCACACGGATCACTCCGGCGGCAATATCAACCTGCTCAACCACGCTACCCACAAAAGGCAACAAGCGTTCGGTATCGCCATCCTGCACCACCAGCACATCATTGGCAGCCGCTGAAATCATTTCGCTGACACGCCCTAGGCTTTCGCCCCGGGTGTTTTGCACCTCAAGGCCAACCAGATCATCCCAGTAAAACTCGTCAGCCTCGGTTGCCGGCATGGCCTCACGTGGCACTGCGACGTAGCAACCATCTAGTGCTTCGGCTGCATTGCGGTCGTCCACACCAGCGATCTTGGCAATCAAGCCTTTGCCATGCTCACGCACAGCTTCAAGCTTGAATGCACGCCAGTCCGAATCGGACTTGGCCTGCTCAGGATCGGCAATCAGCCACCACTGCGGCAGTGCACACCACGACGCCGGATCGTCGGCAAATGGATGCAGCTTGAACCAGCCCCGCACACCATACGGGGCGACAAGACGCCCCAAGATGATCATGCGAGAACCGTCACTTGCGTTTATCAGGCAGCCTTCTTTTCAGCGAGTTGCTTGACCAGACGGGCAGCGGTCGGTGACAGTTGTGCGCCATGGCTTTCCCAGTAGGCCAGACGTTCGGCATTTACCACCAGGCTGTCGGCGTTGCCGGAAGCCACTGGGTTGTAAAAACCAACGCGCTCGATGAAACGACCATCGCGACGATTGCGCGAATCGGTCACAACGATGTTGAAGAAAGGACGCTTCTTGGCGCCGCTACGGGCAAGACGGATAACAACCATTTTTGAAACCTCGTTCCGGAAATCGGAGAAAGCCGGCGATTATAGGGGAAAAACTAGCCGGAATCAATGCTTAAGACAGGAAGCCGGCCAAGCCTTAAAAATGCTTATGTGACCACCACTTGAAGGCGTCGGCAATCGTCTGCTGCACAGCCAGAGCAACAGACTAAAGCGGGGGGCACCCATGACAACACCAGCTAATTACTGCTGAAGGCAAGGCTAAGGTCATCTCGATTGGCGCGGCCCAAAACTGAATAGGGCGGAATTGGATGTGCGGAAAGATCAGCCAGCCAGCGCGAGGGCCATGGGCCCAGATAGGCTGTAGAGGCAGAATTCTACTAGAATCACTCACAAGCAACTTCCGGAACGGTCGCACGTGCCCCTAGATGAAACTCAGCTGATCGCTTCCCCTGCCATGGACGAGGTACTCGACTGGCTTGGCAGCAAGAGCGGTGATCCGCTTGACGACTTGATCCCCCTGCGCCGGCACTTGCGCACCGTGATATCGCTATCACTACAGCCACGCGTCTTGATGCGCCTGCTGGACTTGTTCGAGCCTCGCGTGGCTCGCATTCACGCATTGGTGTTCCCTTTGCTGCTAGACGCCAGCACTCCGCTGCCACGCAATTTACGCGTGCTCAGCCAGAGCCTGGTAGACCTGCATGGGCAGTTAGCCGAAGGCTTCATGTATGTTGTTGGGCATGCCGTTGGCGAAGGCTTCCAGCGTCCCAAGCGGCGGCGTGACACGCTTGCTGCCCGCGCGTTGCACAGCCTACGGCTGCAGTATGAGTTATCCCTGCGCATCGCCAGCGGTACCCCACCCGGCTTCTGGAAGCAGATTAACTCCCTGCTGGTGAACCAGCAAACGACCGAGCACTTCCTCGATAGCCCGACGCTGCAACTGCTGCACCTTGTGCTGGCAATGCATGCGGCACAGGCCGAGGCGCTGACGCCCCGAGAACAAGAGTTCCTGTGGCGCCATGCCGAGCAGCTAGCCGCCCAAGTAGAACTGACCACCGCCTTGCCTAAAAAAATTGAATGCTGGCTCTGGGTCGATACTCATGACGAGCGCCCGCCCACGCCGGCCAACCGGCGCGCTCCACCCAGCGCGGATGGCCTGCTTTTTTACACCTGCCACACCTTGGGTGTGGTCACACAAGCCAGCCTTGACGGGCTTACGGCGCCACGCAACTTCCGTAATGTGCTGCATCATGCTGCGCGGCGCTGGCTCAACCCACCACAGCGCCGTCACAACCGACGTCGCGGCAACTACCGCGTCGAGGTCTGCCCTCGGCTCTCCAGCCTGTGGTCTTTGCTGCATGGTGACTTGTCAGCGGCAGCGTCTAAACAAGTCACCAATGAATGGCAGGTCATGAACGACAGCCCGGCTGGTTACGCCGCCATGCACATTGCTGGCAACATGCCCAACCTGCTGTCCGGTTCGGTGATCGGCATTCGGCGTGACGCGAAAGAACCCTGGAGCTTGTGCATGGTGCGCTGGGTCCGCAGCGAGAACTCCGAGCATCTGGAAATGGGGCTGGAGGTACTTGCTCCGTACGCAGATGCCGTACGTATTGCGATTGCCTCACGTCCGGCTGCGCCGATACCTGCCCTCCTGCTCCCCCCATTAAATGGAACCAACCGAGGGGAAACGCTGCTGACCGAACGTGGTGTCTACGAAACAGGACGGATTGCCCTGATGCACGAGAAAGCCGGCAAGCTGCAGGTGGTCGAATGCCAGACCCAGCCACTGGTTACACAAACGTCGAGTATCGAGCTGTTCGAGTTCGAGCGAATACAACATCCAGCACATTGAATCGAAGGGCTTAGCCCTTCTCTGTCTTCGGTAATTCCGAGACGACATAGGCCCCGACCAGAATCACGGTCCAAGACAAAAACAGCCAAAGCAGGAAGATGGGAACGGCAGAGAAGGTTCCATAAATCACAGCATGTGCTGAGAAGTACTTGAGATACAGGCTCAGCAACTTGTGAATGCCAACGAAACACCCGGCAGTAAAGACGCCACCCAAAAGCGCATGTGAGCGCGGAATGCGGCAATTGGGAACCGCCCAGTACAGCAATGCAAAGATGGCCACCATGAACAAGAATGGTAGGCCACGCAACATAAAGCCAACAACGCCGCTACTCGAATCCGTGACCCAACCCAAAGAAGTGGTGACGAGAAAGGTCACGGCCACCAGACTGGCGCCAAAAATAACGGGGCCGAGCAGGAGTGCGACGCTGTGCATGAGAATGCGCCGTAGAAGCGGGCGGTGCGTTCGAATTCGCCAGATTAGATTGAAGGTCCGCTCAATCGTCAGCATCTGCACCAAGGCAGTAGCAGCAAAGGTTACGAGCCCAAGCCAGGTCAGACGCTCCGCCTTATTCGCAAAGAGGCTCACATACTTGGCGATCACGACCCCCGCTTTTTCCGGTAGCAGATTTGCCAGTAGGAATTTTTCAACGGCTACGCCAAGCCCGCTTCCAAACGGCAGGATCGAAATCAAGGCAACGGCGCCCGTAATCATCGGCACCAGACCCAGCAGGGTCGTGAACGACAGGGCCGCCGCAGTTTGCGTACAACGCTCGCTACGAAAACGCTGGGCAACGCGGACAACAAGTCGGAAAGGGGTGAGCAGCATGAGCATATAATCCAACGATTACGACCTGAGGCAAAGCAGAAAAAGAATGCAGGAAATTCTGGTGCTCTACTACAGCCATCACGGCGGGACCCGACATCTGGCGCAAGCCATCATGCGCGGGGTGGAACAAGTGGACGGCATGAGTGCCCGTTTGCGCACGGTTCCACGCGTATCCACGGTGTGTGAAGCGGTGGAGCCTGAGGTGCCGGACAGTGGCTCGCCGTATGTCGAACTGCAGGACCTGAGCGAGTGCATCGGTCTGGCACTCGGCAGCCCGGTGCGATTTGGCAACATGGCGGCTCCCCTGAAGTATTTTCTGGACTCGACTGCCGCAGATTGGCTCAAAGGCACGCTATCCGGCAAGCCAGCTGCCGTATTCGCTTCAGGCACAAGCATGCATGGCGGACAAGAAAGCACCCTCCTGTCGATGATGCTGCCATTAATGCATCACGGCATGATTATGGTAGGTTTGCCCTTTACCGAAACCGAGCTCAGTACCACTCAGCGAGGTGGCGGCCCCTACGGCGCCAGCCATGTCAGTGGCACTGAAGGGAATGCTATGCCCACCGATATTGAACGCAAAATCGCCACCGCGCTTGGTCGTAGACTCGCGCTAACCGCAAAGAAACTTGCCGCATGAGCCTACTAACCAATGCCCGCTTGCTGAACCTGATTAGCAGCTCATCACTGATTGCCCTGATTCTGCTGTGTACGGCGTGGGAGTTGTGGCTTGCCCCCTTGCGGCCTGGCGGCTCCATGCTGGTACTCAAAGTGATTCCACTGTTGATCGCGCTGTTCGGCATTTTGCACGGCAAACGCTACACCTACCAATGGACTTCGATGCTGATTCTTTTATACTTCACCGAGGGCACGGTCCGGGCAACTTCTGACACCGGGCTATCGCAGATTTTGGCGTGCATCGAAACCGCGCTGACACTGGTGTTCTTTGCCAGCACGATTTACTACGCCAAGGCTACACGCACCAGCCAGCCCCGTCGGGCAGGCTAAGTTGGGGGAGAAATTACGCAGCCTTATTCCGCTGTGTGAGGCGCCAGACTAGCAAAACATATCCCGACGCAGCATAGATCAGGAACAGTGAAAACATCACGCCCGGCGGGTAGAAAGCTGTCAGCGCAAAGAACAGAGCAATCGCCGCCACGGCAATAAATGGCACACTCTTGCGCAGATTGATTTCCTTGCCGCTCCAGTACGGCACATTACTGATCATGGTCAGACCGGCGAAGATGGTCAGTGCACAGGCATACCAGCGCAGGTCTTCCCCCTTCCAGCCAAAATCAGTCATCACCCAGACCAAGCCAGCAATCAACGAGGCGGCTGCAGGGCTTGGCAAGCCCTGAAAGTAGCGCTTGTCCACCACACCAACATTCGTATTGAAACGGGCGAGGCGCAGCGCAGCGCCTGCACAGTAGATAAAGGCAGCGATCCAGCCGAGCTTGCCCATACCTCGCAAGGCCCACTCGTAGATCACCAGTGCAGGGGCGGCGCCAAAGGACAGCATGTCGCACAGGGAATCGTATTCGACACCAAACTCACTTTGGGTATGCGTCATGCGTGCGACACGGCCGTCTACACCATCTAGCAGCATGGCAATGAAAATGGCAATTGCGGAGTACTCAAAATTGCCGTTCATTGCCTGCACGATGGCATAGAAGCCAGCAAACAAGTTTGCGGTCGTGAACAGATTAGGCAGGATGTAAATCCCGCGCCGACGACGCTCGGTGGTCATCAGGGGCTGGTTCTCTCCGTTGCTCAAATCTGACATGGGCTTAACCTGTAATGGTGAGGGGCGATTATAACCAGACCGTCAGCTGACTACGGAAGTTCCGCGAGGATTGTCGTGGTCGCACTGACCTTTTCACCGATGGTGACTTTGACCCGGCTGTCTGTCGGCAAATAGACATCGACACGCGAACCAAAGCGGATAAAGCCATAGCGCTGCCCACGCGAGAGAGCGTCGCCTGCCTTGACGTAACAGAGAATGCGGCGGGCGACCAGGCCTGCCACCTGCACGCACGTTACATCATGGTTACCCGTGCGGATATGCAAAGCATTACGCTCGTTTTCGGTCGAGGCCTTGGCAAGGTCTGCATTTACAAACTTGCCCGGGTGATACCACACACCCTTGATCTCTCCATCGACCGGGCTGCGATTGGAGTGCACATTGAATACATTCATGAAGACACTAACCTTAAGCGCATCACGCTCCAGCCAAGGGTCGCGTACAGGCTCGATGGCAACGATGCGGCCATCGGCAGGCGAAAGGACGGCCTTTTCGACTTGGGGAATTTCACGTGGGGGGTCACGGAAGAACTGCACGCAGAAGACAAAGAAAACCCACACAGGCGCAGCCCAGCCCCAACCGCAGGCATATGTCAGTACAGCAGCCAAGGCACCACTGATGATGATGAAGGGCCAGCCTTCGCGTGCCAGCAGGGGGTGGGGGTATGCGTTCATGTTGATCCGGTTCAAATAAGGGAAATACCGTAAAAAAAGGGCACAGCGCGCTGTGCCCTTTTTGATTCTACCGCAGCAGAACTTTTAGTTCTTGCTTTGATCAACCAGCTTGTTCTTGGTGATCCACGGCATCATTGCACGCAGTTGCGCCCCGACCTGTTCGATCGGGTGAGCTGCGTTCAGACGACGGCGTGCAGTCATTTCAGGGTAGTCGGTCTTGCCTTCCAGGATGAACTGCTTAGCGTAGTTACCGTTCTGGATGTTGGCCAGACAGGTCTTCATGGCTGCACGGGCTTGATCAGCGATCACAGCTGGGCCGGTCACGTACTCGCCGTATTCGGCGTTGTTCGAGATCGAGTAGTTCATGGTGGCGATGCCGCCTTCGTACATCAGATCAACGATCAGCTTGAGTTCGTGCAAGCACTCGAAGTAAGCCATTTCAGGCGCATAGCCAGCTTCGACCAGGGTTTCAAAACCGGCCTTGACCAGTTCAACCGCACCGCCACACAGCACTGCTTGTTCGCCGAACAGGTCGGTTTCGGTTTCTTCGCGGAAGTTGGTTTCGATCACGCCAGCCTTGCCGCCGCCGTTGGCAGAAGCGTAGGACAATGCGATGTCCTTGGCCTTGCCCGACTTGTCTTGGTAAACAGCTATCAGGGTTGGTACGCCGCCACCCTTCAGGTACTCGGAACGCACGGTGTGGCCAGGTCCCTTCGGGGCGATCATGATGACGTCGACGTCTTCACGCGGCACCACTTGGTTGTAATGCACGTTGAAACCGTGGGCGAAAGCAAGGGCAGCGCCCTTCTTCATGTTCGGCGCGATGTCGTTCTTGTACACGGCCGGGATGTTTTCATCCGGCAGCAGCATCATGACAACGTCGGCGTCCTTCACAGCAGCAGCGATTTCGGACACGTTGTGGCCAGCGGCTTCAGCCTTGCTCCACGAAGCACCGCCCTTGCGCAGGGCGACGGTGACGTTCACGCCAGATTCCTTGAGGTTCAGGGCGTGAGCATGGCCTTGCGAACCGTAACCAACGATGGTGACCTTCTTGCCCTTAATCAGGGAGATGTCAGCGTCCTTGTCGTAATAAACTTTCATGAGAGTTCCTTGGTAAAAAATCAGGCTTTGAGAATGCGGTCGCCACGGCCAATGCCGCAAACGCCAGTACGTACGGTTTCGAGGATCAGATCCTTGTCGATGGCATTGATAAACGCATCGAGTTTGGCGGTGTCGCCGGTCAGTTCGACCAGGTACGTCGCATCGGTCACATCGATAATGCGGCCGCGGAAAATGTCGGACATTCGCTTCATTTCATCGCGGTCCTTGCCGGTGGCACGCACCTTGATCAGCATGAGCTCACGCTCAACGTGGGCAGCTTCTGAGAGGTCAACCACCTTGATCACGTCAATCAGCTTGTTGAGCTGCTTGGTGATCTGTTCAATGATGTCATCAGAGCCGCTGCTGACAATGGTCATGCGCGACATTGACGGGTCTTCAGTTGGTGCGACCGTAAGCGACTCAATGTTATAGCCGCGCGCGGAGAACAAACCAGAGACACGGGCCAGTGCGCCCGCTTCGTTTTCGAGAAGAATAGAAATCAGATGTCGCATAATTACAGGTCCTCGGCCAGGATCATTTCGGACAGACCCTTGCCGGCAGCCACCATCGGGAACACATTGGCGGTTGGGTCGGTGAGGAAGTCGAGGAAGACGAGCTCGTTCTTGTGCTTCACGAAGGCCTCGCGCAGCGCCGGCTCAACATCCGACGGGCTGGTGATCTGAATGCCGACGTGGCCATAGGCCTCGGCCAGCTTGACGAAATCAGGCAGCGCATCAACATAGGACTCGGCGTAGCGATTGCCGTAGAACATTTCCTGCCACTGACGCACCATGCCCAGATAGCGATTGTTCAGGTTGACGATCTTGACCGGCAGACGGAATTGCTTACAGGTCGACAGCTCCTGAATATTCATCTGAATCGAGCCTTCGCCCGTCACACAGGCAACTGGTGTATTTGGATTGGCAAAGCAAGCGCCCATGGCCGCCGGCAGGCCAAAGCCCATGGTGCCTAAACCGCCGGAGTTCAACCAACGACGTGGCTTGTCGAACTTGTAATACTGTGCAGCCCACATCTGGTGCTGACCCACATCGGACGTGACGATAGCTTCGCCACCGGTGACTTCGTAAAGTTTCTCCACCACGTACTGGGGCATGATGATCTCACTGCCCATCTTGTACTTAAGGCTCTTCTTCTCCCGCCAGACATCGATGTCTTTCCACCAGGCAGCGAGTGCCTTTGGATCGATCTTGCCTTCCGATGCATGAACCTGAGCAATCAACTCATCTAGCACGTCATTCAGATTGCCGACGATAGGCACATCAACCTTGACGCGCTTGGCAATCGAAGACGGATCGATATCAACATGAATGATCTTGCGCGGAATAGAACCGAAGTTTTCTGGATTGCCGATCACACGGTCATCAAAGCGCGCACCAATCGCCAGCAGCACATCCGCATGCTGCATAGACATATTGGCTTCATAGGTGCCATGCATGCCCAGCATGCCAACGCTCTGCTTATCCGTTGCCGGGAAGCCACCCAGGCCCATCAGGGTATTGGTGACAGGCACTTCAAGCAGATGAGCCAACTTGGTCAGCTTTTCAGCAGTGTCGGACAGAATGATGCCGCCACCCGCATAGATCAGCGGACGCTTGGCTTCCAGCAGCAACTGTACTGCCTTCTTGATCTGGCCACTATGGCCCTTGGTCACCGGGTTGTAAGAGCGGATCGAGACCGTCTTGGGATACTCGAACTCACACTTATCGACGCCCAAGTCCTTGGGAATATCCACCAGCACAGGGCCAGGACGACCGGTCTTGGCCAGATAGAACGCCTTCTTGATGGTCGGCGCCAGATCGCGCACGTCCTTGACCAGGAAGTTGTGCTTAACGCAGGGGCGAGTGATACCAACGGTATCGCACTCTTGGAAAGCATCCTGACCGATATAGCTGGTCGGCACTTGGCCGGACAGCACCACCATCGGGATCGAGTCGGTATAAGCTGTTGCAATACCGGTCACAGCGTTGGTAACGCCGGGGCCGGAAGTGACCATGCAGACACCGATCTTCTGCGACGAGCGCGAGTAGGCGTCAGCCGCATGTACGGCTGCCTGCTCGTGACGCACGAGAATATGTTTGATTTTGTCCTGCTTGAACAGTTCGTCGTACAAATGTAGGACCGAGCCGCCAGGATAGCCAAATATAAATTCGACCTTTTCTTCCTGCAGGCACCTGATTACAATTTCCGCGCCAGTTAATACCATCGCATTTCCGCCTAGGGTGTTTGTTCCGGGAAACCGGTAACATTAAACCGAGACGCACTTGCTGGTCAAGGTCTTTTGGCATTTTGCGGCTGATTTTCCCTACTACAACAAGGACAAGGACCCTCCCCTGGCTTCACGTAACCAACTTTCGGACTTCCTGGCCGGAGTCGAACGACGCGCCTTCAAACAGGCGCTCTATGCCGTGCGCAACGAAGAATCCGCGCTGGACATCGTTCAGGACGCCATGATGAAGCTCGCCGAAAAATACGGTGATCGCCCGGCAGAGGAGTTCCCGATGCTGTTTCAGCGTATCCTGCAGAACACCATTCGCGACTTCTATCGTCGAAGCAAGGTTCGCTCCCTCTGGACCACCCTGTTTTCGGCGCTAACGCCAGACGGGGACGAGGATAGCGATCCGCTGGAAACCATTGAGGTCGAAGACCTGTCTCAGACAGGTGCAAACCCGCAGAAGCAGCTTGAGCAATCACAAGTCCTTGCTTTAATTGAGAAAGAGATAGAAAAGTTACCGCCACGTCAACGCGAAGCCTTCCTCATGCGTTATTGGGAAGACATGGACATTGCCGAAACGGCATTGGCGATGGGATGTTCAGAGGGTAGCGTTAAGACCCACTGCTCCCGCGCCACCCATGCATTGGCAAGTGCCCTCGCGGCACGGGGGATAAAGTTATGAACGAAGAACTTAAATTTGCGCAGAAAATCAGTCATGCCCTGGATCATGGCAATGACGATCTTGATCCGAAGCTGGCCTCGCGCCTGCATGCGGCGCGCATGGCTGCACTCGATCACCAGCGTCAGCCGGTGGCCGTCTTCAGCCTTGCGGGCATAGGTCATCTGACTGCAGATTTCTTCCGGTCCAGCTTTGTCCCTGCCATTCTTGCCTTCGCCCTGATTATTGGCGCCGCCGGTACCCTGTATGTGGATGACCTCATGCAGGCCGACGAAAACGAAGAATTGGACAGCGCACTGCTCTCAGACGAGCTGCCCATCAACGCCTACCTGGACGACGGTTTTCAGATATGGGTCAACGCATCCTCGCCATCCTCGGACTGATCGGAGCTTTAGTTACCCTGCCCGCTGCTGCGTATGAGCTCCCCATGCTCAAGCAGCCCTCGTGGCATGAGCTAAGCCCGCAACAAAGACAGATTCTCGCCCCGCTCGCTGCCGAGTGGGATCAAATGGAAGCCGTACGCCGCAAGAAGTGGGTTGGCATTGCAGGCCGCTACCCCCACATGACGGCCGAGGAACAAACGCGCATTCAATATCAAATGCGCGAATGGATACGACTCTCACCACAACAGCGTATTGTGGCCCGCGAAAAATACAAAGCATTACGCAACGCGCCCGCTGATCAGAGGGCGAATATCCGCGAACAGTGGTTACGCTATCAAGGGTTGCCTGGCGAAGAGAAGCTACGCCTGCAGGAAGAGGCTGCTCGTCAGAAAGAAGAGGCGCGTAAGCAAGCACATGAAAAAGCCAAACGCGCTACATCCGTACTCTCCGCCAAGGTAGCCAAGCCCGGCTATCCTGTCGCCCCTATTCAGCAGGCACCAGCGCCCGTCAGCACGCTGACTCCGAAACCGGTTGCCCCCGCAGAAACAACCCCAGCACACCCCAAAGAGCCTTAAGCCTACGCCGTGTCACATCTCGCTGATCTACCCGGCCTGCGCCGCCGTATTGCTGGCATTGCCTACGAAAGCCTACTGCTCTTGGGCGTTCTCTCTGTAACCTTCATGGTGCCGCACCTGTTGCTTGGCATGGCGTTCAGCATCACGGCGCCAAGCTGGTTGCTGGCCCTGAACTTCTTCGGTGTACTTGGCGCTTATTTCGTTTGGTATTGGTACAAGCATGGACAAACACTCGCCATGCAGACTTGGAAAATGGAGTTGGTGAGCGCTGATGGCAGCCCCCCAAAATTGGAGCAGTTAGTCGCACGCTTTATCTTTGCGTGGGCGATCCCACTGGCGATGATCTACATCGTGCAGCACCTACTTACTGGCTTGCCGCAGCACCTCCCGCGCTGGTATCCATATCTGGGCGGGATCGTCTGCTTAATTTGGGCGTTCTTCGACCGCGAACGCCAGTTTCTGCATGATCGACTAGCCGGGACCAAGATCATTTTCAAAACGTAGTTACCGCCCACAAAGTCGCAAGATAGGTTGGGCTGACTTACCTACGCTCCGACCACCAAAGCATCACCGTTGCCGTTAGGACGAATATCACGCTCGGTGTAATCGCTGAGACAAAAGGCGTCCAGTGATTGATGATGCCAAGGCTTGAGAACAGGCCGTTCAGCATGTTGAACAAGACGCCCAGCATGATGCCAGCAAACACCTTGAGGCTGACTGCGCCCATGCGGTCCTGCAGATAGGCAAACGGCAATGCCAGCACCAGCATGACCAAGCAGGCTAAGGGATAGATCAACTTTTTCCAGAGCGCGATTTGGTAACGTTCGGTCTTCTGCTGATTCGCACTCAGGTGGCCGATATAACGGTAGAGTCGGTCAATCGACATCCGTTCAGGATTTACAAGCAACACGGACAAAATGTCCGGATTCAAGCCGGACGTCCAGATTAGCTCTGGCATGCGCACGATGGTCGCACTATCGCCGTTGAAGCGCGTCTGCACCACGTTACGCAGCACCCATTGATCCGGTGCACGAAACTCGCCCGTTTCGGCTTCCTCAATGGTCTTCAGCTGAAAGCGTTGGTCGAACTGATACACACGCACCCGGCGCAAACCTGCCTCAGGCGTAACCTCAGCAGCATTCACAAAAGCCTTATCGTCCTTCACCCACAGACCGGTGCGAAACTCCTGCGCCACCAGATTGCTCATGGTGCTCAAGCGCAGCTGCTGCGCAGCGCGCTCTGCAGGCGGAACGACCACCTCACCAATCAGGAAGGTCAGCACCACGAACAAAGAGCCAATCTTGAGCAGCGTAACCACGAAATCTCGGGTGGCAGCACCCGAGGCGCGCAAAACCGTGATTTCTGAATGCCGCGCCAGCTGCGTCAGCGCATACAAGGCGCCAATCAGTACCGCAATTGGCAACAGCTCATAGCTCCGCCCCGGCACGGATAACAAGACAAAGCCCACCGCATGTTGCAGTTGGTAGCCCCCTTTGCCAATCGATTCGAACTCGTAAATGAGGTCGAAAAAGGAAAAGAGCATTAGAAACGCGGCCAAGACCAAGGCGGTCGCAGCGTAGACCTCGCGTGCGATGTAACGCTCGTAGGTTTTCAGAATTTGCGCCACAAACGTCCCCACGAGAATAGTGATGCGCGGCGCCAGAACAGGGCCAGCAAAAGCACGAACATCAGCGCATGAACCGCCCAGACACCAATCTCAAAAGGCAGCTTGCCGCGGGCAACCCAAGCCTGACTCAGGCTGATCAGGTTGCTGTAAATCATGAAGGTCAGTACTGCGAAAATCAGGTTATTGGTCCGGCCGGCTCGCGGATTAACGAACGACAACGGAATTGCAAGCATGGCCAGCATAAGAGCGGAGAGCGGCACACCAATCCGCCATAACAATTCGCCCATGTTGGAGCCGTTCGGATCATCCAGCAAGGCGCGTAAGGGCAGGCTGCGCGGCGACACATCCACCCCACGCGTCTCTCGCGTTTCGGTACGGATAGCGTAGCGTTCGAATTCCATGATGCGGTATTCGGGCGAGCCCGGCATGCCCTCATAACGGCGGCCGTTTTCCAGCACAATGAAGCGGTCGCCATTCGGATGCTGCTCGGAATGCCCCTCGGCAGCGGCCATCACACCAAGACGACCATGCTGCATGGAGCTGATGAAGATATTACGCACCCGCCCATCCTGCTTGCTGTCTGCCCCATCAACGCCTTCGACAAAGAAGACGCGTTGGCCAGAGGAGGATTCTTTGAAAGCGCCGGGGGACATGCGCGACAGATCGTCACGCTGATCCATGCGCTGGCGGTATTCGTTACTCTTGAATTGCGCCCAAGGAGCCAAGAACAGTGACAGCGCCAGAATCACACTGACGATGGGCAGCGCAAACTTAAGGACTGGGCGCATCCAATCGCGCAGTGATAGGCCGCTGGAGAACCAGACGACCATCTCAGAATCGCGATAGAAGCGCGACAACGTCATCAGCACGGAGATAAACAAGGTCAGCGACAGTAGCACTGGCAGATAACCGAGTGCTCCAAAGCCCAAGAGCGCCATCACCGCCTCGGGTACCACGCGCCCACCGGCTGCCTGGCCGAGCAGCCGAATTAGCTGCGTCGTCAGCAGGATCGAAAACAGGGCCACAAAGACGGCCACAGCAGTCTGGGCAAATTCGCGCTGGGCAGCGCGTTGGTAAATCATCGTTGCTTTGTCTTTTCAGCGAAAAATCGGGATAATCGAACGAGAGGCGGTATTTTTAAACTTTTGCCTAAAAATGCCAGCCCAGCTGAGCGCAAGGAAGACCCGAGCGACGGCGACTGAAACAGCATCAACAGACTTGTCGGTGCGATGGACGCGAAAGATCTGGTCACTGACCAGATCACGCAGAATCCACGCCGAAAAACATGGAGAAGCGCATGGAATTTAGCATAAAAAGCGGCAGCCCTGAGAAGCAGCGCAGTGCCTGCGTCGTGGTTGGCGTCTATGAGTCACGCAAGCTTTCCGTTCCCGCCGAAATCATCGACAACGTCTCGCACCAGTTCCTCTCCGACATCATCCGCCGTGGTGATATGGAAGGCAAAAGCGGGAGCACCCTGTTGCTGCACAACGTTCCGGGCACACTGGCTGACCGTGTCCTGCTGGTCGGCCTCGGCAAGGAAAAAGATTTCCGCGAAAAGGAATATCGCAACGCTATTGCCACGGCAGTACGCACCCTGAACGAAACTGGCGGCTTTGATGGCACCGTGTATCTGACCGAACTCAACGTCAAGAAGCGCGATGCCGGCTGGCGCATTCGCCATGCCACCTTGGTAGCACTGGATACGCTCTACCGCTTTGATCAGCTTAAGTCCAAGAAGGAAGAAGTGCGCCGCCCCTTGCGCAAGCTGACCTTCTGCGTAGGTCGCCGCAGCGAACTCAAGGATGCTGAGCAAGCGCTGATCGATGGTCAGGCCATCGCTGCCGGCATGAGCTTGGCTAAAGACTTGGGCAACCTACCCAGCAACTTCTGCACACCTTCCTATTTGGCAGCTACCGCCAAGGCGCTGGCAGACGAATACAAGATGAAGCTCGATGTTTTCGAGCGCGCCGATATGGAAAAGCTGGGCATGAACACCCTGCTATCCGTTGCCAAGGGCTCGCACGAACCACCCAAGTTCATCGTCCTGCAGTATCTGAACGGCAAGAAGGACGACAAACCTATCGTCCTCGTCGGCAAGGGCATCACCTTTGACACCGGCGGTATTTCGCTCAAGCCTGCCGGTGAGATGGACGAAATGAAGTACGACATGGGCGGCGCCGCCAGCGTGCTGGGTACCATGAAGGCGATTGCGCAGATGCAATTGCCGCTTAACGTCATCATGGCCGTTCCCACCACCGAGAATATGCCGGGTGGCGGCGCCACCAAGCCCGGTGACATCGTCACCTCCATGTCTGGCCAAACCGTTGAAATTCTGAATACCGATGCCGAAGGCCGACTCGTCCTCTGCGATGCACTGACCTATGTGGAGCGCTTCGAGCCTGCCTGTGTGGTGGACGTTGCCACCCTCACCGGCGCGTGCGTGATTGCGCTGGGCCATGTCGCTAGCGGCCTTTTCTCCAACAACGACAGCCTGGCGCGCGAGCTGCTGGATGCCGGCCAAGACGCCAGCGACCGCGCATGGCATATGCCGCTGTGGGATGACTACCAAGATCAGCTGAAGAGCAACTTTGCCGATATGGCCAATATTGGCGGCCGTCCGGCAGGCAGCATCACCGCCGCCTGCTTTCTGGCCCGCTACACCGGCAAGTACGATTGGGCTCACCTTGATATCGCCGGCACTGCTTGGAAGTCGGGCAAGGACAAGGGCTCAACCGGTCGCCCTGTGCCGCTGCTAACGCACTTCCTAATGGGCCGCGCCGGCCGTGCATAGCATTGTCATCATGAGTAACCGTAGCGAGCGAACCAAGGACAAGGCGCCCGGCGCGCAGCAACCGGAATGTGCTGTAGCACATGAGGATTGTGAGCACCGCGTAACGCCGCCATTGGTTTGCGCAGTAGGTTAATCGGGGTGCCAACGTGACGAAGATCTTTTTCTACCACGGCATGCACGACCGCCTGCCCTATGCCACCCGCCTAATTGCGGGCGCATGGGCGCAGAAGAAGGCGATCACGGTGTATGCGCCCGATCCATCGCTGGCCCAACAGCTCGACCAAATGCTGTGGGCGCAGAATTCGACCGGCTTCATCCCGCATTGCATGGGCGACTCGCCGTTGGTGGCGGAGACACCGATCCTGATTGCACGCAATGAAGGCGAGCTAGAACGCAGCACGCAGGACCAACGCCTGCTTAATCTGAGCAATGAGCTGCCGCCGGGATTTGCACGCTTTGAAAGCTTGGTCGAGGTAGTTAGTCAGGAAGATGATATCCGCAACAGTGGCCGCGAGCGCGTGCGCTTTTATCGTGAGCGCGGCTACGACGTACAGTTCAAGGACATCGGGAGCGAAAGCGCATGAGCGAGCCGAATCAAGACCAAGCCACGCCCTTGCTGCAGCAGGCTGACGCCCTGATGCGAAGGCATCGCCGCGTATTTGTTGCCGGAGCTGATCCCGTAGCGACCAGTAACCCCACCGATCTCGGCGACGTGCCGGTACTAACGGAAGTCGTGGAAAGCGACCACCTCATCGCCAACGCATCGCGTGTGGCCGAGGATGAAGTGCGAGCGCGCATCCATGCAGCCATTGGCGAGGCCGTTGGCGCCAATGAGGCCGAGCTGGCTCGCGCCCTGGAACGCTGGATTGCCACCCAGCTGCCCCACGCCCTCTCGCAAGCGCTGGAAAGTGTGGCTGAGCAACTGAAGCTTGAGCTGGCATCCCGCCTGCGCGCTGAGCTGCTGACCCGGCCGATGTTTGACCAGCAACCCCTATTCAAGCAAGACAAGTAGCGGCTAGGCAGTGCCTGCCTCCCGTATAATTCAGGGCTTCCCCTCTTTTTCTTTTCCGCTGTAAATCATGGAACTCGCCAAGAGCTTCGAACCGGCCGACATTGAGCGCCGGTGGTACCCCCTTTGGGAATCGTCTGGTCATTTCAAGGCTGGGCTAGATACCGACAATAAAAACGCCTTCTGCATTCTGCTACCACCGCCGAATGTGACCGGCACGCTGCACATGGGGCATGGTTTCAACCAGACCATCATGGATGCGCTGACGCGCTACCACCGCATGAAGGGTGACAACACCCTTTGGCAACCGGGCACCGACCACGCCGGCATCGCCACGCAGATCGTGGTTGAGCGTCAGCTCGGCCAACAAGGCATATCGCGCCACGACCTCGGCCGGGAAAAGTTTCTGGAAAAAGTCTGGGAGTGGAAGGAATACTCGGGTAACACCATTACCCAGCAAATGCGCCGCATCGGCACCTCGCCGGATTGGTCGCGCGAACGGTTCACCATGGATGCAGGCCTGTCCAAGACCGTCACCGAAACCTTTGTCCGTCTCTATAACGAAGGTCTGATCTATCGCGGCAAGCGCTTGGTCAATTGGGATCCGGTTTTGCACACCGCCGTGTCTGACCTGGAAGTTGTCAGCGAAGAGGAAGATGGCTCGCTGTGGCATATCCGCTATCCGCTCGCCGATGGCTCGGGCTCGCTCGTAGTTGCGACCACCCGGCCGGAAACCATGCTCGGTGACACCGCCGTGATGGTGCATCCGGAAGATGAGCGTTACGCCCACCTGATTGGCAAGACCGTCAAGCTGCCGATGTGTGATCGCGAGATCCCGATCATCGCTGACGACTACGTGGACCGTGAATTCGGTACCGGCGTGGTTAAGGTCACGCCTGCGCATGACTTCAACGACTACGCCGTCGGCCAGCGCCACAAGCTGCCGATGATTTGCATCCTCACCCTGGATGCCAAGATTAACGACGAAGCGCCCGAACAGTATCGTGGTCTGGATCGCTTTGCCGCACGCAAGCAGATCGTCGCGGACCTCGAAGCAGCCGAGCTGCTGGTCAAGATCGACAAGCACAAGCTCAAGGTACCGCGCGGTGACCGTACCAACGTCGTGATCGAGCCGATGCTTACCGACCAGTGGTTCGTGGCCATGAGCAAGCCCGGTGCGGATGGCAAGAGCATTACGCAAAAGGCGCTGGATGTCGTCGCCTCCGGCGAAATCAAGTTCTATCCCGAAAACTGGGTGAACACCTACAACCAGTGGCTCAACAACATCCAGGACTGGTGTATCTCGCGTCAGCTCTGGTGGGGCCATCAGATCCCCGCTTGGTATGGCGACAACGGCAAGGTCTACGTCGCCCACGACGAGGCGGAAGCCAAAGCACAGGCCACCAAGGATGGTTACAACGGCAGCCTCCGCCGCGACGATGACGTGCTCGACACCTGGTATTCGTCAGCACTGTGGCCATTCTCGACCCTGGACTGGACCGGCGAAGAAGCCACCGACAAGGCCAACCCGGCGCTTGACCTCTACCTGCCTTCGACCGTTCTTGTCACCGGCTTTGACATCATCTTCTTCTGGGTGGCGCGCATGGTCATGATGACCACGCACATCACCGGCAAGATTCCGTTCAAGCACGTCTATGTGCACGGCCTGATTCGCGATGGCGAAGGCCAGAAGATGTCCAAGTCCAAGGGCAATGTGCTGGACCCGATTGATCTGATCGATGGCATCGATATCGAAGCACTGGTAGCCAAGCGCACCACCGGTCTGATGCGCCCGACCGATGCGCCCAAGATCGAGAAGCGTACCCGCAAGGAGTTTCCGGAAGGCATTACCGGCGTGGGCACCGACGCACTGCGCTTCACCTTCCTGTCGCTGGCCTCGCCCGGCCGCGACATCAAGTTCGACATGGAGCGCTGCGAAGGCTACCGTAACTTCTGCAACAAGCTGTGGAACGCCACCCGCTTTGTGCTGATGAACTGCGAAGGTCAGGACTGCGGCTTCGGCAAACCTGGCCCATGCGAGCCCGGCGATTGCGCACCGGATGGCTATCACCATTTCTCGCAAGCCGATCGCTGGATTGTGTCTGAGCTTCAGCGTGTTGAGGCTGAGGCAGCGCAGCACTTCGCTGACTACCGTTTCGATTTGCTCGCCAAGACGGTATATGAGTTTGTGTGGGACCAGTATTGCGACTGGTATCTGGAACTGGCCAAGGTGCAGATCCAAACCGGCAATGAAGCCACGCAGCGGGGCACCCGCCGCACCCTGTTGCGCGTACTCGAAACCATCCTGCGTCTAGCCCATCCGCTGATGCCCTTCATCACCGAAGAGCTTTGGCAGACCGTGGCACCGATGACAGGCATCAAGACCGATGGCCAGTCCATCATGCTGCAGGCCTATCCGCAAGCGCAGCCGTCCAAGATCGACGCGGCGGCAGAAGCCTGGATGACCCAGTTGAAAGAGATGGTCAATGCCTGTCGCAGCCTACGTGGCGAAATGAATCTCTCGCCGGCCTTGCGTGCGCCAATGATTGCAGCGGGCGATACTGAAGTGCTCAAGGGCTTCGCGCCCTATGTGCAAGCGCTCGGCAAGCTGTCGGAAGTCACCGTGGCGGCCGAGTTGCCGGAGAGTGATGCACCGGTACAGATCGTCGGCAACTTCAAACTCATGCTCAAGGTCGAAATCGACGTTGCAGCAGAGAAGGAGCGGCTGGGCAAGGAACTGTCCAAGCTCGATGGCGAAATTACGTCGGCCGAGAAGAAGCTCTCCACGCCAACCTTCGTCGAGCGTGCGCCGGAAGCCGTTGTTGCACAGGAACGCGCCCGCCTAGCCGAAAAGAGCAGCCAACGCGAGAAGATCGCCGCTCAGTTGGCAAAGCTGAAGTAAGGCATCTTGCACCTAACAAAAAGGGCATCCCGCGGGATGCCCTTTTTCATTTCAGGACACAACGATCAACGACGCTTGAGCAAAAACTCAAACACACCGGGGGCTGTCTCGCGGCTGCCCAGCAATTGGTTGCCGGTTTGGATGGCGAAGGCGGCGAAGTCCTTGACCGAGCCGGCGTCGGTGGCAATCACGCGCAGCACCTCGGCACTCTTCATGGTCGCCAGCGCCTTCTTGGCGCGCAGGATAGGTAGTGGGCAGGTCAGGCCGCTCGCGTCGACTTCGGCATGCACGGTAATGTCTTCGGACATGATGTCTCCGGTGTTTTTATGTCGTCAGATGACGGTAGATTTCTGCCATCCGCATGGGCAAGCGATAGGCATTTGGCACCACCTCATAGCGGGCAGGGCCATACAGGTGCGGCAGGTAGTCAGCGCCTTGTCGGTCGATGGTAACGCAGAAGCTGCGGATGCCGCGCTCATGCGCCTCTTGCAAGGCTCTGCGCGTATCTTCAATGCCGTAGTTATTGCGGTACTCGTCGCCAAAGTCGTCAGGGTAGCCGTCTGAAATGGTGATCAGCAACTTGTGGCGCGCGCCCTGCTCTTCCAGCAGCTTGGACAAGTGTCGTACGGCCACGCCCATGCGCGTGAAGTCTTTGCCCTCAATGCCGGCGATCTTGGCACGCACGCTGTCGTCATATTGTTCATCGAAACGCTTGACCGGGTAGATCTCGCATCGCTTGTGGCCCCAACCGGAGAAGCCATAAATGGCGTAGTTGTCGTTGAGCAGCTCCAACGCTTCGCACAGTAGGATCAATGACTCGCGCTCGGCATTGTTCACCCAGCCTTTAGTTGAACCACTCATGTCCACCATGAACATCACTGCCAATGAGCGCTCGTTGCGCACGCGGCGACGGAACAGGCGGTCGGAAGGCTCGCTGCCATTGCGGTGATCGATGACGTGTTCGATCATGGCATCAATATCCATCTCTTCGCCATCGACCTGACGCGAGAGCATCTTGTCCTCGCCCTTGATCATTTCCAGCTGACGACGAATCTGCCAGATGTAGGCGCGATACTTGTGCTTCACCTGATTCACGTAGGCGGGATCCCCAGGAGCCACAGGCACTTCGTAGAGATGGCACCACTCTTCACGGTAGGCGCCGCGCTTGTAGTCCCACTCGTCGTACTTGAAATCGGGCTCGGGGAAAAGTTGTGTATTCGGATTAACCGGCATCACGACATCGTCGTTGCGACGTACCGGGTTCTTTCCCAAACTTGTCGAGCTCGGCATGTCGCCCGGCTCCATGTCTTCGCCGGCTACGCCTTGGCCAACGGCCTCACCATCATCGAAATCAGAGGGGAAAGGTTCGAAGGCAATTTCCTGTGCGCCAAAACGTGGCTTCCCATCCGTGCGTTTTTCAGCGCGGATGTTCTTCATGGTCTGCGTGGGGTCGATGGTTGCGGCGTGCACCATGGCCGGGATATCGACGTCCGTCTTTAAGAAGGCGTCCAACACTTCCAAGGTATCGGCCAAGGTGGCATCCGGTTGCGACAGTCGCGGCAAGGCGGGCTCAAGCTCAGCGGGCCAAGGGCCGCGCAGTTCAGCGATTTCAGCCACTAGACCGGGCAGATCGCGCAACAGCTTGGCTTCGAGGCGCACAGCCTCCAGCGCTGCGAGCAGACGTAAAGCGCGCTCGTCACTACCATAGCGGAGTAGCGCGTTTTGGGTCACTGCCTGTCCATCTTCGCCCGGCTCAGCATAGAAGGTGCCATAGCGCGTCTGCGCCCACAAGAGTGTTGCCATCACCTTGTAGAGCTTGCGATTGGAGGCTGCATCCGGCAAGGCCGCCAGCTCATACGGTAGATACATCACCTGGGTATCGGTCCACGCCTTGTCGCGTTCATCCACACGGATGTCGAGCGCTTCGCCTGAGATGGCCTGCAGGAAAATATAGGTGCGGTGGATGACGTCGTCAAAGGTGGCGACGGAATCGTTGTAGCGATAACGCAGGATGAAATCGTCGAGGTCGCGGAAAAACGCCTTGGCAGTCGGCACATCCTCGCGGTCCTTCATGTCGAGACCGTTGAGCACCCAAATCTCAAAGCCTTCTGCATCAAGCCGCTCCAGCGCTTGTGGCGCCAAAGTGGCCATATGCAAGGCCAACTCAAAGCTGCTCTGCGCGGCTGCTTCCAGCCAGTGCAGCACTAGGTCTTGCTGTGCGCGCGACAACGGCTCCAGCCCCTGCACGGCACGCTGCATCCCAACGGTATCGGGATGCCCCGGCAGTGCATTCTCGACGCGTAGCTCGATCTCGCTAAGAAAAAGACGCCGAACAGCGCTATTGGTCACGACACAATCCCCGCATGCAGCTCACCCCTGAACACGCTCAGGATGAATAGAAAAAACGTCATCTCAGAAAACAGCGTTGACCAGGTCTTGCAGGCTGGCGGTCATGTCCGGATCATCCGACAGCGAACGCGCCACCGCAGCGGTACATGCTGCTTGCGGCTTGACCCCACTGGCGATCAGTTGAGCGGCATGCACCAGCAAGCGGGTGCTGGCGCCTTCGTCGAGGCCAGCGCCCTTGAGGTTGCGCGTCATCTGACCGAGCTTGACCAGCTTTTGCGCGATATCGTCTGACACGCCCCCTTCGGCAGCCACAATCTTGGCCTCCACCGCGGCGGTCGGGTAGTCAAAGTCAAAGGCTACAAAGCGCTGGCGCGTTGATGGCTTAATTTCCTTAAGCACGCTCTGATAGCCGGGGTTGTAGGAAATCACCAGCATGAACTCTGGCGGCGCCTCTACCTGCTCGCCATGCTTGTCGATGTTCAGTACCCGGCGCGCATCCGCCAGCGGGTGAATCACCACAGTGGTGTCCTTGCGTGCCTCGACAATTTCATCCAGATAGCAGATGGCACCAGCACGCACGGCAGCCGTCAGCGGGCCATCCACCCATACGGTTTCGTCCCCCACGATGAGGTAACGACCAATCAGATCGGAGGTCGTCAAATCGTCGTGACAAGACACGGTAACGAGCGGACGCTTAAGCTTCCATGCCATGTGCTCAACAAAGCGAGTCTTGCCGCAACCGGTTGGTCCCTTCAGCAGCACGGGCAACCCCGCCTTGGCAGCCGCCTCGAACATTTCGATTTCGTCGTCGACGGACTGGTAAAAAGGCTCCTCGTCGATGCGCATGAGCTGGGGCGTGATGTGGGTTTGCTTGGTCATGATGTCGGTGCTGGGTAGGTGGGGCCAAGAACGACGGTACTTGGCAAGTAAATTAGCGTTTGTCTTTGGCTTCGTCAGCCTGTTTTTGTTTCAGTTCGCGCAGGCGGGCATCCACCTGCGAGTATTCAAAAAAGTCACCATCCGGCGACTTCTGCGCCAACAGCAACTGTTCAACTGCTTGTATCAACTGTCCGCGTTGCGCATGCGCCTCGGCTTGTGATCGATGCTGTTGCAAGCGCTTTCCTTGTGCTGCATAGCTTTTGGCCTGCAACAGATACAAGCGATCATCATTCGGCCAGTATTGGAAATCGTATTTTACCTGTCGCAAGGCGGCCTCATGCTTTTGTGCAGACTGAAGCAACTCGATGAGTGCATAAGACAAGGCCCGATTCTGCGGAAAACGCTGCAAAGACTCCCTCAACGTCGCCTCAGCAGCAACTGCATCGCCTTGCCTCTGCTGCACTTGGGCAGCCAACGTTTCCACCAGAGGGGATTCCGGCTTGAAACGCCGTACTTCGCTCAGTGCTTGTGCTGCTGCCGCCGGATTAAGCGCACGCAGATGTGCATATGCCAAGCCATACCAAGCCGCCACTTCAATGCGATATTTCTTCTCGCGCAGCTGGGCCTGAAATTCCAGCACCGCATCGCGGCCTTGCCCTTCGGTGGCGAGAATCTTGGCCTGTACTAGGCGGAAGTTCAGCGAGTCGGGGATATCGTGCTTCGGCCGGCTTTGAATTCGATTGCCCATGTCGGCAATCCGCTCGGTGGTCAGCGGGTGAGTACGCAAGTAGCCGGGGGCATTGTTCTCATATAAACGACTGAACTTTTGGAGCCGCTCGAAAAAGCCACCCATGCCACGCACATCGTAGCCGGAGCGTTCGAGCAGATTGAGGCCGAGGCGGTCGGCCTCACGCTCGAACTCGCGGGTGTAGTTGAGCTGATTTTGTACCGTCGCCGCCGTAGCCGCCACGACGCCGCCCATGCCAGCCTGCGAGTTGTTACGTGCTGCAAGCAGGGCCAGCGCCATGGCCACCATCACAGGCACGGATGCCTGGTTTTGCTTGTTGAACAAGCGCGCTAAATGACGCTGCGTGACGTGTGAGATTTCATGTGCCAGCACTCCGGCCAACTCCGACTCCGACTCGGCAGACAAAATCAAACCTGTATGCACACCGATGTAACCGCCGGGCATAGCAAACGCGTTCAGGGTTTTATCGCGCAGGACAAAGAACACGAAGGGCTGACGTACGTCGTCGCTGTGGACAGCCAGCTTTTGCCCAATGCCCTCAATAAACCCAGTGACTTCGGGATCATCCAAAAACTCAGGCTGGGTACGGTACTCGTTGAGCACCGATTGGCCGATGCGTTGCTCCAACGCAGGGGGCAGATCGACCTGTGCCGCCTCACCTAAATCCGGCAGGTTCTGACTCAAGCCAGCGGGAGGCAGCAATAGCAACAGGCTTAAACCCGAAGCCGCCAGACGGCGCGCAGTGGCAGAAGGAACAAGACGGGTCATGGACATACCCGTTATGATACCGCCTCACCCGGCAGGCCCTAGCCTGCGCACTACGGTTTGCCGTGCAAATTTTGCCGTTTCTTTGGAGTTGCCATGAGTACGTCGCCCACCTCGCCTTTGACCCATTTTGACCATGCCGGACAAGCGCACATGGTGGACGTAGGTGCCAAAGAAGATACACAGCGCATTGCCCGCGCCAGTGGTCGGATTGTCATGCAGCCGGAAACATTGGCCCTGATTCAGGCCGGCGATGCAAAAAAGGGCGACGTGATTGGTATTGCGCGCATTGCTGCGATACAGGCATCAAAGCGCACCAGCGACCTAATCCCGCTATGTCACCCACTCGCCTTGACGCGGGTCGCGGCGGAATTTCATGTGGATGCTGCGACAAACTCAGTTGAGTGCGAGGTCACAGCACAAACCACCGGCAAAACCGGGGTAGAAATGGAAGCGCTGACCGCCGTCAGCGTCGGCCTTCTGACCATCTACGATATGTGCAAAGCCGTGGATCGCGGCATGCAGATTGAGAACATTCACCTGCTCGAGAAGCAGGGCGGCAAATCCGGGCACTGGCTAGCTGAGGTATAGCACCCGACAGGCAAGCAACTTAGGCCGTGTCGTTGATGATGGTGCCAGTAGTCTGCCCCTGATCATTCACGACAGGTGCTGGGCGCTGTTCATTTTGCCGTTCGAGTTCGCTTGCACGCCTCGTCTCCGCTTCAGCCTGCGAAGCTTGTTCGGCACGCACTGCCGCTTGCTGGGTTGCGTCAGCGGTCTGCGTACGCGACGATGGGGTCGACGTCAGTACTGACTGGGTAAGACTGGTTGCAGCGGAAATGCCATCCATGATCACGCCTCCTGAAATTGACGGGGCTGGATTTAGCCCTTGCCCGTACTACCAAAACCACCTGCGCCCCGCTCACTTTGCGGGAACTCATCCACTACATTAAAGCCGACTTGCAGCACAGGCACAATGACTAATTGCGCAAGGCGGTCGAGCGGATTGAGCGTAAAGGGCTCATGGCTGCGGTTCCAAGTGGATACGAAGATTTCACCTTGGTAATCAGAGTCGATCAACCCCACCAGATTGCCCAGCACAATGCCGTGCTTGTGGCCCAAACCGGAGCGCGGCAGAATCATGGCGGCCAGCCCCGGGTCGGCCAGATGGATGGCAATGCCAGTCGGGACCAATACGGTCTGGCCAGGCAGAATTTTCATCGAGGTTTCGATGCAGGCACGCAAGTCCAGCCCTGCAGAGCCGGGCGTGGCATATTGCGGCGGTTGCTCTTTTAGACGCGGATCGAGCAGCTTGACGTCAATCTGATGCATTACTTCATCTCCCTTATTTGACTTCCAACAGCCCGGCGATGTGGTTGACGATACTGCGCGCAATGGTCAGCTTATCGCCTGCTGGCAGCGGATAGACACCGTTCTCCGCAAACAACGTCACTTGGTTACTCTCGCCACCCAAGCCATCCTGAACTAAATTTCCAACAACCAACGGCAGCTTCTTGGCGCGGCGTTTCCCTTCGGCATACTCCGCCAGATTCTGGCTTTCCGCTGCAAAGCCTACGCAAAACGGGGGGCTCGGTAGTCCCGCGACCTCGGCCAAAATATCTGGGTTCTTGGTCAGCTCAACTGTCAGCACATCCGCCTGCTTCTTGATCTTGTGTTCCACCGGCGCAGCTGGGCGGTAATCGGCTACGGCAGCGACGGCAATGAAGATATCCGAAGGCAGTTCGGCCAGCACGGCTGCACGCATTTGCAAACCACTCTGCACGTCAATACGGCGCACACCATGCGGGGTCGGCTGACTACTGGGTCCAGCGACTACGGTAACCTCGGCACCCGCCTCGGCACAGGCACGGGCCAGCGAAAAGCCCATCTTGCCGGAGCTCGAATTGGTGATACCGCGCACGGGGTCAAGTGGCTCAAATGTCGGGCCAGCGGTCAGCAGCACGCGGCGGCCTGCAAGTTTCTTGGGCTGGAAGAAGTAGACCAAGGCATCAAACAGTTCCTCAGGCTCCAACATGCGGCCTTCCCCAACCTCGCCACAGGCCTGCTGGCCGGACGCGGGCCCAAGCACTTGAATATTGTCGAGCTTCAGCTGGGTGACGTTGCGCTGGGTGGCGGGGTTTTCCCACATTTGCCGGTTCATGGCCGGCGCGACCAACAGGGGGCAGTCACGGGCAAGGCACAGCGTGGTAAGCAGATCATCCGACCGTCCCTGCGCTAGGCGAGCCATCGTGTCAGCGCTGGCGGGGGCAATCAGGATGGCATCAGCCCCACGCGACAGGTCGATATGCGCCATACCGTTGGGCATACGGGCATCCCACAAATCGGACCAGACAGCATGCCCGGTGATCGCTTGAAAGGTTACCGCACCGACAAAGTGTGAGCCGGCTTCAGTGAGAACCACATCCACGCGGGCACCGGCCTTGACGAATAGGCGCGCCAGTTCGGCCGCCTTGTAAGCGGCGACGCCACCGGTAACTCCTAAAACGATACGTTTTCCTGCAAGTAGCGACATGGCAGAATGCTCTATCCAGACAATCAGATCATTCTACCCGATGGCGATTACCGACTGGCCTGAACACGAACGACCGCGCGAGCGCTTGCTGCAGCACGGCCCGGCCGCGCTTTCCGATGCCGAGCTGCTGGCTATCTTTTTGCGCGTTGGCGTCCGCGGCAAGAGTGCGGTCGATTTGGCGCGCGAACTGCTGGCGCATTTCGGCAACAACCTGACGCATCTGGCCGAAGCTGACCTTAAATCCATTGCGACCGTCCCCGGCATGGGCCCAGCCAAGGCAGTGCAACTCAAGGCGGTGCTTGAGCTGGCGCGACGGGCGCTCGCCGCACCCATGATGGAACGCGACGTCCTCGCCTCCCCTGCAGCAGTGAGGGACTGGCTCAAGCTCAAATTGGGCGGGCTGGGCTACGAAGTCTTCGGTGTGCTGTGGCTCGACTCGAAAAACCGCCTGATTGCCTGGGAAGAACTTTTTCGCGGCACCCTGTCGCAAGCCAGCGTATATCCGAGGGAAGTGGTTAAGCGCGCCCTGGCCCATAATGCCGCCGCCGCCCTGCTCTGCCACAACCACCCATCCGGCGTGGCCGAGCCATCGCAGGCCGACGAACTGCTGACCCGGAACCTCAAAGACGCCCTAGCACTGGTCGATGTCCGGGTGCTAGACCATTTTATTGTGGCTGGCACCGCCACCCCGCTGTCCTTTGCCGAACGGGGGCTTTTGTAGAAAAAAGCCCCTTGCACCAACCTGCGATGAGGCAAAAGGGAAAAAGGGCTTGATTTACCGATCAAAACTCCGGTATAGTGCACGGCTCTGCTGAAACCGAATTTTGGAGCAACCAAGATGTCTCGCGTCTGCCAAGTAACGGGCAAAGGCCCAATGGTCGGAAACAACGTTTCCCACGCCAACAACAAGACCAAGCGTCGTTTCCTGCCTAACCTGCAGAATCGTCGTTTCTTTATCGAAAGCGAAAACCGCTGGGTGCGCCTGCGCGTGTCCAATGCGGGTCTGCGCACCATCGACAAGAATGGCATCGAAGCCGTTCTGGCCGATCTGCGTGCTCGCGGCGAAGCTGTATAACTCTTAAGTACCAAGGGGGTTCCTCCCCCTTAGAACCACTCACTAGTCAGCCTGCACAGCAGGCGATTTAAAACGGAGAACGATCATGGCTAAGGCCGGTCGCGAAAAGATCAAGCTGGAATCGACGGCCGGAACTGGCCATTTCTACACCACGACCAAGAACAAGCGCACCACGCCTGAAAAAATGGAGATCATGAAGTACGATCCCAAGGCGCGCAAGCACGTGGCTTACAAGGAAACCAAGCTCAAGTAAGAGCCCTTCGGTTTCAAGCAATAAAAAACCCGCCCAGTTTCGCACTCGGCGGGTTTTTTATTGGCTGAAACTCAGGCTCCACTGCAGGACCACAGGACTCCTTAACCCCCAAAGCTAGTCTTGATGTTTAAGTTAATGGGGAGCGTGTGCTGCCGATTTTTTGGCTGTTGCTAGAGGCAGGCTGCGCTTATTTGCCGCCGAGTGCGATCAATCAGATTGCTACAGGAGCTGCCCGGCAGAAAGCCGGGCAAGCCGCCGCTGAATGCGGCGGCGTGGCTTCTGAGTAGGAGTAGGTAGAGATCAGGCGCTGACGGTATAGCTACGCAGACGCAGGGAAAACTCCTGCAGCTGACGCACACCGCTTTCTTCAGCGCGGTGAATCCAGTCTTGCAATTGCTTCAGCAGTTGCTCATGGCTGGCGCTGGAACGGGCCCAGATTGCCTCAAGCTCATGACGCATCTCAACCAGCTTGGCCAAACGCTCGCTCTTCGCCAGCACTGCCTTTGTCTTGTCGCAGGCTTCCGCATCGCCGAGCACGTGCTTGAGAATGGTATGGTGATGTGCCTCTTCGCGCAGATGCTGCAATTCTTCATGGGCAACCTGACGAAGCGACTTCAGGTACTTGGCCAGCACATCGTAACGATGGGTAATCACGGCATTCAGCGTAGCGTGATCAACCGCCGGACGTACCGCACCGAGGCGAGGGCGGGGTGCAACTTTCTTGACGCGCGCCTGGCCCAACATTTCTAGGATGCGGATATACATCCAGCCAATATCAAACTCGTACCACTTGTTGGACAGCTTGGCCGAGGTGGCGAAGGTGTGGTGATTGTTATGTAGTTCTTCACCGCCAATCAGGATGCCAATAGGGATGAGATTGGTGCTGGCATCCGCACAGGCGAAATTGCGATAACCCCAGAAGTGGCCGAGGCCATTGATGACGCCAGCGGCCCAGAACGGAATCCAGATCACCTGCACTATCCACATGAGCAGACCAGGCACAACACCAAACATACATAGATCGAGTGCGAGCATGATGGCAATGCCAAGCTTCTGATACGGGGTGTAGAGGTTATTCTCGATCCAGTCATCCGGGGTGCCGGTGCCGTACTTGCTGATAGTTTCGCGATTGTGGGCTTCCTTGACGTAGAGGAAGACGCCGCCCCAGAGCACCTTATTGATGCCGTGAATTTGCGGGCTGTGCGGATCCTCTGCGGTCTCGCACTTGGCGTGGTGCTTGCGATGGATGGCCGCCCATTCTTTTGTGTTCATCCCAGTCGTCAGCCACAACCAGAAACGGAAGAAGTGGCTGGGGATAGGTCCCAGATCAAGCGCACGGTGGGCCTGATGACGGTGCAGAAAGATCGTGACGCCAGCGATGGTGACGTGTGTCAGCCCCAGCGCCACCACTACATAGCCCCACCAGGGCAAATCGAAGAAACCGGACATCAACATGCGGAAGCGCGCCTTTCTTTTCAAGCGGACGAAAACCTTACGATTTTACGCGAAAGCGGCCCAGCGTTTTGATAAATCTGAACTTCTGGTCGAGCTCAATCCAGCAGAAGGCTAGCTGTCATTCTTACAGCGTGGTTTTGCTGGAATCTCCCACTGTATTAAGTACATGCACCTCACGCTGCGGGAAAGGAATACTGATACCTGCCTCGGCAAACGCCTTGAAAATGCCAAGATTGATGGCAGAGCGTACCTGCATGGCATTTACCTCCGGCTGATCCAGCCAGTACAAGAGCTCAAGATTGACCCCGGAGTCGGCAAATAGCGTCAAAAAGGCCTGTGGTGCGGGCTCGGCGGCAACCTGAGGGTGCGCCTTGGCCTCACTGGTCAATATAGCCATGGCCAGCTCAGGATCATCGTGATAGCTGATTTTCACAGGCAGCACATGGCGAACGCTGTAGTCACTATAGGTCTCGTTCTGAACCGCACTGCTAATCAGCGCCTCATTTGGCACCAAGGACTCCACACCATTGCTGGCACGCAGCACGGTATAGCGCGTCGTGATCTGAGTGACCGTTCCCTTATCGGCACCGACTGCAATTACATTGCCAATGCGAATCGAGCGGTCGAGCAGAATAATGAAGCCGGATACATAATTGCTGGCGATCTTCTGCAGCCCCAGCCCCAGACCAACGCCGAGCGCCCCACCAAAAACAGACAAGGCGGTCAGGTCAATCCCCACACTCGGCAAAGCAATCATGACGGCAAGCAGTACCAACACTGCCTTGGCCAGCCGGGAAAACACAACCTGCAGATTATTGTCGAGGCCATTGGCGCTCATCAAACGCGCTTCGATGAGGCTGCCCAGCCACAGCGAAATAAGCAGAGCCATGGCAACCACCAGAAAACCTTGCAGTACCTGCCACAGATCTAGCTTCTGCTTGCCGATCGAAAAATGCACGGCCTCCAGCAGATTGATCAGCTCCGGCAAAAAACCGGTGATGTGCAGGGCAACAATCAACCACACGACGGAAGAAAAGACCCGCTCGAAATTGCGCAACCAAGGCGTATTACTGAAGGTCACGCGCAAGACGAAGAACACGCTACGAATGGCCGCAAGTGACAGCAGCAGTGGAACCGCCAGTGTCAGCAATTGCACATGCAGCATCGGACGGGCAAACTCGCGCGCAATCAGCACCAGCACCAACGCCACAAGCGGAAACACTAGGCGCTTGAGGCCACGATGCCCCAGCTGCAACGCCATGCGCATGTCTTCATAATGTCGATTGTGCACAACCCGCTCGGCCAGTTTGGCGCAGCAAAGCACAGACAGCAGAATTACTACCTGCCAGACGATATCTGGATGCTGCAGGTCTTGCCACAAATCGGCGAGCAGGCTACTCAGAGCGATTTCAAACATATTCATGGTTCACTCACGGTGGGTGGGACATAGCGCTGTGCATCGCGCCGATGTCGCTGCCAGTTTTCGAAATAGGCTTTTGTCACTGCCAAATTGTCGCGCAGGATCAGCAGGTTTTCTGCATTGCGCGCCTGTGCAGACCATGTGAAGTTGTAACTGCCAGTAATCAGCGTGGGTTGGGGGCTCTCGGCGTCCACCACCATGACTTTGTTATGTGCATTGGCGTAGCGATCCTCCAACCACACAGGAATGCCTGCCGCTGCAAGCTTGGGAATCTGGCTGCTATCACTGCCACGCACCATCTCGGCATCCGCCAGAATCAGCACACGCACACCGCGTCGATGCGCCTGCAGCAATGCTTTGGCAATACTGCGACTTGTCAGCAAATAGGCGTGCACATGAATACTGCTGCGCGCCTCGCTGATGATTTCAAGTAAACGCCCCTCAGCATCATCCCAAGGGGAAAACACCGCCTCGACTGTGCCTATCGCCGGGAGTACCCGGCTTGCTGGCACCTGCACCTTGAGCGGTGCTTCCGCCCGTGCCGAAACACTCCAGCAGAGCAACAGCAATAAAGGCAGTTTTTTCAGGCTTTGTCTCAAAGGCTGCCTCAAGAATTGCCTCAAGTACGGCGCTCAAGCACGGCAGCAAAGAAGCCATCTGTACCGTGCTTATGTGGGAACAAGCGCAAATGCTCACCGGTGTCGCAGGTGATGTCCTGCTGTTTCAGCACCTCTGCGGCAGACTTCTGTTCAAACTCGGGGTGAGCCTCCAGAAAACCAGCCACGATCGCCTCATTCTCCTCGGGGAGAATGCTGCAAGTGGCGTACACCAAACGGGCACCCGGCTTCAAAAGCCGTGCTGCCGAGGCCAGAATCGCAGCCTGCTTCTGCTGCACTTCGGCCACAGACGTCGGGCTCTGGCGCCACTTCATATCGGGATTGCGGCGTAAAGTCCCTAGCCCGGAACACGGGGCATCCACCAACACGCGATCAAACTTACCTGCCAATCGCTTGATCTTGATATCCGTTTCGCTGCTGATCACACCGGGATGCACATTCGACAAGCCCGAACGCGCCAGACGCGGCTTTAGCTTGGCAAGGCGCTTTTCGGACACATCAAAAGCATACAGACGGCCACTCGAGCGCATCAGCGCGCCCAGCAACAAAGTCTTGCCACCCGCGCCGGCACAAAAGTCCATGACCATCTCGCCGCGGCGGGGCTGCAATAGATGCCCAAGGAGCTGGCTGCCTTCATCCTGCACTTCGATGGTTCCATCAAGGAACAATGGGTGCTTGGCTAGTGAAGGCTTTTTCTTCAGCCGAATGCCCTGCGGAGCATACGGACACGGCTCAGCCTCGATCCCTTCGGCTTGCAGCTGTTTGAGCACAGCGTCGCGGCTGGACTTGACCAGATTCACACGCAGGTCCAGCGGAGCAGGTTGATTCATGCCGCGCGCCAATGCGATCACATCGTCATCGCTCATGAAGGCGGCAAGTCGATCTGCCAGCCAGTCGGGCAGGTCGGTTTGTTCGCCCAACGTACCGGGTGGCAAGCTGACTTCACGCAGGGCGTCGAGCCACTTTACTTCCTCGATGTCCAACGCGCCTGCCAGCTGGCGGTTGTTGTAACCGGCAACACGGGTCAGGGAGGCCAGCAGCAGACGCTGCGGCGTAACGCGATCACCACACAGGCGCTCTAACGTACGCTTGCGGCGCAGCACGGCATAGGCCGTCTCGGCGATAAAGGCCCGATCACGCAAACCGATCTCGCGGTTGTTGCGGAAAAAATGCGAGAGCACTGCATCAGCCGGGTAGTCGAACTTCAGCAACTCGTACAGCACGTTGCGGGCACCCTGCAGGAGCGGAGCATTAATAGGCATTGAACTCATATTTTTCCTTGCAACACATTGAAGTTGGCGACGACGTGATGGTCATCAGCACAACGGGTAAGACGAAGGGCAAGCGCAGTCAGCGCATGCCGGGATAAACGATCTGGTCAGCCTGCAACTCGGTTAGGCCGCCCTTGCGATCCACATACCGGATTTTCACCGGTAGCCGGTCGTGGTCTCGGGCCAGCCACACATCCACGCCTTCGGCATCGCGCCCGCGGTACGACAAATGATAGGTTGCCAAGGTACGATCCTCTGCCTGGCCATCCGCCGCGTCCGCGGCGCGTGCACGCAATGTCAGCGGCACATCGGCCTCCACCTTGAAGACATAGCGCTCAAACTTACGGCCCGTGGTGACCATCAAGGCCAGCTCCGGCGCGTCCAACGGATAGAGCGCAAACTGGTAAAACATCGACAGCACATCCTGCGCACCCTCCGCCAAGGGCAGGCTGCTGCCATTTCCAAGCTGCAGGCGCTGCTGTGCCCAATCGAAATCGGCCCGATGGCTGCCGTCCTTGCGATTATCCCTGAAAGACAGCGGTCGCAGGCCACCTTCTACAATCTGCCCCCTACTGCTTTGCCCGAGGCGCACATTACTGAAGAGGGCGATCAGGCCTGTTGTCTCAATCGTGCTGTTGAGCTCGTAACGATCCCCTTCTACCGTCCAGGCATGCACGGCCTGCCCCACCACAAAAGCTTGTTCGCCCTTGGTCACGACAAAGTGCAAGCGCCCGGAGGCTGGCAGGGCTCGTACAGGTACACCAGTGCCGCTACCTTCAGTGCCCGAGCTAGCCCGGGAGGCTGCAGCGGTACTTGCTCCGTCAGGTGGCAGAGGCGCAGCAGTTGAGGAAACAGTTGACGGCGCGGTGGGCGGCGTCGCAGGGCGTGGCTGCGGACGCGGCGGTTGGCTGACCGGCATGGCGGGTGGTGCAGGCGGTGGAAGCAGCTTAGCTGACAGCACCACCTCATCGCCTTCGGATGCTTCAATCCATGAAGACCAGAAGCCTCGCCCTGCCAGTAAGAGTAGTAGATGTAGGCAGACAGACAGGATCAATGCCCAGCGCAGGGGTCGGGCAATGAACATCGGATTTAGCGCAGAACGACAGCCACCGGCAGGAATACGGCCGTTGCCACATTCTGAACAACCTTGACCACGGTGCGATTGGTCTTGTCAGCGATAGTGATGGAGAGCAGGTCGAAGTTGCCGATCATCTTGCCAATTTCACGTTCAAAACTGAGATTGGGGACAGGGTACATCTCATTTGACAACAACAGAGGCTGCCCGTTCGCATCACGGCTATTGGCTAGCTTCCACGCTGCGATCTCAACATTGCGGGCAGCGTTGTACAGGCGCTGCGGATCAAGGTCATCGTAGAAATAAAAGTCGTTTTTCTCATTGAAGGCTTGGTGCGCCATGCTGCCCAACCCAGCCACAAATGCAGCCACACGGTCCCCCGTGTAATCCTCTCGCAACCCCAGCACAATGGCCTGCGTACCCACCTTATCGCCGAGCTCCGGCAAACGATAATTACCCACCGCAAAGATGCGCGCCACAGCGGCCTCATGCGTGGCATGGCCGGCCACCTTCCATTCGCGCGGGTTGCGTCGATACAGCTTATCGGCCAATACGCGCAGACTGGCATCGAGCTGAGCACGGTGCGCATCGCTGACACGGTCAACATCAGCCTTTGCGAGTTGTGAGGGGGCAAGCTGGGATGTCTTGCTGCCACGGGGTGTGCTACATCCTGCAAGCAGGGTGCAAACAATCAGGGTCGCGGCAATCGGGGTGGTGAGCGAGCATCGCATAGGTCCATCCTACCCCGGAGGAAAAAACGGTAAATCCCCAATCAACCGGCGCGACGGTGCCTAATCCATCCGATTAGTGCGGGCAAAAGCGACACAACAACAATGCCGACGATGAGTAGCGAGAGGTTTTTCTTGATGACATCAACATTGCCAAACAGGTAGCCAGCCACGCAAAGGGATACCACCCAGATCACCGCCCCCGCAACATTGAAGGCGGTAAAGCGGGAATAGCCCATGTTCGCCATGCCCGCGACAAACGGCACAAAGGTGCGAAACAGGGGCATGAAGCGCGACAACACCACGGCCTTGCCGCCGTGCTTCTCATAGAAAATCTGCGTCGCCATGACCGCGCTAGGCTTGAGGAAGGGAATACGCCCGGCCGCCACAATGCGCTCGCCAAACACGCGGCCAATTGTGTAATTGACCGTATTGCCTAATATTGCCGCCACAATCAGCACCACCATCAACACTGTCAAGTCCATCCCACCAATCGCTGCCACGGCGCCAGCAACAAACAGCAGCGAATCGCCGGGCAGAAAAGGCAGCACGACAAAGCCTGTCTCGCCGAATACGATGGCGAAAAGAATGGCGTAAATCCAGAGGCCGTACTCTTGCACCAGCAGGATCAGGTGCTTGTCCAGATGCAGGACGATATCAATGAACTGGGCAAGTAAATCCATGGGTAAGGGCGGCAGCGCGGCGCAACAAAAGCGCCGATTCTAAGGGTAAATGGACGCTTTTCCCTATCTCCTGCCCCAAAGACGGAAAGAGCAACTGTTTGGCGGGTGGCAGCACCACGTAACCCCAAACGCCAATATGTTTTGGCTTGAGGGGGCGCTGCGCCAAAAGCCGCCAGATATAATCCAAAGATGCCCATTCGCCAACTGCCCGACCTACTGATCAGCCAGATCGCCGCTGGCGAAGTGGTCGAACGACCCGCTTCTGTTCTCAAGGAAGTGATTGAAAATAGCCTCGATGCAGGTGCAACGCGCATCGACGTGCAGCTTGAAGAGGGCGGTGTGCGCCTGCTGCGCATCACCGACGATGGCAGCGGTATCCCCAAAGATGAACTGCCGCTGGCGCTCGCACGTCACGCCACCAGCAAGATTGCGACCCTCGATGATCTTGAAGGGGTCAATAGTTATGGTTTTCGTGGCGAAGCGCTCGCCTCCATCGCCTCGGTCGCCCGCGTCTCCCTGAGCAGCCGCGCAGCCAATGCAGCACATGCTTGGCGTATCAGCAATCACAACGCCACTGCCGAGCCAGCCGCTGGCACCCAGGGTACAGTTCTGGAAGTCGCCGACCTGTACTTCAACACGCCCGCCCGCCGCAAATTCCTCAAGACCGAGGCCACGGAATACGGTCACTGTGTCGATGTATTCCAGCGCATGGCGCTGGCCCGCCCGGACGTGAGCTTCACCCTCAGCCACAATGGCAATGTGCGCCAGCGTTTACTCGCCACCACGCCGGAGCAGCGCCTCAAGGATGTGCTCGGCCCGGAGTTTGCCGGCCAAACCCGCGCGGTGGATGAACAGGCCGGTCCCTTGCGCCTGTCTGGTCTTGCGGCGCTGCCCGCGTATTCGCGCGCCACGCGTGACGCCCAGTTTTTCTACGTGAATGGTCGTTTCGTTCGCGACAAGGTGCTGGCGCATGCCGCACGTGAGGCCTATGCCGACATCCTGCATGGCAGCCGTCACCCGGCCTATGTGCTGTTTCTTGAGCTCGACCCGCGCGGCGTGGACGTCAATGTGCATCCAGCCAAGACCGAAGTGCGCTTCCGAGACAGCCGCGGCATCCACCAATTCGTCTTTCATGTCTTGCAGCGCGCCTTGGCCGCGCCGGTACACAGCGGCAGCGCCACTATCCATGCTGGCGCAACTGAACAGGCGCAAGCAGGCTATCAGTTTGCGGCGCCCACGCATTACCCGCCACCATTGCAGCACCAAACCTCGTTGGCAGTGAACGAACCCGCAGCACATGCCTATCTGGCGTTCGCGAAAGCGGCATTCAACCCCGCAAGCGGCGCCCTGCCCTCCCCCCCCACATCGTTGCCACAAAGCCAGAGTGCCCCGCCACTCGGCTATGCGATTGCGCAATTGCATGGGGTGTATGTCCTCGCACAGAACGAGGCGGGCTTGGTGTTGGTGGATATGCATGCTGCTCATGAACGCATCCTGTATGAGCGCTTGAAGCATGTGCTTGATGCCGGCGCACCCGCCTCCCAACCCCTGCTCATCCCCGCGCTGATTCATGCGTCGGAAGGCGAGATTGCCGCGGCGGGCGAACATGCCGACACACTGCATCGACTGGGTTTCGAGCTTGCGGCAGCTGGGCCGCAGGAGCTCATCGTGCGGGCTGTCCCTACGCTACTAGCGCATGGCGATGTGCCGGCACTCATCCGCGCCCTGCTCTCCGATCTGCGCGAGCAGCCGGCTAGCCGTGTCATTGACGCGCGCCGCAACGAGCTACTCGCCACGATGGCCTGCCACGGCGCCGTGCGCGCCAATCGCAGCCTGACGATTCCGGAAATGAATGCCCTGCTGCGCGACATGGAAGCCACCGAGCGGGCTGACCAATGCAATCACGGCCGCCCCACGTGGTCGCAACTGTCGATGAAGGATCTCGACAAGCTGTTTTTGCGCGGCCAATGAGTCGCCCCCACCCATGAGCAACAACAATCCAAGCACCGGCAACATGGGAAAGGCCATTTTCATCCTCGGCCCCACCGCCAGCGGCAAAACTGCGCTGGCCATGCGTCTGGCCGACCAGTTCCCGGTTGAACTGATCAGCATTGATTCAGCGCAGGTCTTCCGCGACATGAATGTCGGCACAGCCAAGCCGGACGCAGCAACGCTCCAACGTTACCCACATCATCTGATTGACCTGATCAGCCCGGAAGAAAGCTACTCGGCGGCGCAGTTCTGTAAAGATGCGCTTCAAGCCATGGCCGACATCACCGCGCGCGGCAACATTCCGCTGATCGTCGGCGGCACCATGCTGTACTACAAAGCCCTGACCGAAGGACTCGCCGATCTGCCACAAGCTGACTTGGCTGTGCGCACCCAAATTGATGCTGAGGCTGCTGCTAAGGGCTGGCCAGCCTTGCACGCCCAGCTGGCGCAAGTGGATCCAGACACTGCAGCACGCCTGAAGCCGAACGACTCCCAACGTATTCAACGGGCAATCGAGGTTTTCCGGCTGAGCGGCGAACCGATGTCAGCCATTTATGCACGCCAAGAACGTGAAGTGCTGCCTTATCGGCGCATGACCATTGCCTTGATGCCGACCGAGCGCGCTTGGCTTCACGAGCGAATTGCCCAGCGTTTTGATGAAATGCTGGCGCAAGGCCTTGTTGAAGAAACAGTGTCTTTACGGAAAAAGTATGCGCTCCATGGTGATATGCCCTCGATGCGCTGCGTTGGATACCGGCAAGTCTGGGACATGCTGGAGGACAAAATCCCGCCCCGAGAGCTGCGGGATCGCGGTATATTCGCGACTCGGCAGTTTGCCAAACGCCAGATCACTTGGCTCAACTCGCTGCCCAACCTGACATTATTCGATTGCCTGAAGCCCGCCTTGGCAGAGACAATACACACCAACGTACAGAACTTTCTAGATCCCGCATCATGAGTCTGCCCATCGACCAAAGCGTCGACGCCTACACCATCACTTTCCGGCGGGAAATCGTTTTCTATTTGCGCCAACTGATCAATGATCGAGATCAGATCAGCATCAGCTTCAATGAAGGTCAGGACACTATCCTGACCATCTTGCTCCATCTCGATGAAGAAAAAGGGTTGCTGTACTTTGACTGGGGCAGTTCGGAGGAAGTGAACAGGCGTTTCCTGCAAAGCGAGCGCAACTTCTTCGTTGCCATGCCTGCCGGGATTCGCAATCAGTTCATGTGCGTCAAGCCGCAAGCCGTTACCTACGACAAGCGCCCGGCGTTTGCCGTGAAACTCCCGGAAAAATATGTGCGCCTACAGCGTCGTGAATTTTTCCGCCTGACCCTGCCCATGACCCAACGTCCGATCTGCCGTATCACGGTAGAAGACAAGGCCATGGAGCTCTCCACCGTCGATATCGGTATCGGCGGTGTCGGCCTTGAAACGCCTGCCCTGCTGTTTCCTTGCGAGCTAGGCATGAACTTCTCGGACGTGCGTATTGAGATGAAAGGCTTTGGCGACCTGCAAACTGAACTTGGCATTCGCTATTCGGGTGAGGTCACCAAAGGTACCAAGCAAGTCCAACGTCTTGGCTGTGTATTTCTTCGACTCAGTTCGGCACAGGAAAATCTGGTCCAAAAGTTCATGGCTCACATTCAGCGCGAGGAACGCGCCAAGCTAGGCTGATCCGCCAGCCACAAATAAAAAAGGACGCCGTGGCGTCCTTTTTTATTTGTAAACCGCTTAGCGAACGATGCTTAACGAACGATCGTTTGATGCTGGCCTTCAGTACGCGCTTCGATCTTACCCAAGGTATAGACGGTCTCGCCTTGCGCCTTAAGGAAGTCAGCGGCCTTGGCGGCATCTGCGGCGGCGACGATCACGACCATACCGATACCGCAGTTGAAAACACGGTGCATTTCATCGTCAGCGACATTGCCTTCCTTTTGTAGCCACTGGAAGAGCGGGGGCAGCGTCCAAGCGCTACGTTCAATCACGGCAGTCACGTTTTCCGGCAGTACGCGCGGCACGTTTTCGGTCAGACCACCACCGGTAATGTGCGCCATGCCCTTGACATTCATGGCCTGCATCAGGGCCAGCAGCGGCTTCACGTAGATGCGCGTCGGTGCCATAACGGTATCGCGGAAGGACTTGCCATGGAAATCGGCATCCATGTCTGGTTGAGCACGGTCAATAATCTTACGGATCAGCGAATACCCATTCGAATGCGCACCGCTCGATGCCAAGCCCAGCACGACATCACCCGGCGCAATATCCAGCCCGTTGATGAGTTGCGACTTTTCGACAGCACCAACTGCAAAGCCGGCCAGGTCGTATTCACCATCGGGGTACATGCTCGGCATTTCAGCGGTTTCGCCACCGATCAGGGTGCAGCCTGCGTATTCACAACCTTGTGCAATGCCCTTGATGACGGTTGCAGCCGTGTCGATATCCAAGCGACCGCAAGCGAAGTAATCGAGGAAGAACAGGGGCTCTGCGCCCTGCACCAGAATGTCGTTAACGCTCATGGCGACCAGATCTTGGCCCACGGTGTCATGCTTGTTCAGATGGAAAGCCAGCTTGAGCTTCGTGCCCACACCATCGGTGCCGGAGACCAACACCGGTTCTTTGTATTTCTTCGACAGCTCAAACAGAGCGCCGAAACCGCCCAAGCCACCCATGACCTCGGGGCGCATGGTGCGCTTGGCGAAGGGCTTGATGCGTTCGACCAGTGCATCTCCGGCATCGATATCGACGCCAGCATCGCGGTAAGTCATGGCGGCATTAGGGTTGGCTGGGGCTGTCAAGTTGAGTTCCTTTGTTGAGTTCCACCAAGCAGGCGGATAAAGTAGCGGCTTCGCGCAGGGTTGCAGGCCCGGGGCCGCGCGCTAACCCTGAATTTTACCGGATATCTATGTCCTCAGACCGCCTTCAGACCGGATTGTGGATCGCCTTCGGGCTGGTTCTGCTGTGGCTGTTGTATTTACTCTCGCCGATTCTCGCGCCCTTCCTACTGGCAGCGATCATTGCTTACGTCTGCAATCCCTTGGTGCAACGTCTGCAGGTATGGGGCGTGCCGCATCTAGCCGCCGTTGTCGGGGTGATTGCCACGTTGGGGCTGATTCTGGTCGGGCTGTTGCTGATTTTGATCCCGCTATTGCAGTATGAGCTGATGCTGCTGGTCGAACGGCTGCCGGACGCCTTAGCGCTGGTGAATGAGCAGCTCGTGCCCTGGCTGAAGGAACATTTCGGCATTCGCCTGCGCCTCGACCCACCTTACTTACGCAAGCTCCTCAACGACAATGTCACCGAGCTGCAAGGCTTGGGCATGCATGTCTTTACCTCGCTGCGCATTGGCGGCATGGCCTTGGTCGGGATTGCCACCACGCTATTGCTGACGCCCGTTGTGCTGTTTTATCTGCTCATGGACTGGAACAAGCTGGTCACCCGCATTGATGCCGCGATCCCGCGCGACTGGCATGCCAAGTGCAGCCAGCTGCTGCGCGATATTGATGCAGTACTGTCCGAATTTCTGCGCGGTCAGTTGCTGGTCATGCTGGCATTAGCCGTGTATTACAGCATTGCTCTATCTATCGCCGGGATTCCCTCGGCGCTGCCAGTGGGCATTCTCACCGGCCTGCTGATTTTCATTCCTTATGTCGGGTTCGGGATCGGCTTCTTGCTTGCGCTGATGGTCGCTGGCCTGCAATTTACTGGCCTGTCGCCCGTCATCGCCGTATTGGTCATCTATGGCCTAGGACAAGTTATCGAAGGCTTTTTCCTCACCCCGTATTTGGTGGGTGACCGCATCGGCCTGCACCCACTGGCCGTATTGTTCGCCTTGATGGCCTTCGCGCAACTGTTCGGCTTTACCGGTGTATTGATTGCCCTGCCCGCCTCGGCCGCCCTGCTAGTCGGCCTGCGTGAAGTCCGCGCCCTTTACCTGAGCAGCCGCCTCTACCGCGGCGATCAGCCCAATATTGAAACATGAGCATGAATGCAGTCCCACGGCAGCAAGTACTGCCGCACATCCGCCCGCCCCAACAGCCCAGTCTCGACAACTTTGTGGTCGGCAGTAATGCCGAATTACTGACCACACTGTCCAGCTTTGTCACAGACTTGACGCCACGCGCACTCTACGTGTGGGGAGAAACTGGCTCTGGCCGTAGTCACTTGTTGCAGGCCGTCGCCGCACTCAGCGCAAGCACTGTGCAGTCAGGCAGCAGCATTCCCGGTGACCTGTCGCCCGCTGAGAGCACACTGCTCATTATTGATGACGTGGAAACGCTCTCCCCGGAAGCGCAGATCGCGCTGTTCCGCTGCTTCAACGACATGCGCCTGAAACAGCTGCGCCTACTCCTCAGTGGCAGCACTGCACCGCTGCATCTGCCGTGCCGAGAAGACTTGCGTACCCGCATTGGTCAGGCGCTGATTTACGAAGTCAAACCGCTCTCGGACAGCGACAAGGCCAGCGCCCTGCTCTATCACGCTGCCCAGCGCGGCATGCGCGTCGATGACCACATCATTGACTATCTTCTGCGTCATGGCCGTCGTGACCTGCCTGCATTGATGGCGGTGCTCGATGCACTCGATCAACATTCTCTCGAACAGCAGCGGCCCGTCACCCTGCCGCTGCTGCGCGAAATCATGCAAGCCGGCTAAAGCCACAGCCGCCCATTCTTTCAGGTATCTCTCATGAAACTCGTACTCTTTGATCTCGACAACACACTGCTCGCCGACGACAGCGACTTCCAGTGGGCGCAATTTCTCATCAGTAAGGGCGTGCTCGACCGTGAGGTCTATGAAGCGCGCAACCAGCAGTTCTATGACCAGTACAAAGCGGGCACGCTGGATATCCATGAATTTCTCGACTTCCAGCTCGCGCCACTGGCGCGTCATGCCCGCGAAGTGCTGGATGCCTGGCACCGCGAATACATGGCCACCGTGATCCGTCCGGTCATTACCGACAAGGCCCGTGCGCTTGTTAATCAGCATTTGGCTGAAGACAGTCTCGTTGCCATCGTCACGGCCACCAATGTGTTTGTGACCCACCCCATCGCCCGCGAATTCAAGATCCCGCATTTGATCGGTACGATCCCTGCGCAGGAAGGCGGACGCTTTACGGGCAAGCCACGTGGCACGCCGTCCTTCCGTGAAGGTAAGATCGAGCGCGTTAATGACTGGCTGGAATCGCTTGGTTTGTGGTGGGGCGCGTTTGAGTCAACTCATTTCTACAGCGACTCACGTAACGACCTGCCGTTGCTTGAAATCGTCAGCCACCCGGTGGCTGTCGATCCGGACGACACTTTGCGCGCCCATGCTGAAAGCAAGGGCTGGCCGGTGATCTCGCTCCGCTAAACATCCTCGCTCAATGCGTACAACAGCTCTGGCCCATGGCCAGGGCTGCTTTGGCTGCACCAGCACTGCTGTATCATTGCTGCTTTCCGGCCCCACGCCACCAGACACACACCCATGATTCGCAAGCTGTTGCGGCGCGTCTTCAAGAAGCCCGCGCGCTCCTCCCGTAAAGACCAGAACTCGCCTGCAGAGCTCGCTGTAGCCGTGCATGGCATCCGCCGTGAGCAGGTATCGTCAGCGGCACGCCGCACCTGTGACACCCTGCAACAAGCCGGTTTCAAGGCCTATGTGGTCGGCGGCGCAGTCCGCGACCTGCTCATCGGCGTTGATCCCAAGGATTACGACGTTGCCACCGATGCCACGCCGGATGAAGTGCGCGTCCTCTTCCGCCGCGCGCGCATCATCGGGCGCCGCTTCCAGATCGTGCACGTCATGTTTGGCAGTGAAACCATTGAGGTCTCGACCTTCCGCGCTGCGCACGACAAGAACACCATTACCGATCAGCACGGCCGTGTGCTGCACGACAATGTGTGGGGCAGCATTGCGGAAGATGCGGCCCGCCGCGACTTCACCGCCAACGCGCTCTACTACGACCCGGTTAAGGAAATCATCCTCGACTATCACGATGGTGTGGCCGACATTCAGGACAAAACCCTGCGCATGATCGGCGAGCCGCGTACGCGCTACCGCGAAGACCCGGTGCGCATGTTGCGCGCTGTGCGCCTCGCCGCCAAGCTAGGCCTGCAGATCGATGCAGCCACCGAACAGCCGATTCGTGAAATGGCTGAGCTACTGGAGAATGTGCCGCCGGCACGCCTCTTCGACGAGATGCTCAAGCTGCTCACCTCCGGCCATGCCGTTGCCTGCATCAAGCGCCTGCGTGCGGCTGACCTACACCACGGCTTGCTGCCTTTGTTGGATGTGATTCTCGAACAGCCGATGGGCGAGAAGTTCGTGATGCTTGCGCTGGCGAATACGGATGCCCGCGTACGTGCCGGCAAGACCACCTCGCCGGGCTTCCTATTTGCCACCCTGTTGTGGCACGAAGCCTTGGCTAATTGGGAAATCCGCAAGAAGCGCGGCGAGCTGCCCACGCCAGCCCTGTTTGAAGCCATGGACGAAATCCTCGACCAGCAGGCTGAAAAGCTGGCCATCACCCGTCGCATTGCCGGCGACATCAAGGACATCTGGCTGCTGCAGCCGCGCTTCGAGAAGCGCTCCGGCAAACATCCGATGCGTCTAATAGAACAGCCCCGCTTCCGCGCCGGTTACGACTTCCTGTTACTACGTGCGCAAAGTGGTGAAGTGGAGATGGAGCTGGCCGACTGGTGGACGACGTTCCACGATGCCGATTACAGCGAGCGCGAGACCATGCTGGTACCGGATACCGATCCGAAAAAGCGCCGTCGCCGCAAACGCAGCAACAGCAAGAAGAGCGAGGCCCCCGACACCTCCGGAGACGCCGCTTGACGCTTGCCTACATTGCCCTCGGCGCCAATCTGGGTGATGCCGAGGGTACGCTGCGGATCGCCATGGGCGAGCTGGCCGCACTCCCCGGCGCCACCCTGAAAGCCCGCTCCTCTCTGTATCGTACGGCGCCCATTGGCCTCATCAATCAGCCTGACTTCATCAATGCAGTCGTGGCATTGGATACCCCCGCCAGCGCCCACGAATTGCTGGGCCAGCTGTTCGAAATAGAGCAGCGCTTCGGACGTCAGCGTAGCATCCCCAATGCAGCGCGCACGCTGGATCTCGACCTGCTACTGCATGGGGATGAATGCTCGGACACAATCGCACTCACTCTGCCGCACCCGCGCATGCACGAACGTGCCTTTGTGCTCGCCCCACTGGCTGAAATTGCGCCGGCGTTGGTGCTACCCAAGCATGGCAATGTCAGCGCCTTGCTGGCTGGCTGTGCCGACCAGTCGATTGAACGGATAGCGTGAGCCATGTTGGGCTTCAGCGGCCCGGTTGTGGTTGTGACTGCTGGGTGTGATTTACTTCATGATCCGATAAGCAAATATTCCTACAGCGCACGCACGGCCCAAGCGGTTGTCGCCATGAGCTGGGGGGATCGGCTAAACTTCGACAACTAGCCTGATGCCGCATCAGAGGACACTGAATGACTTATCTCGCCACCGACCGCTCGATTGAAAAGCCCGTCACCCTGCACGAGCTTGGCCGCATGTACGCCAGCCGCGAGCCGATCACCAGCCTGACGGCTTACGACTCCAGCTTTGCTGCATTGCTCGATCGCGCCGGCGTAGACATCATTTTGATCGGCGACTCCGCTGGTAATGTGATTCAAGGCCACAAGTCCACGCTGCCAGTCACGCTGGAGCAAATGGTTTATCACACAGAATGCGTCGCTCGTGGGACCAAGCGCGCCATGGTTGCGGCTGATCTGCCCTGGGGCTCGTATCAGGAGAGCAAGGAGCAGGCACTGCGCAGCGCATCTAAGTTGATGGCGGCCGGCGCGCACATGGTCAAGCTGGAGGGTGGCCTGTGCATGACCGACACTGTGCGCTTCCTCACTGACCGTGGCATTCCGGTGTGGGCACATATCGGCCTCACCCCGCAGAGTGTGAACATGCTCGGTGGCTACCGCATTCAAGGCAAGGATGAAGCTGCCGCCAAGCGCATGAAAGACGAGGCGCTGTCACACCAGCAAGCAGGCGCCGTTGCCATGCTCTACGAGCTAATTCCGGCAGCCTTGGGTAAAGAACTGACCGACATTCTCAACATCCCCACCATCGGTATTGGTGCGGGTCTCGACTGCTCCGGTCAAGTCCTCGTATTGCAGGACATGCTCGGCATCTACCCGGGCAAGCCGGCGCGCTTCGTGCGTAACTTCATGGTGGGTGCAAGCAGCATCGAGGAAGCCGTGCACAACTATGTGGTCGCGGTCAAAGACAAGACCTTCCCCGCCCCTGAGCACTGCTACTAATGAAGGCCGTTGTTGCAGTTTGCGGCATCGTGCTGATCATGATCGGCCGCATCTTCATCTATCGCGCGTCGAAAGCCGCTTGGCTGATGCCGGGCGATGACAGCCCCATGCACAAGCTGATGGCTGATCCGCAGCTCAAATCCCGCTACCGTTTTGGGCAGGCGCAATACTTTCTCGGCGTTGCCGTGTTTGCGACCTGCTTCTTCCTCTAGAAAGCACGACCTCCATGCAAGTCCACCCCACCATTGCGGGCCTGCGCACAGCCCTGCAACAGGCCACCCAAGCGGGTCAGAAAATCGCTTTTGTGCCCACCATGGGCAATCTCCATGACGGTCATATCGCCCTAATGACCGAAGCACGAGCGCATGCAGAGGTTGTGGTCGCGAGCATTTTTGTGAATCGCCTGCAGTTCCGTCCGGGCGAGGATTTCGACGCCTACCCGCGCACCTTTGAAGCTGATTGCGCCCGTCTTAGGGCAGCAGGCGTGGATCATCTGTTTGCACCAGACGAAGCGGAGATGTATCCGCAGCCGCAGCAGTATCAAATTGAACCGCCGCCGGAACAGCAATCCATCCTCGAGGGCGAATTCCGCCCCGGCCATTTTCGTGGGGTTGCCACTGTGGTCGCCAAGCTGTTCAACATCGTTCAGCCGCAGGTCGCACTGTTTGGCAAAAAGGATTTTCAGCAGGTCATGGTCATTAAAAACATGGTCCGCGAGATGGCTTTTTCAATTGATATTATTGATAGCCCCACTATTCGCGCTAATGACGGATTGGCCCTATCATCGCGCAACGGCTACCTCTCTGCCGAGGAACGGGCCGAAGCGCCCCGTCTGGCAAGGGAATTGAAGAAAGTGGTGACTGCCATTCGGGGTGGAAATCGCGACTATTCAAGCTTAGAAAGCGCAGCAAAACAGGCACTCACTGCCCATGGCTGGGTGCCTGATTATGTTGCGATAAGACGAAAAAGTGATCTACAATCGCCGTCCGCTCACGAATCCGTGCTGGTCGAAAACCTCGTGGTTTTGGCGGCTGCCAAATTAGGCAGCACACGCCTGATCGACAACATGGAAGTTTAGGAACCTGCGATGCGCTCATGCCGGCAGATTCCAGCAGCATATAAAGAGGCAGCGACAGCCGCGCTGCCGTGGGATGAATTGCCCGCCTTTGCATGAGAAAGGGAACGCAATGCAACGCATGATGTTGAAGTCCAAGCTGCACCGCGTCACGGTGACACAAGCCGAGCTGCATTACGAAGGCTCTTGCGCCATTGACGAAGATCTTCTCGACGCCGCCGATATTAAGGAATATCAGCAGATCGAGATCTGGAACGTCAACAACGGCCAACGCTTCACCACCTATGCCATCCGCGCCGAACGCGGCACTGGCACGATCTCGGTCAACGGCGCTGCTGCCCGTCTGGCTGCGCCCGGCGATCTACTGATCATCGCCACCTTCGCTGTATACAACGAGATCGAACTGCAAAAGTTCGAACCTGAGCTTGTGTATGTTGATGCAAAGAACCGCATTACCAATCGCAGCAAGAAAATTCCGGCACAAGCGGCCTGACACGTCTCTGTGATTGACAACAAAAAGCCTCCTTGCGGAGGCTTTTTGCTTTTGTGGCGATGATAGGCGGGCGTAAATCAGAGACGTGGCCGCAATACCGCCGACAGCGCAAACAAACCGCGGCGAAGTTCTGAAATCAAGCTGGGCGGACAACTTCCCTCTTGGGCATGCTTCTCGAGCCGCAGGAGGCCCTCCACGAGGGGCGAATCACCGAACAAGGCCACATTGCTGCGTAGGGTATGGGCAAGGCGTTGGACCACATCCCATTGCATCTGCGCAAGAGCAGTTTCAATGCGCTCAAGATCACGCGGCCATAACTCAAGGAAGTCTGCGCCGACGATGGTAACGATTTCCGCATCGGCACTATCCAGCGCCGCCGCATAGTCAAAACTTTCCATGGCTGGCACTATGCGAGCAGGGGCATTTTGCAATGTGTGGATGAGGGCCAGCAGTTCTTTCTGTCGCAGTGGCTTGGTCAAGTAGCCATCCAGTCCGGCTGCCATCCCGCGCACTTTGTCTTCTTGCAAGGCAGCTGCGGTCAGCGCATAAATTGGCCTCCGCGAACGTCCCTCTAGTTGCTCAAAGTGACGAATTGCCGCCGTCGCATCCAAGCCGCCCATGACGGGCATTTGCATATCCATCAGGATGAGATCGAAATCCTGATGCTTTGCTGCCTCAACCGCGGCCTGTCCATCCGCCACGACCTGTGTAGCGTGCCCCCATTTGGTCAGCATGGTCTGCATCAGCTTCTGGTTTAGTGGCTGATCTTCCGCCAACAGGATAGAGAGCTGCAGTGACTCTTCGCGCAAGGAATGGCGAGTAACCAAGGGTGCCGTCATGTCCTCCGGCCCTGGTTCGTGGCTGAGCACACGGTGCAGAGCTTGAACCAGATCAGCCTGCGTAATGGGCTTAGTTAAATACGCGTCAATACCCAGCTGCCGGCACCGCTCTGCATCGCCACGCATTCCGGCAGAGGTCAGCATCACCAAAGGCAGATCATTCAGTCCGGGGTCGGCTTTCATGGCAATTGCCAAATCAAAGCCGCTCATGATCGGCATGTGCGCATCCAGAATAACCAGATCGGGACGAGGGCTACCTGCTGCATTGAGCAGGCGCAGTGCTGCTGCTCCGCCATGTGCCGTCATCACCTCGACCTCCCACCCTTTGAGGGCCTCTGACACCATGCGCAGATTGATGTCGTTGTCGTCCACCACGAGTATGCGTTTGCCGCGTGGAGCCATGGCAGCTACTTGCGCATGCAAAGCAAAGTCACGCGTCAGTGTGGTCGTGAAATGGAAGGTGCTGCCTAGCCCCGGTTTGCTCTCGACCCAGATACGCCCGCCCATCAAATTGACCAGACGGGTGCAGATGCTGAGCCCAAGACCTGTACCGCCGTATTTACGGGTAGTCGAGGTATCCGCTTGGGCGAATGCCTCAAAAATATGCTGCTGTTGTTCTGCTGAAATACCAATTCCGGTATCGCTCACAGCAAAGTGCAACACGACTTGGTCCGCATCATCATGATCAAGCAGTACCTTCAATGTGACGGCGCCCTGATCCGTGAACTTCACCGCATTACCGAGCAGGTTGAGCAGAATCTGCCGTAAGCGACCCGGATCACCAATCAAGTATTGAGGGGTTCTGAAGTCAATGTCATGCTGGAGCTGCAATTGCTTCTGTTGTGCGCGCACACCGATGGTCTTAAGCGTTTCATTGACCAGCGTGCTTAAATCGAATGCCATGGCATCGATAGACATTTTGCCGGCTTCGATCTTAGAGAAGTCGAGGATGTCATCAATGATCTGTAGCAAGGCATCTGCTGACAAGCGAATCGTATCGAGATAGTCGTGCTGCTCGGCATTCAGATCGGTATCGAGCGCCAGCTCGCTCATGCCGATGATGGCATTCATCGGCGTACGGATTTCATGGCTCATATTGGCCAGGAAATCACTCTTGGACTTATTGGCAGCTTCTGCCACTTCCTTGGCATGAAGAATGGCGCTTTCCGAGCGTTTGCGATCGGTGATGTCCAGAATGCTACCCACGAGGCCGGTGATCACACCGTTTTGCTGTGTCAGTGCCGCCTTGCTGTAAATGACATCGCGCACCTCACCATTTCGTACGGTCAGTTGCGATTCAAAAACCTGCCGGCCACCATGTGCAAACATTTCAAGGTCGCGCTGATTGCCAAACTCAGCCTGTGCTGGTGGCAACAGATCAAACCCCGTCTTACCTATCCAAGCTTTTCGCTCAATGCCAAAGAAATCAAGAAAGGCGCGATTGAAGCCAAGGTAACGGCCCGTCACATCCTTGTAGTACAGAGGAACAGGGACCGACTCCATGAGCTGATTTTGAAAATGCAGCTGCGCAGCGATTTCACGCTCATTGCGCTTCCGTGCCGTAATGTCAGTCCGAATCGCAATGTACTGCACCGGCTTGCCGTTATCGCCGAGGAAAGGAACGATCGTTGCCTGCACCCAGTACAAATGCCCATTCTTGGAGCGATTGTTAATTTCACCACGCCAGACCTTGCCAGCAGAAATGGTGTCCCACATGTCGGTGAAAAACTCGGGGGTATGATTCCCTGAGCCGATCACGCGATGGTTCTTCCCCAACAACTCGTCGATGGAATAGCCACTGATTTCGCAGAAACGATCATTTGCATAAATGATGTTGCCGTGCACATCGGTAATGCTGACAATTGCGTGCTGATCCAGCGCAAACTTTTGTTGTTGCAGACTCAGGTTGCTGGCATCCAGCTCGCGGCGACTAGCTTCCCGTTGCTCAACCAAGTCGCTCATCAGACGCGACAGAGAGGCTAGATCCTCATCATCTGGCGCAAGCGCTGGCAAATCACTGTGCTTTAACAGATCATTGGCGGTGGTCCGCAATGCTGCGATGGCTTGACTGCGTGCCGTCAGCTCCGCGCGCAGACGGCTATTGGTCTGCGCCATTTCTTCCGAGCTGATATCAAGGCTGCGCGAACGCAAGTCCAGATCACGCTCATATTGATCGTAGCTGCCTTGAACACGCTCCAACAGCTGCGGCAAATTGCTCACGAACGCCTGCTGCTCGGGCGTGCCGTGTGCCTCAGTCAAGGCACGCAGCGCCTTCAGATGCGCTTGAATTTCGAGTTCTGACTGCCACCCAAAAATTCGCTTCAGCTGGCGGAAGAGAAGACGTTTCATGCGAACTGCCGATCAAACTGACTCAGATAGAAAGGCGATGGTCATGGTCTGGTTGTGCAACTTGCAGGGTTCTTCCGGCGCCATGGGACAGATTTCCCCATAGGAGTAGAAACCTGTAATCGTTGCCTGCGCGCCCAACATGTCTCTGACCACTTCAACCTCTTCGTCCACCAAATCGCCCATGGTCAGTTTGCGGCCGACACAGCTCACCAGAATCGCCAGATCAACCGGATGATCCCCCATCATCTCGCTAGCCGCTTGTGCGGCGCGCTCCGAACCAATTGCTAGCGCATCCGGATTCGAGTGCATGAGCCGTAAGTAGCCATCCGGATCTATCTCGCCTGCCAAGATCAAGCTATTAGTCGCTTCATCAATACCGAGAATCGTGCGGATCAAGCCACTGTCCATTTGCTCAGCATTCATCATCAGAAAGGGAAATAGGAGGCCAGACGCCGGCAGCTGTTTGGCATGATCGCCCAGATAGCGTTTGTAAATTTCCAGCGCGGGCTCGCCATCCAGTTCATAGAGCAGGTTCCCCTCACATCGCGTCACCTTACGAACGGGACCAAAGGCCTGCCAACCACCAAACGAACCAAAGGCGTAGTGCAGCGCGTCTCCATAAAAACCAATCGCAACTGCGCGCTGGGTGGCAGGGCCGGCCGAACTTAACACCCAGGTCTGGTTAAAGGCAGTGCCATCACCGGCCAAGCCGCCGCTGACGGGGATGGTGCTGCCGATACAATCGCTCAAGCCTGCACTCAAGGCACTACCGTTGATCGCAACACCTTGTGCGAGGACAAATACCGCACGTAAATCCGGACCTACCAACTGCTCGCCCAGTCGTTGGCCGGCGGCATATGAATCCTGCATATCGGACAGTGTTGTGGTGGCTTCCCAGATTTCTGTTTTTTCGAAATGTACGCCAACAATTGTGCAACTGTCTTCTGCTACGCCCTGAGCGGTAATCTCACCCGCCGTGCTGCATCCAGTACGAATCGCTGTGGGGAAAGCGGCCGCCAGTGAAGTGCTCAACAGAGATGTGTCGGCCATCATGCTTGGCGCCCCAAACACCAGCACCCAATTGGGTTGAATCGACTTAAGTGCCTCCAGCTGTGCCGGCAAATTATCAAGATTACGCAGATGCAGTTGTTTGACTCTCACGCTTAAACCTCCCCCATATCAGCCGGATCATCGGCATAACGTTCACGAATTGCGAGCACGTCATCCCACGCACCCAAAAAGGCATCAAGACAGGCTGGATCAAAGTGCTTATCGCGGTTGTCCTGCATGAACTCGACCGCGCGCTCCAGTGTCCATGCGGGCTTGTATGGGCGAGCGGAGGTAAGTGCATCAAACACATCAGCCACGGCAACAATGCGTCCATACAGCGGAATATCCTCGCCCCGCAGCCCGCCTGGATAACCACTACCATCGAATTTCTCGTGATGGCTGAGCGCGATGATCGCCGCCACCTGCAACATGCGTGAATTGCTGTCGGCCAAAATTTCGTAGCCTTTGCGCGCATGCTCTTTCATGATCTCGAACTCTTCCGGAGTCAGCTTGCCCGGCTTAAGGAGAATATGGTCCGGCGTCCCCAATTTGCCAACATCGTGCATGGGTGCCGCCGCTAAAATAATTTCTTGCTCTGCCAGCGGCAGACCCAAACGCTCCGCAATCAAGCGCGAATAAGCTGCCATGCGCTGAATATGTGAACCGGTTTCTGGGTCACGAAATTCAGCCGCACGAACCAGACGCACAATGATCTCGCGCTCACGCTCACGTACCTCAGCTGTGGCTTTATCAACCGCCTCCGCCAGCCATGCGGCATGGTCACTCATCCGGCGCTGACTGCGTCACAACTCGCACAAGTTCGACGCACGCGCAATGAACTCGCTCTTATCGATGGGCTTGTTGAGAAAATCACTCGCCCCGCCGGCCAGCGCCTCATAGCGAATTTCACGGTGATCATTCGCCGCTGTCATCAGAACGGGGATGTCATGGCGGCCAAGCATGGCGCGCAACCGTTCTAAAAAGACGAGGCCGTCAGGTGCCGGCATCATGTGATCGAGGATGACGAAATCGACTGGGTTGAGCTCACACCACAACAAGCCTTCGCTGGAAGACTCAAAGCAGGTGACATCAAGCTCCGGAATCTTGTCGAGCAAGGCCTTGAATAGCTTGAGATTGATTGCCGAATCATCGACAACAACAACATTGAGTCGCATAACCCTCTCCTGCTTAAATGCCGAGTGAATCTATTAATTTTGTTTATTTTCATTCAGCATACCTTAAGCATGAGAACGGAGGAAGCTGCGGCATGGGTCGCGCAATTAAACAGTAGAGGCATGTGTGCAAAAGAAAGACTGACAATAACTCCATTTATCGCCAACCCGATAATTTTTAAGGGGTTCCACCTATTTGCGTAGCGGTTTTTTAATTCCAGTCCCACGCCTTGTTACATTTACCTAGCTTGAATAAGCCCCGCGTGACATCACCTAGCTTGTGCCAACATCGGCCTGCGTACGGACACCCCATGCCTTCACGTCGTTTCTTCCTGACCGCCTATGTTCTACTGGGGCTGCTGCACATCTACATTGGCTTGCGCCTGCTCCCGGCCCTGCCTGGTGGCACCACATCCGTGCTGCTGGGCACCTTGTTTCTAGTCGCCTCCACTGCACTGATCCCACAAGGGCTGCTGGCACGCTCGCGCGATGATGACAGGTTGGCCTGGGTCAGCCTGTTGCTGATGGGCTTATTTTCATCACTGTTAGTCTTTACGCTGCTACGCGATCTGGCCCTCTTGCTCACCCAGTTGTTTGCTGCTGAGGCGCCATGGCAGGCAACACTCTCCGCCGACTCGGCGATTGCCGTCATCGTGGTGGCAGGATTGGCCAGCATGCTGGGCTTGCTAAATGCACGGCGTCGGGCGCGTGTGGTCGACGTGGATATTCCGATCGTCGATCTGCCTGAGGGATTGCAGGGCTTCAGCATTGCGCAAATCAGCGACATTCATGTCGGCCCAACGATCAAGCGCCGCTACCTCGATGCCATTGTCGATACGGTCAACCAACTTGACGCCGATCTGGTGGCAGTCACTGGCGATTTGGTGGATGGCAGTGTCAGTAAGCTGTCTGCACACACCGAGCCACTCAGCCGACTCAGCGCCCGCCATGGCACCTATTTTGTCACTGGCAATCACGAATACTATTCCGGTGCCCCGGCCTGGGTAGAGGAGCTTGGCCGTCTCGGCTTACGGGTGCTCAACAATGAACATGTGGTGCTTGACCACGCCGGCGCGAAGATCGTGATTGCGGGCATAACCGACTACAGCGCACACCTGTTCTATCCAGAACAGCGCAGTGATCCGCACGGCGCAATCGCTGGTGCACCTGCCGTACCCAAGATACTACTTGCCCATCAGCCGCGGAGTGCATTTGCGGCGGCAGGTGCAGGTTACGACCTGCAAATCTCAGGTCACACCCACGGCGGGCAGTTCTGGCCGTGGAATCATTTTGTACGTTTCCAGCAACCGTTTACTGCGGGGTTACGTCATGTTGATGGCTTGCTCGTTTATATCAGCCGCGGCACGGGTTACTGGGGCCCGCCCAAACGCTTCGGTGCGCCCTCCGAAATTACCCGTTTGCGGCTGGTGCGTGCCTGACCGCGATGCCACGCAGTCAGTAACCCTGCTGCGGCAAATAACGGCAGCAAATGCAGTTGCCTCGAAATGGCGAGGGCTCCCCGCGGCAACACTACGGTAAATATTGCCGTTTTGGCCCCGCAAACAGCGCAGATAGCGTGTGGTACGGGGCTTGCTCCTGTATCGACACACAGGTAAGCGGGAGCACGCTCATGAAAGTCAATCAATGGTTAGATTCGCTCGCCCTCAAATCCGCCATCACTTCAGGCACGACAACTGAATCCAGGTTTGCCGAGACCCTAGCGCGCGCGCAGGCGACTGACGGAACCGAAAAAATGACGGCGCTGCGCAAGGAAATTTCTGACTGGCTGAAGAAAGACCCCGTCGAACACCTGCGGGATGCCATTCTTGAAGCAATTGGCTTGAGCGAAGAAAGCCTAAGCCAATTGCCGCCCGAGCAGCAGGCCGCGATCGAGGATTACATCGCCGAGAAAATCAAAGAAAAAATGCTCGCGGCCACTGGGATACCTCAACCACAAAGCGCATCACAAGTGAGCGTATTGCAAGCGTTGCAGAGTCAATTACAACGCTCAGGCTCGATCAGTGAGTCCTGACGCGACCGGGATACTTTGAAAAAAGGCCCGCTTAGAAGCGGGCCTTTTACTTTAGGTGGGCAAGGAAAGGGGGCTACTCAACACGGCTTCTTCGGCAGCCCAATATCCAGTGGTGCACGGACCCATGGGTCGGGTTCCGCCATTTCGCGCGGCCGCTGACGGCGATTGATAAACGGTGGCGGGAAAGCCACGGATGAATCATCACTGCCCGAGCGCATGAACCAAAATTGCCGGCTCATGCTTTTTTTCTCCTGGTTGCTCACCCAAGCGCAAGCGATCTTCAGGCGTGCTTCTTGGCCGCGTGGCTTTTGATATTCAAATCCCCACGCGCTTCAAAGACCTTCAGTTGCTTTTCTGCTTCATCAACCGACACGCCGTATGACTTCTGGATTTCACCCAGTAGTTCGGTGCGCTTACCCGCAATCACGTCGAGCTGATCATTGGTCAGCTTTCCCCATTGCGCTTGAATCTTGCCCTGAAACTGCTTCCAGTCACCTGCAACGATGTCCCAATTCATGTCGAACTCCTTGTGTGGATCGGCTGGCGAGCTCGTCAGCCGGCGATGCTGGAGTGAGGCTTTTCGGTTATCCACGACATGGATAAAACATCTCACTGCAGCGTGCAACCACAAGACTATGCCCAGCGAAAAACAGGGTCGGTGCGGTGACGCACAGACACACCAAGCGGTATCGCAGATATTGCGGTTAGTGCGAGCGCTTATTGCGAGCGCTCACTGCCTGGGAGAAAAATCATGACATTAGGAACCATTTTGCTGATCGTGCTTGTGCTGATGCTGATCGGTGCACTACCCAACTGGTCGCACAGTCGCAGCTGGGGCTACGGGCCCAGCGGAGGGATTGGGTTGGTACTCACCGTACTTTTGATTCTGGTTTTGCTGGGCAAGATCTAATCATCCCGGCTATCCCGAACACTCTGCATGTGGCAGAGCTTTGCTGTTTCACTCTCCAAGGAGTTACCCCTGATGAATCTTCTACAACGTATTGCCACCCCCTGCCTTGTGCTCATGCTTGCCCTCGTGGTTGGCTGTGCATCAACGTCTAAGCAAGCCGGTACCGGCGAGTATCTTGATGACACCGTTCTGACGACCAAGGTCAAGGCGGCCGTCTTTAATGAGCCCACCCTTAAGTCAGCTGAAATCAATGTCGAAACTTTCAAGGGTGTGGTTCAGCTCAGCGGCTTTGTAACGTCACAGGCGCACATCAACAAGGCCATCGAAGTTGCCCGTAGCGTGAATGGCGTGACGTCGGTCAAGAACGACATGCGCATCAAGTAACGCAGTAAGGGCACCAAAAAAATGGACACCTGAGGGTGTCCATTTTTCATGCAGCATCACCAGATTGCGTTTACGAATGGCAACGACTCACACCATTACTTATCTGGCTGGCCCGCATCTTGAATCTTCTCACCTGCCTTTTCAACTGACTTACCTACGCTCACTACCGCCTTGTCGACCTCTTGTCCGGCCTTTTCGACGGGCCCAGCTTCCTTGCTATCACAGCCGTAGATCAGTACGGTCCCCAGACCCAGCAACAAAGCGGTTCTGGAGGCCTTCATAAATTTGGTCATGTTCATCGCCATCTCCCTCTTGATGCAACACGAACAGCTTGACCCAAGGACCAAGCTGTCTTGATCGCAGTGATTACTTCTTCTCGATTTCATGGCCAATGATGCCGCCGACAGCCGCGCCACCCACTGTGCCAAGCGCACTGCCGCCGGTCAGTGCTGCACCGCCAACGGCGCCGACCCCGGCACCAACGGCCGTACTCTTTTCCTGCTTGGACATACCCGCACATCCACCCAGCCCGAGCAAAACGACGATTGCAAACATACTGCTGATGCGACCTTGTTGTGTCTTCATGGTGTTACCTCATTTTTATCTCGTTGAACGTTAAGCAAGCGACACCCCAATAGGTGCCGCTTGTAACTCATGACATGTGACGTATTACTTACCGAAATGCGCCTTGGCCTGGATCAGGCAATGCTCTTTCGATGCACCAGCATAGACGTCACACTTTTCCTTGGCCACGTCGTAGTTGGCATCCAGCTTTTCGCTGGCCGCATCGCTGCGCGCTTCGGCTGAGGTCTTGGCGGCCTTATCATGGGCAGCAGCCGACTTACCCTTAGCCTTGGTATTGGCATTCCAGATCTTCATCTGTGCCTCTGCATCTGCCTTGGCCGACACTTCGGCGGCTTCGGCTTCTTTCACGCAGACATCCTTGCGATTGGAGGCCAGATCATCACAGCGCTCCTTGGCTACTGCATATTCAGCATCAATCTTGGCAACACGCGCCTTGTAATGATGCTTAGAGGTTGGCTCACGGCGAGCCTCCAGCTCGGTCATTGCAATATCTTCACGTCCCTTGGCTTCCAAGATGCAGATGTCCTTAGCGTTACCGCTGAAAGGGCCACACTTTTCGCGATCAGTACGCAGTTCGGTCGCGATCTTTGCCTTGGCCTCGGCATAGTCCTTCTTGGAAACGCTGTCTGCCATTGCGAGCGGTGCCCAGGCTAGGCTCAGTGCCAATACGGTCATGTTGAATTTGTTCATGGTGGTTCCCTTAGGTCATCGGTTTGAGCACATGTACGAGACATGCAGCCGGCCAAGATTGCGCTGCGTACTGCCTGCGCCCGTGGTCACGATGCAAAATGCATCTGTGTTGGCTCCGATGTGCCGAGAATAGATTTGAGCAAGCCTGCCGTCTGTCTGCTGGCGAACATATAAATAAGGCGGCCACTATGTTCGTTAGCGTACATACTGACAATCCGCGTAGCTATGTCGTGCGCTCACATTCACCGGGTAAGCCTATGCTCAGTCTTAACGACCCGCGCCAGAATCACCTTCTCGCCGTATTGCCTGCCGCCGATTACAACCGCATTGCCCCAGAGCTTGAGCCGATCACCATGGTGCTCGGCGAAGTGCTCTATGAATCGGGCATGCAAATGCGCCACATGTATTTCCCCACGAACTCAATCGCTTCCTTGTTGTATGTCATGGAAGATGGGGCTTCTGCCGAAATTGCCGTCGTTGGCAATGAGGGCGTCGTTGGTGTGTCACTGTTCATGGGCGGCGAAACCACACCCAGCCGCGCTGTCGTACAAAGTGCTGGTCAGGCATTTCGGGTCCGTGGGCAGATCATGAAAGATGAGTTCAATCGCTCAGGTCCCATGCAGCACTTGCTGCTCCGCTACACACAGGCCTTGCTTACGCAGATGGCACAAACGGCAGTGTGCAATCGGCATCACACACTTGATCAACAGCTCTGTCGCTGGCTGCTCCTCAGCTTTGATCGTTTGCTGACCAATGAGCTGGTGATGACACAAGAGCTGATTGCCAATATGCTCGGGGTACGGCGTGAAGGGGTTACAGAAGCCGCTGGGAACTTGCAGCGCAAGGGCCTGATTTCCTATCAGCGCGGTCATATCCGACTGCTAGACCGCCCCGGTCTGGAAGCGCGCGTTTGTGAATGCTATGCAGTGGTCTATGAAGAATTTAAGCGCTTGCTGCCTGACACCCAGGCGCGCTAGGCGCGCACTGGGAGTTGGTCTTACTTGCGTTGCATGGCTAGGCCGATCAGGGCACCCGTTGCGATAGCGATGCCAATGGATGACCACGGATGGGCGCGGACATGACAGGTGCCGGAGGCCAACGCCTGTTTGCCGGCATCTAATGTTTCTTCCTGTACAACACGTGCCTTACTCAAGGCGGCATCCAGCAACTGCATACCGCGGGCACGCGCCTCATCGGCCTTTTCACCGGTGAGGTCGGCCGCCGACTGCAGTACTGCCTGCGCGTCTGTCACCAGGGTATTAAGTTCATGGCTGATCGTGGGTGTCTTATTAAAATTGAACATGGTTTTTTCCTTAAGATTAGGTAAATCGGTCTGGGCGGATTGCAAAGTTTTGATCCACTTACGCCAGTAGGTCGCGCATATCGTCTGCATGCTCTTCCTCCTTGGCCATGATGCCAACCAGCATGTGCCGCGTAGTTGGGTCTGCCTCGCCTATCGCTGCAATCATCAGTCGATAGGACTCGATGGCGACTCGCTCGGCAATTAAGTTGGCACGGATCATGGCTTCGATATCGTCGGCATCGTCGTACTCGGCATGACTCCGCGCCACCAGCGTGGCGGGGTTGAAATCAGGTTGGCCATTGAGCTGAACAATCCGCTCGGCCAACTGATCGGCATGTAACTGCTCCTCCTGCGCGTGCAGGAGAAACTCCTGCTTGATCGGGCCGTTCTGCAAGCCATTGGCGGTGTGGTAGTGGCGCTTGTACCGCAGAATGCATACCAGCTCAGTGGCCAATGCTGCATTCAACATCGCAATCACCTCAATCCGCTTAGCCTGATAGCCCGCAGTGACGGCACCATCATCAATATTTTTAGCCGCCGCACGAATGGCATCGGTATCGATTCCTGTGTGCGGCATTGATGTGACGTTATGCATAAGACACGCCCGCTTTCATGATCTTCACGATCACTGACTCAACGCGGGCCAACGCGGCCATTCTCATCTGAGAGCACAATCTCGACCCGACGATTGAGCTGACGATTCGGGCTGCTGTTGTTGTCAGCCACCGGAAACTCTTCGCCATAACCGCGGACGGCAATACGCTCACGTGCCACCCCCATGTCGGCCAGTGTCATACGCACCGCATCAGCACGACGCTCGGACAGTGCCTGGTTATGCGCGGTACTCCCGGTGCTATCGGTAAAGCCTTCAATCAACACACTGCGTTGCGGATTTTGTTGCAACACTTGGGCTAGCTTCTGGGCAGTGCGAGCGCCTTCGGCATTTAGATTCGATTGATCGGTGCCAAACAGTACATCGCCAAAGGTAATCACAATGCCACGCGGGGTTTGCTTGGCGCGCATATCACTCAGCTGCGCTTCGAGCTGTGCATTACGAGCTTGGGCATCCTGCGCCACCATGCGGACTTGGGCATTTTCTTGGGCACGCTGTTGCAGCAGTACCTGATCACGCTCACGGCCACTGTTGGCAATGCTGGCTTCGGCGGCACGGCGCTTGGCGACTTCCTGTGCATAGGCGACTTTCTGACGGGCCACGTAAGCGAGCTGGTCGATCTTGCCAACGCTGTCGTCATTGGTGGCGGCCTGATTGGCCTGCTGCAACGATTCACCGGCCTGGCGCAGCTCCATCACCGCATAGGTGCCGACATTCGGCTCGCGCTCAGCTTGGGCGTAGTCATAGCGTGCCTGATCAAGCAAGGCGGTGGTTTTTGGCATTGAACTACAGGCGCCAAGCAGGGCTGTGATGAACAGCAGGGGCAGCATCAATCGATTGTTTTTCATGTCTCAATCCTCAAAAGGGATACGGCAACAAACGCCCTGCGGATGCAAGGCGTTCGATAAAGATCACGGGTTGGCGCGATTCAGTTCGTTACGCAGGACACGGATGTCGTTCTGCAAGGCATCGGATGCGATCTGAGCCTTGGTTGAGGTTGCCTTTGCCTGAGCCAACTTGGCGTCGGCCTGTGCCTGATTGGCGAGCTCACCCGCTAGCTTGTAGTCCTTTGCCGCCATGGCCTTGTTGGCGAGTGCAAGCTTTTCGCGGGCAGCACTCATTTCATCTGGCGCATATTGCATTCCGCCGGCGCCAGCGGCGCTCTGCACTGCGGCTGCGGATACGGCCACATCCGCCGTTGCGGGGGTTTTAAGGCTGCTACAGCCGCTCAGTGTTGCAACGGCCAGTAGCGTCACACCCGTGGTCAGAATGAAAAAGGGCTTACTTACTTTGAGGGTCATCATCGTTCTCCAGTGAATGGCGGGGTAGATCCCCCGTTGCTGAAGTCCGTTGTAGGCTGGATTCACAAGCACCTCTGTTCGCTGACGAACACAAGGCAGATTTAAGTCCGGCAGGTCATCCAGACTTATGTGCGCCACCGTCCCGACAACCGGGTATTGAGCCTGCAGGCTGACTGAACTTGAATCCGCGCAGCCTCTGTGATCACGGATATCGAGCTCTCAGGGAGTCGCCGTGTCTGCTATTGCATCTGTACCCAATGCCAATCGTTTAATTGCCAGCTTACCGCGCAAGGACTGTCAGCGATTTTTGGCCAGCTGTGATGAGGTCACACTCAGCTTTGCAGACGTGCTGGTCGAACCGGGTGAGCGTATTCGGCACGTCTACTTCCCAACGCACAGCTTCATTTCAATGACCACGCCAATAGATGGGCATAGCAGCCTTGAAGTCGGATTAATCGGCGATGAAGGCATGCTCGGCATCTCACTGATACTCGGTGTCGACACATCGCCGTTACACGCGTTGGTGCAAGGTGCAGGGACAGCATTGCGCATGACAACACCGGTCTTCCGCCGTGAACTGGCGCAAAGTGTGGCGCTGCAAACGAGCCTCAAGCGCTATCTCTACATCGTACTCAGTCAACTGGTACAAACCGCAGCCTGCACGCGCTTTCACGTTGTGGAGCAACGGCTCGCACGCTGGCTATTGATGACACAGGATCGCGCGCATGCGGATGAGTTCCACATGACACAGGACTTTCTGGCGTACATGCTTGGGGTGCGACGTGTGGGTGTAACCAAAGCCGCGTCGGCACTGCAGAAACTAAATTTGATCAGTTACCGCCGTGGCAACATTCACATTCTTGACCGCCCTGGCCTACGTGCAGCGGCCTGTGAATGCTACGAAGCCGACAAGGCCAGTTATGAGCGGATTCTTGGCTAGACGGGATGAAAACGGATTAGTGTGTTCGCAGCTTGTGGTTAAGCCAAATCAGCTTGGCGAACAGCACCATGGCGCCGGCCTGATGAAGTGAGGCGAGAGAGACGGGTACATGGTGCAGCAGCGTTGCGATACCCAGTGACACCTGTATGACCAGCATGCCGAGCATGGCATTCGCCGCGCCCCGCGCCTGCGGCGCATCGCGTTGTACCTTCCACCACAATGCGGGCACCAGCAACATCAGCACATACGCGATCATGCGGTGATCAAACTGCACGGTGGTGATGTTGTTGAAGATGTTCAGCCACCATGGGTCGAGGACAAACAAATCAGCCGGAATGAAATGGCCGTTCATCAAGGGGAAGGTGTTGTAAGCAAGACCCGCGCGAATGCCAGCAACAAAGCCGCCGGACAGCACCATGACGGAGACAACGGCCAGCACCCACAGGGCCAAGCGACGCACACCCGCGGGCGTCGCCGGATCATCACTACGCTCACGCAGCAAACCCAGTGCAGTCCAGAGCATCAAGCCGAAAACAAGGAAGGCCATGCCGAGGTGGGCGGTCAGACGGTACTGACTGACGCGCACATCGTTCACCAGCCCGCTCTTGACCATGTACCAGCCCATGGCGCCTTGCAAACCACCGAGGATAAGAAAGCCAACGAGCTTCCACTTGTAGCCTTGGGGGATGCGGCCGCGCACCCAAAACCACACCAACGGGATGAAAAAGACCAAGCCAATGACGCGGCCGATCTGACGGTGCGCCCACTCCCACCAGAAGATGAACTGAAAGCCAGCCAGATCCATGTCGTGATTGACCTGATGGAACTGTGGAATCTGCTTGTATTTCTCGAACAGGATCAGCCAGTCTTCATGGCTGAGTGGTGGAATCGCGCCAAGGAGCGGCTGCCATTCGACGATGGACAAGCCAGACTCGGTCAGGCGAGTGACTCCGCCCACCACCAGGGTGCAAAACACCAAGGCACAGCAAATAAGCAACCAGATCGCAATCGGCTTGCGGCTGGCGTGGGAGGCGGAGAGCGAGAGGGATTTCATGGGCTTGATTATACGGTGCAGTCTGGCTTTGGCATGGACAGGCCGGCGCGGCAAGGGTTCCCGCATGCTATCCTTTTGGGTCAAATAAAGGCTGCATCATGGAAACCCGCAATCACCCCAACGACACCCCTTTTTACCAACCCACCGGCGATGAAATCGAGCTATTCGAACGCGCTTGGCGCAATCGACTACCGCTGCTGATCAAGGGCCCGACTGGCGTCGGCAAAACCCGTTTTGTCGGCTATATGGCCGCCAAGCTGGGTTTGCCCTTGTACACCGTGGCTTGCCATGACGATCTGACCGCCGCCGACTTGGTTGGCCGCCACTTGATTGGTGATGGCACCACCTACTGGAGCGATGGCCCCCTCACCCGCGCGGTGCGCGAAGGTGGTATTTGCTACCTTGACGAAGTGGTGGAAGCCCGCAAGGACACGACCGTGGTGCTGCACCCACTCGCGGATGACCGTCGCGTGCTGCCGATTGATCGCACTGGCGAAATTTTGCAGGCGCCGCCCTCATTCATGCTGGTGGTGTCGTACAACCCCGGCTACCAAAACTTCCTCAAGGGCATGAAGCCATCGACCCGTCAGCGTTTTGTGTCGCTGCGCTTCGACTTCCCCGCCGCTGCGCAGGAAGAGGCCATTCTGGTCGGCGAAACCGGCTGCAGCGTTGATCTGGCCAAGAAGATTGTTGCCATCGGCCAGCAGTTGCGTGCGCTCAAGGATGTGGATCTGGAAGAAGTCGCCAGCACACGCCTGCTTGTATACGCTGCCACCTTGATTAATGACGGCATGGACCCAACCAGTGCCTGCAAGGCTGCGCTGGTGGAAGGCCTCACCGATGATGCAGAAATCGCCGAAGCGCTGCTGCAAGTCATCCACGCCGCCTTCGATCAGTAAACCATGCGCATCGTTGCGGCTTTCGTTCTCCTGCTCGCCTTGCTGGCTTGGCTGGCGCCGACCATTCGGGCGTTTCGCAATGGCAAGGTCAGGCTCGGTCTGATCGGGCTGGCCAGTGGCCCACTCGCCGTCGGCCTCTATTTGCTCGACCGTCATCCTAATGTTGCTATGGGTGTGTTCGTTGCCCTGATGATCGGCGGCAGCGTGATCTGGCGTTTGGCGCGCAAATAAAGTCGGCAAGTCGTTACTTCCATGGCTGAAGCAAACATCTATCCTGACGCCGTCGTGGCCTTGCGCGACATCGAGCGCACCGCCGGTACGCTCTATCGCGCCCTCGGCCGCGATGCCGGGCTGCGTGTTGCCGCGACCGATGTACAACTGGGCGCCTTTCTGCAGCAAGACACCTTGCGCCTGCCGCAATGGCTGGCCTCCTATCCGGAGCGCCGCCTCAATCGCGAGCTGTACTACTGGCTGATCGCGCTGGCCGCGAATTTTGAAGATAACGTCGAGATACCGCTCGACGCGCGTAATGCACAAGCACGTGAGCGTACCCTCGCCGCCCACCCCGGCTGGTGCCGCCGCTTCGATCGTCTGCTCGCCGCAGCGGCAGACCCGGCAGCCCTGCAACTGCGCGATGCCCCCCCGCAGGAAGTGGCCGCAGCGGCAAAAGCCGGCGTGCGCAAAGCCACCGCAGCCACAGATGGTGGGGTTGAGCGCGAGCATCGCTCGAACAAACGCGACACCATCATCCACACGGTCAAGCTCGACAAGCCGTCGGCAATCACTGAATTCATCAAGGTTCAGGACACCGAGGCCAAAAAGCCGGACGCCAACGTCAACCAGAGCGAAAGCGTGAACCCCACGGCGATGGGCCGTGATGGTTCAACCGTCAGCGCACGCCTGCGCTTGGATGTGGAAATGCCGCCGAGTGGGCATGAAGACATCATCATCGGCCCCGGCATTCCCGTGGATGAATGGGATTACCGCAAACACATGCTGCTGCCGGGCCACTGCCGTATTCAGGAACTGGTCGGGCGTCATGAGGGCGGCCTGCTACTGCCCGAACATCTACGCAAGCATGCGTCCCGTCTGAAGCAGCAGTTCAGCGCCCTAATCCCGCAGCGTCACTGGCTCAAAGGCCAACCGGATGGTTCGGAGCCGGACATTGATGCCTGCGTGCGCTTGTATGCAGACCATAAGGCAGGCAGCCGCGAGATGGGCCACGATGTGTATTTGGCACAGCAGCATCGCGAACGCGACCTTTCCTGTCTGGTATTGGCCGACCTATCGCTGTCGACCGATGCGTGGGTCTCTCACAATCAACGCGTGATTGATGTCATTCGTGACAGCTTGATGCTGTTTGCCGAAGCCCTCACCGCCACGGGCGACAAGTTTGGCCTCTATGGCTTTTCCTCGCAGCGCCGCGAGCAGATACGCTTCCACCGTCTCAAAGAATTCAACGCGCCCTATGATCCGATTGCACGTGGGCGCATTGCGGGCATTAAGCCCGGCTTCTACACACGTATCGGCGCAGCGATTCGCCACGCCAGCAGCATCTTGGAAAAGCAGGAAAGTGCGATGCGTGTGCTGCTCGTCCTCACAGACGGCAAGCCGCATGACATCGACTATTACGAAGAGCGCTATGGGATTGAAGACACCCGCATGGCGCTGATGGAGGCAAAGAAGAAACGCATCAAACCCTTCTGCGTCACCATCGACCGCGAGGGCTCGCACTACTTGCCACATCTGTTCGGCGTGAATGGCTACACCGTATTGCGCCGGCCCGAAGAACTGAGCAGCAAATTGCCGATGCTGTACGCGCAGCTAACCGGGCAGAACTAAAACCAGTCAGCGTCGTTACAAACAACAAAGGCACCCAAGGGTGCCTTTGTTGTTTGCGTTATATCTCAATCTGCGAGCCCAGTTCAACTACCCGATTGGGCGGAATCTTGAAGAAGGCGGTGGCTGGATCAGCGTTGCGGAACATCCACTTGAACACCACTTCACGCCACGGCGCCATGCTGCGAATCTTCTTGTTCGAGATGATGATTTCACGCGACAGGAAGAATGAGGTTTCCATCGGCGCGTAGTTCACACCATACTCGCTACACATGCCCAATGCAGCCGGCACATCGGGCTCGTCCTTGAAGCCGAAACGCACGATGACCAGATTAAAGCCATGTTTGAGGGTATGCACTTCAACGCGATCAATCTCAGGCACGTGCGGTACATCTTCCATCTGCACATTGAGCATGATGATGCGCTCGTGCAGCACCTTGTTGTGCAAGAGGTTATGGAGCATGGCACGGGGCACGCCGTCAGGATTTGGCGTCATGTAAATGCCGGTGCCTTCAACACGATGCGGGCCACCGTAATCCAAGCTTTCAAGGAAAGCATTCAGCGGCATCGCATCCTGACGTAGCTTATCGAGCAGCAAAGCACGCCCACTGCGCCACGTGCTGAGTACAGCAAAGACTGACAGTCCAAGCACCAGCGGGAACCAGCCACCATCCAGAATCTTGGTAGCACAGGCAGCGAAGAAGGCGATATCCACGCTCACAAACAAAATCAGGAAAGCCCCTGCCTGCCACCAATTCCACTTCCACAAACTACGCACCACGATGAAGGCCAGCACAGTGTCGATCATCATCGTCAGCGTGACCGCGATGCCATACATAGCGGCCAAATTGGATGAGGTCTGATAGGTCAGCACCAGCAACACCACAGCAATCAATAGGAGCCAGTTGATATTGGGAATGTAGATCTGCCCGATCTCACGCTCTGAAGTGTGCAGTACCTGAATACGTGGGCAGTAGCCCAGCTGCATGGCCTGGCTGGTGAGCGAAAAAGCGCCTGAGATCACGGCCTGTGAGGCAATCACGGTGGCACAAGTGGCCAACCCTACCATCGGGTACAGCAGCCATTCCGGCACCAGCATGAAAAAGGGGTTCCGTACGGCCTCTGGATTATCGAGCAGCAATGCACCCTGCCCCAGATAGTTCAGATACAGCATAGGGAAAACATAGCAAAGCCATGCGTACATGATGGGCCGCCGACCAAAATGGCCCATGTCCGCATACAGCGCCTCCCCCCCGGTGATGGCCAGCACCACCGCCCCCATGGACAGGAAGGCAGCGAACGGTTCGTGAATGAAAAAGTTAAATGCGTACCAAGGGTTGATCGCTGCAAGGACTGCCGGGTGTTCAATCACATTCAGCAGCCCCAGCCCCCCCAGCGTGGCAAACCAAAACATCATGACGGGGCCAAACAAGGCAGCCACGCTCGCCGTGCCTTTACGCTGTACAAGGAACAGGGCAATCAGAATGCCAATCGTGATGGGCACCACATAAGGCTTGAACATTGGCGTCGCGACTTCCAGCCCTTCAACAGCTGAAAGCACCGACATGGCGGGAGTAATCACCGCATCGCCGTAGAACAGGGCGGCACCGAAGATGCCCAACACAGCGATCAGCCAGGCCAGCCGCGGGTTGCCTTGGGCGGTACGCAAGGCCAGCGCGGTAAGCGCCATGATGCCGCCTTCACCGCGATTATCGGCGCGGGTAATAAAGAGCACGTATTTGAGCGAGACCGTAATCGTCATCGCCCAGAAAGCCATCGACAGGATGCCCAACAAATTGTCTGGCGTCAGGGCCAATGGGTGATGCCCATTGAACACTTCTTTCATGGTGTAGAGGGGGCTGGTACCAATGTCGCCGTACACGACACCCATGGCTGCAAGCGCCATACCGCCTAGGCTTGCCTTATGGCTTGAATCGGAAGACAAGAAACCTCCGGTAAATCTGCCCGCAAAAGGGCGTTGCTACATCACGGAAGAAACACAAAAGAAGACGTGCGGGCTGTCATTCATATGCACCCCGGTGGGGCCGAATTATACGGGGAATGCGCAAATAAAGTCCCAATCGCTAACGGTACAAGGCGCTGATTCGACATCAAAACAACGCTTGCGCAATTGACTATGCGCAATGCCCTTGCTAGCGGTATGGGTTCATCTGATGCCCCTGTCCAAGATAAAGAAAAACCTCGTTCTGGCTGGCTTTCTGAGGTCGATAACGATAAGGTTCGGCTTTTAAAGACCTTGTTTTGGGCAGCCAAAATTCGGGTTTAATTTTTTTGGTGTAAGTGCATGGAAATCAAGGTCAATTTTCTCGACAAGCTGCGTCTTGAGGCGAAGTTCGACGACTTTACGGTCATTGCTGATCAGCCGATTCGCTACAAGGGCGATGGCTCAGCGCCAGGGCCCTTTGACTACTTTCTCGCCTCGTCAGCGCTGTGTGCGGCCTATTTCGTCAAGCTCTACTGCGAAACCCGCAACATTCCGACCGACAACATCCGCCTCTCGCACAACAACATTGTTGATCCGGAAAACCGCTACAAGCACACCTTCAAAATTCAGGTCGAGCTGCCAGCCGATATTTCAGACAAAGACCGTCAGGGCATCTTGCGCTCAATCGACCGTTGCTCGGTCAAGCGCGCCGTACAAGCGGGCCCGGAGTTTGTTATCGAGGAAGTCGAAAATCTCGATGCCGATGCGCAAGCCTTGCTGACCTTGAATCCCGGAACTGAAGCAAGAACCTACATTCCTGGCAAGGATTTACCGCTGGAGCAGACCATTACCAATATGTCTGCGGTGCTGGCCAACCTTGGCATGAAGATCGAGATCGCGTCTTGGCGCAACATCGTGCCCAATGTGTGGTCGCTGCATATCCGCGACTCACACTCGCCCATGTGCTTTACCAATGGCAAGGGCGCAACCAAGGAAAGCGCGCTCGCCTCGGCGCTGGGCGAGTTTATCGAGCGCACCAACTGCAACCACTTTTACAACGACCAGTACTGGGGTGAGGAGTTCGCCAATGCAGAATTCGTGCACTACCCCGACGAGCGCTGGTTCAAGCCGGGCAAGAAGGATGCGCTGCCCAAGGAAATCCTCGACGAGCATTGCCTCGCCATCTACAACCCCGATGGTGAGCTGCGCGGCTCGCATCTCTACGACACCAATTCCGGCAACACCGAGCGCGGTATCTGCTCGTTACCCTATGTGCGCCAGTCGGATGGCAAGGTGGTGTACTTCCCCACCAATCTGATCGACAACCTGTTTCTCAGCAATGGCATGAGTGCTGGCAATACACTGGCCGAGGCACAGGTGCAGTGCTTGTCAGAAATTTTTGAACGCGCGGTGAAGCGCGAAATCCTTGAAGGTGAAATCGCATTGCCAGACGTGCCAGCGGCCGTGCTGGCCAAATATCCCAGCATCGTCGCCGGCATACAGGGGCTGGAAGAGCAGGGTTTTCCCGTGCTGGTTAAAGACGCCTCACTCGGCGGGCAATACCCGGTGATGTGCGTCACGCTCATGAACCCGCGCACCGGCGGCGTGTTTGCCTCCTTCGGTGCGCACCCCAGCTTTGAAGTCGCGCTCGAACGCAGCCTCACCGAGCTTTTGCAAGGCCGCAGTTTCGAAGGCTTGAATGATCTGCCGCGACCGACGTTTGAGAGCAACGCCGTCACCGAGCCCAACAACTTTGTCGAACACTTCATCGATTCCAGCGGTGTTGTGTCCTGGCGCTTCTTCAGCGCCAAGGCTGACTACGATTTTGTGGAGTGGGACTTCTCCGGCCACGGCACAAATGCCAATGCGGACGAAGCTGCCACGCTGTTTGGCATCTTGTCGGGCATGGGCAAAGAGGTCTACATGGCTGTTTATGACCAGCTGGGGGCAACAGCCTGCCGCATCTTGGTCCCTGGCTATTCCGAGGTCTACCCCGTCGAAGATCTGATCTGGGACAACACCAACAAGGCGCTGCAATTCCGCGAAGACATTCTCAACCTGCACCGTCTAGATAACGCTGCCCTGCAAGCGCTGCTTGAACGTCTGGAAGACAGCGAGCTGGACGACTACACCGACATCATCACGCTGATTGGCGTTGAGTTCGATGAAAACACCGACTGGGGCCAGATGACGATTTTGGAGTTGAAGCTGCTGATCAACCTTGCTCTGCGGCAATTTGAAGACGCCCACGACCGCGTGCAGACCTACTTGCAGTACAACGAAAATACCGTTGAACGCGGCTTGTTCTATCAGGCTTTGAATGTCGTACTAGAAGTGGTGCTGGATGATGAGTTGGAACTGGCTGATTACGAAACGAATTTCCGCCGCATGTTTGGCAACCCGCGCATGGATGCGGTGCTTGGCTCGGTCGATGGTAGCGTGCGTTTCTTTGGTCTCACGCCAACCAGCATGAAGCTGGAAGGGCTGGACAGGCACCAGCGCCTGATCGACAGCTACACGAAGCTACATACAGCGAGAGCGAAGTCTGCTCAGGCGAAGACTGAAAACAACTACTGAATCACTGAAACAAGTTCAGTGGTGCCGAGACCGGGACTCGAACCCGGACACCTTGCGGCGGCGGATTTTGAAAAGGCCAAAAATATTAGCCTTTTTTATCCATAGTAATCAGTGCATTACCTTGTGCCGCCTGTAAAGGGCCATTTTGTGCACGGCATTGCGAATGGAGTTGTACAGGGGTTTTTGGGAAATTCTGGGACGAATCAACTCTCGGAGACAACCTGATGACCCGTATCGAAAAAGGAATCTACAAACGCGGCCCGTACTCTTTCCAAGCAAAAGTGCGGGTGGGCTCCATTACCGTCACAGCGACCTTTGACACACTCGCTGAGGCACGAGCCTATCGAGATAAGACTAAGGCCGATATTGCGCTAGATCCCAACGCAAAACTCGTACTGGAAGCCCGTGTGAAGAAACGCGAGGCTGAGGCGCTGACCTTAGATCAGGCTCTGCAGCGCTACGAGACAGAGATCACAGCTACAAAGAAGAGTGCCGTAAAGGAGAAATCCAGAATAGCCAAGCTGCGGCGGTCCAAGCATGTGCACAAAAGCTTTTACCGAGTCAGCCCGGAAGACATCCTAGCGATCCTGGCCGAGATCCGACACGAGCAAGCAGGCCCCAAGCAGGGGCTCCCGGTCTCCGATACCACCAAGCGACTGTACGCCATGCTGCTCAGCCACCTATTCAACATCGCCCGCAAGCGCTGGCGGTTGAGGATAGACAATCCTGTAAGACTCATCGAGCTACCAAAGCCAGGTGCCTCTAGGACGCGCCGACTTGAGGGCGACGAAGAGAATCGCCTGTTTCGAGAGCTTGCCAAGGGCAAACAAGCCGCAATCATGGTCCCGCTCTTCCGCTTTGCCATCGAGACCGCAGCCCGCCTGGGCGAACTACTCAAATTGGACTGGTCAGATATCAAGACGAGTGAGCAACAAGGCACCATGCTGCTGCGCGACACAAAAAACGGTGAAGACCGGATCGTGCCGCTTACACAAGATGCTGTCATGCATCTACGCGCTCTGCCCAGCCCTATCAAAAGTGGCAGGGTGTTCCCAGTACAGGAAAAGAATGTCCGGGACGCCCGTAACTTTGCGCTGGCCAGGGCAGGAATCAAGGATTTCCGATTCCATGATCTCAGACATGAGGCGACGAGCAGGTTTTTTGAGCTCGGCCTAGACAGTATGGAGGCTTCGGCCATTACCGGGCACAAAACCTTGTCGATGCTAAAGCGCTATACGCACCTACGGCCCGACGATTTAGCTAAAAAAATGAATAAATACATTGAGATGCGATATGAAGCCACAAAAACAAGCCCATCACAAAATCAATAAACACCATCTTTACACTACGTGTAAAGATGGTGTATCATTCGCACAAAGCACACTCTCATACTCACCGTAATGGATGTTGAATTCGATAACGAGGATTTAGACCGCCTTGAAACTGACCCTCAGTATTCAGCCGGATTCCCGCAGGAGATCGTTCGTGCCTTTCGTAAACGCATGCAGCAAATCAGGGCCGCCCACGATGAGCGAGACTTCTATGCAGCCAAGGCTTTACGCTTTGAACGACTCAAGGGAGATAGAGAAGGGCAGTGCTCGGTTCGTCTGAACCTACAGTGGCGCCTCATCCTCGAAATAAGGGGCGAGCATCCATGCAAGGTCATCGGAATTGTAGAGATTGTCGATTATCACTAAGAATGAGAATGGAGAGATCATGAACGCACGTATCCCTGCTGAGGTATTTCCACCAGGAGAGTTTCTGCGGGAAGAGCTGGAAGAGCGGGAATGGACCCAGCAGGAGCTCGCGGACATTCTCGATCGGCCTGCTCGCCTTGTTAGCGAACTAATTTCTGGCAAGCGCGCCATCACACCGGAAACGGCTCGAGGACTAGCTGCTGCATTTGACACATCCGCTGAGTACTGGATGAACCTCGAAAGCCAATATCAGTTATCAAAAGTAAAAACCACCCACGATAACGTTGCTCGTAAAGCACACCTGTATAGCAAGTTTCCTGTGCGGGAAATGCTTCGTCGCGGGTGGATTCGCGCGAGCGAAAATCTTGACGTACTGGAACAACGTTTCTGCGAATTCTTCGACATCCCATCTATTGATGAGGTGCCAACTCTTATCCATCATGCAAAGAAAACGCATGTTGCGATGGATGCCACACCATTACAAATGGCATGGCTCTTTCGGGTCCGTAGCATGGCCGCGCAGCAGCAAGTACCCGCTTATTCAAAAAGTAACTTGCTAGCTGCAATAGAGAAGCTCAGTGCTCTTATATTGGCTCCAGAGGAAGCGCGCCATGCTCCACGGATCCTAGCAGAAGCAGGGGTGCGGCTAGTCTTTGTAGAACCAATGCCTGGCTCTAAGTTAGATGGCGCTTGTTTCTGGCTAGATGACGACAAGCCAGTAATAGGTATGACTCTACGCTTTGATCGTATTGATAATTTTTGGTTTGTTCTCCGCCATGAAATCGAACATGTCTTGCAAGAGGATGGCAAGTCTGGTGACCCTATCATTGACATAGAGGTCGGCAATGAAGGGGAGAACCTACCTGAGTGTGAGATACGCGCAAACAAGGCTGGGGCAGATTTCTGCGTTCCGCCCGATCAGTTAGAAAACTTTATTGCTCGAGTACAACCGTACTTCTCTGAACAAAAAGTGATTTTGTTTTCTCAGCGGATCAATGTACATCCCGGTCTAGTCATTGGACAACTGCAGCGCAGGCTGGGAAGGCATGACTTTCTGCGTAAGCATCAAGTAAAAGTACGCTCTTACGTACTGCCATCAGCTGATGTCGATGGTTGGGGTTCGTTTTCCGAATAAAGGAGGCTCAAATGAGTGCTTATTCAAACCAAGTAAAGGCATACCTTGAACGTTATCAATCAGAGATTGCCGGGGAAGATGGTCTTATTGATCCTCACGCCGTCGCTGAGTGGGCCTACAAGAACGGCCTACATAAACCTAGCTTAAAGACGGTCATAGATGCGATCGCAGCCGATATAGCTCAAGTATTTCGGGAGGAATATCGAACCGATTCCCTTGGTCAGCGCTATCGCGCCAAGCATGCAGTTCGCTCAAAACAGGGGAATAAGACTATGTCCCTTTGGGCAGACATGGACGATAGCAGGGCTCCCCAAGAGCATTTTGTTCGGTCCTTTGCTCAACGGCGTCAACAGATCGTTGGTGATTGCTTTCAATTGAAGACTGATGTGGATGTTTATAACAATAAGCATCCTAGCCAACAGCCTATACAGATTCCTCTAGACTTCACGTATGACGTTGAAGAACTTCAAATACCGTTCATGAGAAAAGCGGCATAGCCTCAAGATAGTTGCCCGCAATAGGTCGCCGAATGTGGGACCTATTGAATACCGCAACTTAGCCGCATTCTATGAAAGAAAAAGGCCGCCCTCGGGCGGCCAATGCGTTCAAATGCGGCAAGGTTGCTACATTCTCAGCGCCCTGCTCCGGGGCGTGATGGCTGACTGATGTCGTGCGCCATTCCTTTCTCCCTCGCTGTGCGTGTCCGTTCGCGCAGAATCTCCCCGCTATTCGTGTAGATCTTCACTTCGTTGGTCGTGCGGGTCAGATCGGTGTAGAGCGCTCGATGGTCGGTCGTGATGCTGTTTGTGTCCTTCTCGATCAGCAAGTTATTTGCACCTAGCCCTTGGGCACTGTGGCCAGTTGCAGCGTACCCGTGGGCGAGTGCCACAGGCTTCTGCGAGGCATCAAGCTGAACCAGATTCCCGTTGTCCATCCGGACACGTAACTTGCCGTCCTGGATAGCCTCAACGGTACCGCGCTCATTGTTCTGCACCTTAAGCTCACGGTCGTTAGCCAATATCCGGACACGGTCACCAGCGGACATCTCGCGATGCTCTAGGCTACCAATGGTGATGCCCTTCGAGCTCAGCTTCGCAGGCTGGAACTCAATCGTCTCTCCAGACTTGCCAAGCACGACACGATCAGGCTTTACTGCCTCGATCTGCCACACCTCGCCCTTCCGTACGCCCAGACTGTCGTAGTCCCTTTCAAACCGAACCTGCCCGCCTAGGGCATAGGCGCTGATCTGTTTTTTTTCGGCAGCTGTATGGTCGCCTCGCTCGAAGACTTGGATCATTTCGCCTTTGCCTGCCAAGCCGATTTTTTCGCGTATCTGCTGGTTCAGTTCTCGAGTCGCGGCACGAGTCCCGGTGAGCACCAGAGTTGTCTCGCGCTCGTTTGGCGGCAGGCGCGCATAGTCGTTGGCGATTGCATCGCGCCGAGCGGCATCATCCTTGATCTCGACCAGGCGGCCAGTCCGCTCAAGCAGATCGATCGCCTGTGCCGTACGCTCACGGTCAGCGCTCAATTGTGCGGCATCCCGTACAACCTCCGGCGCATTACGCTGGCGCTGCATCGTCTTGATTTCAGCCTTGGTCATGCCCTGCTCGGCCAGCATGGCCAGCGGGCGCCCTGCTTCGACTGCGGCGTACTGCATGGAATCTCCAACCAGCAGAACTCGCGCCCCGGCCCTCTCAGCTCGCTCAAGGGCCGTCGCCATTGCCAGGCTCCCGACGAGACCAGCCTCATCAATGACAAGCAGCGTTTTGTTGTTGAGGCCATCAGTAGCGTTCGTGTCGGGGAGCCAACTCTGAATTGTCTGCGCTTGGATACCGGCTTCATCCAAGGCTTTAACCGCCGAGCCCTGCGCGCCCAAGCCGACTAATTTCCAGCCAGCCTCTTCCGACAACCCCTGCACAACGCGCATTGTCGTGGTCTTTCCGGTACCGGCCCGCCCCTCAATGCCGACCACCCGGTTTCGACCAAGAAGCGCGGTGGCCACTGCTGCAGTCTGCTCATCGCTCAAGCCGGCATCTGCTGCAGCCCGCTCAACCTTCTCCAGACTAGTGATCTCTACCACCTTGCCGCGCCCCATGGCCTCGACGCTTAGGATCCGTGTCTCAATGGCCAAGGCCGATTTGGTGGTTGCGAGTTCACGGCCATCGGAAGCTTTTCGGATAAGTATCTCGCCGACCTGCACTTGACGGGCGAGCTCCTTTTCTACTTCGGCCGTCGATGCTTGGCCGATGGCAGCCAGAAATGCGGACTCCCGAAGCTGAGTTAGCCGCACTAGGCTATCTCGCTCGGTGCAGTGCGCCTTGGCGAAATCGATGGCCTCCCTTGCTCCTACCTTATCCTGCCCACGCGTCGGCAGCCGATCCGGCACCGGGCGGAAGCGTAGGTCAATTCCTAGCGCCTCTGCGCGCCGCTCCCAATCAGCTTTTAACAGAGCTCGGTCATGCTCTTCTTTGGCATTGCGCGTCGCCAGTGCCGCCGCCTGGAGTTGCTCGGGACTGGCGGTTTCCCGGCTCAGTTTACGTTCGGCAAGCCAGGCATCGATCTGCTCACTTCGGCTGGAAAACTCCCTGATTTGCTGTGCAGTAATGTGAGCAAGCTCAAAGCCATCTTTGGTCGGCACGATCTCATAGCCGACCTCACGGAGGGTATGGGAAAGCTCTGCTTTGTATAGTGCATCCAGCTCTTTCTGATGCCTCAAGATGTCGCGGTTTTCGATGGCGCGCCACTCGCCATCAGACCTTTTCGTGGCATTCATCAGCAGGCAATGTGTATGGAGTTGCGGGTCACCGCCTCGGCTTGTCGCGTGTTCGATTGCAGCGATCACAGCGTTCCCTGTGGTCTCACTCCGCGTCGCCCCAGCTTCCGTTATGCGGGCCTGGACAAGCCCCTCTACACGGGCCATGGCCAGCTTAACCGCCTGCCTGTGAGCGTCGATAACACGCTGATCCCCATGGACCAGCGCGGCGATGGAAACGCTCTTCGGCGCCGAAACCGTCAAGTCTGTGGCGGCTCGCCGAATGGCACTCGAGGTCTCGTTCAGGTCGATGCCGTTAGGTAGGTGGCCGTGAAGCAATGCCTTGAGGTCTACGGCCTCGACCTGCCCGGCCAGACCCAGCTCGGCAGCTCCTTTGCCCAGCCAGGCTCCCGGCGGCTCGCCAGCTGTGTAGTAATCGTCTCCGGCGTAATAGTTAGATGCCTGCCCGGGACTCACATTCCTCACCGACAACATCACGTACCTCCATGGATCTTTGAAAGTTCGTCGAGGCCTTCTTTTCTTCTGGCTGATGGCGGTGGTGGAGCTGGCCGAGGAATAAAAGGAGCGACCTTGCGCGGGCCTTCCACAATCGGCAGGGTCACCTGGCAGGCATCCATTCCGGCGATCCGGAGAAAGCCAGTGCGCGGAGGGAGAGTTTGGAATTGGCTGGCCATGATGAGCGCCTGCCGAACATGGCGAACCGATGAGGATTCGGAGCGCCTTCCTTCTGACTTGGAGGTGCTTTTGTCTGCCCGGGTGAATTCAGTTTCACCAAAATCCTTTTCAAGAAACTTGGCGGTTTCGCCATCACTGGTGCGCAGTGCGATCACAGTCTGAAGGCAATTTTTCAAGAGGTCGCGGCCCGTGTCCCCCCATATCGCCTTAAGTTGGGCAGTCGTCTGGATGCCAACAATCAAGCATGCCCCCTTCTTCCGGCCCTTGCTGGCCAAGTCCAAAAGCTTCTCGACCTTGCCCAAGCTGGCAAACTCATCGGCGATGATCCATATCCGGCGTGAAAGCTGCGTTTCTTGGGAAAGAAGAGCAGTCGCAAGGATCTCCGCCGCGCAGCGACGGATAGGCTTCAGTAGCCGCGTCTGGTCTTCACGATAGGGAACCCAAAGCCAGCCATTGCCATCCGAAGTCGCCCATTCCGACACGCTAAATCCGTCCCTGCCAGCCTTCTGATCAAGCCATTGGAAACTCGTTAGACGGCCACCGATCATGGCTACGATGCTGCCCCGAAAACGCTCGTTTCCCTCCATAAAATAGGATGCCGCGGGATGCCCATGGATCAGCTTTTTGACCTCATCAGGGGTTCCCAATGCCGCAAACCTAATGAGGTCACCATTGATCGGGTTTCCTCGGCGCCAGAGGCGCTCAATGATCGCAGTCAAAACGTTCGCCGCGTGGCCGATCCAATCCCTTTCAGCCTCGTTTTCTGCCTCGCCGATTAGTGCCGCCGCTACAGCGGCGGCGTCCCATTCGTCCGACATTTCCGCAAATGGCGACCACGATTCAGAGCGCGAGTCGAGCGGATTCAGGATCGAATCACCCGTGGCCGCCCAGCCGCTCATGGCCTCCCCCCCGGCATCGAAAACGATGGCCTTCTCACCGCGGCGGCGGATGGTCTCAAGTAGTCCGTTGATAGCCAATGATTTACCGCTGCCGGGCGATCCAAGGATGGCAAAACTAAGTGACTCCAGCTCGCGGGGGACAGGTATGCCACCGAAACAAATCGCGTCTTCCAGTTCGCTATTGCGCATCTGCTTTTCAACTTTTAGCCTCACTTCCTTGGCCGTCAAAAGGCGGGCGCCTAACTCATATTTTTGCTTTCTGGATCCGGCACTACCAACTGTCAGATGCCAGGCCAAAAGACCGGCGGGGCCGGCAGGAATAAGAGCAAACAGCAGCGCCGCACTTAGGCGTTTTCGCGTTCTTGTAGTGGTCGTTTCTATGGTGTTGATTGCGCGCCAATAACGGATTTTTTGCGGGTCATTTGCTTCTCGGAGCTCCGGCGCCGGGAGGATATTCTCGTAAAAAAATATCTGCGCCTTTGCGCCCAAAAATGCCTCACCAGCGGAACCAGTAAGGGCAATCGTCAAACCGTATCCGGCCACCAAAAAAATAAGCATGGCCGTGACGCTGGCCTGTGCCAGGCGAATCAAAAAATTATCGAAACTCATCTGTCCTCCGCGATTTTTTGGACAGCGGCAACGATGCGCCGCAGAGATTCCTCATGCGCCTTTACGCCCCCCTCAAGCGCAGCCAGGCGCTGCGCCAGATCGAGGCCTTGACCACCGATAACGGCTCGCTCGATGAGAAGACGGCTCATCGTCGCGGGCGGAAACCCGGCCTCTGCAGCCAGACGCCGGATCTCCCCGGCGAGCTCGCCGGGGAGCCTGATCGTTAGTCGTTCAGCACGCATGGCGCACGCCCTCCAAAGCCTTGCCATGCAAGGCTTTCAGGCCATCAGCGGCAGCGCGCCAAAGGCGAGGGCGCACGCGCAGAAGACGCTTGTGCCCCAACGGTTTGCGGGGGCCGAAGGCCGCTGCGTGATGTGTGAGACTTTCCGAAGGAAAGGCTTGTGCCTTTCTGGGGGTGTGGGCGCAGCCCACGGTGTTGATGTCGATATTGAAAGACCTGCTATTCAGGTCTTTCATACGCATGAGCATGACTGTGATCATTTTTGATCACCCTGGCTCTGCGATTTCTTGAGCTCCTTCCTTACCAGCTTCGCAGCCGCTTCAAGTGCAGCAGCGCACACCAGATAGATGTCGAATTTGAAGCCAGCGGCTTCAGATTCTGCCTGCAGATTTTCGAGGTCGGCGGCCAGCTCGGGTGGCAGCTTGATCGTGATATTTTTTGGCTTAGGGGCCTGCGCTGAAATCGGGCGAAGGAAGATTGGTTTGGTCATGGCGTCGTCCTTGTTTGAAGTTGAGACGACACTGATTTTTTAACATGCGCGGCGAAAAGTCGCGGCGCAATGCCACGCACAAAATGGCCCTTTACGGGAGCAAAAAAAAAGCGCCGCGGCCTTCGGCCGCGACACTACGGGCCGCAGGTTGCTTTTACAACCGCTCTCGCTCTGCGGCAGCCTCTTGTTCCTTGAAGGTTTCAGGATAAAACGTGTCAAAGGTCTCGCTCGTACTTCCAACGGACACAGGCCACGGCTGCTCGCAGGGCCACGGTTCAACCATGGCCCACGGGGCAGCCACAAGGCACTCAGGAAATTCCGCGCCGGCGCCGGCGGCCGCATAAATGAAGGTCCGGGCGGTTGCGCCCTTGATCTTTTTGTATCCCCATTCTTCGCACTTTAAAAGGTCAGGATCGACCTCAACGATGGCTCCGGAGGTCGGGGATCGGTAGATAATTTTTTTCATGGATTTTTCCTTTGCGGGGGGAGGGTCTCGAGGCAGTCTTCAAGGAACTTACGTAGCGGGTCTTGCAAATACCCGCTTACATCTAGTCGCACGCCTACGGAGCGGGCGCGCTCCTTTGCGAGAATTAGAAGCTCTTCCAGCTCTGCATCGAGGTGAACTGCGATCTTTTTCTTCGGGCGCAGGGGCAGCTTGAAAGGAGAATTACTCACAGTCACCTCACTTGCGCTGGAGAGCTGAGAAAGGATTGAAACCCTTCAACTTTTCAAGGTCCTCGCGTACCGCCTGACTCCGTGATGCCGCATTTTTCTTTTGCTGGGCAGCGATTGCCTGCTCGCGTTGCTCTTCCGCAAGCTTCTTGGCCTGCGCTTGCGTTTCGACTTGGCGTGAAGTCGTCGCCATGCGCAACATGTCTGCCGATTGTCCGAGCAAGACGTTGAGCTGGGTATTCAGGAGTTGGAGACCATCGCGGCTGCCGCTGATACCACCGATGGCCGCCGCCGTGCGCTGGATGCTGTCTGCCTGGCGGGCCATCCGATCAATCTGCTGGGCCTCCTCATACCGCAGAAAGTTCAGAGCCTCACCTCGAGCCGCGTTGGCTGCGTTCGTCGCATCGACGTACCCCTGCCAAGACAAACCGGACATCGACCACTGCCGCATATGTCCCTCCATCATCGACCTGGACTTCTCAATATCGCCATAGAGTTGGGCGGCTTGGCCAGTGAAGGCACGCAATTGCGAAATGTTTTGTGAAACATCATCGACCTGGTATTTAGGAATTGCCTCGCCGAGGTTCTTTAGGTGTTCGAGCTGGCGGGCAAGTTGCATCTGTTGATTCAAAATCTGGCTAGCTCGCTGCGCCTCTGCAATGACAAGCTGTCCAGATGAGATCGTATTTTTGATGAAGTTGCTGGCGTCGAAGACAGCCCATTGGGCTGAAGCCGGCATCGAAAAAATGAGGCTTGCGGCGGCGGCTGCGAAGAGTTTTTTGAACATAGATTTTCCTTTTTAAGGGTAAAAGTTATTTCTTGGGATTGATGATGTTTCGCGCTGCAGCGACAGCGCCTCGAGCTGCGGAAACGGCGCCACTGGTTGCAGACTTTCCGTTTGCCATTCCCCTCATTGCGCCGGCAGCCGAGGAGACCTGAGAACGAACCGCAGACATCGCACCATCGCCACCGGTTGCAGATCCACTGGTGAGCCCGTTCGCAAGTTCGAAAATTTTGCTCATGAGGAAAGCTACGACGGCGGCCACGATCGTGGCCGCAATGGCAGGGGCGATGTACCCTTGTAGTGCGGCGATCTGATCGGCCCCAGACATCGCAGCAGCCGCTTTGTTGGCCTCAGCCATCCGGGTCGAAAAGTTGGCAATGCTTTGCAGCATCGCCTGCGCAATCAACAGGACCACTGCCCCGACAAACTTCGCAATGCCGGCGGTAAACAAGAATCGTAGCCAGCTCGAGAACAGCCAGCTCGTCACGCTACCGAGTAGAAGCCATGGGATAAGGACCGGACCGGCCAGTACGGCCAAAACGACCATGTATTGGGAAAGGGCGTATGAGCACGCGTACACGGCGGCTGCACCGATGAGAAGTACATTGAATCCGACTAGGACTAGCGCAGCAGCAGCCCACTCTGCGATCTGCCCTGGAGACCACCAGCTCGGAGAGAACCCCATCACGGCGTCATAGACCTGCATGGCGGCGTTTAAAAAAACAGAGAGGCCGCTACCTAAGTCAAGAGCGCCTTGCCCCGCGATCTCCTCCGCCAGCATGACAAACGATCCGTCGACGGCTTTGACGAGATCCATGTCAGTACCCGTACCCCAGGAATTCAACACCCCGAAAATGATGCCTGCCAACAGAAGTTTTCTGATGAGCCCGCCCATTACCGAGGTCACGTCGCCTTCGCTTAAAACCGTCTGCAAGCCGTACCAGCTCAGAGCGATGAGGGTGAGGATTGTGGTCAGGTTTTTGCCGTAGTCGACGAGTTTCCCGGAAATCTTCGAGACGGCTTCAGTCGCGGCAGAGAATGCCTCGCGGATGATCTCAGTTGTCCCGCCGACATCAACGCCAGCGGCAAAGGCCACGCCTGGCAGCGTCAAAAAAAGAAGAAGAATGAGGTGGTTTTTTCGCATAGGTGCCTCCAAAGTCGAGACACCATTTTTCAAGCTTCGACAAAAAAAGTCGCAGCTCAATGCCGTGCACAAAATGGCCCTTTACGAACATTTTTCTAAAATTCTGAGAAAAAAAATCGCAAAGGGCTGAGAAGAGTGAATTACTGGGTATGGGGCAAAGCCCCATGCAGACCAGCAGCCCCAAAGGCCCACAGACGATGAACCGCGCCCTATGAACGACCCCAGTAGAGGCCAGTCTTCGCGCCCTGAAGACAACTCGGCTTCTCGGTGTAATACACGCCTACCTCAAGCCCAGAGTAAGCGCCTCAAAGACGACTGATTGCCATCCGGCTGATTTCCAGTGGCCAGCGGATGATCCACAGCGTGATCATCCGACTCGTAAATTCTGATTTATTGGAAACGGTGCCGTAGTAATCACGCCACTCGACGAGGTCGCGGCTAAGCCGCCGCGTAACCAAAACCCCAAACAGAAAATACAAGAGTGCGGTAAGCACATATGCATCTGCAGCTGGCAGGAAAGCCAACAGAAGAACAAAAGAGACAGTAAGAGCGCCTACCCCCATGGCCCAACACAAAATCGCCATGGAGAGCCTTGCATGCGGTTTTAGATGGTACATAGCACCTCCTCGTTATTGAAAGTCGATGTGCCGGCCGCAAAGCACGACCATATGCATAAGCTCTATAGCCCCTGCCAACATGACACGAGCAAGCAACCTGTCGCCAGCGCGGCGATGTCGGCCGGCCTCCCAGGCTGCTACCAACGGCGTCTCAGCGGAGGCCCAGCCCAGTAGCCCGCCAGTTACGAACGGATTCACTTCGGCATCCCCCCTGCGACCTGAGTGAAACGCGATTGCAAGTTGGCGACGTTGGTTGCTTGGAATATTCATCACAGTTCTCCTTTTGTTGCTTTGAAGGCCCTGCTCTTTGGTGAGCTCCGGGGGACTGGGGGCAGCGCCCCCGGGATCTTTGGTCGTGCTGTGTTGGTTGGCGTCTTGCATGGTTCTCCTGCTTTAATCGTTGGGTTTCTGCTCTTCGGAGCCGCTCGCTTTGGGGCTGAAGAGGTCCGGCCCGAAGGGGCGGCGGGGAAAGAAGGGCGGAGCAATGACACGTGACAGACGGGAAGCCCGAAGGGCCGAGTCGAGGAATAGCGCAACCGCGTAGCGGTGAGCATATGCCGCAGATCTCGCCGACTGGCGCGAGACATTGCAGGGCCGTAGGCCCGTCTAGCCCGCCCCGCCGCAGGGCCTCGTAAGCCTTCGCGGCTCCGAAGAACAGAATCCCTGGAAAGGCTAGGCCGGCGCCAACAAGGTTCCACAGCCCCCCCATTCGCAAAGCGGATGGGGCCATGTGAGCCGCCGAAGGTGGCGATCACGACTTCCCGCCCCGTGCGGACTTCCCACGCCTGCGGGTCGCATCCATCGCCGCTTTTGCAGCAGGCGTTGGTGGCGTTCGGGTCTCTTCAGGCTGAATAGGTGCCACCGGAGGCGAGTAGCTCGGCTTTGGGCGGGATCGCGAAGGCATCCCCGCCTTCACCCAGTGCCGCAGAATCCCCTTTGCCAACGCTGCCTTGGTGGTCTTGGCAACTTGCGACTCGACCTCTTCACGAAGATCTTCCGCCCAGTCCTTAGGAACATCAACGAGCGAGGTGCCGTCGGAAAAGTTAAGGACGGTGCCGTTGTTGTTGTCTTTTATAAACCCGTCAACTTCGGAAAAACCCTTTGTGTCGGCTTTGTCGATTTTCGGGCTAACCGAGTTTCGGAAAATCCGTTTCTCGGTGTCCCCCTTGTCAGGCATGGGATTGAGCGGCGACTCTTGCGCCCAAAGATGGGCTGCGACTAGGACCCAGCATTGCCCTGCTAGCAGCCCACCCTCCCCTCGAATTTTCTCGATGCGCAGAGCTCCAACAGCCTCTAGCTCACGCATCCGCGACCGAATCGCATCTCTGCCGTCAGGTGACATCTTCGCCAGATGCCCAAGGCGAACTTCCCACCCTTCCGGCAAGTCATCCAAGAATACGAAAAGCCCACGAGCGCCGAAGGAAAGTCGGGCATCGCGTACCAACGCCCGCGGCTGTGGATCCGCCATTCTGATTTTGCCCTCATGCCGAAGCGTTCCCTTCATGCCGCTACTCGATTCTGGGTAGAGTGGCGGAGCATGATTTCAAGCTTCGTTGGTCGCCCTGGGCGACGCTTTGGTGGCGATGCTGGCATCGCAGGAGCTACGGCACCCAGCTCCGCCTCAACGATGCCGCGAGCTGCATCGATATGGGCGGCGATGTCGGCAACGGCGACGTAGCGAACGCGGCCAAAAAGGTAGGAGCGAATCGGGAACTCGCCGCGACAGGCTTGGTTCGCCGCAGTTTTTGCCTTGAGCCCAAGAAGTCGCCCAGCGGTGGACAGCGGCACCTGGACGGCGCCGCCGGTCTGCTGCAGCAAAATCTGCAGCGTAGAAAGGTGGGTCATTTTTGCCTCGATGTGGTCGAGGCCGCAATTGACTGGCAAGGCTTGGCGAGGCGGCCGGAAAGGAAGGCCAAGCGGTGCCGCTTGCCTCAGAGAGGCAAGCACGAGTCGCCAGGGGGTGGCGAATTGCGTGAGGAGTTCGGTGCGAAAAACTAGCGCCCGAAATTTGCGAGATGCTGTCTGAGTTTTAGGTCAACACAGCTGCTGACTCCTCGCCAAGAATAGCCCGATTCGTTTGAGTCCGCAATTCCGAATGGGAAAAAACGGGACAAAAAATATCGGGAATCTGCGGGAAAATCTGGGACAAAAAGGGACAAAAACCGTCCCAAAATTTCCCAAACTGGTAGGTATTCGGTGTATTCTCAAAAAACGGAATCGCCCGAAAACCATTGTGAATACTACTGGTGCCGAGACCGGGACTCGAACCCGGACACCTTGCGGCGGCGGATTTTGAATCCGCTGCGTCTACCGATTCCGCCATCTCGGCTACGAGATACAAGGTCGCGTAAAATAGCGCTCCCTTGTGGAGGGAGCGCGCATTATCCGTGAATCGCGCGCGCGACACAACCTCTGCGACACAGAAAAACACTGCCCATGTCCCTAACCCTCGACGATTTTGACTACCCGCTGCCCCCTGAACTGATCGCGCAAGCGCCGCTGGCACAACGCTCGGCCAGCCGTCTACTGGTGGTTGAGTCCCCGCTACAGGACGCGCATATCATTGACTTGCCCCAGCGCTTACGTGCCGGTGACCTGCTCGTCATGAACGACACACGCGTGCTGCATGCGCGCCTGTGCGGCCAGAAAGACAGTGGCGGCCAGGTTGAAGTGTTGGTCGAGCGGCCGCTCGACACCACCGATGTTTTGGCCCAGGTGCGCGCCAGTAAATCACCCAAACCGGGTGGAAAAATCACCCTGGAAGGCGCGCTGACGGTCGATGTGATTGAACGCATTGGCGAGTTTTACCGCCTGCGCTTTCCGGGCAATGCCGTTGAGCTGCTAGAGGAATATGGCCGCTTGCCGCTGCCGCCGTATATCGAGCACGCAGCCGGCGAGGCCGACGAGTCGCGCTACCAAACGGTGTTTGCGCGCGAAAAAGGCTCGGTTGCAGCGCCCACCGCCGGGCTGCACTTTGATGAGGCCCTGCTCTCTACCCTAAATGCTGCGGGTATCAACACCGCCTATGTGACCCTGCATGTGGGTGCCGGTACCTTTCAGCCCGTGCGGGTGCACCACATTGCTGAGCACAAGATGCACAGTGAGCGCTACATCCTGCCGCAAGCCACGGTCGATGCGATTGCCGAGACACGGGCCAAGGGTGGACGTGTTGTGGTGATCGGCACGACCACGCTGCGCACCCTCGAATCGGTTGCGCGCAAGTACAGCAAGCTACAGGCAGATAGCGGCGAGACGGATATTTTTATTACCCCCGGTTTTGACTTTAAGGTGGCAGACATGCTGCTGACCAACTTTCACCTGCCCAAGTCCACGCTGCTGATGCTGGTCTCCGCCTTTGCCGGGAGTGAGACAATACGCGCAGCCTATGCGCATGCCATCACACAGCGCTACCGATTCTTCAGCTATGGCGATGCCATGCTTCTGACCAAGCGCCCTCATGCCGTTTGAGTGTGCCCACCCTCACCCCAGCCTTATCCCGCCCGGCGGAAGAGGTCGCAAAGAGTGATCTGACGATGAAATTTGAACTCCTCAAGACCGATGGCGCTGCGCGCCGCGGCCGCCTGACCCTCGCGCATGGCGTGGTCGAAACGCCGGTCTTCATGCCGGTCGGCACCTATGGCACGGTCAAGGCGATGGCGCCGAATGAGCTGGAAGAAATCGGCGCACAAATCGTGCTCGGTAACACCTTCCACCTGTGGCTGCGCCCAGGGCTGGACATCATCTCGGCGCACGAAGGGCTGCACCGCTTCATGGCGTGGGACAAGCCAATCCTGACAGACTCAGGCGGCTTTCAGGTGTTCTCGCTTGGTGATCTGCGCAAGATCACAGAAGAAGGCGTCAAGTTTCAGTCACCGATTAATGGCGACCGCCTGTTCATGCGCCCCGAAGACTCGATGCAGATTCAGAAGGTGCTGAATTCCGACATCGTCATGATCTTCGACGAATGTACGCCCTACCCCGCTGATGAACGTCAAGCGGGCGAGTCCATGCGCCTGTCCTTACGCTGGGCCCGGCGCTCGCGTGACGAGCATGACCGGCTGGAAAACACCAATGCCCTGTTCGGCATCGTCCAAGGCGGCATGCATGAGCACCTGCGCGACGAATCGCTGGCTGCACTCAGCGACATCGGCTTTGATGGCTTCGCCATTGGCGGCCTGTCCGTGGGCGAGCCCAAGGAAGACATGGAGCGCATCCTCGCGCACACGGCCCCCAAATTGCCGGCTGACAAGCCACATTACCTGATGGGCGTGGGTACGCCGGAAGACATTGTCTATTCAGTCGGCCGTGGCATCGATATGTTCGACTGTGTAATGCCGACGCGTAATGCCCGCAACGGCTGGCTGTTTACGCGCTGGGGCGACGTCAAGATCAAGAACGCCACGTACAAGGCCGATACCCGCCCACTCGATGAGCAATGCGGCTGCTACACATGCCGCAACTTCACCCGTGCCTACCTGCACCACCTGCATCGCACCGGTGAAATCCTTGGCGCACGGCTCAATACCATCCATAACCTGTACTACTACCAAGAACTAATGCGTGAAATCCGTGACGCCATTGAGTCGGACAATTTTTCCGCTTGGCAACTTGAATTTCACCGTCAGCGCGCCCAACTAAAGGCTGGCAGTTGAGCCTTGTGATTAAGCCTTTTGCTTAAGTTAGATCGTCTGGTTTCGCGGCCCTGGTGACAGCTGCCGCACCAGCGGCAGCTGTTATACTTGTGCGCTGTCCTTTTCTTAATAATTTCAGGAGCTTCACGTGCTGATTTCGAATGCATACGCCCAGGCTGCGGGCGCCACCGATCCGACCACCGGCTTCATGGCCTTCTTGCCTTTCCTCCTGGTTACCGCCGCACTCTGGTTTGTCATGGTGCGTCCGCAGATGAAGAAGGCCAAGGAACACCGCAAGCTGCTATCTGATCTACAAAAGGGTGACGAAGTTGTGACTGGCGCCGGGTTCACCGGCCGCATCAGCAAGATCGGCGATAACTTCACCACGCTGGAAATCGCCACCGGCGTTGAAATCCAGATCCAGAAACATGCTGTCTCTGCCGTACTGCCCAAGGGCACGCTTAAGCACCTGTAAAGCGTCAAAGCACGGGGCAGGCACAGCGCAACGCGCGGCTTGTCCCGGTTCTACCTCGCATTCCTGCCCCTCCGTTTCTGCCCTGATCCCATGAATCGTTACCCGCTCTGGAAAAATATCCTGGTCGCCATCACGCTGGTGCTGGGGCTGCTGTACACCCTGCCCAACTTCTTTGGCGAGTCGCCAGCCGTGCAGGTGTCCAGCGTCAAGACCGCCATCAAGGTCGATGCCAAGCTGCTCAGCCGTGTCGAGGATGTGCTTAAAAACGAGGGCATTCAGAATCAGGGACTGTTTGCTGATCACAACAGCATCCGCGTACGCTTTGACAGCACCGACACCCAACTCAAGGCCAAGGACGCCATCGAAAAGGCGCTTAACCCAGTCGCCAGCGATGCCACCTACAGCGTGGCGCTCAATCTGCTTTCCAGCTCGCCCTCTTGGCTGACCTCCATCCATGCCATGCCCATGTATCTGGGCCTCGATCTGCGCGGTGGTGTGCATTTCCTGCTGCAAGTCGACATGAAGGGCGCTGTGACCAAGCGTTTGGATTCAGTCGGTGCTGACATCCGCACCCTGCTGCGTGACAAAAACCTTCGTCATGGCGGTATTGCCCGTGAAGGCAACACCCTGATCATTCGCTTCCGCGATGCAGACACCCGCACCAAGGTGCGAAACGTGCTGACCGATAACCAACCCGATCTCGCCGTGGTGGAACAACAAGAGGGTGGTGACTTTAAGCTCGTGGCGACCATGAAGCCGGAAGCGCAGCAGCGCTTACAAAGCGACTCAATCAAGCAGAACATCAGCACGCTGCATAACCGGATCAACGAGCTTGGCGTGGCCGAGCCGATCATCCAGCAACAGGGCGCAGACCGTATCGTCGTGCAACTGCCGGGGGTGCAAGACACCGCCAAGGCCAAGGACATTCTGGGCCGCACCGCCACCCTAGAAATCCGCATGGTGGATGACGAGAATAGCCAGAACCCCACCGTCATGGAGCAGGCAGCGCGCGGCCTGCCGCCCCCAGGCACTGAGTACTACACAGAACGCGGCGGTTACGGCCTGCTGGTTAAGAAGCAAGTGGTACTCACCGGCGAGCGTCTGACCGATGCCCAGCCCGGCTTTGACGGCCAGAACCACGAACCCGCCGTACATCTGACGCTGGACTCCGCTGGCGCCCGTATCTTCAAGGACATCACCCGCGACAACGTGGGCAAGCGCATGGCCATTCTGCTGATCGAGAAGGGCAAGGGCGAGGTGGTCACGGCCCCACGCATCAACTCGGAAATTGGCGGTGGCCGCGTACAGATTTCCGGTCGCATGACCACCGAAGAAGCCACGGATGTGGCCCTGCTGCTGCGCGCTGGCTCACTGGCCGCACCGATGGAAATTATCGAAGAGCGCACGGTTGGCCCAACCCTGGGTGCCGAGAACATCAGCAAGGGCTTCCACTCGACACTGTGGGGCTTTATTGCCATCGCGGTGTTCATGATGTCCTACTACCTGCTGTTCGGTCTGGTGTCGGTGATTGCGCTGTCGGCCAACCTACTGTTCCTGGTCGCACTGTTGTCCTTGCTGCAAGCCACACTCACCCTGCCGGGGATTGCGGCAATTGCACTGACCCTCGGTATGGCCATTGATGCCAACGTGCTGATCAACGAACGTGTGCGTGAGGAGCTACGTGCCGGTAACTCACCGCAAGCCGCTATCACCGCAGGGTACGGACATGCCTGGGCAACCATTCTCGACTCCAACGTAACCACCATGATTGCTGGGGTCGCGCTGCTGATCTTTGGTTCAGGGCCAGTGCGCGGCTTCGCGGTGGTGCATTGCCTTGGCATCCTGACTTCGATCTTCAGCTCGGTGGTGGTCTCACGCGCTGCCATCAACCTGATCTACGGCCGCCGCAAAAAGTTGACCAGCCTGTCGATCGGGCAAATCTGGCAATCGGGCACGAAATAATGAACTTGATGCTCAGCAAGTCGACCGCATCCGTCGTCCACGCCCACAGCGCGGCACGTACCTCCGAATACCGTCAGAAGGTGTAAGACATGGAATTTTTCCGCATCAAAAAAGACATTCCCTTCATGCGCCATGCGCTGGTGTTCAATGTCATTTCATTCATCACCTTCTTGCTGGCTGTTTTCTTCCTCGCCACTAAAGGCCTGCATTTCAGTGTCGAGTTCACCGGCGGCACCCTGATGGAAGTGACCTACCCACAAGCACCCAACATCGACAATCTGCGCAAGCAAATTGAGGGTGAGGGCTTCAGCGACCCGCAAGTACAAAACTTCGGGAGCTCGCGCGATGTGCTGATTCGCGTGCCACTGGCGAAGGACACCGACTCGAACAAGGTCAGTGAACGCATTCTGAATGCGCTGAAGACGGTCGATACGACTAACCAACCGGAGCTGAAGCGCGTCGAGTTCGTGGGTCCGCAAGTGGGCAAAGAGCTGGCCTCAGATGGCGCCATGGCCTTGCTGCTGGTGGTACTGGGAATCGTTGCTTACCTAGCTGTACGCTTTGAATGGCGCTTTGCCGTCTCGGCCATCATCGCCAACCTGCACGACGTGGTGATCATCCTGGGCTTTTTTGCCCTCTTTCAATGGGAATTTTCGCTGCCGGTTCTGGCGGCGGTGCTCGCTGTCCTCGGTTACTCGGTCAACGAGTCGGTGGTGGTGTTTGACCGCGTCCGCGAAACCTTCAAAAAGAAGCGCGGCATGACCACGCCGGAAGTCCTCGACCACGCCATCACCAGCACCATCTCCCGCACCATCATCACCCACGGCAGTACACAGTTGATGGTGACGTCGATGCTGATTTTTGGTGGTACCGCCCTGCACTACTTTGCACTGGCGCTGACCATCGGTATTTGCTTCGGCATCTACTCGTCGGTACTGGTGGCATCACCACTGGTCATGTGGCTAGGTGTGTCACGCGAACAGTTCATCCCCAAGCCCAAGGTTGAAAAGCAGGAAGCTGTCGTCTGATCCCAGCCTCTCCGCAACAAAAAAGCCCGCTCAGTCAGCAGACTCGGCGGGCTTTTAAAATGGCGTAAACCAGAAGAAGCAGAAACTCAGGGCTTCAAGCCATCAATTCCCGGATCGGTTGCGTAGGTGTGCTTCACGCGCAGCGCCTGACCCGACTTGAAAATATCAAACAGGCGATCAATGTTCGGATGCTTGCCGGGATGGGCACGCGCATCCTCGGTGTGCTCGGCATAGATTTCCAAGCCCTTAGCAGCCGCTTCGGCGGTGATCATGCCCCAGGTTTGAGCCAGGTGATTGTAGACAGCCAGCGAACCGGCCTGACCGGGCTTATTTTCGATCAGGGCGACTTGGTTGCCCTCGGCATCACTGAGAGCGATCGATTCAATGTGCGAAACCTTGGGCAGGCTCTTCAGATGGGTAGCAAATGCAGACATGCGGGAATCCTGTATTGGTCAGATGTTCTTGGCGAGTTCAACAGCCTTGCCGATGTAGGACCATGGGGTCATCTCGAGCAGACGCTTTTTCTCCGATTCTGGAATCGCCAGTGTGGCCACGAAGGTCTGCAGCGCTTCCTTGGTGATGCCCTTGCCGCGAGTCAGATCCTTCAATTGCTCATACGGATTGGGCACGGCATAACGACGCATAACGGTCTGCACCGGCTCGGCCAGCACTTCCCAGCAGGCATCTAGGTCAGCATGCAGGCGTTCCGGATCGGCTTCCAGCTTCGACAAGCCGCGCAAGCAGGAATCATAGGCCAGCAGTGCGTAGCCGGTGGCGACACCCATATTGCGCAGCACGGTTGAATCGGTCAGGTCGCGTTGCAGGCGCGAGATCGGCAGCTTGTCGGACAAGTGACGCAGCGTTGCGTTGGCGAGGCCTAGATTGCCTTCTGAATTTTCGAAGTCGATCGGATTGACCTTGTGTGGCATGGTGCTGGAGCCAATTTCGCCGGCCTTGAGCTTCTGTTTGAAATAGCCAAGCGAGATGTATTGCCAGATGTCGCGGTTGGCATCGATCAGGATCGTGTTGGCGCGGGCAAAGGCATCGAACAGCTCGGCCATAGCATCGTGCGGCTCGATCTGGATGGTGTAGTGATTGAAGGTCAGGCCCAGCGACTCGATGAAGCCCTTGTTGAACTGCTCCCAATCGAAATCCGGGTAAGCCGACAGATGGGCGTTGTAGTTACCGACAGCGCCATTGAACTTAGCCGTCATGCTGACGCCTGCAATGCGCGCACGCGCACGGATCAGGCGGGCAGCGATATTCGCCATTTCTTTGCCTAGCGTGGTCGGCGACGCTGGCTGGCCGTGCGTGTGCGACAACATGGGCAGTTCGGCCAAGTCATGTGCCAGGGTACGGAAGCGCTCCAGCACTTTATCGAAGGCCGGCAGCAGCACCTGATCACGCGACTCTTGCAGCATGAGGGCATGCGAGGTGTTGTTGATGTCCTCGGACGTGCAGGCAAAGTGGATAAATTCGGTTGCAGCGGTCACTTCAGCATTGCTGGCAAGACGCTCCTTGAGCCAATACTCCATCGCCTTAACGTCGTGATTGGTGCGCGCCTCGATGGTCTTCACGGCCTCGGCATCCGCCTCACTGAAGCTGGCGATCACACCATCCAGTTCAGCAATGGTGGCGGCGGAGAAAGGTTTGATTTCGGCAATGTGTGGCGCGGCAGCCAGTGCCTTGAGCCATTCGATCTCAACCTTAACGCGGTTGCGGATAAGCCCGAACTCCGAAAAGAAAGGGCGCAGCGCGTCGAGCTTGGCGGCATAACGGCCGTCCAGCGGCGAAAGGGCGTTGAGTGGTGTGAGGCTCATGGTGATTGGCTTGGGAACACGTAAAACGGCAATTTTATCATGCGGACCCAAGTCGCCCGCCATGCTGTCAGGTAGATGTCAGAATGGAGGCGGGTGGTATAATTTCCTTCGCTTAAGAAGAAGTCCTCAGACAAAAAACACATGAAGCTGATCGGCACTTACCCCAGCCCCTTTGTTCGCAAGGTTCGCATCGTTCTCGCTGAAAAGAAGATCGACTGTGAGTTCCTGATCGACTCGCCGTGGGTGGCAGGCAATGGCATTGCCCAGTACAACCCGTTGGGCAAAATTCCCGTCTTGGTCCTCGATGACGACAGCGCGATCTACGACTCGCGTGTGATCGTCGAACATCTCGACAACGGCACGCCGAACAACAAGATGATCCCGCCCTCTGGTCGTGAGCGTATGCTAGTGAAGCGCTGGGAAGCCCTCGGCGATGGGCTTTGCGAAGCCGCTATTGCGCTGCATCTGGAACGCAAACGCAAGGATGGCGAACGCAGCGAAGGCTGGATCAAGCGTCAGCGCAACCGTATCGAAAACACTCTCAGCGTTGCCAACGCCGAAATTGGCGAGCAGCCTTGGTGTAACGGCAGTGGCTTCTCGCTGGCGGACATCGCCCTCGGCACCGCCCTCGGTTACTGTGACCTGCGTCTGCCTGATTTTGACTGGCGCACTGACTACCCTAATCTGGCACGGCTATTTGAAAAACTGTCACAACGACAATCTTTCATTGATACCGTCCCGCACGACTAAAACAACAAGGCCCGCAGATGCGGGCCTTGTTGTTTTATCGGTGAGGGCGACGCGCTTAGTTAAGCACTCACCAACCAAGCAGGGGCTAGACGATAATACCGCCGCCCAGACACACTGTGCTTTCATAGACCACAACGCTCTGCCCCGGCGTAATTGCCCATTGCGGCACTGCGAAAGAAACCTCGCATTCATCGGCCGTCACGCGCGTGACTTCGCACGGTGCATCCGGCTGACGGTAGCGGGTTTTGGCGTTGTACACCCAATGGGTATGAGGAAGGTCGGCAGCCTCAGTCCCGGCCACCCATGACAAATCCTGCGCCTTGAGGCTGGGCTTGAGCAGCGCCGGATGATCATGGCCCTGCACGACATAGAGCACGTTCTTACTCATATCCTTCTGGGCTACATACCAAGGCAACTCTGGTGCACCTTTGACGCCACCAATGCCCAAGCCATCGCGCTGACCAATCGTGTGATACATCAGCCCCTGATGCTGTCCCATCACCTTGTCGGTATCGAGATTGCGAATCTCGCCCGGCTGCGTCGGTAGGTAGCGCTGTAGAAATTCGCGGAAGGGGCGCTCGCCGATAAAGCAGATGCCGGTTGAGTCCTTCTTGGCGAAATTGGGTAACTTGGCGTCCTCAGCAATCTTCCGCAGATCGCGCTTGAGCAGATGCCCTACCGGGAACATAGTGTTCTTGAGCTGCGCCTGACTCAGACGATGCAGAAAGTAACTTTGGTCTTTGCTGCCGTCCTCGGCCTTGAGCAATTGCATCTTTCCCTGAAAATCGCGCACTTGCGCGTAATGCCCCGTTGCGATGCGCTCTGCGCCAAGGCCCATGGCGTGATCGAGAAAAGCTTTGAACTTGATTTCGGCATTGCACAGCACGTCCGGATTCGGCGTACGGCCAGCCTGATATTCACGCAAGAACTCAGCGAAGACACGGTCCTTATATTCAGCGCTGAAATTGACGACCTCAAGATCGACACCAATCACGTCGCACACCGACGCCACGTCGATCAAGTCCTGACGCGTTGAGCAGAACTCGCTGTCATCGTCATCTTCCCAGTTCTTCATGAACAGGCCGATGACCTTCCAGCCGCGCTGCTTCAGCAATAGCGCGGTGACCGACGAATCCACGCCGCCGGACATGCCAACCACGACCGTACGGCCCTGCCCGGCTTCAATCTTATTTATTTCGTTCTGCATCTCAGTTGCCGACCTCGGGGCCGCCTCCGTCCTTCCAATGTTCCAGCGGCAAGATCACCGCGGGTTTGCCGTTATCCACAAACCAGCTATCCACCACGAACCGGTCCGGCATAATTTCTTCCGGCATGTCTTCCGTATAGGCAATTTTCTCACGCGGCAGCCAGCTCGGCTGCTTTTCCTTGATCGCCGCAGAATAGTGATCAAAGATAAAAAAGCGGTTGCGGTGCTGTACCTCAATCACCCGGTGATAGCGCAACCAGCCACGGCGCTCCAACACCGTCAGCAAACGGGTTGTGGTGGTCGAGTGGTCGATGCAATCCATCGCGCCGTTGACCGCATCGTCGGCCGTATTGCCGCCCTTGTCCACGTAGATTGGGGATTGCATGCCGGCCCACAAGTAAAGGCGCCCGATCACTGGCGCAAGTGCCTGCCGTTCCTGTTCGGGGTTGCGCGCTGCACTCAACGCTTTACGCGCCCAGGCTAGTTGCGGCTCGGTATAGCGCACCGCTTTCTCGGCGGCACAGCCATAGTTGTAACAAATGCTGATGCGCTCATCGGCCGCGGCACTTCCAGCCCAGATCAGCAGGCATGCCAGTAACCAGCGGGGCATAGCCCTATTTTTCCCCGTAATAGCGGATCAGGTCGAGCGGATAGCGCCGACCAGCCAGATAGTCCTGCACGCATTGCCAGACCAAGGGGCTACGGTGGCGATCCTGCCCCGCCTCGATCTCGGCCGGGGTCTGCCACACGGCGCGGATGATGCCGGTATCCAGCTGCCGATCCGCCTCAAAAGCGCCCAAGTCGCCGCTGAAGGCGAAGCGTAGATAGGTCAGCTCGGGTTTGCTCGGTGGCCCCCATTGGTAGATGCCCACCAGCTCGGTCGGCGTGAAATGACAGGCTGTCTCTTCAAGCGCCTCGCGGGCACAGGCAGCCGGGAGCGACTCTCCGTCATCCAGATGGCCGGCCGGCTGGTTGTAGCGAATGCCGTCATCGGTTTCCTCCTCGACCAGGAGGAACTTGCCGTCGCGCTCGATAATCGCCGCAACGGTTGCATTGGGTTTCCAGATTCTTTCCATGCCAGTATTTTACTTTGACTGGACGACAGCGCTCCGAGTCGGGCTGCAAATCGGCTAAAATCACTGCTTTACGCTCATTTAGCTGGAGATTGATTCATGTCCATGTCCGACCGCGACGGTTCCATCTGGTACGACGGCAAGCTCGTGCCCTGGCGGGAGGCCAACACCCATGTGCTGACGCATTCCCTGCACTACGGTTTGTCCCTGTTTGAAGGCCTGCGCGCCTATAAGACCGTGAACGGCACGGCCATTTTCCGTCTCAAGGAACATACGGATCGCCTGTTTAACTCGGCACACATTTTCCGCATGGAAATGCCATTCGACAAGGCCACCATCATCGAGGCGCACAAGGAAGTGGTGCGTGTGAACAATCTCGAATCCGGCTATATCCGCCCGATCGCCTTCTACGGCTCGGAAAAAATGGGTATCAGCCCGCATGGTGCGCAGACGCACGTCGCCATCGCCGCATGGCCTTGGGGCGCCTATCTGGGCGAAGAAGGCATGGAGCGTGGCATTCGTATCAAGACCTCCAGCTTCACCCGCCATCACGTCAATGTGACGATGTGCCGCGCCAAGTACGCTGCCTCGTACGCCAACTCTATCCTCGCCCACATGGAAGCCGTGGATGACGGTTACGACGAAGCACTGCTGCTGGACGTCGATGGTTTCGTCGCCGAAGGCGCTGGCGAAAATCTGTTCATCATCAAGGATGGCCAGATTTACGAACCAGAAATCGCATCAGCACTGATCGGCATCACCCGTTCGACCATTCACTCGCTGGCCAAGGATCTCGGCTACACCATCGTCTCCAAGCGCCTGACGCGTGATGATGTGTACACCGCTGACGAAGCCTTCTTCACCGGCACCGCGGCTGAAGTGACGCCGATCCGCGAGCTTGATCGACGCCAGATCGGTGAAGGTCGTCGTGGCCCCATCACCACCAAGCTGCAAGCCCGCTTCTTTGATGTGGTGAATGGCAAGGTGCCTGAATACGCACACTGGCTGACCCCGGTTTAATTGCACTACCCATTGCCTTACATTGCCTTATCTAAGGAATCAGAATGAGCGACGCAAAAGATAACACCCGCGAAGTTAACGTCACCGCCCATGATCTGCCCCTGCACTGCCCGCAACCCGGCGCGCCGCTGTGGGCGCGTCACCCGCGTGTCTTCCT